>NZ_SGOM01000040.1 GCF_022113815.1 Vibrio cincinnatiensis
ATTCAAAGTAAAGAAATCATAAAAACATTTTAATTTTCAATATATTGTGGTCTTTTTCTCTACAGTTACATAACGCCCAATTAAGGTGTGAGCAACGCTACCACAAAACCCAACGATGGAATGAAAAGTGCCAAGCGTTGGGAATCACTCTTAAATTGCTTGTTATGTACGTGCTACAGTACTTTGTAGCAGCCTCGACTAACTTTATGAAAAATGTGATAAACACCAGAGAAAGGATCTTCATTTGAGTGATTGTCACAGAAGTCGCTAGGTAGAATACTTCCCTTTGGCACTTCTGGATACATAGCTTGCACTGCCTCAATGATTTCCAATGTTGTAACCTGTTGATGTTGCGTGAATGAAGTCTTTACAGCATTTTTAATTTTATCTTTTCTATCCACTATGTTTAACCTCTCTATCTTCGTGAAATAACATCAAAACCTTGTGCTAAGAATTTGATACATTTTCCCAATTCCACATATCATTAACTACTTGAAAATCATTGTAGTCTGTACAACTTAAACGACAGAAACATAAAAGTACATAACGCCCGCTTAAGTGGTGAGCAACGCAACCACAATACTTAATTATTGCACCGTAAACGCAAAAGCCAAATCAAACCAAAACCGCGAGCGTTGCGAATCCGCCTTAAAGCGTTTGTTATGTTTGTTGTGAACAGTGTGCCTAGTTCAAGCGTTTGAAGATCCTTAACTTTAGCCATACAAAAATTTTCGGTAATGAATACCACCAGTACGAACCCAAAATACCAGAATACAAAGCAGGGACCCAGAAATTATTAAGATCTCTAAGAATGCTGTAATTACCCAATGAGTCCTTCAAACTAAGAACTGATGTTCCATCGAAGTAGTAAGCTATCGGGAATAGCCCCAAAGAAACCGGAAAGTCCAATGGCAAAACTACTAACCAACCGTTCACTGAGACAGGATCGCTTGATGTAGCAATCAAAAAAGCTAAAACGATTACAAAGCAGAGATGACTCAAGCCAAAGATTATTGGAATCAATATACTCTCCTAAAAACATAACGCCCGCTTAAGGGGCAGCCAACGCTACTACCAAGCTTCCGCATAACACCGTAATCACAAAAACCAACGCATAATAAAAATGCCACGCGTTGGCTGTCCATCTTGAAGCGTTTGTTATGTGTAATATTGACCATCGTAGCTACTTCTCCTTTTTATCATCAAGCTTAACTTTTTCGCTTCCAAGAGAAATAGAATTCATTTTATGACGAGGAAGAGAAACAATAGTATCCTTGTAACCGAAGTAGTCACCTTTCACATATAAAGAACCGCCTAAATCTAGGATAACATTTAATTTTTTTGTCTCGCAGTAAGTGTCATTATCACAATGTTTAATCAGCTCATTCGGAACTGTAATTCTCGATTTTGGTGTGAAGTAATATTTTCTCTCTATTCCTCCGCCTACATTAAGAAAACTAAATGACATAGAAGCTGTTTTTGATGCAACTTGAGGCATTAATGAGAAAATACCTGCAAACAAATATACAGCAAATGCTGGAGAGCTCACTAGAAGAGGTATAATACGCTTACTTTTATATTTGCTAGCATTAACCTCAAAACTATTTTTATGCCTAGATGGAATTAGAATCAAATAGCTTAAAAAAGAGAATATTGCAAGAGATAATAGAACTTCTGAATCAGCTTTAATAGCCAACCCAAACTCAATATACTTTACAAATACATATATTGAAAGTAATGCAAAAAAGCCAATATAAAAGAATGTAACTGTAACCAACCAAAACCTAACACTTATGATTGTTGACAATTTATCTTTAAATATTGATATATCTGGCGTTAAAGAGTAATACGCAAACAATATCGGAATAATAAATAACGAACCAATCCATATTTCCTTTGGATATTCAAAATAGAAAGTCAAAAAATACACAACTGGAGTGAAACAATAGAATATTACGAAGTTCAATACACTAGCGACATGCTTGTTTTTTATATACTTAGGCTTTGCATAAAAAACATCATGATACTTTATATTAATAGGATCTAATAATACAATCACAGATATTGAAGAATAGAAAACTATAACAATTGTAAACAATAAACATAGTATCCCTAAAGCCACAAATAAAGTTGGCAAGACACTCATATCTAATGGGAATGGGATTTTCTCATGTATTGTATAAACAAAAAGATAGTAAACCCCTAAAACTGTAGTTAAAAACAAACCATTTTTTATAAACGTTTTTATTGATTCCACGGTATTCCTTATTTATTACACTAGTGTACCCCACGAAAAGTGGACACAACATAACTACACACTTTCAAACACCACTGGACTCACATAGCCCAACGCTG
>NZ_SGOM01000041.1 GCF_022113815.1 Vibrio cincinnatiensis
CCACTCAGAAAAAGTCGACATTGAAATTAGATCAATCATAAAAAACATCTACTTTTCAATGCATTGTGGTCTTTTTTCCTTTACGGTTACATAACGCCCGCTTAAGGGGCAGGCAACGCTACTACCAAGCTTCCGCATAACATCGTAACCACAAAAACCAACGCATGGTAAAAATGCCACGCGTTGGCTGTCCCTCTTGAAGCGTTTGTTAGCTATCTATCAAATTGATACAGTTTTGAATGATGATTGCACTATCAGCTTTACTTTGAGTGTGCATCATGCATTGTGCCATAGGGCTATAGCCTCTACTCTTACGTACTTCATGATTCAATTTATCCAGCGTAAGACGAAGAGTTGAAAGATTAAACACTCCGTTATTAACCAAATATTTTACTGTCTCAGGATAAAAACTGGCCATTTCTAAAAATTCAGCTTGCTCCTTCACATCATTAAATATATTTCCCCGTTTTAAACACTTTTCGGATAATTTCATGGACAAGATACTGCGCTCTTGTTCGTTGAAAACTTTTCTTTGCATTAAAATAAAAGTCATCGCCAATGCTGCGTCAACATCGTAATGATTGCTTTGGCCGCCAACCATTTTTAAGCATTCTTCAAAGCTTTGAATCAGATCAGGTAAGATTCCATTCATATTATTCCTCCATTTTATATTAGGCGAATCTGTCATTGTAGCTAACGCCGCGTTAAGTGGTGAACAACGCGACCACCCAACCTAAACCATGTGCCGAAAACACTAAAGTTGAATCAAACTGAAAATGCTAAGCGTTGTGAATCCGTCTTAAACGCTTTGTTAGCTTGTAAGTACCAGAGCTGTGATAATGGCAAAAACCATTATTAAAATTGACTCAAATAACCAGCCCCAATATCCACCGTTTCCTATTTTAAACATTTGGGAAATCCCCTGCTTATCAGGTTTCCTATAAAGATCTAAAGGTGAATCTGGAACATTTTTAATAGCTTCTTGGATTGCTTCTTCAGCTCGGTGGGCAACTAATTTATTAAAAGCATTTGCTGAGTGAACAAAGAACAAAAAAGCACTACCTGTAGCTGCTACTAGAGCAACTGCCGTCCAAATTATCCAATCTGGTAGAGCACTGACCACTGCATGGCTCTTCTCATTAACTCGAGCTGTTATAGCTAGCCCCATTAGCACAATAACTCCAGAAATAGCTTTAAATTGAAATGACCGTCTAGATTCAAACTCTCCTCTGTGAGTTGAGACCAGAAATTGTAAAGCGTCAATTTTATCTTTCGTATTCAATCGATTCTCCTATGTATTCAAGCTAACGCCCGCTTAAGGGGCTGACAACGCTACTACCAAGTTTCCGCATAATACCGTAACCACAAAAACCAACGCACAGTAAAAATGCCACGCGTTGGAAGTCCCTCTTGAAGCGTTTGTTAGCACTCGTGTTCAAAAGTTGTGCTCAGGGAGATCTCGAGAACTAAAGTATTCAATACCCACTCCAAACGCAGTTTCACGCCCTCCCCAATCCCCGTGTATCTCTCCAACACCAAAAGTGTTCGGGTAGGAGTCCTTTCGGAAAATTTCGCTCGACTCTCGTGTAGGGTTTGGCACCTCCTCGAAGAGAATAGCATTTATGCCCCCATAGTTAGCGCCAGCGGCATTGTGTGCTAAATACAAATGCCTATAGTTCCCCGGGTTTGCTAGATATATGTTCTCTGTATACGTATAAAATTTTGAGCTTCTATCTGCCTCATTTCTAGTATAGGAGTCTGACAATTCAAAGAACGTACTACCAAGATTCTTTCTCAAATACGGAATACTTGGCTTAAAAGAATCACTTTTAGAAGTTACCGCATAGAATACAACTTCATTATCATCACTGAAAACAACTTGAAGATAGAAATTTTTAAATGAGTATATGTACTCGGTAACTTTCTCATTTTTAATTTTACTCTCAGTTATTGGAGATCCAAAAACACTCTTAACATGTTGAATAGATACACCAGTATTAAGTAACTTTAAGCTATCTTCAGCTCTTTTTTGTTTTATAAAGTTGTTATAGAAATCATGAGCATCATTAAAGTAACTTAACAATGCCAAAGCAGCAGCTAAGCCCGCTATAGATATATATTTCTTAAATTTTTCTAACATTTTTAACGTCTTAGTTGAAAATTAACAGTAGAGAGTGCTAACGCCCGCCTAAGGGGCTGACAACGCAAACAATCACACTAAAACTAACCAGCCGCAACCTCAAAACTCATTAAAGCCAAAAGTGGCGAGCGTTGGAAGTCCCGCTTGAGGCGTTTGTTATGTGCGTTTTTCAGATTGACAAAGAATACCTAG
>NZ_SGOM01000042.1 GCF_022113815.1 Vibrio cincinnatiensis
CAGCGTTGGGCTATGTGAGTCCAGTGGTGTTTGAAAGTGTGTAGTTATGTTGTGTCCACTTTTCGTGGGGTACACTAGTTTATCGGAGAAGTTCATGGTCAATTGGCCTTGTATTCTGAAATTAGATGGTGACGATGAGCTTGTTTATTTGGGTTCTGAAGCTGATTTGAACTGCGAGTGTGTGGATTTGATCGTTAGTCCAAGCGATCGAGTCATTGATTCTGAAGGTTTTGTCTATTCAATAGTTTCAGATGGCTCTGTAGTTAACTTGATTGGAAACTCAATCCAGATTTCAGCAGAGGAAGCGTCTAGATTGATTCAACGTCATGAGTTTTGTTTAGCGGAAGTCTGTCTGACAAAAATTCAGTTTGAAACAGTCGCTGAAGCATTTAACTGTTTGAAATCTTAGGCTAAATAAACATAACAAAGCGTTTAAGAGGGACTTGGCACGCGTGACATTTTCAGTTTGCGTTGGGTTTAGTGGTTAAGTTGTCATGCGGTAACTTTGTATTGCGTGCCGGCGCCCCTTAACGCGGCGTTATGTAACTGTAGAGAAAAAGACCACAATATATTGAAAATTAAAATGTTTTTATGATTTCTTTACTTTGAATTTAGCTTCTACTTTGTATATTCGATACTTTCAATTGATTGTTTTAATTGGTTATTCATACGGTTTAAAGTTAGTTGTATTCATCTTGATTTGGTTTTCGTCTTCTTGTTCTTCAAGTCTGTATTCTGAACTTAATGGTAAAGCGAGTTTGCGTTCAGCTTGTCTATAGTCATGATCCGCAGAATCAAGTGGCTTTTGTTATTGCCAGAGTTTTTTTCTACTGGGTCAATGCTGACTTTTCGTGTAAGTTAAATCGTGTTTGGCGATGCTGTTTTTGGTAATGCTTTGAAATAGTTAGTAAAGTTACATAACAAAGCATTTAAGAGGGACAATCAACGCGTGGCATTTTTGGTTTGGATGCGCATTTGAGGTTACGGCAGGTTAGTTTAAGTTCAGTGGTTTGCGTTGCTTGCCCCTTAATGCGGCGTTATGTAACCGTAGGAAAAAGACCGCAATGCATTGAGAATTAAAGTATTTTTATGGTTTCTTTACTTTGAGTTTAGCTTCTGCTTTGCATGTTTTATTCTTTTAACTGATTGTTTTAATGGGTTATTTTTAAAGTTGTAAATCCAGTTTTATTCATATTGGTTTAGGTTTCGTCTTCTTGTCCTTCGAGTCTTTATTCAGCATTTAATGGTAAAGTGGGTTTGCGTTCAGCTTGTCTATAGTCATGATCCGCAGAATCAAGTTACTTTTGTAGTTACCAGAGTTTTTTCTACTGGGTCAATGCTGACTTTTCGTGTAAGTTAAATCGTGTTTGGCGATGCTATTTTTTAATGCTTTGAAATTATTAGTAAAGTTACATAACAAAGCATTTAAGCGGGACAATCAACGCGTGGCATTTTTGGTTTGGATGCGCATTTGAGGTGATGGCTGGTTAGTTTGAGCGCAGTGGTTTGCGTTGCTTGCCCCTTAATGCGGCGTTAGCTGTGTGAAAGAGTACAGTCCCTGCCACTCCAATATAAATCAAATAGGAATAACATTGTTATGTATCTACTTGTCATGTGGTTCGCCATTTTTCTGATATCGATAAAATCATTGGTAAAGATGTCTCGTCGATCTTATAGAGCTAGAACACAAGATAATTCCAGAATATTCACGACTATGGTGCTTGCAATCTTAGCTCACATTAGTTTTATTAAGTTTCTGTATGTTGAAGCTGAGGGTTGGGTATCATGGTTATTTCCACTGATGAACATAATGTTTGTAACTCAAGTTCTTCTAATATCTGATTTGGTCCTAGACAACTATCAGGTGTTTTCCAAGGCGCAGATTATAAATGACAAGGCTTTACCCATTCTGTTCTCCTTCACTGGTGTATTGGCCCTTCTCTATTTTTCTGTATATGTCGATGATGCAGTGTTTAACGGGCTATGTGTACTCGTCGCATCTATAGGTATGACGGGGCAGTTAATTACCTATAAAAATGTAAAACGATCACACAGCTAACAAAGCATTTAAGAGGGACAGTCAACGCTTGGCAGTTTTGGTTTGGTTGGCATTTGAGGTTACGGTTGGTTAATTTGAGCGCAGTGTTTTGCGTTGCCTGCCCCTTAATGCGGCGTTATAGCTACTTTCCCAATGACCTTTGTCTAGTGGTTTATTGTTAATAAAGGTTTTTAAATTATATGATATTTTATCAGAACATAAGGAGGTTTCTGATGTTTAAATGCCCAAACTGTGGAGAATCAATTTCAATTCTCAAAAAA
>NZ_SGOM01000043.1 GCF_022113815.1 Vibrio cincinnatiensis
CAGCGTTGGGCTATGTGAGTCCAGTGGTGTTTGAAAGTGTGTAGTTATGTTGTGTCCACTTTTCGTGGGGTACACTACTTTGAACTTAGCTTCTAGTTTGTCTGTTTGATACTTTTAACTGATTGTTTTTTATTAGTTATTTTTTAATTTATAAACCCAGTTGTGTTCATATTGGCTTCGTTTCCGTCTTCTTGTTCTTCGAGTTTTCAGTCTTTTCTCAATGGTAAAGCGAGTTTGCGTTCAGCTTGTCTATAGTCATGATCCGCAGAATCAAGTGGCTTTTGTTATTGCCAGAGTTTTTTCTACTGGGTCAATGCTGACTTTTCGTATAAGTTAAATCGTGTTTGGCGATGCTATTTTTGGTAATGCTTTGAAATAGTTAGCAAAGTTACATAACAAAGCATTTAAGAGGGACAATCAACGCGTGGCACTTTTGTTTTGGGTGAGCATTTGAGGTTACGGCTGGTTAGTTTAAGTTCGGTTGTTAGCGTTGCTTGCCCCTTAATGCGGCGTTATGTAACAGTAGAGAAAAATTTCTCAATATATTGAAAGTTAAAGTTTTTTCATGGTTTTTTTACTTTGAATTTAGCTTTTACTTTGTATATTCGATACTTTCAACTGATTGTTTTAATCGGTTATTCATACGTTTTTAAAGTCAGTCTTATTCATATTGGCTTAGTTTCCGTCTTCTTGTTCTTCAAGTTTTCAGTCTTTTCTCAATGGTTAAGTGAGTTTGCGATAGGTTTGGTGGCAGTTATTTTTTTCTTTGGACTAGGGCTCGCAGTTTCGTTTTTGTCACGTAAATTCTACTGGGTTACTGCTAACTTTTCATGTAAGTTAAACGGTATTTGGCAATGCTGTTCTTTGTAATGCTTTGAAATGGTTAGTAAAGTTACATAACAAAGCATTTAAGAGGGACAATCAACGCGTGGCATTTTTGGTTTGGGTGAGCATTTGAGGTTACGGCTGGTTAGTTTTAGTGCAGCTGTTAGCGTTGCTTGCCCCTTAATGCGGCGTTAGTTTGCAGTAGATCAATATCACAATATTTGTTGGAAAATATTTTTTATCCTATAGATTTTATTTATATGTGCAATAATGCATATTTGAATTTTTAAGTTATGAGTAAAAGGATGAAACTTACATTTAGTATTACTAACCAGAGATTAATATTAACAACACCTTCCTACTCTTTCTCTATCAGGGCTACTAGTGGTAAAGGCAGTTGCATGAATATTGCAACTCAAGCTTGTCAAATGACACCTTATAGGGGAGCAATTCCTGTGGGAATGTATTACCTGAAACCTAGAGAATTAAGTAACCCTAATGCTATTGGTGACTTAATTAGAACGTATAGGCCTGATAATCCAGGAGATTGGGGTGATTGGCGTATCCGTATTCATGCTAAACCTACAACGAAGACTTGGGGGAGAGACAAATTTTTTATTCATGGCGGTAGTTTTGATGGCTCAGCTGGATGTATTGATATAGGTGGTGGCCTATGGGGGAATGCTCAAACAGATCGCCTAGCTAGTCTAATCTCAGCATCTAAGGTAAATATAGATCTGGAGGTTATCGAATAATTATGGACCATTTAAAGACCTTGGTTGGTTACTTCTTTATAGTCTTAATTCTAGTTAAAGGTGTTAGTTATATTATCGCTAATGATTTACTATCAATATTTATTGTGTATTTAATTGCAGTTATTTACTCATATTTCTATGTGAAACATATAAGTCTAATAGCGATTTCAGCAATAGTTTACTTTTTAATATTTATTTTAGATTGGTCATCGGGTTTAAATTTTATTGTAACTGAAAAAGTAGATTCTATCGTAATTGGAATTGGTTCATCTTTCATGTTTGTTCTACCAATGGGTATTGGTATATTACTCTATTATTTTATAAAAAGTATCAGAAAATTAGTTGGATGAGAATTTTATAGTTATATTATGAACAAACTAACAAAGCATTAAAGGTGGACAATCAACGCGTGGCATTTTTTGGTTTGGGTGGGTATTTGAGGTTACGGCAGGCTAGTTTGAGCGCAGTGGTTTGCGTTGTTTGCCCCTTAATGCGGCGTTATGCGACTAGGGAGAATGCATGAAAAAGTCGAATCTAATCATATTGATAATAGCGTGCGGACTTGGTTA
>NZ_SGOM01000044.1 GCF_022113815.1 Vibrio cincinnatiensis
GTAAGTTAAATCGTGTTTGGCGATGCTGCTTTTGGTAATGCTTTGAAATGGTTAGTAAAGTTACATAACAAAGCATTTAAGAGGGACAATCAACGCGTGGCAGTTTTGGTTTGGGTGGGCATTTGAGGTTACGGCTGGCTAGTTTGAGTTCAGCTGTTTGCGTTGCTTGCCCCTTAATGCGGCGTTATACCTACATGGAGTTATATTCAAAATATGAGCAATATCGACATATATGATCTTTCTCGAAGAAAGTTCGAAGAGCTAGCGCTTGACTTCTTACAAAAGCAAGATGACTTATCGGTAATATACGCTCCTGAAAATGAATACCACCAAGACTTAGGTTATGACTTTAAGTCTTTTGTTAAAGATGATGATGGCAAACAACATAATGCTGCTGTTGAAGTAAAACACCGTCGAAATCTAAGAAGAAGTGACCTGAAAAGGATTGCTCATAATGCCGAGAGAATTAAGGGGGAATTTGAAGGGTTCATACTAGTTACGTCAGCTGTTATAAATCCGGATGACATAACTTACTTTATGGATATGCTTAATAATCTTGGCTATTCACTAGTAAGGGTTTATCAAAAGATCAACATTGACCAAGCGTTAGATTTACAAAGCTCTTTCATGGCTCAGAAAATTTACAAGTCAAAAGAAAAGGAAAAGAGAAATCTAGCTTATGCATGGTTTTCGATGTTAATTGCAATTCTAGGGCTTTCTTTTTCAATATACTCCTACATAGCCCCAACCCAAAATAATGAGGGGGGGCTAGATTCAAGAATTAAAAATGTTGAAGGTGCTTTACACAATATAAAAAGCCTAGAAAAATATTTATCCGAAATAAAAAGTGATATGGAGAAAACTCATCTTCAATCAAAAAAGATTCAGGCTGAGTATGAAAAGTCTCAAGTGTTGAAAGAGATGACTGATAGTCAAATCAATGCAGTTAGAGAAGCATTAGGGCAGGATCAAACATCTTGGTTTATGAAAATTTTGGACTATGTACTTGCATTTATACTTGGAATCGCGGCTTCTGTAGTTGCTAGCAACATTCACGATCGTATTAAAAGAAATAAAGAATTAGATTCTCCTGCGTAGTGTAGGTATAACAAGCAATTCAAGCTGATTCGCAACGCTCGGCACTTTTGGTTTCAACTTGTTTGGTGATTACGGCGAAGTGTTTAGGTAAAGTGGCAGCGTTGCTCACAACTTAATTGGGCGTTATGCTTTATTGAACCTCAGCAAAATCAATATATAAATTTTAATGGGAAAACTCAGTCTGATTTAGAAGTTTTTATATTCTAATTTATTGATATTATGAGTTTATTGTTCTTTTTTGTGGCGATTGAAAGTTGAACGATGCTTTTGTGTTTTTGTCGGGTTTTGCTCTGATAAATTGTGTGTGCAAAAGGTTCGATTTTTGCTGAAAGGTCTCTTTCTTTTGTGCTGTTGGCTCGTTGATTCCACAGGCTATTTCACTTCAGCATGTCTGGGATCTCATTGACATCTTGCTTGCTGAAAGTGTTTGGTGAGCGCAAGTTTATCGATGATTGTGTGCTTTTGTCCGGCTTTGCTCTGATAAATTGTGTGTGCAAAAGGCTCGATTTTTGCTGAAAGGTCTCTTCCTTTGGTGTTGTTTGCCCCTTGATTCCGCAAGCTAATTCGCTTCAACTTATTTGGGATCTTATCGACAACAACGATTGCTTAAAGTAGGCAGGTTTGTCATTTTGATTTAAAGTGGCTGTAACCAATAAATATTGTAAAAATTCAATTTAATCAATGAGTAATAAAGCATAACAAACAATTCAAGCAGACCCTCAACGCGTGGCATTTTTGTTTTGCGTTGAGTTTAGTGATTACGGTGTTATGCGGGAAGTTGGTAGTCGCGTTTCGGGCTACTTAATTGGGCGTTATGTTTCCGAGTACCCCACGTTTAGTAGACACTTTACTAAGTTAGATCTAGGGTCTAATTGAGAGGTGATTTATGGCTAAACA
>NZ_SGOM01000045.1 GCF_022113815.1 Vibrio cincinnatiensis
GGTGGGCATTTGAGGTTACGGCTGGCTAGTTTGAGTTCAGCTGTTTGCGTTGCTTGCCCCTTAATGCGGCGTTATGTAACCGTAGAGAAAAAGACCACAATATATTGAAAGTTAAAGTGTTTTTATGATTGTTCTAATTTCAATGTCGATTTTCTCTGAGTGGGTTTCGTGCATGTTGATTTAGCTTTCGGCTTCTTTATTCTTCGAATCTTCAGTTTGTTGTTAATGATTCAGTGGGTTTGCGATAAGTTTGGTGGCAGTCATTTTTTTCTTTGAACTAGGGCTCGCAGTTTCGTTGTTGCCACGCAAATTCTACTGGGTTACTGCTAATTTTTCATGTAAGTTAAACGATATTTGGCAATGCTGTTCTTTGTAATGCTTTGAAATAGTTAGCAAAGTTACATAACAAAGCATTCAAGAGGGACAGTCAACGCGTGGCAGTTTTGGTTTGGTTGGCATTTGAGGTGACGGCTGGCTAGTTTTAGTTTAGTTGTTTGCGTTGCCTGCCCCTTAATGCGGCGTTATAAGCCTGATCGTGTTCAAATTTCTTACTACTAAACTTGATAGTTTCATTGGAATGCATAAATGTGTATATTTTTTAGGAGGCATGTATGCCAAAAATATATGAATATTTAGGGATAATTTTGTTTTTTTACAGTAATGAACATGAGCCAATTCATATTCATGGAAAATTTCAAGGAAGAGAATCGAAAGCGGAGATTCACTTAAAGAATGGACGTATTGCTAAAATTGTTATAAAGGATAGAGGGGCTGGCTTAGATTTAAAGAAGCGAAACGAATTCCAAGAGTTTGTTCATTGCTATGCTGATGATATAGTAAATAAGTGGATTGATTATTTTGTTAAGAAAAAGAGTATAACTCCAATCACAGTTACTAAGAAGGTTAAAAATGTACGAGTTATCAGTGGTTAAAGCTAAACATGTTACAGGCCATATATTAGAAATTGAGTTTAGTGATAAGCATGTTTCTGTAGTCGATTTTGCTCCTTTCATTTTTAGTAATGGTCATCCTGACTATGACAAGTATAAAGATGTTTCCCAATTCTTACAGTTTGAATTGTTGGATGGTAATTTAAATTGGGATGATTATACGATGATATTCCCAATTGAAGACTTATATAAAAATTCCTTGTAACAGGCTTATAACAAAGCATTTAAGAGGGACAATCAACGCGTGGCATTTTTGGTTTGGGTCGGCATTTGAGGTGATGGCTGGTTAGTTTGAGTCCAGCTGTTTGCGTTGCTTGCCCCTTAATGCGGCGTTAGGCGATGTTCGTGAAATTAAACAAATCATTCGTTGATTCTTAATCGTGATTCTTTGAATTGTTTCATTTAATCAATAAGTTGTTGGAGTTATCAAGTTAGTAGCCAAAGAAAATATTATCAATTTTCTGTTCTCATAAAAGTTAACGATCGAGTCTGTTCATATTTGATAAGCTTTGTGCTTCTCGTTCTTCGAGTCTTAAGTTCATCCTTAACAGTTGAGTGATTTTGCGATGAGCTTGGTGGCCGTGATTTTTTATTTGAACTAGACCATGAGTTTCGTTGTTGGCAAGTGAATATTACAGGGTCAATGTTAAACTCACATGTTGTTTTAATTTGGTTTGTTCTGATGTTTCTTTGGTAAGGGATTGAAATAGTTTATAAAATCGCCTAACAAAGCATTTAAGAGGGACAATCAACGCGTGGCATTTTGGGTTCGGGTTGGCATTTGAGGTTACGGCAGGTTAGTTTGAGCGCAGTAGTTTGCGTTGCTTGCCCCTTAATGCAGCGTTATGACTCATTCAGATTCAGTAAAACAACTTTACATCACGATAGAAGTTTTCGTGTGAACCAAGCGCTATCAATTCGAGGGTAACGGTGCCATCTTGGTAGCTGTAACCGAGCAGAGT
>NZ_SGOM01000046.1 GCF_022113815.1 Vibrio cincinnatiensis
TTTTGTTAATGCTTTGAAATGATTAGTAAAGTTACATAACAAAGCATTCAAGAGGGACAATCAACGCGTGGCATTTTTGGTTCGGGTTGGCATTTGAGGTTACGGCAGGTTAGTTTGAGCGCAGTGGTTTGCGTTGCTTGCCCCTTAATGCGGCGTTATACAGCAACAATGGAGCACATTAATGGCGTTTAATCCTGTTTTTATTAAGCCTGCTAGGCTAAAGCACAAAAATCCAGAACTTAAGAAATCTAAAGTGCTAAAAAATGCTATGAATAGTATTGAGACAGCAGTGATCATTGACTTGAACATACTGTCAAAAATGAATCAAGTCGTGAAAGGTGAAATTACACTCAACGCATCTGGGTTAAAAGAACTAGTGAAAACGTTGAATAATGTAAGAGGGCTATGCCTTTCTCCTGGCTTTGCACTGAATGAAGCTGAAGCGTCTTACGTGAGCGACTTATATAGCTCATACGAAACGTTTCTTGAGCTATATTGCCGTGATTACATAGATCATCCGGGAGCCATAAAGACAAAACTAGAAAAAGAAAACCATGTAAAGTTTAAAGAATTGCCTGTAGGGGAGAAATATATTAATTCTATTACCTACTTGACAATTATTAAAACACAATTGATCAGTCGAAAAAATCAAGATCTATCACCAGAAGAACAGTTCTGTAAGTTAATAGGCTTTTTAGCTGAAAAAGCGGATATGATCGGCGCAGTTGAAGTAGAAGCAGCTAAATTTGTATTCTTTAACACTGCTGAAGTTCAAGATGTACGGTTCAGAGCATATTGCAAAAAAATTAAAGATAACTTTAAAAAAGGGGGTAACTCTTCAGATAAACTACTTGCAAAGTGTTTAAATGCTGCTCGAGATATTGTCTATTACCGAATTGCTGCTGGACAGCAGAACACGTATATTGACGGTAAGATGCAAGACTGTTGGCTTTTAACCGCAGACGATGGTCTTGTTAACCTGACAAATTCAATTTACTTCGTTCCGCAGGGGGATGGGCAAGACTCAAAATACGTTACCTTTCAAAGAAATAAAGAGCAGGAAAAATCTCAATATTGGCAGTATTGTGACCAATTGCAGGAACAAACTGTCAAAGAAAGGCATAGAGAACATTATGCTTTTACTGAGTCCGATTTTGAGAAACTGTTTGAAGTTATCAATGGACTAGAAAATGAAATCAGAGGGTTATTTGTCGAATCAGCTGTATAACAAAGCATTTAAGAGTGATTCGCAACGCTTGGCAGTTTCGCTTCGCTCAAGTATAGCCAAGCGATGCTCACACCTTAATGCGGCGTTATGTAACCGTAAAGAAAAAGACCGCAATATATTGAAAATTAAAAATATTTTTATGCTTTTGCTTTTTTAAGTTGGCTTCTACTTCACATGATTATGGTTTTAACTGATTGTTTTAATTGGTTATTTATAAAGTTTGTAAAGTCAATCTTATTCATATTGGCTTCGTTTCCGTCTTCTTGTTCTTCGAGTTTTCAGTCTTTTCTCAATGGTTAAGTGAGTTTGCGATAAGTTTGGTGGCAGTCATTTTTTTCTTTGAACTAGGGCTCGCAGTTTCGTCGTTGTCACGCGAATTCTACTGGGTTACTGCTAACTTTTCATGTAAGTTAAACGATATTTGGCAATGCTGTTCTTTGTAATGCTTTGAAATAGTTAGCAAAGTTACATAACAAAGCATTTAAGAGGGACAGTCAACGCTTGGCAGTTTTGGTTTGGTGGGCATTTGAGGTTACGGTGGGCTAGTTTTAGTACAGTTATTTGCGTTGCCTGCCCCTTAATGCGGCGTTATGTAACCGTAGAGAAAAGACCACAATATATTGAAAATTAAAGTGTTTTTATGATTTCTTTACTTTGAGTTT
>NZ_SGOM01000047.1 GCF_022113815.1 Vibrio cincinnatiensis
GCTTGTCTCACAAATTCATAAGGCAGATCTGGATTGTCTTCCATCATTTCGCCGATTTTAGCCCAATGCTCAATTTGTTTAGGCGTTGTACGATTCAAAGCTTTAGCCATGATAGCTGCTTTATCGACGAGTTCTTGATCAAGACGTATGCTTGCAGTTGACATAATATAATCCTCTTGTAAGTTTTAAATGATTGTAGCATAATGCTACATTGGTAGCAATGTGAATCATAACAAAGCATTCAAGAGGGACAGTCAACGCTTGGCAGTTTTGGTTTGGTTGGCATTTGAGGTTACGGCTGGCTAGTTTGAGTTCAGTGGTTTGCGTTGTCTGCCCCTTAATGCGGCGTTATGATTCTCTCGCAAATTGGTAGGGAGTAAACCGCAAATCTGATAAAATCCAAGTCTTCCAGTAATCACGTTGATAGCACTGGATTTACCTAAGACTAGGAACTATTTTGACCAATAATGATATTTTGCGCCGTGTACGTTATACATTCGATTTAAAAGACAGCGTAATGGCTGAAATCTTCTCTTTAGCAGACTTAAATGTGACGGATGAACAAGTCACTAGTTGGCTGAAAAAAGAGGACGATGAATCTTTTGTCGAACTTAGCGATACAGAGTTAGCTGTATTTCTAAACGGTTTTATCAATTTCAAGCGTGGCAAACGCGAAGGTGAGCAGCCTAAGCCAGAAGAGAAGTTAAGTAATAATATCGTATTCCAAAAGTTGCGTATTGCTTTGAACTTGAAGGCTGAGGATATTCTCGAGATTTTGCAACTTGTCGATTTTCGTTTGAGCAAGCATGAACTGAGTGCATTTTTCCGTAAGCCAGAGAATAAGCATTACAGAGAATGCAAAGACCAAGTTCTTCGAAACTTCCTACTGGGTTTTCAAAGTCAGTTGCGTCCAAGTGGTGGTGAGTCCGAATCATAACAAACTGTTTAAGAGTGATTCGCAACGCGTGGCATTTTTACTATGTGTTGCGTCTAGTGTTTAAGGTGGTTTACGGAGGCTTCGGCATTGCGTTGCTCACACCTTAACAGGGCGTTATGTGCTAGGGCGATAAGATAAATGGAACAGTTAGAAAGAGTTGAACGTTATTTAGAAAGGTTAAGAGCCATATACGCAGGGGAAACAAGGATTTCATGGGAAAGTCGTAAGTATCATGAAGATGATGTACATAGTTTTTTCTTACATTGCCACCATTTGCAGGACTGGGTTGAAGAGCTGAATCAAATAGGCATTAGAAAAGAAGATATCAGTAAATTTATAAAATCTTATACGGTCTTGCGTATTTGTACTGATTTAGCTAATTCGACAAAACACTGCAAATTGAAACATCAAAAAGTTACAGGTTATAAGCATCAACCAAGTATCTCAGGCGCCCAACACCAAGAGAATATGTTTGGAAATGGTGTTAAGTCGAAATTTTCTTTGATATCAGGCTACGCTTGCTACGACGCACTTGAAGTTGCTGAAGAGTGTTTCAGGCTTTGGAAAAGCTTTATTGAGTCACACATAAAGGTTCGCACATAACAAACGCTTCAATAGGGACATCCAACGCTGGGCATTTTGGGTTCAAATGGCATTTGAGGTTACGGCTGTTATGTTTGAGTGTGGTTGTTTTGCGTTGTCTGCCCCTTAAGCGGGCGTTATGCATCCGAGTACCCCACGTTTAGTAGACACTTTACTAAGTTAGATCTAGGGTCTAATTGAGAGGTGATTTATGGCTAAACATCGTAATCCAGCGTACACCGAAGAGCAGGGAAAAATCATGAACATGCCTATGTTTAAAGGGTTTGTGATATAGATAACTCACAGTTTTCTTGTTTTGATGGA
>NZ_SGOM01000048.1 GCF_022113815.1 Vibrio cincinnatiensis
TGAAATGAGCATTTGAGGTTATAGCTGTTTTGTTTTAGTTTGGTGTTTTGTGTTGCCAGCCCCTTAAGCGGGCGTTAGCTTACTCACAAACAGTAATACTATAAGCAGGCTTAGAGATGTGGTCGTTTGTTAGTATTCGAAAAATTCTATGCGTAATTTCGGTATCAACAATGTCTAATCTTAATGTTGTTCTGGTGACCAGTTTATTATTAAATTTGGTGCTGGACACAATGGAAACTGAGAGTTCTAGGTTTGTAGCAGTAATAATCTCCATTTTAGTGTCGCTGTCGTTTATCCTCGATGAGCGAACTTGGTTTCTGTCAACGATGGATAAGCTAGCTGAGTGGTCAAAGACCTTTTTCATAGCTTATGTGACTTGTGAAATCACGCTAGTTCTAAACTTAGTGTATATCATGGTTAACAAGTACAGTGTGAGTTCAATGGCTTGGTACACGCCGAGTTTATTATTAGCCGCTTTTTCTCTCTATAGAATGCTCCAAAAGCGTTAGGTGAAAGTAAGCTAACAAACGCCTCAAGAGGGACTGTCAACGCGTGGCATTTCCAGTCCCATTGAGCCGAAGTGGTTACGGTTGCTGTGTTTGAGTTTAGTGTAATGCGTTGTCAGCCCCTTAGGCGGGCGTTATGTGCTTTCGAGGAAAATTATGAAAAGACGTATATTGTTGGTTCTCTCCATTTTTGCTTTTACAGCCACAGCTTCGGATGAAGAAATAACTTTCGATTGCGATAATGCGGTGAGCACCCTTGAAATTAACACTTGTGCAATAATTGAACTAGATTTAGCAAGAGCAGAACTCTCGAAGTATCTGAATGTAAGTTTTGAACATAATTCTGCTGATTCTGAGTTAGTTAAAGCGATCGAGGTTGCTCAAAATGACTGGCAAGCCTATATGTCCTCTCACTGTAATTCTATTTATACGAAATGGCGTGAAGGTACAATTCGTGATGCGATGACTATTTCATGTGAAACTAATCTAACGGTGCAGAGGACTCATGAGGTTTGGGCACATTTCTTAACCTACATGGATAGTACCCCACCAGTATTACCGGAGCCAAAACAGTAGCTAGTCAACCACGCACATAACAAAGCATTTAAGATGGACAATCAACGCGTGGCATTTTCGGTTTGGATGCGCATTTGAGGTGACAGCTGGTTAGTTTGAGCGCAGTGGTTTACGTTGCTTGCCCCTTAATGCGGCGTTATGTAACCGTAGAGAAAAAGTCCACAATGTATTGAAAATTAAAGTGTTTTTATGATTCCTTTACTTTGAGTTTAACTTCTACTTTGTATGTTTTATTCTTTTAACTGATTGTTTTAATTGGTTATTTATACGGTTTGTAAAGTTAGTCTTATTCCTGTTGATTTGGTTTTCGTCTTCTTGTTCTTCGAATCTTTATTCAGCACTTACTGGTGAAGCGGGTTTGCGTTCAGCTTCTCTATAGTCATGATCCGCAGAATCAAGTTACTTTTGTAGTTGCCAGAGTTTTTTCTACTGGGTCAATGCTGACTTTTCGTGTAAGTTAAATCGTGTTTGGCGATGCTGTTTTTTATAATGCTTTGAAATAATTAGTAAAGTTACATAACAAAGCATTTAAGAGGGACAATCAACGCGTGGCATTTTGGGTTTGGGTGGGTATTTGAGGTTACGGCTGATTAGTTTAAGTTCGGTTGTTAGCGTTGCTTGCCCCTTAATGCGGCGTTATGTAACCGTAAAGGAGAAAAAGATCACAATGTATTGAAAAGTAGATGTTTTTTATGATTGATCTAATTTCAATGTCGACTTTTTCTGAGTGG
>NZ_SGOM01000049.1 GCF_022113815.1 Vibrio cincinnatiensis
GATGAACTTAAGACTCGAAGAACGAGAAGCACAAAGCTTATCAAATATGAACAGACTCGATCGTTAACTTTTATGAGAACAGAAAATTGATAATATTTTCTTTGGCTACTAACTTGATAACTCCAACAACTTATTGATTAAATGACATAATTCAAAAAAACACGATTAATAATCAACGAATCATTTGTGTAATTTCACGAATATCGCCTAACGCTGCATTAAGGGGCAAGAAACGCAAAACGCTGCACTTAAACTAAACAGCCGTCACCTCAAATGCTCACCCGAACCAAAAATGCCACGCGTTGATTGTCCCTCTTAAATGCTTTGTTAGGCGATTTTATAAACCATTTCAATCCCTTACCAAAGAAACATCAGAACAAACCAAATTAAAACAACATGTGAGTTTAACATTGACCCTGTAATATTCACTTGCCAACAACGAAACTCATGGTCTAGTTCAAAGAAAAAATCACGGCCACCAAGCTCATCGCAAAATCACTCAACTGTTAAGGATGAACTTAAGACTCGAAGAACGAGAAGCACAAAGCTTATCAAATATGAACAGACTCGATCGTTAACTTTTATGAGGACAGAAAATTGATAATTTTTTCTTTGGCTACTAACTTGATAACTCCAACAACTTATTGATTAAATGAAACAATTCAAAGAATCACGATTAAGAATCAACGAATGATTTGTTTAATTTCACGAATATCGCCTAACGCCCTGTTAAGGTGTGAGCAACGCAATACCGAAGCTTCCGCATACCACCTTAAACACTAAACGTAACGCATAGTAAAAACGCCATGCGTTGCGAATCACTCTTAAACAGTTTGTTAGGCTATAGTTTCAACGACTGAGTACTGTTTGATGAACTCATCTCTTGTCATAACTTCCGTATTAACTCCTAGCCATTGGTATACAGCTCGAACCTTATGTGCAAAACGTCTGTCATTTGTTACAAATATATCAACGTAGGCACCATAAATCGCGTGAGTAGTATCATGTAAACTAGCAATGTTTTTGTTGGACTTATCAGGGTAATAACGACTGTATTCTAAATATTCCATCAACTTTTCCACTGCCATTTCAAACATTGGGAAATACGGCATCAATGCCGCTGCCTTTAACATTCTGATATTTATCGGTTTTTTAGGAACATATTGCTTCATCACCTTATTCTTTTTCAGCTCCTTATAATTAATGGTAATGACTCTGAATAGCTCGTCTCTATATTTATCTAATAGTTCCAATACATCTGAATTATTCGCTGATGATGATTTAATATCATTATTTTCTTCAATACTCTCACCAAAAGATAGCTTCTCTTTTTGATGAGACTCTGGAATCCAGTTTCGATCATATAAGTCAAAAACCCTGATAAATGTTTCTCTCGGGTTTTCAACGTATGTATAGACACCATTAGTTCTAACTGAACGAAGATTATGCCTAGGAAAAGGCAATAAACAATAAGAACTAGTTACCTCGTTCAAAAAATCTAATTTTTCGTATGCCACATCTAAAGTCTGACCATAATGCTTCACTGTTGCTGCAACCTCTTCAACATGTGCGGGGCTAAATACGATTCGATACTTTGAACGATCAAAATCATTTACTATTTTTTTAATAGCTTCATTTCTATCATTTTTAAGATCAATGATAATATTATTATCTAAATATATATATTTCATAGCTTACTTACTAACCTTTATTTATATAGCTAGTGTACCCCACGAAAAGTGGACACAACATAACTACACACTTTCAAACACCACTGGACTCACATAGCCCAACGC
>NZ_SGOM01000005.1 GCF_022113815.1 Vibrio cincinnatiensis
ATGAATACTGACTTCAACTTACCTTAGTAAATTAAAGCTATTATCGTTCCAACAGAACGATAATGAATTGACTGTGCTCTTATTGGTTTTCACTTTTGAAAAAGTGAAACAAAACAGCTCAAGGCTGTCGACCAATTTGATTTGGTCACTCAGTTCATCGATAAATCTTTTTGATTATCATCAACGAGTGCCCACACAGATTGATTGGTTTAAATTGTTAAAGAGCGGTGCTTCGCTGGCTCATGAGAGCTTCGAAGCGGAGGTGCATTCTAGCGAGATAACTGAGCGTGTCAAACACTTTTTCAATTTTCTTTTTTTAGAAGCATTTCCTCGCCTAACACTGCCTGAAGCCTTGCGGCGTCTGCCGTGTCAGTGAGGGCGCATTATAGGGAGTTAAGCTCACTTAGCAAGTCGAATTTGCTTTTTTTCTTAAAAAAATAGTTCGTTAGAACAAATTACCAACAAGCCTTATTTTACCCATAGCTTTTCATTAGCTAACTAACAGATTACTCACAAAACGCTGTGGATAACTAATCATCGCTATCAAAAAAATAGGTAATTCTTGCTCTAGGATTAAGATAGTCTCGAACTTTATCCGGTAACTTGTTAGGGAGGATGGCGTTAATAATTTTTATCTCTTTATTAGCAAGATCAATAATAGGGGCTTGTGTTCTGGGTACAGAAGGATCGTAGATAAGTACATTCGGAGATAATAAATGTTTAGCATTCACGGAAACCACTAACCCAACCGTGTGATTAGAAAGCTGAACCACAGTACCCGGAGGAAACACCCCCATGAACTTAACTAAAATACTCAGGTTTTGATGGTTATAAAGATGTTTGCAATTCTTATAAAGATGCGAAAGCGCAATGTACGGTATTTTTTGTTCGGTCACTATCGCAGGATGGCATAAGTTATCAAAAGCATTAGCAACAGAAATGACTTGAGTAATTTCATCAATGTCTTGCTCTTTCAAACCCTGCGGGTAACCGGTTCCATCATTCAGTTCATGATGTTGCTCAATTACCGTTTTTGCTTTTTCAGGAAAACCGTCAATCCCATTAACGAGATCGCTGCCATAACGAGTGTGTAATTTGAGATAATTGTGCTCTGGTTCAGTCAGTGGAGTCACTTTGCGCACAATCGCACTCGGGACTCGCATCTTGCCGATATCATGGAACAGTGAAGCAAAAGCGAGCTCTTTAATCTGCTGCTCAGTTAGTCCTTTTGCTTTAGCTATCATCATTGCAAGTACAGAAACATTCAAAGAATGAAAATAAACGTCCTCATATTCGCTCTTACTATTAATTAAATGCAGAGTGACGCTTTCGTTACTCATTAATTTTTCAACAACATCATCAACCAGTTGTAGAGCTTCTTCAATAGCCTCTATTGGACGATTACGAATTTTATTCATCACCGCTCTCATACGTGCTAAGGATCGTTCAAACTCTTTTTCACACTGGATGACTCGCCGCCGATAGCGATTAAGCTTTTCAATTCGATCTTGTTTTTCTTGCCAAAGTTTACCGATTTCCTCATCCAATTGCTGAGAATCGGTAGGCGCCCTCATCTCTTTATCACCGGTTGGAGTTGTGGGTAAAGGCGCAGCATCACTTTGAGCTGGATTAAGAAAAACATGCTGAATACCCAGATGTTTAATCAACTGAATCTGGGTACTAGATTTGATCTTAAAACTGTTAAACAAAAAAGGATGTTCATTCCATTTAACGGGTAATCGAATGTGTAATCCCGGTTGCAACCTATCTACGGTGATCTTAATTCTTGTCACGGTTCGCTCGATATCTCGTTCGTTATTCCATGATTTTAGATGAATTCTCGCAAGATCCTCTTCCCTCGCAATTCAGCTTTCCCGTTAAATGCTCAACTCCGCCTCTGACATAGAAGCCTTTTGTAATTGAGCAAGGTGATTGACAATAATTTGTTGAGTAAGAATGCCTTTAAACTGTTTACCATCAACCAATATCCAAGGAAACGCTAAATTATGCTCACAAACTAGATGAGTAATTTGCTCAGTATCTGTATTTGCATCTAGTTTGGTAAATGAAAGCGTCATAATTTGATTAACAGGTCGATGCCAACGCCCTGCTTCTTTCATTGTTTCTAACTCAGTCCCCATACTTGGAGTCAAGTGAAGGTTTAAAGTTTCTCGGTCAACAATTCCCACACATTCATGATCATTAATGACGGGTAAGACTTCTATATCAGGGGATTGAAAATATTGAAAAGCTAGTGAAATAGGATCACCGGGATCAAGTCGAGGTGTGTGGGCATGATGAAGGGCTACTAAACGAGCCGGCTGCTTATCTTCACTATCACTCAGCAATGGTTTCACTTTCTCGGCAATTTGGCTGTTCACCGTTTTTAAATTTGCCGCCACAGAAGGAGGAGAAAATAAGAAACCTTGCATGAAATCAACTCCGCTATAAGACAACAAAGAAGCATCTTCTAACGATTCCACACCATCGGCTATCACTTGCACGCCTAAGGAGTGGCATAGCTCAACCAGCATTTTAATGACTTTATATCGATTAGTTTTACTTTTTATAGCATCCAAACACCGTCGGCTAATTTTTAAATAATCAAACTCAGATAAAGGAAGATGTTCAAGTAACGAGTAATCAAGCCCCATATCATCAATCGCCACTTGTACACCCTTGGCACGTAATACTTTCAATTCAGCGGACTGAACAATGCTAGCGGTGTGCGTATTAGCTTGAATTAAATCAAGGATGATCTGATCAGCACGCACTGAGCGGTTATCAATCAACGCAATTAAATAGCCAAGTAATTCAGGAAAACCTTGCTTCGTATTCGCAGAGAGATTCAACGTTAAGCGAATTGGATAATCATGTAATTCTTGTAATTCAGATAATTGTTCTAAAGCTGAGTGTAAAACTTGTATATCTAAGTCAGAAACTAAATCAAGATCTTCAGCAATTGCCACTAGCTCACTATTGCGAACGTTTAGTGATGTAGGCAATAAAAAGCGACACAATGCTTCATAACTGATGACCTGCCACGTTTGCGTTTCCACAATCGGTTGATAGCGAACCGATAAGGTTTGATTTTTGATCGCCTCATTCACTAATTCTTCTAATAACCGCCGCTTTTTGATCTGTCGATGAAGCTGTGAATCAAAAAAACGAATCTTCTGCAAACCAGATTCAGACTGTTGTTCTAAAATCGCTTGGACGGAATGTGTCACCGCCATTTTAGTACTGCGAGCATCCAAGCCGAGAATCGAGACGCCTATCTTTCCAGAGGTACAAAGTTTATGTAAATAACTATCCACCTTACGTAGCTCATGAAAAAACGTCCGAATTCTTGCATGGACATAACGATATGGCTCTCCAGAAGAAGGTAAAGGGCAAGTAACACAAACTAAATACAACCCCTTTTTTATCTGCCCGAACAAACGGCTTTCTTTCAAGCGTACCATCACCTCATTTAATGAAGCCTGTTGAGCGGAGGAAATGGGTTGCTCAATACTTAGCGTCATCACAATATAAAGTTCATCTACCAGGCGCTGTTGATATAAAGTTTCAAACTGCTCAAGGAACCACTGTTTATTGGCAATGGAGCCATTGACTCTTTGCGCATGTTCTTCAACTTGTGGGGAGTAAAAACTCACATAAACAGCCTGCCTTTCAGCCGGCATCTGTACTACAGTGCAATGATAATGACGCTCTTGACCACTCGCACAAGTCATGATCACTTTTTGTGGCAAGCTATCTGCGTAAGCATTTAAAGAAAGAGCTTCATCCGCAAATAAAAACGCACTATTTAACCCAAGAAGATCAATCGAATGAAAGCCCGTAAATTGCTCAAAGGTACGGTTACAGCCCAAAATTTTATTGCTTTGATCAGAAATTAACACTCCCCACGGAGCAAAACTCAATAAGTTATCCAGCCATAACCCTTGCTGATACGCTTGGGTTAACTCAAACATCGGCTGGATCTCGCCTTGTAAAATGTACTTAGAGAGTTTTTCTACCGAAAATATCGCATAGCAAAAACGTTCCGAAGTCATGAGTAAGACATTAATAGAAAGTTTATCTCCACTGGTGAGTGAGGCTTCTAGCAACTGCTCAACCTTTTGTTGAGTTGTCTCGTTCATTAGAGACAGCCACTCTTCCAATGTTTGAAAACAGAAAGGGGAAATCGGCTTACTTGCCGGTGAGTCATGACTCGTGCAAGTAAAAGTTTGACTATCAATATCTAAAGTCCAGTGAACAGGAGCAAATGATCTTGACGACGACGGATCCAGCTCGCGGGCGCGAGGCATATTATGGCTATCTTGCATTCGTTCACCTTAAGCGACAGAGATCGCAGCTAATGAAAGCCTTCTCTTTAAGTTTAGACTAACAAATAGAGCGAGAAAAAAGAGACAACTTTTCTGGAAAGAAAGATAAAATAGAGAGTTTAGTCACGTAAAATAAAGCAGGATGAAAACAACAAAGCCCCGACGATTGTCGAGGCTTTGTTGTATAAATCATGGTACCGATGGGCGGACTTGAACCGCCACTCCCGAAGGAAACGGATTTTGAATCCGTCGTGTCTACCAATTTCACCACATCGGCATCTTTAGGCTATTGCCCTTTGATGGTTGGCATTATACGTAAGAAAGAGAGCGGCGCAATAACAAAATATTGAAAAACAAATCGTTTGCTGAATATTTCGCCATAAAATTACATGCTGTGCTCTTGCTCTCTTTTCAGCAAGAGAAAGTCCCGATATGCTGACGGTCATTAATGATTAATTTTGGTCTCCTATGAACACTTCACATTTGCCACCAGCAGGGCTATTTCGGCGTTTAGGCGCTCTTTTATATGATTCGTTGATTGTGATGGCCATTTTAATGGTGGCTGGCGGTATTGTCATTGCCATTTTAGAAGCGCTGGTCGCACTTAACGCAATGAGCTACGCTCCCTACCAAGATGCAGGTGAGTTACTTAGCCGCCATCCAATTTGGAGCCCAGTCTATACACTTTATCTTGCTACCACTTGGATCTACTTCTTTGTTTTCTTCTGGACGAGAGCAGGGCAAACTCTTGGAATGAGAGCATGGAAAATCATGGTTCGTAATACTAATGGATCACAGATCACTCCGACCCAAGCTCTGATTCGTTTGGCGACCTCGGTATTTGGCTTGGGGAATTTGACGGTTCCGATTGATCCACAAAAACGAAGTTTTCAAGATATGTGGGCTAAAACGGAAGTGGTGAAACTCGATAAGATTCGTTGATCTTTTTACACCACACAACATTCATTCCATTGCGATGAGTGGCACAAGAAAATGAATAGGGAGGCGTCACGCCTCCCTTCCTCTAGCATACGGTCACTATTTCAAGCTTTTATAGTTTTCTGCGTAATAGCATGACAGCAATCGTCAAGAAAACCAAACTGGGGGCTACCGCACCAAACACTGGAGGAATGCCATAAACCAAACTCAGGGGGCCAAAAAACTCGCTGGAAATATAAAAAGTAAAACCAGCGATCACACCAGATAAAATTCTCGCCCCCATGGTGACACTCCGTAACGGACCAAAAATAAACGACAAGGCCATTAACATCATCACGGCAATCGAGAAAGGTTGCGTCACCTTGCGCCACAAGGCCAGTTCATAACGAGAAGCATCTTGTTCTGAAGCTTTTAGGTAATGAACATAATCATACAAGCCGCTTAATGCGAGTTCTTCTGGCTTTACCGTAACCACGGCTAATTTATCTGGAGCTAAGGCCGTTTTCCACGGGTATTCATCTAATGACTGTTTCATTATCACGATATCGTTTTGAAAATCGGTCAACTCTACCTTCTTCATAAGCCATTGATTATCACCGAGGTAATCGACTTGTTCAGCAAATACAACATGACGCAACTTTTTGTGTTCATCGAAACGCCACATGTTTAATCCATACAGGCGTTCATTATCCACCTTACCGACAAAGATAAAGTCATTAATATCTCTTGCCCAGACCCCCGTTCTCACCGACATAATGTTTCCGCCAGAGGTAGCAAAAGCTCGCATATCACGGGCTATTTTCTGGGCCTGAGGAGCCCCCCACTCGCCTAACAAAGTCACAATGATCATCAAAGGCACCGCAGTTTTCAGCACAGAAAGACCAATATCTAACTTAGAAAACCCAGCAGCCTGCATCACCACCAATTCTGAACTTGCTGCTAACGCTCCTAATCCAATAAGGGCCCCCAGCAGAGCCGCCATTGGGAAAAACATTTCCACATCTCTTGGCACGCTCAGCAAAACAAACAACAAGGCTTGCAAAAGATCGTAGGTTCCATCACCGACTTTTCTTAGTTGCTCGACATATTTAATAATGCCGGACAAGCCAACAAAAGTGACCAATACCAATGTCGTGGTAGCAATAATGGTTCTGCCGATATACCAATCCAATATATTAAACACGACTTAAGCCACCTTTTTCTTTTGTTTAAATCTATCTTTTATTCGTCTCACAGCAACACTATCTAATGTGTTCGCTACGATAGCTGCCATTAACAAAGCTGCATTAATTGGCCACATGCCAACCACCACCGGAATAGAACCATCTTCTAGGGCGGACTTCGTCGCACTGATCGCTAAGAAATAGGTTAAATAAATAAGAATAGCGGGCCCCATTTTAGCAAATCGCCCCTGCCTTGGGTTTACCGCTGACAAAGGAACCACCAGCATGGTCAGTAACGGAATACAAACCACCAAAGAAATTCGCCATTGCAGTTCCGCTTGAGCTCGCCGATCGGAGTTACGAATTAAATCTAAAGTGGGCGTTTCTTCCCAATCTCGCCCTTTGCTTTTCACTTCACGTTGGCCAATTAACCCTTCATATTGATCAAAGCGTGTGATCATATAATCCACTCGAGTCGGAACACCTTCATAACGAATACCATGGTGCATCGTGATCACTTGTCGACCATCACTGAGCTCTTGAACATCACCTGAATCAGAAAACATCACACTAGGTAAAATGGATTCACGAGGCGAAAGCTGAGCAACAAAAACATTGCTCAGCTTCTTATTCTCTATGTTGTCGATAAACACCACAGAAGAACCATCAGGAGAGCGTTGAAATTGACCTTTTTGCAATAAGTCGACACTGTTTTCAGCCGCGAGTTGTTCAATCAATTGTGCTTCTTTATTTTGGCTCCAAGGTGATAACCAAAATGCATTAAATGCCGCCACACTGGCTGTAATAATGGCCAAATAAAGGGCCGCTCTAATAAGAAATTTATTACCAATACCAGTGGCATTCATTACGGTAATTTCACTTTCCGCATATAGACGACCAAAGGTTAATAAAATGCCGATATACAGACTTAGGGGTAACATTAATAACCCCATGGCTGGCATATTCAAACCGACAATAGATAAAATCATCCGCGCAGGAATTTCACCGTCAGAAGCGTCAGCCAAAACACGGATAAATTTTTGGCTTAAAAACACCAAAAAAAGGACGAAAAAAATCGCAAATTGGCTTTTTAGTGTCTCTCGGATCAAATATCTAACAATAATCACGCTGAAATAACCTATGCAAAACTTGTTTTTTTGATTGAATCACTATAATTTCCTGTTGAACCGTTTGTTTTTTAAATTTTCACTATCTGTTAGAACACCTAGACTCAAGGTCGATTCCCAAAAGGATTCATCAAGTAAGAATGCATTATCTAACATTTAGTTCTATTTGTCTTTAAGATGTAGGAGTACGCATGGAGTTCAGTGTTAAAAGTGGTAGCCCTGAAAAACAACGTAGCGCATGTATCGTTGTCGGAGTTTTTGAACCACGCCGCCTTTCTCCAGTAGCAGAACAACTTGATAAAATCAGTGATGGCTACATCAGTTCACTACTTCGTCGTGGTGATCTGGAAGGAAAACCCGGACAGATGCTACTGCTGCATCAAGTACCTGGTGTACTTTCAGAACGAGTGTTGCTCGTTGGTTGCGGTAAAGAGCGAGAATTGGGTGAACGTCAATACAAAGAGATCATCCAAAAAACCATTAGCACACTTAATGAAACTGGATCAATGGAAGCCGTCTGTTTTTTAACCGAGTTGCATGTTAAAGGACGTGATACTTATTGGAAAGTTCGCCAAGCTGTAGAAGCCACCAAAGATGGTTTATACACCTTTGATCAGTTCAAAAGCGTCAAGCCAGAAACTCGCCGTCCGCTACGAAAACTGGTGTTCAACGTGCCAACTCGACGAGAACTCAGCTTAGGAGAGCGCGCCATTAATCATGGTTTAGCGATCGCTTCCGGTGTTAAAGCCTGTAAAGACCTAGGCAATATGCCACCTAACATTGCTAACCCAGCTTATCTTGCCTCTCAAGCTCGTCGCTTAGCTGATGACTACTCGACCGTGACCACCAAAATTATTGGTGAAGAAGAGATGGAAAAACTGGGTATGACCTCTTACCTTGCCGTCGGTCGAGGCTCCAAAAATGAGTCGATGATGTCCGTCATTGAGTACAAAGGCCATCCAGACCCAGATGCTAAACCCATCGTCTTAGTCGGTAAAGGGCTGACTTTCGACTCGGGTGGTATTTCATTAAAACCCGGCGAAGGGATGGATGAAATGAAATACGACATGTGCGGAGCCGCTTCTGTGTTTGGAGCCATGAAAGCATTAGCAAAATTGAACCTTCCACTGAATGTGGTTGGGGTGCTGGCGGGATGTGAAAACATGCCAGGTAGCCATGCTTATCGTCCCGGTGATATCCTGACAACGATGTCAGGCCAAACGGTCGAAGTACTCAACACCGATGCAGAAGGTCGCCTTGTGTTATGCGATGCACTCACCTATGTGGAGCGCTTTGAACCTGACTGCGTGGTTGATATCGCAACCTTAACGGGGGCTTGTGTCATTGCGCTTGGTCATCATATCAGTGCTGTAATGGCCAATCACAACCCATTAGCTCATGAATTGGTCAATGCTTCTGAACAAGCCAGCGATCGTGCATGGCGTTTACCGCTAGCGGATGAATACCATGAACAGTTGAAAAGCCCCTTTGCTGATATGGCGAACATTGGTGGCCGCCCTGGTGGTGCAATTACTGCGGGCTGTTTCTTGTCAAAATTTACTAAGAAATATAACTGGGCCCATCTTGATATTGCTGGCACCGCTTGGAAGTCAGGCGCAGCAAAAGGTTCCACAGGGCGTCCAGTTTCCCTTTTAGTCCAGTTCCTGCTCAATCGCAGTGGCCAAGAGACTGAGGAGTAAGCCTCATACGAAAAGGGCCAAACGGCCCTTTTTTATTCAATCTGAGTAAGTCATTATGGCAACAGCAACCTTCTATCTCGTTTCTGCAGATAGTCCACAAGCAACCCCAACTGGGCTTGAGCAATATGTGGTTTATCTCGCGCAATATTTTGCACGGCAAGGTGCAAAAGTCTATGTGCAAGGCCATGACAAGCCCCATGCAGAAAGGCTTGCTGAACGGTTTTGGCAAGTGGAGCCTGAGAATTTTCTTGCTCACAACTTGGTCGGCGAAGGCCCCAGATATGGGACTCATATTGAAATTGGTTACCCAGAAGTTACCCCTTCTCGGAACCGACAACTGGTAATAAATGTGGCCGATAATCATACAACCTTTGCGAACGCCTTCGCAGAGGTGGTAGACTTCGTTCCCAGTGAAGAAAAGGCCAAGCAACAAGCTCGAGAGCGGTATAAGCAGTACCGTCAAGCAGGATATCAACTGCAAACCATCGAGATAAATTACCCTTGAATCCTTTATCCTTATAGTTAAGCTCTCTTACCCAGAGAGAACTCACTTATAGTGATAACCCGAATTAACCATCAAAGTATCCATTTAAGAGCACTATGGAAAAGACATACAACCCAACATCCATCGAACAAGATCTATATAAGACTTGGGAAGAGCAAGGCTACTTTAAGCCTCATGGCGACACAAGCAAAGACGCATATAGCATCATGATCCCGCCGCCAAACGTCACTGGTAGCTTACATATGGGTCACGCATTCCAAGACACCATTATGGATACCTTGATCCGCTGTCAGCGTATGAAAGGTAAAAATACCTTATGGCAAGTCGGTACTGACCATGCTGGTATTGCGACTCAAATGGTCGTTGAACGAAAAATTGCCGCAGAAGAAGACAAAACCAAGCACGATTACGGCCGTGATGCCTTTATCGATAAAATTTGGGAATGGAAAAAAGAATCGGGTGGAACGATCACCAAACAGTTACGTCGTCTTGGTGCATCTGTTGACTGGGATCGTGAACGTTTCACAATGGATGATGGTTTCTATAAAGCCGTACAAGAAGTCTTTGTTCGCCTCTACAAAGACGATTTGATCTATCGCGGTAAACGATTAGTAAACTGGGATCCTAAACTGCATACGGCCATTTCTGATCTTGAAGTGGAAAACAAAGAAACCAAAGGTCATATGTGGCACTTCCGCTATCCATTAGCCGATGGTGCAAAAACCGCAGAAGGCAAAGATTATATCGTGGTTGCTACCACTCGCCCAGAAACCATGCTTGGTGATACCGGTGTAGCGGTAAACCCAGAAGATCCTCGCTATAAAGATCTGATTGGTCAACAGGTCATACTGCCTGTAGTTAACCGCCGAATTCCGATTGTCGGTGATGAACATGCGGATATGGAAAAAGGGACCGGTTGTGTAAAAATCACCCCGGCGCATGATTTTAATGACTATGAAGTAGGTAAACGCCATCGCCTACCGATGATCAACATCTTCACCTTTGATGCCAACGTACGTGATGTTGCCGAAGTCTTTAATACTAATGGTGAACCATCAGAGGCTTATAGCTCAGAGATTCCCGCTCAATATCAAGGCATTGAACGCTTTGCGGCTCGTAAAGCGATCGTAGCAGAATTTGATGCTCTAGGATTACTAGAAGAAGTTAAAGATCACGATCTAACCATTCCTTATGGCGATCGTGGTGGCGTAGTCATTGAACCGATGCTGACTGACCAATGGTATGTTCGCGCGGGTATTCTTGCCAAGCCAGCGGTTGAAGCAGTTGAAAATGGGGATATTCAGTTCGTGCCTAAGCAGTACGAAAATATGTACTTCTCATGGATGCGTGATATTCAAGATTGGTGTATTTCTCGCCAGCTTTGGTGGGGTCACCGAATTCCCGCTTGGTATGATGATCAGGGCAATGTTTACGTAGGTCGTAATGAGAGCGAAGTGCGCAGCGAAAATAACCTTGCTGATGATATCGCATTATGCCAAGACGATGACGTTTTAGATACTTGGTTCTCTTCAGCGCTATGGACATTCGGCACACTTGGCTGGCCGGAACAGACCAAAGAACTCAACGTTTTCCACCCAACCGATGTTCTCGTTACTGGGTTTGATATCATTTTCTTCTGGGTTGCCCGGATGATCATGATGACCATGCACTTTGTCAAAGATGAGAATGGTCAACCTCAAGTTCCATTCAAAACCGTTTATGTGACAGGCCTTATTCGTGATGAAAATGGCGATAAAATGTCAAAATCTAAAGGGAACGTGCTTGATCCTATCGATATGATCGATGGTATCGATCTTGAATCTCTGGTTGAAAAGCGTACCGGTAATATGATGCAGCCACAACTGGCCGCGAAAATCGAGAAAAATACACGGAAAACCTTTGAAAATGGTATCGAAGCTTACGGTACAGATGCACTACGTTTCACGCTAGCCGCGATGGCGTCCACTGGCCGTGATATCAACTGGGATATGAAACGCTTAGAAGGCTACCGTAATTTCTGCAATAAACTGTGGAACGCAAGCCGCTATGTTTTGATGAACACTCAAGAGCAAGATTGCGGTTTTGCAGCTAGTACTGAGCTTGAATATTCATTGGCCGATAAGTGGATCGAGTCACAATTTGAATTAGCCGCGAAAGAGTTCAACAACCACATTGATAACTACCGTCTGGATATGGCTGCCAATACGCTGTATGAGTTTATCTGGAACCAATTCTGCGACTGGTATTTAGAACTAACCAAACCTGTACTTTGGAAAGGCAGTGAAGCCCAACAACGAGCGACTCGCCGAACATTGATTACGGTACTCGAGAAAACGTTGCGCTTGGCTCACCCAGTTTTGCCATACATTACCGAAACCATTTGGCAAAATGTGAAACCACTGGTAGAAGGCGTTGAAGGCGATACCATTATGCTACAGGCACTACCACAATATGATGAGGCGAATTTCCATCAAGAAGCTCTGAATGATATTGAATGGGTAAAAGCCTTTATCACCAGCATCCGAAACTTACGCGCTGAGTATGACATTAATCCGGGTAAACCACTGGAAGTGATGCTTAAAGCCGCAAATGAACAAGATGCGGATCGCCTTGTCACCAATCAACCCGTGCTGATGGCTCTCGCTAAGTTAGAAAGCGTTCGTGTGCTGGCGGCAGGAGAAACTGTTCCAGCATGTGCGACGGCCTTAGTGGGTAAATCAGAGCTGATGATCCCAATGGCTGGCCTGATTGATAAAGAAGCTGAACTGGAACGTTTGAGTAAAGAAATTGCGAAAACGGAAGGGGAAATTAAACGCATTGAAGGCAAATTGGGTAACCAAGGCTTCGTTGCTAAAGCCCCTGAAGCGGTCGTTGCCAAAGAGCGTGAAAAACTCGAAGGTTACCAAGAAGCACTAGTGAAATTAGTTGAACAAAAAGCGACGATTGCCGCGCTTTAATCCATCTCTTTTCACTGATGAAATGATGATAAGGCAGCGAATTCGCTGCCTTATTGTTTATGCTAGATTAGACTAAACGGTTACGAGACTCACCAGAGACAAACCCTTCAATGTTATCGATTAAGATCGCCACTAACCGCTCGATAGCACTGTCACTTCCCCACGCCACATGCGGCGTCAGCAATAAGTTGGGTAATTCCATATTCGCCAATAAAGGGTTGTTTCTATCGGCAGGCTCTTGAGTAAACACATCAACCCCCGCACCAGCAATACGGCGCTGTTTTAACGCATCCACTAAGGCCAGTTCATCCACTAGCCCACCTCGCCCAGTATTAATGAGAATAGCATTCGGTTTCATCAACGCAAATTCTTTAGTACTGAGTAAATGGTGAGTCAACTCCGTTAAAGGGCAATGCAAGGAGAGCACATCAGCATTCGCCACGACTTGCTCAAAAGGCGTATATCCATCCCGGCAATGCTGTGCGCCTTTATGTTCAGCCAATAACACTTGCATTCCTAATGCTGTCGCCAGTTGTGCCGTTGCTTTGCCTAACGTTCCAGTGCCAATGATTCCCATAGTACTGCCCGCGATATCACCAATAGGATGAGTAAAAAAGCAGAACTGCTTATTGCGCTGCCACTCACCCGCCGCAATATCTTGATGGTAACCCAATAAATTACGTCGCAGAGCAAACAGCATGCCGATCACATGTTCAGGAACCGATTGAACCGCATACCCCTGCACATTACACACCGCAATTTTGTGTAACCGACAATAGTCCATATCAATATTATTAACGCCGGTTGCCGAAACCGCAATTAAGCGTAACTGAGGTAATTGAACCAACACATCCGCGGTTAGCACCACCTTATTGGTAATGGCAATATCTGCTCCCGCCAAGCGCTCAACCACTTGCTCTGGTGAGGTAAATTCATACTCTTGCCAATGGTGAGCGAAACTGAGCGAAGGAAGCGAGATATGACGTGGAATCGTCGCGCGATCTAAAAAAACCACCTTAGGTAATGACATAGCTTCTCCTTACGCTATCCCCCCCCATATTATGGTCGCGGCAGCGTTTTGTAGTCGGGTAATTTCCGCTCAGGATCAAAGTGGCTTAAAATTTCTTCCTGAGCTTCAGGGTAAAAATCACAAGGTACGAACAGGGTTCGTAACCAATGACTGCGCGGATGATAAAAACTCAGTTCAGCAGCATGCAATTCCAAACGGTTTGCAAACGCTAACGCTTCAGGAGAAGCATAAAACTCGTCTCCTACAATTGGATGACCAATCGCAAGCAAATGAACACGAAGTTGATGTGAGCGTCCTGTGATCGGAAAAAGACGCACAATGGCCGTTTTCTCTTCTTGTTTAACTACCTGATAGAGGGTTTTTGAAGCTTTACCATGTTCAAAACAGACTTTTTGCTTCGGACGATTGGGCCAATCACAAATCAACGGAAGATCTATCTCCCCTTGCGTCTGTTCTACTTGCCCCCATACCCGAGCGTAATACACTTTATGGGTTAAGCGATATTGAAACTGTTTTTTTAATGCCGCTTCCATGTATTTATTTTTAGCAAACAGCATTAGCCCTGATGTCGACATATCAAGCCGATGCACTACCTGTATCTCAGGGTAGCGCTCAACCAACCGACTCCACATACTGTCATAATGCTCAGCATGCTTACCTGGAACAGAAAGTAGCCCTGATGGCTTATTGACGGCCAGAATATGGTCATCTTCGTATACCACATCAATCCACGGTTCAGTCGGTGGATGGTACTCAATCATTGCCATCAATTACATCTCATTTGCTCAAAACGCTGCATTATATACGTAAAGACGATAACGTTGCAGCTACAGAAACACCCCACCCCCGCTTAGTACTTCCTCTTCTCATGAACAATTGGACTGGTGGAGTGTATAACAAACAACGTAAATACAAATTGACACTTTAGCAAAGTATGATATTGGTAGGACATATTGACAATAAAAACAACCCAACAGCATCGCACCGTTCGGGGAATAACGCCAACAAACACAACCATAATTTATACTCAGCTATTAAGGCTAGCAGCAACACACCGCATCATGTGTTTGCCTGCTTACCACAGAGGCAATGGACATATCACCTCATGCAATAGCCAATGTATATAAGGAACAAGAATGGAAAATACCGTCCCTTATTCATCAAATACCCAGCTCTCTTTCGCTCAACTGATTCGTTCGCTAGGCCCCGGTATTATGATGGCCGCAGCCGCTGTCGGGGGCTCGCATCTGGTAGCTTCAACCAAAGCGGGGGCTATTTATGGCTGGCAATTAGCCGCTTTAATCTTATTGGTCAATCTCTTTAAGTACCCTTTCTTTAAAGCCAGCGTACAGTACACCATGGGAACTGGCGACAGCTTAGTCGAAGGGTATGCTAAATTAGGCAAACCATACTTGTGGATCTTTGCCATTCTCAGTGTCTTTTCTGGCATCGTAAATACGGCGGCATTGCTGATGTTCAGTGCCAGTTTACTGGGGTACTTTATTCCTTTTGAGCTATCCATGACGACGTTAAGTACACTGATTCTTATTACTTGTCTGGTTATTCTATTGGCGGGACACTATCGAGCATTAGATGTGTTATCCAAAACCATTATGGCGGTGCTTACTCTTGCCACATTAACCGCCGTATTCATTGCGGCAACCAATCCTGCACCTGCCACTATCGCAACACAAGCTCCTTCCCCTTGGAATATTGCCGCCATCGGTTTTATTGTCGTAACCATGGGATGGATGCCTGCCCCCATTGAAATTTCCAGCCTAACCTCGATGTGGTTAAAAAGTCAGCGCAAGCAGCAATCCGTTACCCCTCAATCCGCCTTATTTGATTTCAATGTCGGCTACATCGGTACGGCCATTTTAGCCATCGTCTTTCTTGCATTGGGCAGCTTAGTGCTTCATGGCACTGGCATCGAATTATCTAAATCCGGAGTGGGCTTTTCTCATCAATTGGTTGGCCTGTATGCCTCTACCATTGGTGAGTGGTCAAGATACTTGATTGCTGTCATCGCTTTTTTCTGTATTTTTGGCAGTACGATTACGGTGATTGATGGCTATTCACGAGTCATTGCGGAATCTCAACGACTACTGAACAATCAAGCACAGCAATCTCCACGTATTTTCCAGTCATGGATGTTTGTTGTTTCAGCATTGGCATTAGCAATTATTGTCTTTTGGGCTTCCGCATTAATGCCTATGCTAGACTTTGCAATGGTGATGGCCTTTATGACCACTCCTGTTTTTGCCCTGTTAAATTATGTTCTGGTCACCCGAACCCCACTGCCTAAAGCGCTACAAGTTGGGCCAAAGCTGAAAGCTCTATCCCTTGTTGGTCTTATCTATTTATTTGGCTTTCTTGCACTATTTATTTGGTGGAAGTGGTTAATGTAATCATTGCTCTACTCTAGAAAAAATAAAGGCCTTCATTTCGAAGGCCTTTATTGCTAAGAATCATCCATTAGTTATGTGTGACGACAATTAACCGCAAGGAATCTAATTGATATTGAGCTTGTGATATATACCCAGTCAGTGCAGCAATTTGTTCTTCCAACACCCGAATTTCCTCATCTCGAATGTTAGGATTCACCGCCTTCAACGCTAATAAACGCTCAAGCTCCGCATTCAGGCTATGTTGCATCTCTTTTTCAGCCTGCTCTCGAATCGCTATCACTTTATCGCTCACCAATGTGTCACTTTCTGTGATCAAACGATGAATTTCAGCCTGAACAGAGCTAACGAGCTTGCTGGCTAAATGACGATTTACAGGGCTTAATTGACGATTAAATGCTTCAAAATCCACTTGTGCAGAAAGATCATTACCACGAGCATCAAGTAAAATACGAATCGGCGTTGGGGGTAAAAAGCGGCTGATACCACTACTTTTTGGCGCTTGAGCATCAACAAGATAAACCATCTCTAACAAAATCGTTCCCACGGGCAGCGCTTTATTTTTTAGTAACGAAACAGCACAAACCCCAACCCCTTCACTCATCAGTAAATCGATGCCCCCTTGGATCATTGGGTGCTCCCAACTGATCAAGTGCATATCTTCTCGAGAAAGAGCCGTATCACGATCAAAGGTAATCGTTGCCCCTTCATAAGGCAGACCGGGATAACTAGGCACCATCATATGCTCAGAAGGTGTCACGACTAGTGCATTTTCACCACGATCATCTTGGTTAAGGCCAACGGTATCAAATAAACTCAGCGCAAACGTCACTAAGTTGGTATCCCCATCTGTCTCTGCAATCGACTGAGCAATTTGCTGCGCTTTTTCACCCCCATTGGAGTGCATTTCCAACAATCGATCACGCCCTTGCTCTAATTGACTTTTCAACGACTTATTCAGCTTCGCTGATTCCTCAATAACGGCATCGAGCTCACTGCTTTCTCCTGCGGCGAGCATGGGGATCAAACGTTCAGAGAATTGATCGTACACCGCTCGACCGGTTGGGCACGTTTCAGCAAAAGCATTCAAACCTTCATCATACCAGCGAGCCAAAATCGCCTGAGATGTCCCTTGTAAATAAGGCACATAAATGTCGATATCATTTTGTTGGCCTATTCGATCCAAACGACCAATACGTTGCTCTAGCAGATCTGGGTTAAATGGCAAATCAAACATCACCAACTGATGAGCAAATTGGAAGTTACGTCCTTCGGATCCAATTTCACTACAAATCAGAACCTGCGCACCGCCTTCTTCCTGAGCAAAATAAGCCGCTGCTTTGTCCCGCTCTAAAATCGACATCCCTTCATGAAAAACGGTCGCTCGAATGCCTTCCCGTTCACGCAGCGCTTGTTCTAACTGCAATGCGGTGCTCGCTCTTGAGGCAATCACTAAAATCTTTTCACTACGCTTGGCTTTAACTTTCTCAATCAACCAGTTAACGCGAGAATCAAATTGCCACCAACTCGCATCATCACCTTCAAACTCTTGGAAAATCTCTTCGGGATAGAGCATTTTCATCGCCCGAGCTTCAGGGCTTAGCTTGCCACCAATCATCCCTGACACTCGCATAGAGGTACTGTACTGCTCAGGAATAACCATCGGCAGTAAATGTACATTACGTACAGGGAAACCTTTAATAGCCGCACGAGTGTTTCTAAACAACACTCGTCCCGTTCCATGACGATCCATCAAATTACTGATCAACTCATCACGGGCTGTTACTTTTTCCTGCTCATCTGCTTGGCTTTCTAATACCTTCAGTAATGGCTCTACATCCTGCTCACTCAGCAGTTCACCAATTTGGTTCTTCGCCTCATTACTGAGTGCAGCACCAGAAAGTAAGGCACTTACAGCATCAGCGACTGGGGCATACTGCTCTTCCTCTTTAACGAAAGCATCATAATCGTAGAATCGATCTGAATCGAGTAACCGTAAACGAGCAAAGTGACTTTCACGCCCGAGCTGCTCTGGCGTTGCCGTTAACAACAATACCGCCGGCGTTCGCTCAGCCAACGCTTCTATGACTTGATATTCACGACTGGGTTTTTCTTGGCTCCACTGCAAATGGTGCGCTTCATCCACCACCAACAAATCCCATTCGGCTTCTAATGCTTGCTCAAAGCGTTGGCGGCTCTTACGTAGAAAATCGAGTGAACAAAGAACGTATTGCTGAGTATCAAAAGGGTTATCTGCTTCACTAAAAGCTTCTACACAACGTTCTTCATCAAACACAGAAAAATGCAAGTTAAAACGGCGCAGCATCTCCACCAACCATTGGTGCTGAAGCGTTTCTGGTACCACAATTAAAATGCGTTCGGCCCGCCCAGAAAGCACTTGTTGATGAATGATCATGCCGGCTTCAATGGTTTTACCTAGCCCAACTTCATCGGCTAAAAGCACTCGAGGGGCATAACGACGCCCCACTTCATGAGCAATGTATAACTGATGAGGAATCAAGCCGGCACGCATACCACATAACCCCCGCATCGGGCTTCTATGTTGTTGATATTGGTTACTCAGCGCCCGATAACGCAGCACAAAATTGTCCATACGATCAATTTGACCAGCAAACAATTTATCTTGAGGTTTGTTAAAACGAATTTGATTACTGAGGAAAATTTCCCGAAGTGCTACGCCCGACTCTTCCGTATCTTCACGAGTTCCCAGATAAGTGAATACACCTTGATCTTCAACGACTTGCTCAACATGGAGTGACCAACCTTCTTGGCTATCAATGCTATCCCCCACATTAAATGTCACTCGTGTCACCGGTGCATCATGACGAGCATAAACTCGGTTTTCTTCTGATGCGGCGAACATTAATGTCACCGTGCGAGCATCCATACCCACTACGGTGCCTAAACCTAAATCGCTTTCCGTATCACTTATCCAGCGTTGCCCCAAAGCAAAAGTCATTAATCGACTACCTCATCAATGTGGATTAGACATAAAAGTTATTGAGAACTCTACACATTTAAAAGAAAAGTCTAATCGCTCTATTATTCCAGTGCAGAAAAAGACCGCTAATCTTACTTGAAGGTATGAAGCAGGTCACGTCCATTCCCGGCTTTTTTTCCCCAATCTTCCCTCTGACATTAAATGGTCATATTTCCATGTCATTGGTGAATCAATACTTTGCGATACTTTGCCAGATAGCACACCTTGAAAGCGAGTAACCTGCTACGCTAAGGAGGTAAGTTCAAGCAGAGTATCAACACAGGTTTGTTTTCAGGCCACAGTGATCGAAAGTCTGACTCCAGCATACGGTGATTGTTGGCAAGTGAATACAAACATCCATTGCACAAGGCTACTCAGTAGCAAGGAGACGCTTATGGGCGATACCGACCGGAAACTGTTTGTTCTGGATACCAACATCCTACTCCATGAACCACTCGCTATTTACTCCTTCCAAGAACACGATGTGGTCATTCCGATGAGCGTCCTCGAAGAACTTGATCGAATCAAAGACAGCAAGCGCGACGTCGCCCGAGATGCCCGTGTTGCCATCCGAGCTTTAGAAACCGTCTTTCATGATGCCACTCCCGATGAAATTTCTGCCGGAATTCCACTGGTGCAGCAAGGGACACGCGGAGGAACGATTGCCATCTTAGCGGACTACGATGTGCATGAAACCGTAAAAGCCTTCACGGATAAAGAAGGGGATAACCGAATTCTCAATGCCGTCTTACACCTGCAAAATAAGCGGGCTCCCCGCGCGGTGGTATTAGTCACTAAAGACATTAATATGCGCTTACGAGCCAAAGGAGCAGGGGTACGGTTTGTTGAAGATTACCGTACCGATCAGCTCATAGATGACGTGCAATATCTAACTAAAGGTTTTCAAACCCGTACGGGAAATTTCTGGGAGAACGTGGAAAATGTCGAAAGCTATACCTTATCAGGCAAAACATTTCACAAACTGGATCGACAACCTTTCGAACCCACTTACTTAAACCAATACGTTCTGGATGAAGAGAGTGATTTTGCTGCTCGGGTAGAAAGTTTGACGCCAGAGTCTGTCACTCTGCGAGATTTAAGCCGAGAACGCATGATGCACCGTCAGGTCTGGGACATCACTCCGAAAAATATTTATCAAGCGATGGCATTCGATGCCTTGCTGGATCCTGACATTGATTTAGTGATTCTCACCGGTGCGGCGGGCAGTGGCAAAACCTTATTGGCCATGGCGGCGGCTTTAGAGCAAACCATCGAACGGAAAATGTTCGACAAAATTATCGTGACTCGTAATACCCCTGACATTGGTGAATCCATCGGTTTCTTACCCGGTAGTGAAGAAGAAAAAATGATGCCTTGGCTTGCCGCCATTACCGATACCTTAGAAGCCTTACATAAACACGATCACTGTACGGAGGGGTCACTCAAATACATCTGTGATAAAGCCAACATTCAATTTAAATCCATTAACTTTATGCGAGGCCGATCCATTCAAAATGCCTTTGTATTGCTCGATGAATGTCAAAATCTCACCGCTTCACAAATTAAAACCATCATTACTCGCTGTGGCGAAGGCACAAAAATTGTCTGCTCTGGAAACTTAGCGCAAATTGACTCCCACTATCTCACTCCTGTCACCTCAGGGCTCACCTACATGGTAGAGCGATTTAAAAACTTTGAAGGCAGTGCTAACATCCACCTTAATGGAGTGGTACGTAGCCGTTTAGCCGAATTTGCGGAAGAGAATTTATAATCATCCATGGCGAACAACTAAAGTTGTTCGCCATGGATACTTAAAAATAATTATTCACTTTTCGTGTATTTTCATGCTTTACTAGTGCCACTATTGTTCGACAACTAAGGACTGGGTATGGCTTTTAATTTACGTCATCGTAATTTTCTCAAACTGCTTGATTTCACCCCTAAAGAAATCCAGTTTCTATTAAACCTTTCAGCTGAATTGAAACAGGCAAAATACGCTGGCACCGAGCAAAAAACCTTACTCGGTAAAAATATCGCCCTAATTTTTGAAAAATCCTCTACACGAACTCGCTGCGCATTTGAAGTTGCCGCCTTTGACCAAGGGGCTCAAGTCACGTATCTCGGCCCCTCTGGCTCACAAATCGGTCATAAAGAGTCCATGAAAGATACCGCCCGAGTCCTTGGCCGTATGTATGATGGCATTCAATATCGCGGCTATGGGCAAAAAATTGTTGAAGAATTAGGACAATACGCCGGCGTCCCTGTATGGAATGGGCTAACCGATGAATTTCATCCTACTCAAATTCTGGCCGATTTTCTCACCATGCAAGAGCACGCACATGGAAGGCCACTTCATCAAATTAGCTTTGCTTATCTCGGTGATGCTCGTAACAATATGGGAAATTCACTCATGGTGGGCGCTGCAAAAATGGGGATGGATATTCGTTTAGTCGCCCCAAAAGCTTTTTGGCCTGAAGAAGCATTAGTGACGACCTGTCAAACCATAGCACAGAGCACTGGCGCAACCATCACCCTGACCGAAGACGTTGCACAAGGCGTTGATGGCTGTGATTTTCTTTATACTGATGTTTGGGTTTCAATGGGAGAAGCAGCAGCGGCTTGGGATGAACGCGTCGCCCTGATGAAACCTTATCAAATTAATATGGACGTGATCCAAGCAACAGGCAATCCTCAAGTTAAATTTATGCACTGCTTACCCGCTTTTCATAATGATGAAACCACTGTGGGCAAACAGGTCGCAGAGAAATATGGCATGAACGGCTTAGAAGTCACGGAGGATGTCTTTGAATCAGACTACTCGATTGTTTTTGATCAAGCGGAAAATCGGCTGCATACCATTAAAGCCGTCATGGTGGCCACATTGGGTGCCTAATCACTTTATTTACGCACAAAAAACAGCCAAAGCAAACGCTTGCCTTAGCCAAAGTTCGGCGTATAATGCGCAGCAATTTGTCTGAGGGGTAGCCAATGGAAACCAGCCACATTCATCATGTTGCTAACATTCATTTTAGTGAGCAAGTCTGCTTACTTTGTGTGGCGTTATTTCCTCTTACCAGAGATTGAATAGCCTCCCAGATCGGGAGGCTTTTTTATGGCTTAAAGAAAAAAGATAGGGAAGAAGATCATGGCGAATTCGCTTTACCAAAAGCACATTATCTCCATTTCTGAGCTTTCACGAGCAGAGCTGGAATTAATAGTCAAAACCGCAAGCCAATTGAAAGCGGAACCAAAGCCGGAATTGATAAAGAATAAAGTCGTCGCAAGCTGCTTCTTTGAACCATCCACCCGTACTCGCCTCTCTTTTGAAACCGCAATTCAACGCATTGGCGGCAGTGTGATTGGCTTTGATAGTGCAGGCAATACTTCACTCGCCAAAAAAGGGGAAACGCTTGCTGACTCAGTTCAAGTGATCACCGCTTATGTGGATGCCTTTGTAATTCGTCATCCACAAGAAGGAGCGGCTCGTTTAGCTTCCGAATTTTCCAATGGTGTTCCCGTGATTAATGCCGGCGATGGCTCAAACCAGCACCCCACACAAACCTTGCTTGATCTCTTTACCTTATTTGAAACCCAAGGTCGTTTAGATAATCTCAATATCGCCTTTGTAGGCGATCTTAAATATGGCCGTACGGTTCACTCTTTAACCCAAGCCTTAGCAAAATTTGATAATAACCGTTTCTTCTTCATCGCACCTGAAGCGCTGGCTATGCCTGATTATATTTGTGAAGAACTCGATGAAGCAGGCCTGCAATACAGCTTCCATAATGATATGGAAAGTGTGATTCCCGAACTCGATATTCTGTATATGACTCGAGTTCAGAAAGAGCGTTTTGATGAATCAGAATATGCACATATCAAATCTGCCTATGTGTTAACAGCATCACTGTTGGAAGGGGCGCGTGACAATATGAAAGTGCTGCACCCACTTCCTCGTGTCGATGAAATCACCACCGATGTCGATAAAACGCCACATGCGTACTTCTTTCAACAAGCAGAAAATGGCGTCTATGCTCGTGAAGCCTTACTCGCCCTTGTGTTAAATGAGTCACTGTAATTGGAGCCTATGATGAACAAAGAAACCAAACTGCAAGTTGAAGCGATCAAAAACGGCACGGTTATTGACCACATTCCCGCTAAAGTCGGAATTAAAGTGCTTAGACTGTTTGATATGCATAATACTAACCAGCGGGTAACTATTGGCTTAAACCTTCCTTCTTCCGCTCTTGGGCATAAGGATTTACTAAAAATCGAAAATGTCTTTATCAGTGAAGATCAAGCCAACAAATTAGCTTTGTATGCTCCCCATGCGACGGTCAATCAAATTGAAGATTATCAAGTCGTTAAAAAGCTTGCCCTTGAGTTACCTGAAAAGATCAATAATGTATTTGCTTGCCCTAACAGCAACTGTATTTCTCATAATGAACCCGTTGAAAGCAGCTTTCGCATCGTTGAAAAAAACCACGATATTCGCTTGAAGTGTAAATATTGTGAGAAGGTGTTTTCACGCGAAGTAGTCACTGAACGCGAAGCCTAAACTCAACGTCACTCCCGATGTGATCTCGCATCGGGAGTGACAAGTTTGCACCGATTCTGCCTCTTTGTCCCTTTACCTCATGCCCCTTTAAGGGCACACTAAAACTTCTTTTTAATCACCAAGATGGAATCACCAGCATGACAAAAGTTCTGCATACTGACTCGGCGCCTGCCGCAATAGGTCCTTACGTTCAAGGTGTCGATTTAGGTAATATGGTTCTGACTTCAGGCCAGATCCCCGTCAACCCAGAGACAGGCGACATTCCTACTGGTATTGCTGCTCAAGCGCGCCAATCTTTAGAGAATGTCAAAGCTGTGGTTGAATCATCCGGTTTAACGGTAAGTGATATTGTCAAAATGACAGTCTTTGTGAAGGACTTAAATGATTTCTCAACCGTGAACCAAGTTTATGGACAGTTTTTCGATGAGCATAATGTTGCTCATTACCCTGCCCGATCTTGTGTTGAAGTTGCACGTTTACCAAAAGATGTGGGTATTGAAATCGAAGCCATTGCGGCACGTAAGTAGTAATCCCAATAGCGCACAAAAAAGGTTGCGTTTAAGCAACCTTTTTTATTTATTGATGTGAATGAACATTCGGTCCATTAAGCATAGAGACTTCAGCATCTAACTCGGTCAATTTCTCTAACATATCTTGATGGCACTGCTGAGAAAGCGTACGAACGTGCTCTTTGCCTAAACCTTCCGTACTAACAGGAGGAAGCATTTCCACAATCACATGCCCGTTATTCCATCGGTTAAGTTTTAGTTGATCGGTTGAACTGCACACAATAGGAATAATTGGAACTTGGGCACCAATAGCCGCATGAAAAGCTCCGGCTTTAAAAGGCAATAACCCTCGGCCACGTGAGCGAGTACCTTCAGGAAACATCCAAACGGAAACATCACTGTTGTTCATGCTATCCACCACTTGATCAATCGTCCCTTTCGCTTTGGACTTATTCGCTCGATCAATCAAGATATTTCCTGTTAACCAATACAGCTGACCAAACAATGGCATCCAAGCTAGGCTTTTCTTACCCACAGTCACAACTTTCGGCGTTACCGCTGCAGATACGGTAAAAAGGTCCCAAGTATTTTGGTGGTTCGCAATATAAATCGCTTGACCACGCTGATAAGCATTTTCTGGAATGCGCAGTTCCAACGTAATACCAAAAACTTTCGACATGGCGGCAAACATGCGGCCAAAGGTAAACACATGTTTAGGATTACGAGGGCTAAATAAACAATACCCACACCCAAATATAAACATACAAACCGCAAACAGAGCTACGGCTACAATTCGCAATAAAGCAATCATCCAGATTCTCCAAAGGAGCTTGAATAAAAAAGCCGAAACCCTTAGATTCCGGCCCATTAAGAGACAAACGGTTTAGCTTGACTCGTGAACTCGCTCAATATGAGCCCCTAAAGCAGATAGCTTATCTTCGATACGTTCATAACCACGATCGATATGATAAATACGATCCACAATGGTTTCACCTTTAGCGATACAGCCTGCAATCACTAAACTAGCTGAAGCGCGTAAGTCGGTAGCCATCACTTGCGCACCACTGAGTGATTCCACATCCCCACAAATCACAGTGTTACCTTCAATCTCGGCTTTTGCTCCCATGCGCATTAACTCAGGCACGTGCATAAAACGATTTTCGAAGATGGTTTCGGTGATCACACCACCACCTTTAGCCATCATGTTCAATAAGGTAAATTGAGCCTGCATATCAGTGGGGAAACCCGGGTGAGGTGCCGTACGAATCGAGACAGCTTTCAGTTCTCGCCCAGTCATATCTAAGCTTATCCAGTCATCACCGGTTTCGATCGCCGCGCCCGCTTCTTCAAGTTTGGCCAGCACCGCTTCAAGTAAACTGGCTTTTGTATTACGACAAACGACTTTGCCGTGAGAAACCGCTGCAGCGACTAAAAAGGTTCCCGTTTCAATGCGATCGGCCACGACTGCATGTCGCCCACCAGCAAGACGTTCAACCCCTTCAATGGTAATGGTATCTGTACCTGCGCCTGAAATCTTTGCCCCTAACGTATTTAAAAAATTCGCAGTATCAACAATTTCAGGTTCACGAGCGGCATTATCTAACGTGGTTTTTCCTTCAGCTAAGGTCGCAGCACACATAACGGTAATGGTGGCCCCTACACTGACTTTATCCATGACGATATGAGCACCTTTTAAGCGGCCATTCACTTGTGCTTTCACATAGCCATCTTCAAGAGTAATCGTCGCGCCTAATTGCTCTAACCCATGAATGTGCAAATCAACCGGACGAGCGCCAATCGCACAGCCGCCAGGTAAAGAAACTTGCCCTTGTCCAAAACGAGCCACCAAAGGACCTAATGCCCAAATAGAAGCACGCATGGTTTTCACTAAATCATAAGGTGCACAATATTGATCAATTTGGCTGGCATCAACATGAACTGAACCATTACGTTCTACTTTTGCACCTAAGCGCTTAAGCAGTTCCATCGTTGTATTGATGTCTCGAAGGTGCGGAACATTGGCCACTTCGACAGGCTCTTCCGCCAAAATAGAAGCAAATAAAATAGGCAGTGCAGCATTTTTTGCACCAGAAATGGTCACTTCACCTTGTAGCGGTGAATCAGACCCAATAACACGAAATTTTTCCATTAAAAAACCTTACAGCGACATCAACTTCTTATTGCGCGCCCACTCTTGGGGGGTAAATGTTTTGATCGAAACAGCATGAATATCATTACGCTGGATATACTCCATCAGAGGGGCATAGATCAGCTGTTGTTTCTTCACACGGCTCATACTTTCGAAGCTTTCATCAATGGCGATGACTTCATAATGGCTTCCTTCACCTTTTACGTGAAGCTCTTGAAGGTTGAGTGCTTGTTCTAATATTTGTTGTACTTGTGTGCTATCCACAATTCACTCCTGCTGATGGTTAATATGTTGAGCCATCATGGTTTCGATGTTGCTCAACTGAAATAATGTGCGCAGTTGTTGGGGCACAAAATTCAGCATTATATGACAATTTTGTGTTTTTGCATGCTCTATTAAGTGAATTAACATCACCATGCCTGCCGAATCGATACGTTCGACCTCGGCTAAAGAAACACCACATTGAGGAGCACTGGCTTGCCATGATTGAATCACTGGCCATAATTGAGGAACCGTATCTCGGTCTAACGCGCCGCGTAATACAACTGATTCAGCGTTAATGACCTGCCACTGAGGATGACTCATTGGGTATTGCTCTCAAAACGAATGGGGTGATCAGCCAGAGCCTGAAGCTCTTTTGCAACAGCTAAAATCCCTTCTTGACGGATTTTTCCACTCCACTCCGACTGTTTACTTGACAATAAACTGATGCCTTCGGCAATCATATCAAAAGCTTTCCACTGCCCATCTTTTTCTTTACGCAGCTTAAACTCCAAGTTGATATTAGGCCGAGGGGTATCAATAATTTCAACTTTTATACTGGCAATTCTACGATCATCTGGAATCGGTGTTTCAGGCCCAAAAACAATCTCTTGATCACTATACTGAGTCAGTACTTGAGCATAACTGGTCACTAAATAGGCTCTAAAAGCATGGATAAAAGTGCCCACATCTTCTCGCTTTGCACCTTTAAGATGAGGCCCCAGTAGCTTTAATGCCGCATATTGTTCATTGACATAAGGCATGAGTTCCTCTTCCACGATCACTTTCAAATGCTCAGGGTTATCATGGATGCGTGTTTGATCAGCTTTAAGACGATCAAAGGAAACTTGAGCGACTTCTTTCATCATTAAATACGGATCCGTCTGATCAATCCCCGCTTTCGCCATGGCTGTCCAAGAGTACAGCAGCATCATGAATAGAATTATTGAACGTTTCAACATGGTTATTCCCCATCTTTATCGTTACTTGAACCACCGCCAACACTGTACAAAATCTGACCAATCAAATCTTCCAAGACCAAAGCTGACTTGGTATCTTCAATTCGATCTCCGTCTTGTAGCATCTGCTCATCCTCAAAGACAAATCCAGGCACTAACCCAATATATTGCTCACCAATCAACCCAGACGTCAAAATCTGAACACTCGATGTTTCAGGAAATTGATCATAACGGCTATCAATCGCTAAGGTCACTTGAGGTAACAGACGTTGCCTGTCTAAATTAATTGCAGCAACTCGCCCAACGACAACGCCCCCCACTTTCACCGGAGAACGCACTTTCAAATTACCAATATTGTCAAATTCTGCAGTGAGTGAATAAGTATCGTTGGCTCCAAGCCCTTTCACGTCAGCGACTTGAAAAATCATCACCAGAATTGCGCAAATTCCTGCTAGCACAAAACTGCCTACCCAAAATTCTAGTTTACGTGTTTGTTGCATGTTTAGTTCCCAAACATCAGTGCGGTCAGTACAAAATCCAGCGCTAATACTGCCAGAGAAGAATGAACCACGGTACGAGTGGTTGCTCGGCTAATGCCTTCCGACGTTGGAATAGCATCATAGCCATTAAAGAGCGCAATCCAAGTGACGGTGATAGCGAACACCACACACTTGATTAAGCTGTTACCAATATCCGCGCCCAGCTCAACGGAAGCCTGCATAGTTGACCAGAAGCTACCATAATCAATGCCCTTCCATTCAACGCCAACCAACTGGCCGCCCCAAATACCGACCGCCATAAATATCATCGCTAACAGCGGCATTGAAATAAGCCCAGCCCAAAGACGAGGGGCAATGATACGTTTCAACGGATCCACCGCCATCATTTCTAAGCTAGAAATTTGCTCCGTCGCTTTCATTAAACCAATTTCAGCCGTCAGCGCAGATCCAGCACGCCCTGCAAATAATAAAGCGGTAACAACTGGTCCCAACTCGCGCAGTAACGACAAGGCGACCATCTGACCAAGGCTAGTTTCTGCGCCATAATCAACTAAAATCACATACCCTTGCAGGCTTAATACCATACCAATGAACAGGCCTGACACCACAATAATCGCTAACGATTGCACACCCACACTGTATAGCTGCTTAATCAATAAAGGTAAATGCTGAATAGGCCGAGGTTGTCCCGTCATTGCCCCTAGCAACATTAAGCTGGCTCGGCCAAACGATTCACTGACACCAAGGCATCGCCGTCCAAAATCAGTGACCCACTGCTTTCCATTATTCAACATCAAACAGATCCTTTTCTATTGACTGAGATGGAAAACGGAAAGGAACAGGCCCGTCAGCTTCACCACATAAAAATTGTTGCACTCGCGGATCGCGATTTTGCTCCAACTCTTGCGGTGTACCAAAAGCAATCACTTTACCGTCGGCCAATAAATACACCCAGTCTGCAATACTCATCACTTCCGGTACATCATGGGAAACCACGACAGAAGTCACTCCCAAGGCCTGATTAAGATTACGAATTAACTCAACCAAAACGCCCATAGTAATAGGATCTTGTCCCACAAAAGGTTCATCGTACATGATCAACTCAGGATCCAGCGCTATCGCACGAGCCAGAGCGGCTCGACGCGCCATTCCACCCGAGAGTTCACTTGGCATTAAATGTGCTGCACCACGTAGCCCGACCGCTTCCAACTTCAGCATAACCAAGGTTTTAATAAAGGCATCATTAAGTTGCGTGTGCTCACGCAGAGGAAAGGCAACGTTATCAAACACATTAAGATCAGTAAAAAGCGCGCCAGATTGGAAAAGCATGCTCATTTTTTTACGTGCTTGATATAACTGACGTCGACTTAGACGAGGAATGTTTTCACCATCAAACCAAATCTCACCTTGCTCGGGTAATAATTGCCCACCAATCAGGCGCAGCAAGGTCGTTTTACCTATCCCAGAAGGGCCCATAATGGCGGTAATTTTCCCTTTCGGCATATGCAAACTTATATCATCGAAAATGACTCGGTTTGATCGAGAAAAGGTCAGATTATTGATGGTAACTAGATTGGTTTCAGGCATACTCACCGTTCGCTGTTGTCGATTTCCATCTAGAAGATGAGCAATCATAAGCAGATTGGTGCCAAATTAAAAGCACTGTTCAATTACTTATCTGTAAATCCCCGCTCACCCAGTGACTCCTAACCCTCAATCACTCTCTGCGCTTAAAGCCAAACAACGTTTGACTTCCAATGATATGACTCAAAAAATCCGTAACAAAGTGTAAGATAAGGTGTAAGGCACTGAATTTTCTCCATCACGCCAAAGGATGCATGAAAATGAGACAATAAATGCTATCTTCGACTTCCCTTTTAGTGATCAACACGTCAAAATTAGCGGTTACTTATTCGGTTTTTTCATCAAACTAGGAATTGTCATGCTCGAAGCTGTTGCGTTACTCATTGTCGGCCTCATTTTACTCGTTTGGAGTGCAGATAAACTGGTTTTTGGATCAGCGGCGATTGCGAGAAATGTTGGCATCTCCCCTTTAGTAATAGGGATGACCATTCTCGCGATGGGCTCTTCTGCACCAGAGATGATGGTCTCGGCGACAGCCGCTTTGAGTGGAAAAACCGATACAGCTGTCGGCAATGTGCTGGGATCCAACATCGCCAACATTGCTTTGATCTTAGGTATAACCGCGTTAATTAAGCCTTTATCGATCAGCTCAACAGTATTACGCCGTGAACTTCCTTTGATGATTATCGTGACACTGATTGCAGGTGCACTGCTGTGGAATAACCATCTTGGCTTTTATGAAGGGGCTTTACTGTTTGCCCTATTTGCTCTTTTTCTGATTGCTATGTTGCATATTAGCCGCAAAGAACAGAAGAAAGGCGATATTTTATTAGCAGAAAGAGAGTCTGAAATCCCTCAAGATGTCAGCAACGCAAAAGCCGTTATGTGGGTGGTATTCGGGCTAGTTTTACTGCCTTTTGCTGCCAATATGTTGGTGAATAATTCAGTTATTATTGCCAAACACTTTGGCATGAGCGACTTAGTGATCGGTTTAACCATTATTGCGGTCGGCACCAGCCTTCCTGAGCTCGCCGCTTCCTTAGCTGGCGTTTTAAAGGGGGAAGATGATATGGCAGTCGGCAATATTATCGGTTCCAACGTCTTCAACATCTTAGCGGTGATGGGGCTACCAGGTATATTGAACCCTTCCATGCTCAGTGAAAATGCAATGGGTCGGGATTTTTGGGTCATGCTAGGCGTCTCATTACTGTTGGTTGTTATGGCATTAGGTAAATCTCGAAGTATTAACCGCCTAGAAGGTGCCATCTTATTTATCGTGTTCCTCGGTTATCAAGGATATTTACTGATGAATATGGCCGCTTAATTATTTAGGAGTTAAAGATGTTTGAGAACTTTGACTATCGAGGTGCTGCTCAACAAGTGCTGGCTACCGAGATCGCCGGATTACAACAATTAGACCAATATTTTAACGATGACTTCTGCCAAGCTTGCCAAATGATTTTGTCCAACCAAACGGGCAAAGTCGTGGTAATGGGCATTGGTAAATCAGGGCACATCGGAAAAAAAATTGCCGCCACCTTAGCCAGTACAGGCACCTCCGCCTTTTTTGTTCACCCTGGCGAAGCCTCCCACGGTGATTTAGGTATGATCGATACAGGAGACATCGTTTTAGCGATCTCCAACTCTGGTGAGTCATCTGAAATCCTTGCCCTCTTCCCCGTACTTAAGCGACTGAATAATCGCATCATCAGTATGACGGGCAACCCACAATCCAATATGGCTAAATTGGCAGATCTTCACCTGCAAATCACTGTACCTAAAGAAGCGTGCCCTCTTGGCTTGGCTCCCACAACCAGCACCACCGCGACGCTAGTCATGGGGGATGCTTTGGCGGTCGCCTTACTCCAAGCAAGAGGATTCACCGCAGAAGATTTTGCACTCTCACATCCCGGTGGAGCACTCGGGCGTAAACTGCTATTAAAACTCTCGGACATCATGCATCAGGGAGACGATTTACCCAAAGTGTCGCCCACAACATTGATCCGCGATGCGCTACTGGAAATCAGCCAAAAAGGCCTCGGTATGACCGCTGTCGTCGATGAACATGATCAATTATTGGGTATTTTTACCGATGGTGATTTACGCCGTATCTTAGATAAGCGGATTGATATCCATACGGCGAAGATCCAAGAGGTCATGACACAGCACCCTGTGGTTGCCTCTCCTCATATTCTCGCTGTCGAAGGATTAAACTTAATGCAAGAGAAGCGTATTAGTGGCTTGATGCTGGTTGACAACCACAAGTTAGTCGGAGCGTTAAATATGCATGACTTGCTAAAAGCAGGAGTCATGTAATGTCCCAACAGGTCAACACACTTTATGGCCCAGTTGAAGCCTCCATCCTTGAAATTGCGCAGCAGATCCAATTGTTAGTCTGTGATGTGGATGGAGTTTTTTCCGACGGCCTTGTCTATATGGGCAACCAAGGTGAAGAACTCAAAACCTTCCATACTCGTGATGGGTATGGAGTAAAATCACTGATGAATGCCGGTATCCAGATCGCTATCATTACTGGACGCCAATCACAAATTGTCGAAAATAGAATGAAAGCGTTGGGCATTTCACTGATTTATCAAGGGCAAGATGACAAATTAAGCGCTTATTACGATATTTGTCAAAAACTGACGATCAAACCAGAAAATACAGGTTATATTGGAGATGATTTAATAGATTGGCCTGTGATGGAAAAAGTCGCGCTCAAAGTCTGTGTCGCCGATGGCCATCCTCTGTTAGCTCAGCGAGCTAACTATGTGACCCGAATTAAAGGAGGTCATGGCGCGGTACGAGAAGTGTGTGATTTAATTTTACAAGCACGTAATGAACTGGATCAGCATAAAGGCTTGAGTATATGAGTTTGACTCGTGTTCTTTATCTCTGCCTTTTCTTTATTGCCGCTTGGTCTGGCTACTATCTATTGGACAAAAACGAAAGTACGGCAATTCAAGTTGCACCGAATTTCGAGTTACCCATGTTCAGTGGCCAATCACTCGATAACGTCTCTTACAATCAACAAGGTGTACGCAGCTATGTAATTACCTCGCAACATCTTGATTATTATGCGAACAGTGGTAGCACTACCTTTGAATACCCCGTTCTCAAAGTATTCCGTGAAGGAACCAAACAAGAATGGGAAGTCACAGCAAAACGCGGCATCCTCACCAAGGATCAAGTTTTAATCCTTTATGATGAAGTGGTGGCCAACAACCTATTAGAAGATTCAGGTTTTGATCAACTCACCACAACAAAGTTGAGTATTCAACTCGAGAGCCGTGATTTTTGGGCAGACAGTCAAGTTGAACTGGTTGGCTCACAATTTAAAACATTAGGGCAGGCGATGAAGGGGAACTTATCCAATCACTCGGCTGTGCTGTATAACCATGTACAAGGTAGATATGAAACTCTCACACCTTAGTCTTATTGCTTGTTTGTTCGCATCAGGGGCTGCACTGGCGCTCTCAACAGACACTCAACAGCCAGTCTATATTGACTCGGATAGCCAACAATTGGATATGAAAAGCAATCGCGTCACCTTCATTGGTGACGTTAAGCTAAAGCAAGGCAGTATTAACATTAGTGCCGATAAATTGATTGTGATACGTAACCCACAAAACGGGAAGATAGAAAAGATCGAAGGTTATGGTAACCTCACCACCTTTTCTCAGCTTACCGATGAAGGGAAAACCTTGTACGGTGAAGCCAAACAACTTCACTACGCGATGGCGGAAGATGAGTTAACCATGATTGAACAAGCCATGTTGTCACAAGATGACAGCCAAATTCGTGGTAATAAAATTCGCTATAAGATCTCTTCACAAAAATTGATCGCTGACAGTCAAGGCAGTGGGCGTGTATCCACGGTTCTTCAACCTCAAGCCGCACAGCAAGAATAACTATGGCCATACTTAAAGCAGAACATTTAGCCAAAAGCTATAAAAAACGCAAAGTCGTTTCCGATGTAAGTTTACAAGTGGAATCAGGGCAAATTGTTGGCCTACTCGGCCCCAATGGTGCGGGAAAAACGACCTCTTTCTACATGATTGTCGGCTTAGTCGCACGGGATGAAGGCACCATCAGTATCGATGGTAAAGATATCAGCATCTTACCCATGCACAGTCGCTCACGAATGGGGATCGGTTATCTGCCGCAAGAAGCATCTATCTTCCGTAAGTTATCCGTTGAAGATAATATTATGGCCGTCCTACAAACCCGTGAAGAAATGACTCGAGAAGAACGACAAGACAAACTCGAAGATCTCCTCGAAGAGTTTCATATTCAGCACATTCGTCACAGTGCGGGAATGGCGCTGTCTGGTGGAGAACGCCGCCGAGTCGAAATCGCTCGCGCATTAGCTGCCAACCCACAGTTTATTTTGCTAGATGAACCGTTTGCTGGCGTTGACCCTATCTCCGTCATTGATATAAAAAAAATCATTGAACACCTGCGTGATCGAGGATTAGGTGTATTGATTACGGACCACAACGTACGGGAAACATTAGACGTCTGTGAAAAAGCCTACATCGTTAGCCAAGGCCGTCTGATTGCCGAAGGAACACCGCATGATGTTCTTAACAACGAACAGGTAAAACAGGTTTATCTTGGCGAACAATTCCGTCTATGATTAAAGTAACTCATCACTTATCGTTCGCTTAACAGCAAAGCGATAAATGGAGGAATCCTGAAAACTGTCCCACCTATGCGTGGCCACAGAAAACCGAATGATCACTTCAGTACGATAAATGTTAGACAAGGTATCACTAAAACAAGGTAGTTAATACTGAATGAAACCCTCATTACAGCTTAAGCTTGGTCAACAGTTAGCGATGACTCCTCAGTTGCAGCAGGCGATACGCTTACTGCAACTGTCTACATTAGATCTTCAGCAAGAGATTCAAGAAGCATTAGAGTCCAATCCACTATTGGATGTTGAAGAATCGACTGACGAGTTACCAACGCTAGACAATGCATCATCTCGCAATGAGGACTCCGAGGTCAGTGCTGATATCAGCGAATCAGAACCTCAAGACAGTTCAGCGTTGATCGAAAAATCAGAGATCAGCGCAGAATTGGAGATCGACACCACTTGGGACGATGTCTACAGTGCCAATACCGGCAGTACAGGTATTGCTCTGGATGATGACATGCCCGTATACCAAGGGGAAACCACTCAAACTCTGCAAGACTACCTAATATGGCAACTCGGCTTAACCCCATTTAGTGACACAGACCGCACCATCGCTCATGCGATTATCGATGCCATTGATGACTACGGCTACCTCACAACGCCGCTTGAAGAGCTGTTAGACAGCTTCAATGGGGAAGAGGTGGAACTGGATGAAATTGAAGCCGTCAGGAAGCGTATCCAACAATTTGACCCACTTGGTGTTGCCTCTTTAAATTTACAAGACTGCCTATTACTGCAACTGGCGACCTATCCAGACAACACTCCTTGGCTTGCTGAAGCAAAAATGCTGCTCAGAGATTATATTGATTTACTCGGCAACCGCGATTTTAAGCAAATAGTCAAAGAGAGTAAGCTCAAAGAAGAAGAGCTGCGTGAAATATTGCAATTGATACAACAACTTGATCCAAGGCCTGGAAACCGCATTTCTCAAGATCACGCAGAATATGTCGTCCCAGATGTCTCCGTTTATAAAGAACGAGGCAAATGGCAAGTTACAATTAATCCAGATAGCGTTCCACGCTTAAAGATCAATCAACAATATGCCAGCCTTGCTCGCGGCAACAATGCCGATAGCAACTATATCCGTTCTAATTTGCAAGAGGCAAAATGGTTAATTAAGAGTTTGGAAAGTCGAAACGAGACTTTGCTCAAAGTTGCCAAGTGCATAGTTGAACATCAACACGATTTCTTCGAATATGGTGAAGAAGCCATGAAGCCGATGGTCCTAAATGACGTCGCGCAAGCGGTAGAAATGCATGAATCAACCATCTCTCGAGTCACCACTCAGAAATACATGCATACTCCCCGTGGTATTTTTGAATTGAAGTACTTTTTCTCAAGCCATGTCAGTACAGACAATGGTGGAGAATGTTCATCAACCGCAATTCGTGCACTGATCAAAAAACTGGTGGCAGCGGAAAATCCGGCAAAACCATTAAGTGATAGTAAAATTGCGGCCCTACTCGCTGATCAAGGGATTCAAGTGGCAAGACGGACGATTGCCAAGTACCGTGAGTCGTTGGCCATTGCGCCATCCAGTCAGCGGAAACGCCTGTTATAAGGCCCAACAGAGAAGGAAAGTCTATGCAAATCAATATTCAAGGCCATCACATTGATCTTACCGATTCAATGCAAGACTATGTTCACTCGAAGTTTCAAAAGCTTGAGCGCTTTTTCGACCATATTAATACCATTCATGTGATTTTACGTGTTGAAAAATTACGCCAGATCGCCGAAGCTACGCTTCACGTTAATCAAGGAGAAATCCACGCCACTGCGGACGACGATAATATGTACGCAGCGATAGATGGCCTGGTGGATAAACTCACTCGTCAACTCAACAAGCATAAAGAAAAGCTAAGTAGCCACTAACATGCAATTAAGCGAAGTACTTTCATTGGACTGCACCAAAAGTGCAGTCCAATGTTCTAGCAAGAAACGAGCGCTGGAAATTATCAGTGAGATCGCCGCCCAACATACTGGGCAAAATGCCACTGAACTGTTTGAATGTATGCTCAGCCGAGAAAAAATGGGCAGCACGGGCATAGGGAATGGTATTGCAATTCCTCATGCACGCATGACATCAAGCGACCACGCCGTTGCGGTATTGGTACAATGTGAAGAGCCGATTGAATTTGACTCTATTGATAACCGCCCTGTCGATCTTCTCTTTGCCCTACTGGTTCCTGAAGAGCAGTGTAAAGAGCACTTAAAAACCTTATCTTGCATGGCCGAGCGCCTCAACGATAAGCAAACCCTCAAACAACTGCGCGGTGCACAAAGCGATCAAGAGTTGTACGATATTATGGTTAACCCACCTCAATAGGCCTTCCGATGCGTTTAATTGTAGTCAGTGGTCAGTCCGGCGCAGGCAAAAGTGTCGCCTTACGAGTCTTAGAAGACTTAGGCTATTATTGTGTGGATAACTTACCGGTAAGCCTACTGGAAGCGTTCATTCAATCTGTACAAGGCAGCAAACAGAATGTCGCGGTCAGTATTGATATCCGAAACCTGCCAAAAGAGCCCAGTTTAGTCGAAGATGTACTGGCACAGCTTAAACAAAATAACGACGTCAGTGTGTTATTTTTAGATGCCAGTAAAGAGACATTACTCAAACGCTACAGTGAAACTCGCCGGATTCACCCACTCTCTTTAAATGAAGATAAACCGACGCTCGCTCAAGCAATTGAACGAGAAAAACATTTATTAGAACCATTAAAAGAGCAAGCTGACTTACTGCTAGATAGTAGCCATCAATCACTGCATGAACTGAGTGAAACCGTTCGGATGCGGGTTGAAGGTCGAGAACGTAAAGATCTCGTCATGGTCTTCCAATCGTTTGGATTTAAATATGGCCTACCGAGTGATGCTGATTATGTCTTTGATGTTCGGTTCCTCCCAAACCCTCACTGGGAGCCTGATTTACGACCTTTGACTGGCTTGGATGCTCCGATCAAATCCTTCTTAGAAAGCCATAGTGAAGTGATGGAACTAAAGCGACAGATCCAAAAGTTCATCGAATACTGGCTACCGATGCTAGAAAAAAACAATCGCAGTTATTTAACCATTGCGATTGGTTGTACTGGTGGAAAACACCGCTCAGTCTATCTGACTCAACAAATAGGTGAATATTTTGCGCAGTTAGGCCATCAAGTACAAATTCGTCATCACTCCTTAGAAAAACAATTATAGGCCACCTATGTCATATATCAGCCGAACGGTCTTGATTCAAAATCGCCTTGGTTTGCACGCAAGGGCTGCGGTCAAACTCGTTGAACTTGCTCAATCCTTTGATGCGGTAATTACCATTCAAGGGCAAGAAGGGAAACAAGCAACGGCCGATAGTGTAATGGGCTTGTTGATGCTCGATTCTGCTCAAGGTCAAATGATCACCATCTCCGCACAAGGCTCTCAAGCCAAGCCTGCTCTCGATGCCGTTTGCCATTTAGTTGAAGCCAAATTTGATGAAGACGACTAACCTCTGATTCTTTCTATTTTCTCGTTATCCAACGTTACGCTAACTTGGAAAATCAGAGGCGAGAGCTGCCTGCATTAGCATGTTCAATAAATAATCAACCTTCGCTCAGCTAAGCATCTTCAGGTTACTTGACTCTAAAATTAAGTTACTATTCAACTCATTGTCCGAAATCACGCATTAGGAGGAAGCTATGGCCGAGCAAATTGAGTTTGACCAAGCTCACCACACCCTCCAAGAAATTACCGAAGCCTTAGAAAATGGCCGATTCGTCCATGTCCGTCGCCAGTTACAGGATATGGAGCCAGAAGATATTGCTCATCTGTTAGAAGCCTCTCCACGCAAAGCCCGTGATGTATTATGGCAACTGACGGACCCCGAAGATTACGGTGAAATCCTTGAAGAGCTGAACGAAGACGTCAAAGATGCACTCGTTTCGAAAATGGCTCCCGAAAAACTGGCCGAAGCCACTGAGGGGATGGACAGTGATGATGTCGCCTATGTCTTGCGAAGTTTACCCGATGATTTATCTCGGGAAGTACTTGCCCAGATGGACGCTGCAGAACGGTTACGCGTTGAAACAGCACTCTCCTACCCAGAAGACACTGCGGGCGGATTAATGAATACGGATGTCATCACGATTCGTGGTGATGTCGATGTTGATGTAGTACTGCGTTACCTTCGTATGAAAGGCCAGTTGCCTTATGCCACAGACTCTTTATATGTGATTGATGCCGAAAGTAAGCTGATCGGCTACTTACCCTTATCCACGTTGATCACCACCCAACCTGATATTCCAGTCAGCGAAGTGATGGAAGATGCAGATGAAGCGATCAAAGTCGATGCCAAAGACTCGGATGTCGCTAGCCTGTTTGAGCGGCGTAACTGGGTTTCAGCTCCAGTGGTTGATGAAAACCAACACCTTGTCGGACGCATTACCATTGATGATGTGGTTGACGTCATTCGAGAAGATGCCGAACACTCGATGATGAGTATGGCAGGGATGAATGATGATGAAGATACCTTTGCCCCGGTTGTCAAATCAGCTCGTAAACGCAGTGTTTGGCTCGGTGCCAATGTTCTTGCCGCCTTAACGGCTGCTTCAGTTTCTAATATGTTCGAGGCAACACTAGAACAAATGGCTGCGATTGCAATCTTAATGACTATCGTACCTTCAATGGGGGGGGTAGCTGGAAATCAAACTGTTGCCTTGGTCATTCGAGGTTTAGCACTTGGGCATATCGGTGACAGTAACAAGCGGGAACTACTGCTAAAAGAAGCAGCGATCGGCTTTCTCAATGGCATTCTTTGGGCATTGATTATTGGTGCAATAGTAGTGGTTTGGAAAGGGGAATGGCTATTAGGTGGCATTATTTCCGCCGCAATGATGACCAACCTCTTTATTGCTGGAGTGGCTGGCGTCATGATCCCCATTATTCTGAAAAAAATGAATATCGACCCCGCGTTAGCTGGAGGGATGGCATTAACCACCGTCACCGATGTGGTCGGGCTATCGGTTTTCTTAGGCTTAGCGACCTTATTTATTTAACTTTTCTGCTTTGCTATCCCCCCCAATAAAAAAGCGCTGAACCATTCAGCGCTTTTTTACACGATTATATTGAAAGTTACTCTCCGGCCACTTTCATCGATTCAATCAGCATGGAGCCGGTTTGAATTTGAGAACGAGTTTCCACATCACTGCCCACTGCGATGATTTGGCTAAACATGGTTTTCAAATTTCCAGCAATCGTCACCCCAGAGACTGGATACTGAATTTGTCCATTTTCAACCCAAAACCCTGCAGCACCACGAGAGTAATCTCCCGTCACGGTATTGACCCCTTGTCCCATCACTTCCGTCACCAATAATCCGCGATCCATCGTTGTTAGTAACTGTTCAAAATTTTGCCCGCTGTGTTTCACAAACCAGTTATGAATCCCTCCGGCGTGGCCAGTGGGTTGCATCTTCATTTTACGAGCGGCATAGCTGGTCAGTAAGTAAGTCTCTAGTACACCGTTGGTAATAATTTCACGATCTACGGTTTGCACGCCTTCGCTATCAAATGGGCTGGAAGCCAAACCTCTCAATATATGAGGACGCTCACTGATGTTAAACCAGTCCGGTAAAATTTTCTGCCCAAGATGATCAAGTAAGAAAGAGGATTTTCGGTATAAATTGCCGCCGCTGATCGCCATGACTAAATGCCCCATCAATCCCGTCGCCACATCCGCAGCAAACATAACCGGGTATTGTCCCGTTTTCAGTTGCTGAGCGTCTAAACGTTGAATGGTTTTCTCTGCGGCTTGTTGTCCCACTCGTTCCGGTGTCCATAAGTCACCACTATGTCGCGCAACGGTATAACTGTAGTCACGTTCCATCTCACCATTTTGTCCTTCACCAATCACACAACAACTGATGCTATGGCGGCTAGAAGCATAACTGGCTAGTAAACCGTGACTGTTGCCATACACTTTGATGCCATAATGGCTGTCATAACTCGCTCCATCGCTTTGCTTAATTTTACTGCTGTAGTTTAGCGCTTCTCGTTCTGCAGCAATCGCAATCCTTGCGGCTCGATCTGGATTGGGCTCATCAGGATGAAAGAGATCCAAATCAGGAATATTTTCTACCATCAACGCTTTGGGAGCGGGGCCTGAATAAGGGTCTTCCGACGTATAATGAGCAATATCTAACGCGGCCAACACCGTTTGCTGAATCGCTTTTTCACTCAAATCCGAGGTGGATGCGCTCCCTTTGCGCTGCCCTCGATAAACGGTGATGCCTAGCGCACCATCACTGTTAAATTCGACATTTTCAACCTCGCACATGCGGGTTGATACGCTGAGTCCGGTGCTTTTACTAATGGCAACTTCAGCGGCATCCGCTTGAGCTGACGCCATATCAAGGGCTTTGGCTACCGCCGCTTCCAATTCACTGCGCTGCATCGCGACTTGCTGTCTTATATCCATCTCTCATCCAACTAATTGAGCTTTTATGTTAGTAGGATAACAAGAATTTCGCTTTCTCCCCACGATTCTTGCTAAAATAGCTAAGATAAATAACTTATTAGTGAAGACTATGGCGCGTAAAAACCAAAAAGCTCCTTGGGAAGAGGAAGAAGAGATCATCTGGGTCAGTAAAACCGAGTTGAAAAACGACATGATTGAGCTACAAAAGCTCGGGGAAGAGCTGGTTGACTTAAAACCATCCGCACTACAAAAAATCCCGATGCCGGAAGATTTGCTGGACGCGATTAAAGATGCTCAGCGTTTCAAAAATGAAGCTCGACGCCGCCAATTGCAATACATTGGTCGAGTCATGCGTAATATTGATCCAGAACCCATTCAAGCTGCATTAGATAAACTGCGTAATAAACATTCGCAGTCAACGGCGGTCCTGCATAAGCTAGAACAGTGGCGTGATCGTATTGTGGCCGACGGCGACAGTGCTATTGAAGAGTTGATGCAACAATATCCAGAAGCTGATCGTCAACGGCTACGTCAATTAGCCCGTCAAGCAAACAAAGAGAAAAAGGCGGAAAAAGCTCCAAAAGCCTCACGAGAAATTTTCCAAATTCTCAAAACACTCAATGATGCAGCAATCTAATTCATCATGGTGTTCAAAGCTCGAAAAAATACTCACCAAGCGATGTGCTCAACCTCGCTTGGTGAGATATTTCTTATGCTCCTTCCTTGTAGACACAAAGCAAGCTAACTGCCCGCCCGGATAAATTCGGCAAAAGCCGGATGGTTTTGTGGCTTAGGCAAAGCAGAAACTTCCCCTACCACTTCCACTTTTCCTTGATCCATAAAGGCAAAATGGCTGGCAATGGTTTTGGCATCATTCAAATGATGTGTCACCATCAACACCGTAATATCTCGTGCTTGAGCCAGCGATTTCACCAATTGCAGCATTTCTTCTCTCAATAGCGGATCTAATGCAGAAAAAGGCTCATCCAACAACCAAATAAGATGAGACTGAACAAAGCAGCGTGCCAACGCTACACGTTGTCGCTGTCCACCTGAAAGCTGTGCCGGTAGCCGATCAAGAAATGGCTCAATGCCTACTTGCTGAGCCGCCCATTGCACTTGAGTTTTCTGCTGAGCATTCAACTTCAGCCCAGGATGCAGCCCCAGCGCAATGTTTTCTCTCACCGACAAATGGCTAAATAAATTATGTTCCTGAAATAACATAGAGAAAGGCCGCTGATAAGGCGCTTTAGCTAATATGGATTGACCGTCAACCAATATATCACCGTTATGAGGGGCGATAAATCCAGCCAACAAGCTTAACAGGGTGGATTTCCCCGCCCCACTCGGTCCCATCAAGGCGGTAATACTGCCTCGTTTAACTTGTAAATCAAACGAGAACCATGCTTGTTGATACTGATAAGTAAGCTGATTGATCGCTAGCATGATGACCCTTTGTGATACCGATGAAATAAACACTCAACCCCGTAATAAATACCGACGCTAAGCACCAGCAAAGCTAAAGAAACGACCGCCGCAGCGGGCATCTGATAGCTGCCCAATAGCTGATAGAGATAAAGAGGCAAGGTGGTTAATTGCTGGCTACCCAATAATGCGATGGCACTCAGATCGCCCATCGACAATAAGAAACTGATCGATAAAGCATGAGCAAACGGTTTTTGTAGTGCCCGCCATTCAATGAGTCTTAGCCTTGCCCAACCCCGTATACCTAAGCTGGCACATAAAAATTGGTACTGCTGCTCAAGATGCAGCATGGGTTGAGCCAGTGTTTTAATGACATAAGGGAGGGCCATTAAGCTATTCACCGCCACCACTAACCAATAGGCCATACTAAATACATCCATGATTTGGCGAAGCAATAAGAAAAGCCCTGTACTAATCACTAAACCCGGTGTCACCAGAATAATAGCGCCAATCAGTTCAATACCATTGGCTTTTTTAGGTTGATGCTGTATTCGCCAATAACGGCTGGTAAGCACAATAGCGCAGCCAACAGCAACCGCAATAGTGCCCGCTAAGCTGGCAATTTGTAATGAAGCCATCACCGCCGACCAAAATTCTTGGCGACGCAATATGGTAAAGAGTTGAACGTTCAGCCCACTAACTATCACCATCAGTAAAGGGGGCAAAACCAACAACAGCACCATTACAATCCAGAACCCATCCCAAAGCCGATTTGCGAGCGTCTCTTTACCTAATCCGATCCATTCTCCTGCATGCCCTTGGCTGGCAGGTAATGGACGCGCGAAGCGCTGCATCGTGAGATACAGCAAAGCACACAACAGCATCTGCCATATGGCCAGCAAAGCTCCAGTGCCTAAATCAAAATCAAATTTAATTGCCTGATAGATAGCCAGTTCAATCGTGGTTGATTTCGGACCGCCCCCGAGTGCCATGACGGTGGCAAAACTGGTAAAGCAAAGCATAAAGACTAAACTTCCCACCGAAGGGAGCTGCTGGCGTAAGCGAGGCCATTCGACCCATTTAAATTTTTGCCACTGGCTCATCCCCAAATGGGCGCACAACTTATGCTGCTCAACCGGAATCCCTTCTAAGCTTTGCAACAGAAGGCGACTGGCATAAGGTAAATTGAAAAATACATGGGCCAGCAAAATGCCATTTAAACCATAAATGGAGAAAGGTAACGCTTGCTGCCACTGGCTAAGCAGCTTGGCTAATAATCCGCTATTACCATAAATCGCCAATAGACCAAACACCCCAACCAACACGGGTAAGACTAAGGTCATGGCAAACAGTTTGAGCAGCAGATCTCGCCCTTTAAACCGCCGCCGATGTAAAGCATGAGCAACCGGGAGCGCCAGCCCAACACTGAGTAAGGTAGAGAGTAATGCTTGATAGAAACTAAACCAGGTGACATGACGAAAATAAGCATCCCGCCAGAGGTCTCCAAACGCTAGTGATGGGGAATGCCAAAATAGAGCGCCAAGCGTGCCAGCAATAAACAGCGCGACCAAGCTCGCCAGCACAATTCCCCATTTTGGAACTGCTGTCTTCATATCCCGTTAAAATGTTAAAGCATGTTGCCATTCACGAATCCAACTCCGTCGCTGTTTAGCGACTTCTTGATCCGCAAAAGAGAGGGCTTTACTCGGAATAGATAAATTTGCATAACCTTCAGGAAGAGGAACATCGGCTACGGGATACATCCAGTTTGTGGTTGGAATCACCAACTGAAAATCATCGCTCAAAATAAACTGCATAAAGGCATCCGCCAATGTCGGATTAGGGCTACTGGCGACTTTGGCTGCCACTTCAATCTGCATATAATGTCCTTCCGAAAAATCAGCGGTCGCATAGCGCTGATCATTTTCGGCTATCGCATGATAAGCCGGAGAAGTGGTATACGAGAGCACCATATCCGCTTCCCCTTTCAAAAACATCGAGTAAGATTCCGACCACCCCTTAGTTACGGTGACCGTTTTGTTCGCCAACTGTTTCCACGCTTGAGTGGCTTTATCATCATATACAGATTTCATCCACAGCAGTAATCCCTGCCCCGGAGTTGAAGTGCGTGGATCTTGATAAATAATCTTAATGTCAGAACGCTTTTCCACTAATTCACGTAGGCTGGAGGGTGGATTTAACAATTTTTCCCGATTATAGACAAAAGCAAAATAGCCATAGTCATAAGGAATAAACGTCTTATCACTCCAGCCGTTGGGTAGCTGTATCGCTGACGTATTCACTTGATGCTCAGCCAATAATCCCGTTTGTTTGGCTTCGGCCATTAAGTTATTGTCTAACCCTAACACAACATCAGCTTGGCTATTACGCCCCTCAAGGCGTAAGCGGTTAAGAATAGATACCCCATCATCCAATGCAACAAAGTTAAGCTGGCAATCACATTGCGCTTCAAAAGCTTGTTTAATGGCTGGACCTGGCCCCCAATCTGCCACAAACGAGTCATAGGTATAAACGGTCAAGGTTTCGTTGCCTGCCCATGCGAGTGATGAGCAAAACAGACTAGTAACAACAGCAGAGATAAATCGGTTATTCAAGGCTTGCGCTCCTTAGTGAGCGGCACAGGCTTGAGGGAGAATGGATAAGTACATCATTCTGCTCAATTCCTACGCCAGCATTATCTGGTTCAGGTATTTAACCACACAAGGTGTGACTAATGCGGGTCCCAAGCTTAGCTTGATCTCAGCGCCATTGCTTGTCGCGATGGTAAGCTCCCCGATGAGTGAAAAAGATTGTAAACGTAAATAGATAAAGAAGCTACTTACGGGCGTTGGTCATAACCCCAGCGAGGTACAAGCCCTTGCTCAATACCTAAGTGATCCAAAATGCGCGCAACCATAAAATCAACCAAATCCTCAATTGAAGTCGGTTGATGATAAAATCCCGGCGCGGCAGGCATAATCGTGACCCCCAACTGCGACAACTTATACATATTTTCTAAATGCAGCGTTGAGAATGGCGTTTCACGTACCACCAGCAAGAGTTGCCCCCGCTCTTTGATCACCACATCTGCAGCACGTTCAATCAAATTGTCCGACATGCCATGCGCGATGGCGGCGACACTCCCTGCCGAACATGGACACACCACCATCTGTTTTGGCGCAGCAGATCCTGAAGCCACAGGGGAAAACCACTCTTCTTTACCACAAACGACTAACTGATTAGGGTCACAATCAAAATGTGCCACTAATTGCTGTTTGGCGGCTTCTGGCTGGCTTGCCAACTGCAAACCATGCTCAGTCGCTAGAACCACACGAGCCGCCGAGGAAATGAGTAAGTAAACCGTGTAATCGGCAGCCAGTAAACACTCTAACAGACGCAGACCATAAGGTGCACCAGACGCACCTGTCCAAGCTAATGTGATGGCTTGTTTTTGTTTAGTTAATTGTGCCATTCAATTGCAACCTTTTATTTTTGTTGAGCGTGCTCACGCAGCGTTGCCAACAACTTACTATGAATACCACCAAACCCACCGTTACTCATCACTAAAATATGGTCGCCGGGTTGCGCTTCTGCACAAATCTTGCTCACCAATTCGTCCAATTGATCGGAAGTATAAGCTGGGGCTTGGCATTGTTTCGCCACGTCAGCCACTGACCACTCAATATTGTCCGGTTGATAAAGGTAAACCGAGTCGGCTTGCTGTAAGGAAGCGGCTAACCTGGTTTTGTGTACCCCTAATTTCATGGTTGCAGAACGTGGCTCTAACACCGCGATAATTTTTTGCTTGCCGACTTTGTTTCTTAGCCCACCTAGGGTCAGCTCAATCGCCGTTGGGTGGTGAGCAAAATCATCATAAACGGTGACCCCATTTTCTTGGCCTTTCAGCTCTAAACGGCGTTTAGTGTTAATAAAGCTGGCTAGTGCTTGGCAAGCTAAATCCGGGGTTACCCCCACATGTCGAGCTGCCGCAATCGCCATGAGTGCATTATTGACATTATGATCGCCAATCAGATCCCAATCGACATCCCCGACCACTTCTCCATGAAAATAAACCGTAAAGCGAGAGCCTTCCGGATTATGCTTTTCGGCCTGCCATTCACCATGTTGACCCGTAAATTCGGTTTCACTCCAACAACCTCGGGTTAAAACATCGGCTAAAGCGGCATCTTGCTTAGGCACCAATAAACGCCCATTGCCCGGTACCGTCCGGACTAAATGGTGAAACTGTCGCTTGATCGCTTCCAGATCATCAAAGATATCCGCATGGTCAAACTCTAAATTATTCATCACCAAGGTGCGAGGATGGTAATGAACAAACTTGGAACGTTTATCAAAAAAAGCACTGTCATATTCGTCGGCTTCCACCACGAAAAACATACTCTCACCTAATCGTGCTGAAAGACCAAAATTCCCCAATACGCCGCCCACCAAAAAACCTGGCTGGTAGCCACAATGCTCAAGAATCCAGGCCAACATGCTGGATGTGGTGGTTTTACCATGAGTACCTGCCACAGCCAGTACCCACCGGTCCTGAAGTAAAAAATCATGTAACCACTGAGGACCAGAGGTATAACGAAGATTATGATTCAGTACATATTCCACACAAGGGTTACCGCGACTCATCGCATTACCTATCACGACTAAGTCCGGTTTGGGTTCTAATTGCGCCGGGTCAAACCCTTCAATAATGTCGATCCCTTGTGTTTGTAACATTGTACTCATCGGCGGATAAACATTCGCATCGCTGCCTGTCACCTTATGACCAAGCTGGCGGGCCAACATCGCCACGCCGCCCATAAATGTGCCACAAATACCCAAAATATGAATGTGCATCAAGCTAGCCTCATGAATGCTGTGTTCTCTGCTGGTCATTATCCTGATTCAAGCCATAAAAGCGAGCATCGAAAATCAGCGTAATGTAATTTTAAAATAGTCGACAACCAAATTGAGATCTCGGTCGGTTAGTTTATTACTCGTAAAAAGATCTAAGCCCTAAAATCCTCACTAGGCGCGAGTGAACACAATTTCAAAACAAAACCTACATCCATCACCGCGTTGATTATCCCCCCATAACAATAAGTGTTAAGGAAATAACATGTCGAAGATGCGCACCCTTGGTGAGTTTATCGTTGAAAAACAGCATGACTTCCCCCATGCAAGTGGTGAACTGTCCTCTCTGCTTGCTTCTATTCGCTTGGCCGCAAAAATCGTTAACCGCGAAATCAATAAAGCAGGATTGGCGGATATTACGGGAGCTTCAGGTAAAGATAATATTCAAGGAGAAGAACAGCAGAAACTTGACCTCTACGCGAATGAAAAATTCAAAGCGGCACTAGAAGCACGAGACCAAGTCTGTGGCGTGGCGAGTGAAGAAGAAGATGAAGCAGTTGCCTTTAATAAAGATCTCAACAAAAATGCAAAATATGTGGTCCTTATGGATCCGTTAGATGGCTCCTCCAACATTGATGTAAATGTCTCGGTGGGCACCATCTTTTCCATTTATCGTCGAATTTCTCCCGTAGGAGCCCCGCCTACTGCCGAAGATTTTTTACAACCCGGTCATAAACAAGTGGCGGCTGGGTATGTTATCTACGGCTCGTCCACCATGTTGGTGTACACAACAGGGAATGGTGTGAATGGGTTTACTTACGACCCTTCTATCGGTTCATTTTGTTTATCCCATGAGAATATGTGTATCCCCAAACAAGGGAAGATTTACTCCATTAACGAAGGAAACTATATTCGCTTTCCAACCGGTGTAAAAAAATACATCAAATACTGCCAAGAAAGTGTTCCTGAAGATAACCGTCCTTATACCTCACGCTATATTGGCTCTTTAGTGGCTGACTTTCATCGTAACTTACTCAAAGGCGGTATTTACCTTTATCCAAGTACACAAAGCCACCCAAATGGGAAATTACGCTTGCTGTATGAATGTAACCCGATGGCATTTTTAATTGAACAAGCCGGTGGTTTAGCCTCTGATGGTATTCATCGTATTCTTGATATCAAACCGACCGAACTGCACCAACGAGTACCATTTTTTGTCGGATCAAAAGAGATGGTTGAAAAAGTCGAAAGCTTCCTCGCCAATCATCCTGATGAATAAAGTCATTTACACTTTTTTCATTCTGTCCGCTTGTTAAAAAATTCCCCTTCATTATCACTCAGATAGCGTAGGGGAATGTCTTGCTCTCTCACTCATTTAAATACTCGCTCACACTCTCAGCCAACATCCTCTTGGGAATCGGAATATTTACAGGTAAACTTTATGCTTTACTGTGTATCGGTTTTGCACCTTTACTCAGTTTGCATAATAATTAATGACGTTTTTTGAAGTCAGGTTAACAAAAAGGAAACCTTAATGAGTTTAAATCATGTGCCAGCAGGCAAATCACTGCCTGACGATATCTATGTAGTGATTGAAATCCCAGCCAATGCTGATCCTATCAAATACGAAGTCGATAAAGACTCTGGCGCGGTATTTGTTGACCGCTTCATGTCAGCACCTATGTTTTACCCATGCAACTACGGCTATGTGAACCATACCCTATCGTTAGATGGTGACCCTGTGGATGTCCTTGTTCCAACCCCATTCCCACTGATGCCAGGTTCAGTCATTCGTTGCCGCCCTGTTGGTGTGTTGAAAATGACGGATGAATCGGGTGAAGATGCGAAAGTAATCGCGGTTCCACACTCAAAATTGTCAAAAGAGTATGATCACATCCAAGATATCAATGATGTGCCAGAGCTGCTTAAAGCACAAATTACTCACTTCTTTGAACATTACAAAGAATTAGAAAGCGGTAAGTGGGTAAAAGTAGATGGTTGGGAAGACGTAGCCTCTGCTCGTGCAGAAATTTTGTCGTCTTACGAACGTGCTCAACAAAAATAAGAGCAGTTTTCACCGCGCTATTTTCCCCAAAACAGTCGAGTAAGGCTGCAAATACCAAAGCTCAGTATGACACTGAGCTTTTTTCTTTATCTTGGAACGTGTCAGCCTTGTATCCTAAGCGCTTCATCGACGGTTCTATATTCTTGGCAAGGATGGCCAAAGGCAATAGTATGCGCGGGAACATCTTTCGTGACTAAACTCCCAGCTCCGATGACGGCACCATCACCAATCGTGACTCCTGGCATAATCACACAATTTCCACCAATCCACACATGGTTACCTATTGTGATAGGTTCCGCCCAACCGATATGCTCATCACGAGTGGCAATATCTAACGGATGATGAGCGGTATACAGTTGTACATTCGGTCCAATAAAAACATGGTCGCCAATGGAAACGGGCGCACAATCTAGCAAAGTAAAGTTAAAGTTGATAAACACATGGCTGCCTAACGTGGTGTTGATGCCATAATCAATATTCACATTTTTTTCCATATGGACATCATCACCAATACGGGCAAATATGCGGGTTAAAATGGCCCGCTGCTGCTCTCGATGACGTCTTGGTAGTTGATTGTATTCAGCCACTAAATCTCGAGTCGTATCTCGAATTTCAACCAACTCAGGATCATTAATCCAGTAACGCTCCCCAGTGCGCATTTTTTGCAGTGCATTCATTCTTGTTGTCCGGTGTCGTAGATAAAAAACGAGGTAGCCACTAGTGAATACCTCGCTTGTTTAGTTATTAAATGGCTTCGCCAAATTGCGGGAGCCCCTCTTGCCAAAGCAACACTTTGACTCGAGTGTGGCGATTAGGATCCCACAGTGGATCACCTTCGATTTCTGTATAATCACGAGCATGGTAAACCAGCAGATCTCGACCTTGCTCATCCTGCGTAAAACTATTGTGCCCAGGGCCATACACTTTTTTATCCCAGTTCGTCTGAAAGACGGGCTGAGCCGATTTATGCCAACTATGAGGATCCAGAAGATCGCTGCCTTCATCGGCATACAACAGCCCCATGCAATAGTTTTCATCAGTAGCACTGGCTGAATAGGTTAACCAGAATTTTCCATGTCGATGAATAACCGACGGCCCTTCATTGACCCAAAAACCACGTTGCTCCCAATCAAATTCAGGAATAGAAAGACATTGAGGTGGTGTTTTCAGCGTAACGGGTGTCGCTAACTCAGCAATATAAAGGTTGGAATTCCCTTGGATGCGGTTGTCTTTCTGCGCCCACACATAATAGTGCCTTCCTTTGTGAGTAAAAGAGGTCGCATCTAAACAGAAAGTATCCATTCCCGTTTCAATCTGCCCTTCAAATGTCCAGTGATCCGTAATTGGATTGCTATTTTTATTGGAAATGGCATACATACGATGCTGAAACAAGCCGTCCACAATCTCTCGTGAAGGGGCGGCCGCAAAATAGACATACCAAGCCCCATCAATAAAATGCAATTCAGGTGCCCAGACTAAATCACTGTATGGCCCCGTGTCGGGCTTATACCATGCATTAACCACCTCATCCGTTGTGTTCAATTCATGAATTGTTTTTGCTCGACGAATTTCAATTCGGTCATATTCAGGGACGGAAGCCGTAAAATAATAATACCCATCTACATGTTTATAGATATGAGGATCTGCGCGTTGTTTAATAATTGGATTAATTAACTCTGTCATTGAATGAACCTTAATTTACAAGACCTTTTATCGGTTTATTTGGTTTAACAGTACTGAGGTTTTCATCTTGTTCAAGAATATTGGTCGCCGTAATAGAATGATAATAACGGTCCGTCACTTTATACTTAAACATGAAAGCTCCCATGAGAAAATGAAATAATCCAGGAATAACGGTTAACATTAATGCAATCCCCATTAAGGTATAATCAGATTGAGCTTGGTTCGCTTCATAATTAAACATTGTCAATAACCAGCCGACAATCGCACCAGCAATTCCCATCCCGAATTTTTGACAAAACGAAATGCCACCAAACGCCAGTCCTGAAACACGTTGACCTGTTTTATATGTTCCGTAATCCACCGCTTCAGCAATGGCTGACCAGAAGACAGGCGCATGTAAATCAACCACGAATGACACCATAAAGTAGAGAACAAATGCCAAGAAGAAATCTCCCCGACCAACCATAAAATACAGCAGAGCACTAAGGAAGAGTACCGCTATCTGGCTATAGCGAAAGAGTTTAACCTTACAATATATTTTTGTTATCCAAGTTGAAGCGACCATAGCAAGAATTGCTGCAACGACCCCTGTCGCAAGGAAGGCTGAAATAGTTCCGGCATCACCACCAAGGTAATATTTAGCATAATAAGCCGCCACAGAACCACGAATCACATAACCAATAGTGCCGGTGACACAGACGGCACAAAGAATTAACCATTGATCATTTTTCATCAATAGCTTGACCTGCTGACCAAAACTACTTTTTTCGACCTTGTGTTCAATACGCTCTTTGGTGGTTGCAAAACAAAATAGGAATAACAACGTGCCCATTAATCCCATCAAACCCATTGAATATTGGTAGCCTAGCTGAATATTTTCTTGCCCCCAGTAAACAGAAAGTTGTGGAACAATAATGGTTACTAAGAAGGCTGCAATTTTGGCAAAAAACAATCGGTAGCCATTTGCAGAAAGCCGCTCTTTCGGGTCATCAGTCAGTACGCTAATCAATGAGATATACGGAATTGTCACTGCGGTAAACATCACGGTAACAAGAATATAAGTAGAATACGCATAAATCAGTTTCGCGTTATAATCCACATCCGGAGTACTAAAGGCCAAATAAACAGAAAGCCCAAAAGGGACCGACAAAAATAATAAATATGGACGATAACGCCCCCAACGACTTTTAACTTTATCCGTCAAAATCCCCATCAATGGGTCAGTGACCGCATCAATCAAACGTACGACAATAAATAACATGGCGAGATCTTGCGGCTTAATGCCAAAGATATCAGTGTAGAAGAAGGTAATAATTAACATCATCGAAGAGATGACTACATTAACGGCCATATCTCCGGCACCAAAACCCACTTTTTCCAATACAGATAACTTATATTTATACATGGTTTTCTCATCTATTAATTCGTCACTGATGAATAGAATAATGAGAAGTGAATCTTTCGGCTGTTAGAGATTTCATACAATGAAAGATCCAGCCATTTTGTACATGTCTTTAGCAAAACAAGTTATGTGGAATAGCGCCAACTCGATCATATGAACAATAATTCAGCAAGTTTTTTCCGATAAAGCTAGCAATAAAAGATATAACAATAAGGTTAATAAATAAAAACCAGCGGCGATATTGAGTCAGTCAGCGGTCATCTAACGCGCCAATGGAAATAAATGAATGACCATAAAGAATAGGAGAACAAAGCCAACAGACAAGCTGGCTTTGTTTTATATGAAGGGTAAGCTTACACGCGCTGGCACCAATCCCCTGATTCAATCAAGCTATTAAGCCGACTGGTATCTTGATAAATATAAATCCACGCGAGGCCATAAAGAGTGTCGATGTTTTCTCGTCGATATTCTACCGGGACATCTTCTAAAATATCCAATTGAGCCAAGGTGGAATCATCGACTTGGTACACTTCCCCTTGGATCGACTGTTGACCAGCACTCAAACCAGGATAAGGGCCAAGATCATGCAGCGCATAGCTCGGGGGTGTTACCCACATGCCAAGCCGTTGGCTTCCCGCTAAATAGTGATGATTCGCCTCTCCTTGGCGCAAGGTGCCATAAACAAAAACCAGATGCATGGCCTTTCTCCTTAATTGAACTCAAACCGATAAAGTAGATCGATGGCACTGTCAACGCCGGAAACCGCTTCTAGATAAAGATCTCTCATCAAACGGTAACGTACAGTAAATTCCCCCACCGAGTTAAAGATCCCAACTCCATATTTGACCTGCAAGCCTGGCAAAATATATCCGCTCACCGTCACCTGAGAATCGTCACCAGAACCGGCAGTATCCAGTTGTAAATCTTGCACGCCCAGACCTTCACCAATTTTTCCAACGACCTTACCACTCTGAGCTAAGCTTAGCCCAATCAGTGTGGTTGTCATGGCATTTCCTCCCGCCTCGCCATCAATATCTTGGCCGCGTAGTAGGTAAGAAAGCGCATTGGCTTGAGGCATGACGGGATCAGAAAAGATGGAGACGACAGGTTCATCCGCCGAGCCGGTCACTTGCACCCCGGCGATAACGTCATCTTGCGTATTGTCTGGGTTACGGATGGCTTTAATCGACAAATAAGGCTGGTCTGCAGGACCATTCATTAAGATTTTACCTTCTTGAATCAACAAATCTTGTCCAAATGAACGATATTGCCCCTTAAGGATATTCACTTCCCCGACAATAAATGGGCCTTTATCTTTCTGAGTGACATTGAGCTGACCAACCAGTTCCCCAAGCAAACCAAAGGCACTGAGTCGAACATCATCACCAATCATAATAGTGACATCCGTTTCAATCTGTAACGGCAGTGGATTTTGCTCATCAATCGGCATCAAATCTTGAGTTAATAACACCTGATCTTTAGAGACTTCAACCGCGCTTGGTGGCAGTTCCTCTACTGTGATTCTTCCCCATGGTAGAGAAATAGACCCAGTGATATTGGCCTTCTCAGGCTGCATCGCCAAGGTGAGATCTGGCACGACTCTTATCTTCACCATTGGCGGGAGATCAACCAACAAAGATTCTGCGGCCACATGGCTGTTAACGCGCCAATCCGTTAAATCAGACCAATCGGCATCCCCAGTAATCTTTAATGTGCCTTCTGCGGTATCGATACCGGCATTCAATACTGCTTGATACCCAGAGAAATCGATTGTGAGCTGACCCGAGCTCACCTCCAGGGGAGAAATATCGCCAGTTAGTGTCATATCTCGAACCGCTAGCTGCCCCATTGCTTGTGGATGCAATAGGTCACCTTGAACGGTTAAATCCGCGGTAATGCTCGATTTTACTTGGCTATACTCCCCAATCAATGGAGCCAGAAAATCAATGTTAAATGGAGTCAACTTAATCGCAGCATCTAATTGTTTTTCTTCCTTCGTCACATCAGGAATGGTTATTTGCCCAGAAAGATCGCCATTATCGGTTATATTCAGTTGCCAATCCGCCTTTAGCCTGTTGTCAGCCAACTGAGCATTCATCTCGATATTATCCCAAGCCAATATGATCGGTTGATCTAATGTTTGCTGCACTTGCCCCGCGGGAAGTTGTAGCGCGATATTCGCTTGCGGTGAAGATTCTGGAGACCATTTTGCCCAAAGGTGAGCATTCAATTCCCCTTTCAGTTGCGTGGTTTGAGGAAGGAAATCAGCGATCTGTTGGAAGGCAAACTGCGTGATCGACAGATCTACTTCACCTTGTTCACCCACCGTAGCTTGTTGGGTTAAACATAATGATGAATCACCTTGTTGCCAACAATGGGGAGCAATCGTCACAGCCTGGTGATCAATATCGGCATAAATGTCGGTGGCTTGGTTGAGCACCCAACGCCCTTGTTTTGAAACCAGATCCATACGTTCCAGTTGCCCTTGCCAAATCAGGTGAGGGGCATCTTGCAGCATCCCTTGAATTGCAAGGTGAGTTGATGCCAATTCTGATTCCACCGCTAAAGTCACTTGATGTTCTTGCTGCCCCCCCGCCACCGTGAGCATCACACTATCAATGGTTTGCTCTTGGTAACCAATACCTTTCACTGTCAAGCGAAGATCCGCCTTGGGAACAGGCATAGGAACCACATCACCGACTAAGCTAACCCGCTGGACGGTGGCTTGGTCTTGCCAAGCCAATTGATGGGCTTGTAACGCGACACGAATATTCGGCTCATTAATGGCCCCTTGCAGAGCGATATTTCCCTGAACTTGACCAAAAAGATCCGGCACCGTTTTCTCTAACTCAGGCAAATGCAATCCGACATTCATTCGCCATTCTTTATCCATCTGACCTTTTACTGTCACGGAGTTGGGGCCATGTGCCATGGTTAAGCCGGATGTTGCAACTCGAAATTCACCACGACCCGCTCTATCATCTGCACTCAGTGCTCCCTCAATGTCCAATGGATAACCACGCACCTCCCCTTGAATATCCAAGAGAGGTAAATCAACCTTCCATCCACCTTGAGCGGTTAACTGTCCGGAGGTAGCTAGCTGGCCATTAATGATACCTTGCGCTTCCGGCCATTGAATGGCCGGCTGAATATCAGTCAAATTCAGTTTTGCCTGCCAATGGGCAAGATCTGCCCAATCTGCGGTGACCTCCCCTTGAACCTCTCCGCCTAAAGTCTTCAATTGCAGCTGATGCAATGTTACTTGTGTTAGCGAGCCCTCACCTTGTAATGCCACGGCCAAGTCTGGGAGATCCAGCCCCGAAAAATCACTTTGTAACTCCAGTTGGTAATGCGCTAATGAGCCTTGAGCCGCAATGTGCGGAGCAACAATAAAATACTCACCTTTACCGTTAAATGGCCACTGGGCATCCAATTGTTCCACCCGCACATCAAAGGGTAAGTCGGTTTGTAGTGGTTGTAAGTGTGCCTCTAATTGGGCTTTCGCCCGTCCCGCCAATTGAGCAGATAATGAGAGATGAGCAACACTACCGTTGGCATGCAGTTGCAGCGTTTGACCTTTGAGGTCTTCCAGTTTCAGCAATGAACTCAAGCTCAAATCCAGTGGGTAATCGCCGCTTAACGTCGTTTTGGCGGATAAACTGGCTTCTAACTCCGGCATGTCTAACTCAAAACTTTCTACTTCCACCTCAGACTGAGATGCCCGAGCTTGTAGCGCCAAACGATGAATTTGTATTGGGTTTGCCTGCTGTAACAAAAAATCTTTTAGTTCAAAACGGCTTAGCTTAATTTGCAAAGGAATGATGACCTCAGGCAAGGTCATCGGTGCATTATCGGTAGAAGAGGAGGCCTCGGTTTGAGGTTCTGAAGACACCTCAGCCAATGCGAGACGAACGCCATTCCACTGTGTAGGATCGATCCTTAACCGATTATTTTGTAATGCTCCCCCTGTGGAAAAATGTTGCCAAGCAAGATGGTTACCCAACAAATTCAATTCAATATCATTCAGGGTTAAGCGGCCAAGTTTGATTGGGATCGGGCTGGAAAACTGAGTCATGGGCTCAGACGGTTGTACGGCCGCCTCTTCTTCTGTCATCGCGGGTAATTGAGGTAAATCGACCGCTAAACCAGAAATAATGACCTCATTAATACACACCATAGGCTCAAGCAAACAGTTGGCATTTATCGCCAACGTTAACTGTTCCAGTTTAACATCCAATGACAAAGCCTCATCACTGAACGTTACCCCGTGTAAGGTAAAGCGAGGAAATAAAGCCCCTTCACTATCGCTTACCGACAGTTCAGGTAACGCTTTGTGCGCTCCCCACAGCACGATATTTAAACCAGGATGAGTAAACAATATTCCAGCCACGAATAACAGGAGCACAACCAGCATGCCCACCAAGCTGGCAGATAACCACTTGGTCCATTTCATCGCCCGCTTAATCATAGTTCAGGCCCTAATGTGAAGTGGATTTTAAATTGATCACCCGGCTCGGAATCTAATCCCCAGGCAAAATCAAGTCGTAACGGCCCCACTGGTGAAATCCAACGAATACCAAACCCTGTCCCGGTTTTCCAATCAGGACTGTCGTTGAAAGCATCACCATAATCCACAAATAAAGCTCCCCACCAGTTTCCTGTCAGGCGATATTGATATTCGAGAGAACTGGTTGCCATATACTTTGCCCCAGTTAATGAATCACTGGCATCACGGGGAGAGATAGACTGATAACCATAACCTCGTAAGTTATTATCCCCCCCGGCAAAGAATCGCAAAGAAGGCGAAAGTTTAGAAAACTCTTCGGCAAAGTTAGCTCCCCCATCAACCCGAACGAGCCCACGGTGGTTGTTACCTAAACTTCTTAGCCAAGACGTTCCTGCTTGAACCCGTGTCACACGGGTTTCAGAAACAAACGCAGGATCACCATATTCGATCGTAATGGTTTGTTTGTCTCCCCATGTCAGTAAAGAGCGGTTCATTCGAGTACGGGTTCGTGTATAGGTCACGCCGGGTAACACAAAGTGGGCGGTATCATCGAGCAAACCTTGCTCATAGTTTTCAATCAGATAACGGATAAATAACGTGCGATGCCAACCGCTATCAAGCATCCAATGTCGCTCTAACGATAAATTCGATTCCAAACTTTTCGTATCTCGTTTATCGACATGCTTCATCCCATACTGAATACGATAATACTGATGCAAAACATCTTCTAACGGAATTTTATAACCCGCCGTAATGCTTTGCTCCGGCTCAGAGATGGAAAAGCTACTATCAAAACTGTGCCCTAAATCATTGACCCACGGTTTTTTCCACTTCAAGGAACCTCGTACCCCCACATCCGTGGAATAACCAATCCCCGTTTCCAACTGATTGCGCGCTTTAGGCGCTAAAGACACCACCATAGGCAACTCTCGCTGCCCCGGATCCAACTGGCTAATGTCCGGTTTTACAAAGACGGAGGAAAACCAATCTGTATTGGCTAAGTTGAGGTTAAACTCGCCAACTTGAGAGACAAGGTAAGGATCCCCTTGTTGATACGGTTGTAAGGAACGAACTCGAACGTCTTCTATCTGGCTGCCATTGATTTCTGTCGCTCCGAAATGGTAGCGAATGCCACTGTCATAATGTAAGCGCACAAAAGCTTGCTGAAGATCGGGCACCACTTCTAGTCGGCTCAATTGATAATCGCCATCGAAATAGCCTTTCTGTAGCGCTAAATTACGCAATGACGATTTCAAACTGTCATATTGGCTATGATTAAGGGGCTCGCCAATCGTTAACCCACTACGCTTGATTAAGCGGGCAAAATCTTCATCCTGTTCTGCCTCACCACTAATCACAATATCCACTTCTGCCAAACGAACCACCTCGCCCAGATCCACTGTTACCGTCATCGCTTGATCGGGCTTGGTTACCTGAAAGAAAAATTGTGGTTGGTAGTAACCCAGAGCATTAAGCGCTTCGGTCATCATCTTTTCTAATCGAGATTGAAAACGTAACTGTGTGGAATAATCCGTATCGGGAATTGACGATAGATAAGCGTCCACATTGTCTTTTACCTCTCCCTTTAGCCCTTCAATGGTTAAATCCACTTTGGCGAAAGTCATGGAAGAGAAAAACAAGGTAATCAACAATGTTGGTAATAGAATGTATCTCATGCTGAATTAATCGGCGTCACTAGCGGTTGGCGTTCACTGGTTCAGAATCATACCGTCAATAGGCGTGGAAGTCTGTATGAGAATTATCCATTCATCCTTCCTTTTTCAACCACCGTCAGGTTAATAATGAAATCCATCATAAAGTGCTCTACGTTAACGTAGGAGCTCATCCCTGTTTCTGATATACAATTCAGAGTATCACTATTGGGTATAGTTCAAAAAAACAATCACCGAGAGATAAAGGCCATGTTTAACACCGATTCCCTCATCAATGCCGCACAAGCGTTACCAGGCAGGGCAACCGCCATCCCCTTTGAAGATAAACATTTTGTCTCTTCAATACCGCTCACCTATCAACCCAATGCCAGTGAAGAACAAATCTTGCTAGCAATGGGCTGTTTTTGGGGAGCAGAAAGACTGTTCTGGCAACAAGCAGGCATTATCTCCACTTCTGTTGGTTATTCCGGTGGTTATACTCCCAACCCTACTTATGAAGAAGTCTGCTCCGGGCAAACGGGCCACGCTGAAGTCGTTCGAGTCGTGTACCAGCCTCAGTTTATGCCCCTAGAAACACTGCTCAAGCTCTTTTGGGAAAACCATGATCCAACCCAAGGCATGCGACAAGGAAATGATCGCGGCACTCAATACCGATCCGCCATTTATACTTATTTACCGGCTCAGCAAGCCATGGCTGAAGAGAGTTTGCTTAACTATCAGGCTGCCTTAAAACACCATCAACGAGGTCAGATTACTACCGAAATTACTACTGCAGGTCCTTACTATTATGCCGAGGGCTATCATCAACAGTATCTTGCCAAAAACCCTAACGGTTACTGTGGCTTAGGCGGAACTGGCGTCTGTTTTTAACCAATTAAAACTCCATAAATTTTACAAACGCCTCATTCCTTACGCTCGAACAAGCAGAATAGCAGACTTGTTCTATACTTGGATTCACGCTGATTTAGGCGTGAAAAACAGACAAAGCAATCACCTTGTCTGCTTTCTTTAATAACCAAAAACCAAATTTCTCTATTTAATAATATGGATACATAATGATGATAAAAAGAATATTCCTGACACTGACTTTTGTCAGCTATGCGCTCTCCGCTTTTGCACAAAATATACAACTCGGCCACCCCCTCCCTTTGGTTGAAGTCAAAAGCCATGGGGAAGTCATCCTTGAAGGAGATCAGACCCATTTTGCCTCTTGGAACAGTAAGCAATTACTCGGCAAAGTTCGTGTCATTCAGGCTCTTGCGGGACGCAGCAGCGCCAAAGAAATGAATGCACCGCTGATGGCCGCACTGACTGCTGCGCAGTTTCCTGAGCAACACTATCAGACCACCTCCATCATCAACCAAGACGACGCCATTTGGGGAACCGGCTCTTTTGTCAAATCCTCCGCTCAGGACAGTAAAAAAGCATTTCCTTGGTCATCCATTGTTCTTGATGAGTCTGGTGTGGTAGCGCAAAACTGGGCGTTAGCAGAAAAATCGTCCACCATTATTGTATTAGATAAACAAGGGCGGGTTTTATTTATTAAAGAGGGCGCATTGAGTGAAAAGGAGATCAACCAAGTTCTGACCCTCATTCGTGAACATCTCGCTTAACCACAACAGATTCCCCTCACTCTTTTCTTGCTTGCCAACAGGATTGTTATATTATAACAATCCTGTTTTTCTCAGCGGTGCACCATGAAGCTAAGCCTACAACCTTTACGTCTCAAAACTCAGACTGTCGCTCTCGTGGCTGTCTTACTGAGTCTATGGCTAAATGTGGCTTCGCTCGCTCATCAATTGGATGTCGATCCTCTCCATCATGAGCAGCACCATTGTCAGTTATTTTCAGGTATTCAATATGGGCTTAGCCATACTATGGTCGAGCCACCAGTTTGGCCTGCCCGTTATCCTAACCCCCCCTTTGTTTCTCCTTTTTCTAGTGTATTGGTTCAGTTTGCTTATTTAGCCCGTTCACCTCCATTGTCTGATTTTCCACTTTAACGAAGACTTCCCCCCGATCTCGGAGGGGTTTACTTATTTTATTAGAATGGAATTGATGACCATGCTTATTACGAAACCTTTACTGACTTTAAGTATCGCAACCGCTTTATCCAGCGTCGCTTTCGCTCAAGATTTTCGCCAACACGATGCCCACATTCATGGCCATGTTGAACTCAATATTGCACAGGATGGACAAGATTTACTGATTGAAGTGACCGCACCCGGAGTCGATGTTGTGGGGTTTGAACACGCACCACAAACTGAGCAAGAAACGCAAAGACTCAACCGTGCATTGGAAACACTGCAACAAGCAGGCACGGTGTTTACCTTGTCGGAACAAGCACACTGTCAACTGGCAGAAGTACATGTTACTCATTCACTCGGTGGACACGAAGAACACCATGAAGATCATGAACATGAACATCATCACGACCACGACCACGACCACGACCACGACCACGACCACGACCACGACCACGACCAACAGCATGGTGGATTGACGGCGCAATACCACTATCATTGTGACAATATTTCTGCGCTTCGTCACATAGATAACCAATGGTTTACTCTATTCCCAAGCACAGAAAAAATGAGCGTCAATCTGTTAACGGAGCGAACACAAACTGCCTTAGTGTTAACGCCTAAGCAGGCTCGAATTTCACTCTAACGTTTATTTGGGTAAGTAAATACTTACCCACTTTCTCTATTAAAAGGAACCGTGATGAATGCTACCTTTAGCCACGCTTCGCCTCCTGTCATTGAGTTGGAACAGGTGAAATTTCAGTGGCCAAATAATCTGAAATTAACCCTAGATATTGAAATGCTCTCCGTTGCAGCGGGAGAACACCTATTTATTAAAGGTCCAAGTGGCTGCGGTAAATCCACCTTATTAAGCTTATTGACGGGGATTCATGTCGCAAATCAAGGTAAGGTTTCCTTGCTTGGGCATGATCTTGCTCAACAGAAAGCTCGTGAACGGGATCGTTTTCGGGCTGACCATATCGGTTACATCTTCCAGCAATTCAATCTATTACCCTATCTTTCGGTGATTGAAAATGTCATCTTACCTTGCCAATTTTCATCCCGACGCCGAAACACGATTGCAGGGGATCTCACCTGCCGAGCGATTGAGCTGCTCAGTCAATTGCATTTACCGGAATCGCTCTTGCATCAACCCGTGGTGGAATTAAGCATCGGCCAACAGCAACGAGTCGCAGCCGCTCGCGCCTTGATCGGAGAACCCGCCTTGCTGATTGCTGATGAGCCCACTTCCGCCTTAGATCACGATAACCGTACCGCTTTTATTGAGCTCCTGTTAAAAGAAGCCAACCGAGTCGGCTCAACATTGGTATTTGTCAGTCATGATCCGACCTTAGAAAAGCTGTTTAACCGTAGTGTGTACTTACCCGCTTTAAATCGTGCACGAGGTATCTAATGGGTGTTATCACAAATTTAGCTTGGAAAAGCCTACTCAATCGAAAAACTACCGCATTCTTAACTCTGTTAACGGTGGCCATTTCCGTCATTCTATTAATGGGGGTCGAACGCATTCGTACCCAAGCCAAAACCAGTTTTGCGAATACAATTTCAGGAACCGATCTCATCGTAGGTGGACGCTCAGGACAAGTGAATCTTCTGCTTTATTCGGTCTTTCGAATTGGCAATGCCACCAATAATATTGATTGGAAAAGCTACCAAGCATTCAGCCAACACCGTGCGGTACAATGGGCAATCCCGATCGCCTTAGGTGATTCCCATAAAGGGTTTCGCGTGATGGGAACCAATCAGAGTTACTTTGAACATTTTCGGTACGGAAGTAAGCAACCCCTTACTTTTTCTCAAGGAAAACCTTTTACTGCATTATTTGATGTCGTACTGGGGGCCGATGTTGCGAAACAACTGAACTATCAGTTAGGCAGTGAAATCATTATTGCCCACGGCATCAATGATGTCGGATTCAGTCGTCACGATCATTTACCTTTTGCTGTGGTAGGAATTCTTGATCCAACCGGTACTCCCGTTGATAAAACCGTACATGTCTCGCTACAAGCCATAGAAGCAATCCATGTAGGTTGGGAGTCAGGAGCCAACTTAGGTCATACCCCGAGCAAAGCACAGTTAGAACAGTATGAATTCCAGCCCAAACAAATTACCGCAATGCTGGTTGGCCTTCGTTCTAAGATTCAGACCTTTGCTTTACAAAGAGAAATCAATCAATACCGAGATGAGCCATTGAGTGCTATTTTACCGGGCGTCGCCCTGCATGAACTTTGGGGGATGATGTCAATCGCTGAGCAAGCATTGACAGCCGTATCCATTTTTGTCGTGATCGCCGGGCTGCTTGGAATGCTCAGCAGTTTATTGACCAGCCTACAAGAGCGGCGGCGAGAAATGTCTATTTTGCGAGCAATGGGGGCACAACCTAAGCATGTATTCGCACTGCTAATCAGTGAAGCCAGTGCTCTCACTTTTTTCGGTATTCTGACCGGTGTGATTGGCTTGTATGTTTTACTCGCCTTCACCGCACCGATCATCGCCCGTCAATATGGAATCCTGTTATCCTTGCAATCACTCAGTACTTATGAATGGCAACTATTGGGTTATGTGCAAGCGGCGGGGACCATGATAGGCTTGATTCCCGCTCTACGAGCTTATCGCCAGTCACTCAGTGATGGCATGACCATCCGAGTTTAGGAGATATTGATGAACAAATGGTTACTCAGCCTAGCTTTGACAATGCTAGTTGTATTCATACCAAATGCTTACAGCAATGATGACGTACTAAAGCTGGATTGGATTGATCTTATTCCTGAGAATGAACGTCATTTACTCGATCACTTGGGTATGCCCATGGTGGACCATAACAGCGATTTACCGGCTCAACAAACCCAAGTTGGTCATGTTCGCCCGGAGCTCAATGGCAGTAAAGTTAAAATCCCGGGATTTGTGATTCCTTTGGAAGGGGATGAAAATACGGTCACCGAATTTTTACTGGTTCCCTACTTTGGTGCTTGTATCCATGTTCCCCCTCCACCGCCCAATCAGATCGTCTACGTTAAATTTCCTAAAGGGGCTCCTGTACAACAATTATGGGATGTCGTTTACGTCATAGGAACGCTCAAAACAGAAATCGTCAGTGTCGATATTGCAGAAACCGGCTACCTCATTGAAGGAGAAGCATTGGCCGATTACGATGATATGTAAGCATTTGTTATAAAATCGATCACCTTTCGACCCGTGCTATTTATATAAGATACTTGGCGAGGTAACTCAGTAATACCAAGTAAACAATGAATAGTAATGTGGTCGACAGGAGCTTAATCCAACGACGTTCTTTATTGTACTTCATGTTCACCCCACAAAAGACGATAACAATTTTAACAAGTTATTATCATCTTTGATAGGGTAAATTTGTGCGCTATCACTAAGAGTTTCACTAGTCCCGTGGCTCAATCCACGGTACATTTTAGTCCATTGTTCAGATGGTAAGATTTGGTAAGACATGGCCGAGCTAAAATCCTCAGTCGTGATTGAACATCCAACCACGACCGGATCTTATAAAGAAAAAAAATCCAGCTACCTTAAAGATAGCGCTAGCCGTATTTCGACGATCGCTCGACAACATGGGCTTGATGCACTGTTACTCACTGAAGCACCAAAGAAAACCCCATTAGACCGAGCACTAAAACGTGAACGAGATCGTAAAGAACAGCGCCAGAAAAATTTAGAGCAGATCATTCGTCTTGCTCACGTTTCATGCAATAACGAAACAGCTGGAGATCCAGATCAAGATTGGTTATATCGTTTCTTCGATATGGCACAAGATATTCATAACTCATCCATGCAGCGTCTCTGGGCGCAAGTACTCAAGCGGGAAGTCACTAACCCAGGTTTTACTTCCATGAAAGCCTTAACTGTGCTGCAAAATATGACGCCCAAAGAAGCGCAAACCTTGCAACGAGCAGCCACTCTTGCTTGTAGTTTTGGCAGTGATACCAGCTTGAAATTGTTGTTTGGGCTAAAAATGCACAACAGCCTTTTCAGTTTAGGAAAGCGTAATTCAACAATTACTCTAAATATTGGTAGCCACCAACTCCCCTACTCCAGTTTACTTGTATTAATTGAGTTGGGTTTATTGCATGCAACTGAATTGGAGTCTGGAGAGATCGAGCTCGATCCTCCACTGAGCCTAAGCTACCAAAATAAACATCTGATCTTGAATGCCACTTCAAAAGGGGTGCATTTACTTTATTACCGTTTTACCCCCACAGGTAATGAGTTGTGTCGACTACTCGGAAATAAACCCAATACGAGTTACTACGATCAACTGATCGCTTTGCTCAGTCAGAAATTTGTCGTACATACCGATACCAATAGTGCCATTCATCATACCGTCTAAGAAAAGAAACCAGCCATCATGGCTGGTTTTAACTTATTGCTCATTTATGATTCACTAAGATGAATAATGCCACGCTCATGCAGATGAGCTAAGCAGTTGTCAACTAACACCGCCACCGAAGCTTCCCCTGCAGGTAAATCAATCTCTGCAGCCAGTGGCGCTTCATAGACTGAATCAATACCCGTAAAGTGGCTTATCTCTCCTGCTCGCGCTTTCTTATATAAGCCTTTAGGATCACGCTGCTCACAGATCGACAATTGAGTATTCACATACACTTCAAGGAATTCATCGCTTGAAAAGAGATCCCGTACCAACTGCCGCTCTTCTCGATGAGGTGAAATAAATGCGGTTAATACAATTAACCCAGCATCGGCCATCAGTTTGGCTAGCTCACCAATTCGGCGAATATTCTCTCGTCGATCTTGTTCTGAAAAGCCTAAATCACCGCATAAACCATGACGAACATTGTCCCCATCCAACAGATAGGTGTGGTAGCCCAACTGAGCCAATCGACTTTCCAAAGCACCAGCAATGGTTGACTTCCCCGCACCAGACAACCCGGTAAACCACAACACCGCTGGGCGCTGATTTTTCAGTTGTGCTCGATAGGCTTTATCCACCTCATGTGAGTGCCAAACAATGTTTTCCTTCACTGAGCTCATAACCTTCCCTTCAATATCGAGAGATCACGGGCATCCCAATGAGGAAAATGCTTACGGATCAAAGCATTGAGTTCTAGCTCAAAGGCTGAGATAGAGGGTTCATCTGCTTGTGGGGCGGCGAGAGATTCACGAACCAGCCCAGCGCCAACAGTGACATTGGTTAAGCGATCGATAATGATAAAACCACCAGTATCGGCACAATCTAAATAACGATCCAAGGCGATGGATTGATGGAAAGTCCACTCACAAAGCCCGATACCGTTAAGTGGTAATGTTTCACTCTCAAAAGTCGATAGTTGATTAATATCGTATTGATGACGAACGGATTCTACTCGCCCAACCGTTTTCTTACCTGCAATTTTTATGTCGTATTCACGCCCAGCTTGTAAGGGTTGCTCTGTCATCCACACCACATCCGCCAGTAAACATTGCGTACTTTGCAAATCCGCCTCCGCCAACACCAGCAGATCACCGCGGCTAATATCAATTTCATCGCTCAGGGTTAAGGTTACCGCTAAGCCTGCTTCTGCTTGCGGCAAATCGCCATCAAAAGTGACAATACGGGCAATGGTTGAGGTTTTCCCAGAAGGCAATACTTTGACCTTATCCCCGACCTTGATCGCCCCTGCGGCAATGGTGCCCGCAAAGCCACGAAAATCCAGATTAGGACGACTCACATACTGAACAGGAAAGCGAAACTCACCACGCCCTTTTTGTTTTTCAATATCTACGGTTTCTAGCAGATCCAGCAATGACGGCCCTTGATACCAAGGCATCTGCTGGCTTTTTTCCACTACATTATCACCTTCGAGTGCCGAGATAGGGATAAGTTGAATATCAATATCGCCATGTAAATACTGAGAAAACTCAGCATACTGCTGACGAATTTCATCAAAGCGCTCTGCCGAATATTCCACCAAATCCATTTTATTCACCGCCACCACAAAGTGTTTGATTCCAAGCAGATTAGCGATAAAAGAGTGACGGCGAGTCTGATCTAAAATGCCTTTACGGGCATCAATTAAAATGATTGCTAAATCACAAGTAGAGGCTCCGGTCGCCATATTGCGAGTGTACTGCTTATGCCCCGGTGTATCGGCAATAATGAATTTACGCTTTTGGGTGGAGAAGTAGCGATACGCCACATCAATGGTGATGCCTTGTTCGCGTTCAGCTTGTAACCCGTCCACCAACAAAGCGAGATCTGGGCGCTCTCCGGTTGTCCCCACTCGCTGGCTGTCAGAATGGACCGCCGCTAATTGATCTTCATAAATCTGCTTTGAGTCATGAAGTAAACGACCGATTAAGGTACTTTTTCCATCGTCAACAGAGCCACAGGTTAAAAACCGAAGTAATGATTTATGTTGATGTTGGTTGAGGTATCCTTCAATACCAAGCTCAGCAAGTTGAGCATGCACTGCACTGTTCATTTTTCTTTCCTCAAATCCTTAGAAGTAACCTTGGCGTTTTTTCAGTTCCATCGATCCTGATTGATCATGGTCGATCGCTCTTCCTTGACGCTCACTGGAGGTTGCCACCAGCATCTCTTCAATAATTTCAGGTAGCGTACTGGCTGTGGACGCTATCGCACCAGTCAGGGGGTAACAGCCCAATGTGCGAAAGCGAACGCTTTTATGCTGAATCTGTTCGTCCTCTTTTAGCTCCATCCGTTGATCATCAACCATGATCAACATACCGTCTCGTTCCACCACAGGGCGAACCGCCGCCAGGTAAAGTGGTACAATCTCTATATTTTCTAGGTAGATGTATTGCCAAATATCCAGCTCCGTCCAGTTAGATAACGGGAACACTCGGATGCTTTCTCCTTTATTGATCTGCCCGTTGTAGGTACGCCACAGTTCCGGACGCTGATTTTTCGGATCCCAAGCGTGGTTTTGGTCACGAAAAGAGTAAACACGTTCTTTGGCACGCGATTTTTCTTCATCACGTCGCGCACCACCAAAAGCAGCATCAAACCCATACTGGTTCAGGGCTTGTTTTAACCCTTGGGTTTTCATGATATCGGTATGTTTCGATGAACCATGCACAAAAGGATTCATACCCATCGCCATGCCTTCTGGGTTCTTATGCACAAGCAATTCAAAACCATATTTTTTAGCGGTGGCGTCACGAAAGGCGATCATTTCACGAAACTTCCAATCCGTATCCACATGCAACAAAGGAAAAGGAATTTTTCCCGGATAAAAGGCTTTTCGAGCCAGATGCAGCATGACGGAGGAGTCTTTGCCAATCGAGTACATCATGACTGGATTAGCAAATTCTGCCGCCACTTCACGAATGATGTGTATGCTTTCTGCTTCAAGCTGTTGTAAATGGGTTAAGCGTTGTTGATCCATGTTGCGAGCTTCCTTTTAGCTGCCTTATCGCAAAACAACCACGACAGGCTTTCTATTAAAATCGGGTTAGGCGTATTGATAGTGAGACGAGTGAACCGAACGTTCACCAAACCAAGCCAGTTTGTCAGCCAAAGAGACCACCTCACCAATGACAATTAAAGCCGGAGATTGAGCCTGAGCCGCCAATTGTGGTAACGCTCTCAGAGTTCCTCGCTGTACTTGCTGCGAGCGCTGAGTCCCTCGTTCGATGATAGCGATCGGGGTGCTGTCGCTTCTTCCATGCTTTATTAACTGCTGAGCGATAAACTGGGATTTCATCAATCCCATATAAATCACTAAAGTCTGCTGACCACGAGCTAATGTGGACCAATCCATTTCGTCTGCGGTTTCATTTTTAAGATGACCGGTAATAAAAACGGCAGATTGCGCATAATCACGGTGAGTAAGAGGAATGCCAGCATAGGCCGTGGCTCCTGCAGCAGCAGTAATCCCGGGGATAACCTGAAAAGAAATTCCAGCATCAACCAAGGCTTCGAGCTCTTCTCCCCCACGTCCAAAAATAAAAGGGTCTCCCCCTTTCATACGTACTACTCGATAACCTGACTGAGCAAAATCCACCAATAGCTGGTTGGTTTTCTCTTGTGGCACACTATGGTGACCAGCACGTTTTCCGACACAAACCAATATGGTGTCAGAAGGGATTAAGCACATGATTTCATCGGACACCAAGTAGTCATAAAGAATGACATCGGCCTGCTGAAGATAGTTGAAGGCTTTAATTGTCAATAATTCAGGATCACCGGGACCGGCTCCCACGAGTGCCACTTCTCCAGGTTGTAATGGGTTACCTGAAAAACGGGTAAAAGGATGCGATGATGCCCCCCCCTCTAATGCCACTAATGGAGTGGAGGGAGTAAACCCGCTATTAACGCTCTGTGAACCCGCCATATTTGTTATCCATCACTCAATCGATAATAGGCATTATGAGCAGTTCCATTTATTACCTGAAATTCTAAAATTTCATTTTTTATACTAAAAGCTGATAAGAGAGAAATTCACAAGAAAATTCTTTACCTGAAAAATCGGCGAGCGGATCACCTCACCTCTAAAATATAAATAAATCACACTTTGTGATGTATCAAGCTTCTTGTTGCATAGCTATTTGATACATTTGCCCGAGTTGCGTTTTATCTCCCATTCAATAGATAGGAACTCCCCATGAATTCACCACTCAAGCCTCTTTCTGTCGCGCTTTTAGGTGGGCTGCTGAATCTGGCTGGCCCAGCAATGGCTGAAACCATTCAATTACGAATCATAGAAACGACGGATATTCATACCAATTTGATGGATTATGATTACTACAAAGACAAACCATCTCAACAACTGGGCTTGGCACGAGCGGCCAGTTTAGTCAAACAAGCCAGAGCTGAAGTGAGTAATGCCGTATTGGTCGATAATGGCGATTTAATTCAAGGTAGCCCAATGGGGGATTACATCGCGGCCAAAGGCATTACGAAAGGAGAAATTCACCCCGCTTACAAAGCCATGAATCAACTGGGCTATGATGTGGGTAATGTGGGTAACCATGAATTTAACTACGGTTTAACCTTTCTTCGTCAAGCGATCGCGGGGGCTGAGTTTCCTTATGTAAATGCGAATGTATTTGACCAAGCTACAGGTCAACACTATTTCACGCCTTACCTAATAAAAAATCATACCTTTACAGATAACGACGGCAATCAACACCTTGTTAAGGTTGGATATATTGGCTTTGTGCCTCCTCAAATCATGGTATGGGATAAGAAAAATTTACAAGGGAAGGTTTTCACTAAAGATATTAAGCAGACCGCGCAACAGTTAATACCTCAGATGCGGCAAGAAGGTGCCGAGGTGATCATCGCCATTCCTCATTCAGGCGTATCCGCCGATCCTTATCAGAGTGGCGCTGAAAATTCGGTGTACTATCTCACCCAAGTTGAAGGTATTGATGCCATTACATTTGGCCATTCACATGCTGTTTTTCCAAGTAAAGACTTTGCTCAATTGCCCGGTGCTGATATTAATCAAGGAACAATCAATGGCATTGCTGCGGTCATGCCCGGCCGCTGGGGCAGTCATGTAGGTGTCATTGATCTCACGTTAGATAATACACAAGGAAAATGGCAAGTCGTTCAAAGTCAATCCCAAGCCCGCCCAATCTTTGACAAGCAGAGCAATACCGCCTTAGCCAAAGCCGATACTGGAATCGTGAAAGCCCTTGCAGAAGATCATCAAGCAACCCGTCAGTTTGTCAATCAACCCATCGGCCAGGCTGATGATGTGATGTATAGCTTTTTAGCGCTCGTGCAAGATGATCCCACGGTTCAAATAGTAAATCTCGCACAGAAAGATTACGTTGAACGCTTTATCCAAGGTGACCCCTCATTAGATGGGCTACCAGTGCTTTCTGCTGCTGCACCATTTAAAGTGGGAGGACGCAAAGATGATCCCAATGGTTTTACTGAAGTGGAAGCGGGGCAATTAACGTTTCGTAACGCCGCCGATCTCTACCTTTACCCTAATACTTTGGTCGCATTAAAGATGACCGGAAAAGAGGTCAAAGAGTGGTTAGAATGCAGCGCCGGTCAATTTAACCAAATTGATCCAACCCGAAGTACCCCTCAATCACTGATTAATTGGGATGGTTTTCGCACCTATAATTTTGATGTAATCGATGGTGTAAACTACCAAATTGATATCACACAACCGGCTAAATACAACGGTGAATGCCAAGTTATCAATGAGAATGCAGAACGTATTGTTGGACTCTCTTTCCAAGGAAAGCCTATCGATAAACAGCAGATCTTTTTGGTCGCAACCAATAACTATCGTGCATACAGCAATAAATTTGCAGGTACAGGCGCAGAGCATGTCGCTTTTGATTCCCCCGATGAAAATCGCACCGTTGTCGCCAGCTACATTTATCTCATCAGCCAAGAGAAAGGGCACGTAACCCCAAGTGCCGATAATAACTGGTCATTTGCGCCCATTCGAACCCATACCCCGTTAGACATTCGCTTTGAAACCGCTCCCAGTGAAAAAGCGGCACAATTTATAAAAAATAACGGCCAATATCCCATGAGTTATATCAGCACGGATGACGCGGGTTTTGCCGTCTATCGAGTCGACCTCACAGCACAAACTCAAGCAAACTAAGATGAGTGCTGACTAATAACGACAAAAGCCAGTGCTCTGCACTGGCTTTTCTTGGCGACTTCAGGCTATTTCAATAGACGCGCTCGAAATTGGCGGCCTTTAATTTTTCCGTTACTCAATTTTTGCAGCGCCAGCTTGGCCACCTTTTTATTGACCGCAACATAGGCACGCATAGGTAATACGTTAATTTTACCAATATGCTCAGCCGCTATCTGCCCTTCCGCAGTTAATGCTCCCAGAATATCTCCTGGGCGTACTTTTTGCTTTTTCCCGCCATCAATCTGTAACGTCACCATTTTTGCGACATAAGGTTGAGCCTGAGGATTCGCCTCGGGAAGCGTTGCAGCCTCAATCGGCATATCCAGATACTCATCAATCATAGCAACTCGATGCATCTCTTTATCGCTAAAGAAACTAAAGGCTAACCCTTTACTGCCCGCTCGCCCAGTTCGTCCAATGCGATGCACATGCACTTCTGGATCACGAGAGAGCTCAAAGTTAACCACGGCATCTAAATTATCCACATCCAAACCACGCGCAGCCACATCGGTTGCGACCAAAATGGAGATACTTTTATTAGAAAATTGAATCAGAGCTTGGTCACGCTCTCGTTGCTCTAAATCACCGTGCAGTTCAACGACACTAAACCCTTTATGATGCAGCTCATCCGCCACACTTTGTACTTCTTTTTTGGTATTACAAAAAACGACCGCCGATTCCGGTTGATGATGCAACAACAACAACTCAAGCGCTTGATCTCTCGCTTGAGTTCCTTCGACTTTATAAAAGAATTGCTGAATACTAGAAGTATTATGCGTCGATTCCACTTTCACCATTTCAGGCTCGCGCATAATACGCTGAGCAATGTGTTTGATCTGAGTGGGGAATGTCGCACTAAAGAGTAAGGTTTGACGTGAAATGGGGGTTTCATTGATGATCGCATCTAACGATTCCTGAAATCCCATTTCGAGCATGCGATCAGCTTCGTCTAATACCAACGTATTGAGCTCTGACAGATCAATTCGTCCTTTCTCTAGATGATCCAGAATTCGCCCCGGCGTCCCAACCAAAATATGAGCACCATGTTCCAGTGAACCAATCTGTGGCCCCATGGGCATGCCGCCACATAAAGTCAGCACTTTAATATTATGAATCGCACGGCCTAGAGTACGAATTTCAGTCGCAACTTGATCCGCTAACTCTCGGGTTGGACACAAGACCAAGGCTTGTACCCGAAAGCGTTTCACATTTAGGTTCGATAACACCCCCAAACCAAACGCCGCGGTTTTCCCTGACCCCGTTTTTCCTTGCCCGATGACATCCTTACCCGCCAAAATGCTTGGTAAGCTTAATGCTTGAATTGGCGTCATTTGGGTATAACCCAATGTAGCGAGGTTCGAAAGAAGGTCTGGCTTTAAATTAATCGTAGAAAAAGAGGTATTACTCAAGGAAGCGTCCTTTGTTAGACGAAAGAAGAACCGCCTATTATCGCTATTTTTCCTCAGACCACCAGCCAATATTGAGCTACGATGGCTCTTTGCATACGATTATGTAAAACCAATCCTTCCTTTAACCAGACGTTCATTATATAAAATGAATAAAGACAAGGAGTTAACCGATGTACACTTGGCAATGCCGTTCGTTTAACGAACTCACGACAGAGCAACTTTATGAATTATTGAAACTACGAGTAGATATTTTTGTGGTTGAACAACAGTGTCCTTACCCTGAATTGGATGACAAAGATCGCATAGCCGAAACGTGGCACTTAATGGGTTATGATCAACAACAATTAGTCGCTTGTGCTCGCCTACTTCCCCCAGGAGTTAGCTACCCAAGTGCCAGTATTGGTCGAGTCGCTATTGCACAAAACGCCCGAGGAAAAGGCCTTGCGCATCAGTTACTAGAACAAGCACTGATGCACTGTGCCCAACATTGGCCGGAGCAAGCCATAGAAATTGGTGCACAAACCTACCTCACCCACTTCTACGCCCAATTCGGATTTATTCCGACATCGGAAAGCTATTTAGAAGATGGCATTGCTCATATTGATATGAAAAAATCACCCACCCAATGATGACTATTATTTACTACGCCCAAACCCACCATCAGACAGACGAAAAAACATCACTGATTGGTTGTTTTTTTCTAACTGAAGGATATCTAACTGACCATCAGCCGTCAGCTTAAAGCGAATTAATTGCCCTTGTTGAATCTGACTCAGCGGTTTATCACCACCTTCAATCTGCACTAATGCATTGAGATCCGCCATCGATAAATCATTACGGCGAAATACTTGGGATAGGGTATCCCCTTGCTGAACAATATACTCTTGCCAAGCTTTCTCCACCGTAGGGGGGGATAGTTCTTTATTCTGTTCACTTAATCCTTGAGTATTCACCGCAATTGGCACCCGTTGATGAGTCGGTTTGGATGACTCTTTAGGAGCAGGCGATTCAGTGGATGGCCATGGGGCCAATAGTAGAATGACAACCAGGGGAATTAATACCATCAACGCTCTTTGGTGATAAATCGGTAAGCGCTGCCAAAAGGCTCCCCAACGCTTAATATTGGTGTGTTCGGCGAAACGCTGGAATATATTTTGCCACTCAATGGCTAACCACTGACGCTTCATCGATGCAAAGTAATCGGTTTGCTGTTTTTTCTTATGTCGGCGATTCATTTCTATCCGTCCCTAAAATGCTTGGTACAGTATAAAAACTCACGTGCCAAGAGTATAGAGCATGGCCTTGCTTCTACCAAAGGTTGACACAATCTTGAAGTTTTTTCTCTTAGATCCTGCGATAACTCACACCTTAGCACCTTTATAACAGGATTTTCTGGCAAGCATTTCATCCAACCTCTGAAACTGGTATTCTGTCGGCTTTCTTTTTGTGACAAAGAGTGACACTTATGTCTGACGTAAAATTTGAAACCGTAGAACAAAAAGCCAGTTATGGCATTGGTCTACAAATGGGCCAGCAATTGGCAGGTAGTGGTCTGGAAGGCCTAAATGTTGATGCGATTGCGGCCGGTATCGCCACCGCTTTAGTGGGTGAAATGCCAGCGATTGAAATTGATGAAATCAATCAAGCACTACAAGCTATTCACATGCGTGCAGAAGAAGCTCGCCAAGCATCAGCAAAAATGGCCGCTGCCGAAGGTGAAAGCTTTTTAAAAGATAATGCGCTACGTCCAGAAGTGACCGTTTTAGAATCAGGTCTACAATACGAAATTATCAATGAAGGTACTGGTGAAGTACCAAGCGCAGATAAATCTGTTCGTGTTCATTACCATGGTGAACTCACCGATGGTACGGTATTTGATAGTTCAGTCTCTCGCGGTCAACCCGCTGAATTCCCAGTAACAGGAGTCATCAAAGGTTGGGTTGAAGCTCTACAGCTGATGCCTGTTGGTTCCAAATGGAAATTATACATCCCTCACGACCTTGCTTATGGTGAACGTGGTGCCGGTGCTGCAATTCCTCCATTTGCTGCTCTTGTCTTTGAAGTTGAGCTACTGGATATTCTATAAGTTTCACTTAATACCAATTTCCAGCGGTGCATTGCGCCGCTTTTTTTATCATCAGTTCATTTCCCCAGCGAACCACAGAAAAACAGGTGAGCCTCGGATACTTTGCTAAACTCATTGCAACAGTACACTCCTATTTTCAAACCAAACCTTTCATCTGGGATTTCATTAACTATGAAACAAACTCTCATCACATCACTGATTCTATCAGCCATGATTAGTAGCCCGAACAGTTGGGCATTCCTGAAATTAGATAGCAACAATCACCAAGATATTGCCTCTTTGGTAAATAGTAATTTATTGGAAATCAAAGAGCATTCAGCTCTGGTTGATCAAATAAAAACACAATTACCAATTTCTGAACAACAAGCTAGCGGGGGAATCGCCGCCCTATTCGCCTTAGCCAATAACCAATTAACCGAAAGTCATCAAACTGAATTAAGCCATGTAATCCCCTCATTGGATACATTCACCCAACTAGGACTTTCACCAACCGGAACATCGCCCTCCTCGCTCACAACTCTCGAAGAGGTTAATGAAGTATTTAATCAGTTAGGTCTTGATTCCAGCATGGTGGAACAATTTGCCCCTGTACTCCTGCAATATTTAACTCAACAAAATGCAGGTACAGATTTATTACAGACGTTACAAGGGTTGTGGCATTAACAGACACAAAGAGGGAAAGTGAAGGATTAAGCGCTCAAGGACACAATCATTAAATATTCGTTGCGGTAGAATATGAATAACGATCCAATAAAAAAGCCGAGCAAATGCTCGGCTTTTTATTCGCGAACTGATTACTCAGCGGCTTCTTCAGCAGCTGGGCGATCAACAAGCTCAATGTAAGCCATTGGAGCTTTATCACCAGCACGGAAGCCAGCTTTTAGGATACGCGTATAACCGCCCTGACGAGCAGCAAAACGTGGACCAAGTTCGTTAAATAGTTTTGCAACAACTTCGTTATCACGAGTACGTGCAAATGCTAGACGACGGTTAGCAACACTGTCAGTCTTAGCTAATGTAATCAAAGGCTCAACGACGCGACGCAGCTCTTTCGCTTTTGGCAAAGTAGTCTTGATAACTTCATGACGTACTAAAGAGCTAGCCATGTTGCTGAACATCGCTTTGCGATGACTGCTGTTGCGGTTGAGTTGACGACCACTCTTACGATGGCGCATGACCAAATCCTTCTAACTAATATCGATTAATCTTCAGCGATGGACGCTGGCGGCCAGTTTTCTAGGCGCATGCCCAGAGACAAGCCACGTGATGCAAGCACGTCTTTAATCTCAGTAAGAGATTTCTTACCAAGGTTAGGCGTTTTAAGTAGCTCAACCTCAGTGCGCTGTACTAGATCACCGATGTAGTGAATCGCTTCTGCTTTCAGACAGTTAGCAGAGCGAACTGTTAGTTCAAGATCGTCTACAGGACGCAGTAGGATCGGATCGGATTCAGGCTTCTCTTCCTTCTCCTCAGGAACGCGTACATCACGAAGATCTACGAACGCATCCAATTGTTCAGCAAGAATTGTTGCTGCACGACGGATAGCTTCCTCAGGTTCAAGAGTACCGTTCGTTTCCATATCGATAACGAGTTTGTCTAAGTCAGTACGTTGCTCAACACGAGCGGCATCAACAGAGTAGGCAATTTTGTCTACAGGGCTGAATGTTGCATCGACAAGCAAACGACCGATAGGACGTTCATCTTCTTCGGTATGAATACGAGCAGAAGCAGGAACATAACCACGACCACGTTCCACTTTAATACGCATAGCGATTTCAGCGTTGTCACTGGTTAAGTGACAGATAACGTGTTCAGGGTTTACGATCTCTACATCACCGTCATGGGTGATGTCACCTGCAACCACAGGGCCCGAGCCTGATTTGTTTAATGTAATGAACACTTCATCTTTATTCTCGCCTAAGCGAACCGCCAGCCCTTTCAGGTTAAGGAGTATCTCAAGGATATCTTCCTGAACGCCTTCTTTAGTGCTGTACTCATGAAGTACGCCTTCAATTTCTACCTCTGTTACGGCACAACCCGGCATAGAAGATAGAAGAATTCGGCGAAGTGCATTACCAAGAGTATGGCCGAAACCACGCTCTAATGGCTCAAGAGTTACTTTTGCGTGTGTCGTGCTAATCTGTTCGATATCAACAAGACGTGGCTTAAGAAATTCTGTTACAGAACCCTGCATTGTGTCCTCTCTTTAGTTTAAACCTTACTTAGAGTAAAGCTCGACGATCAATTGTTCGTTGATGTCAGCTGATAGATCAGAACGTTCAGGCAAACGCTTGAATGTACCTTCCATCTGGCTTGCATCTACTTCAATCCAAGTTGGTTTTTCGCGTTGTTCTGCAACTTCTAGAGCTGCTTTGATGCGAGATTGCTTTTTCGCTTTCTCACGGATTGCAACAACGTCGTTAGCCGCAACATTGAAAGAAGGTACGTTTACAACGTTACCGTTGACTAGGATAGCTTTGTGGCTAACCAATTGACGTGCTTCCGCGCGAGTTGCGCCAAAGCCCATACGGTAAACAACATTGTCTAGACGACCTTCAAGAAGCATAAGTAGGTTCTCACCTGTGTTGCCTTTTAGGCGAGCTGCTTCTTTGTAGTAGTTACGGAATTGTTTTTCTAGAACGCCATAGATACGACGAACTTTTTGCTTCTCACGAAGCTGAACGCCATACTCAGATAGACGACCGCGACGAGCGCCGTGTACACCTGGTGCGTTATCGATTTTACACTTGGTATCAATCGCACGAACGCCTGACTTAAGGAACAAGTCAGTACCTTCGCGGCGGCTAAGCTTCAGCTTAGGACCCAAATATCTTGCCATGATCTTTCTCCAATGTTCCCAGAAACGTTAAACGCGACGTTTCTTAGGTGGACGACAACCGTTATGAGGGATTGGTGTCGCATCAACGATGTTTGTGATACGGAAACCAGCAGCGTTCAGTGCGCGAACAGTAGACTCACGACCTGGACCTGGACCCTTAACCATAACCTCAAGGTTCTTTAGGCCATATTCTTTAGCCATTTCAGCACAACGCTCAGCAGCAACCTGTGCAGCGAACGGTGTTGATTTACGAGAACCGCGGAAACCTGAACCACCAGCAGTAGCCCAAGCTAATGCGTTACCTTGACGGTCAGTGATGGTTACGATTGTGTTGTTGAAAGATGCGTGGATATGCGCTACGCCATCAGCAACTTGCTTGCGTACGCGCTTACGAGCGCGTGTTGGTTGTTTAGCCATTGTACTCTACCCTTCCCGACTATTTCTTGATCGGCTTACGCGGACCCTTACGGGTGCGAGCATTGGTTTTAGTACGCTGTCCACGTAGTGGTAGACTGCGACGATGACGAAGACCACGATAACAACCAAGGTCCATAAGACGCTTGATGTTCATGGAAACTTCACGACGAAGATCACCCTCTACAGTGTATTTAGCTACACCATCACGCAGTTGATCGATCTGCTCTTCAGTTAGTTCACTGATCTTAACACTTTCAGCAATACCCACATCAGCTAGAATAGCTTTTGAGCGGGTTTTACCAATACCGTAAATCGCAGTCAGAGCGATTACAGCATGTTTTTGATCAGGAATGTTAATGCCTGCTATACGGGCCACTATGCACTCCTAGTACTTTCTATAAAGAATTATCCGCAGCAAAGCCCGTCGAGGATACGCTGCGGGATACTACTTCTTTTGCACGCAAAAGGTAGGCCGAGGAATATACTCGACCAACCTTTAATTTTCAAGTAAAAATTTCTGCTTATTAGCCTTGGCGCTGCTTGTGCTTTGGCTCACTGCAAATCACGCGAACGACACCGTTACGCTTGATAACTTTACAGTTACGGCAGATTTTTTTAACGGAAGCACGAACTTTCATTGCTAAACTCCGTAAATCTAACTTAAATGGCGACCGTATTAACGGCCATAGCCTTTTAAATTTGCCTTTTTCAACACAGAATCATATTGATTTGACATCAAATGAGTCTGTACCTGTGCCATAAAGTCCATGATTACTACAACGACAATCAGTAATGATGTACCGCCAAAGTAGAAACGTACGTTCCATGCGACCATCATGAACTCAGGGATCAGACAGATAAAGGTAATATACAAAGCACCCGCTAAGGTTAACCGTGTCATCACTTTATCAATATATTTTGCAGTCTGCTCACCTGGGCGGATACCGGGTACGAATGCACCAGACTTCTTCAGGTTATCTGCTGTTTCACGTGGGTTAAATACCAACGCCGTATAGAAGAAACAGAAGAAAATAATCGCTGCTGCATAAAGCATTACATACAGGGGCTGACCAGGGCTTAAAGCTAAAGACACATCAGTTAACCAACCAAGTGTACTGCTTTCACCATTCTGACCAAACCACTGCGCTAATGTTCCAGGGAACAAAATAATACTTGATGCGAAAATTGCAGGAATTACCCCAGCCATATTAATTTTCAACGGCAAGTGAGTACTTTGTGCTGCAAATACCTTACGCCCTTGTTGACGCTTCGCGTAGTTGACAACGATACGACGCTGACCACGCTCCATGAAAACAACGAAATAGATAACAGCAAAAGCTAACACTGCAATTAACAGCAGAAGAAGCACATGCAGTTCACCTTGACGCGCTTGCTCGATCGTTTGTCCGATTGCTTTTGGCAAACCAGCAACAATACCTGCAAAAATCAGAATGGAGATACCATTCCCAATCCCTCGCTCTGTAATTTGTTCACCTAACCACATTAAAAACATAGTACCGGTTACTAAACTCACGGTGGCAATCAGGGTAAACATGGTTTGGTCGATAACAACCAGATTGTTGACCATGTTTGGTAAGCCTGTTGCAATACCTATCGCTTGGAATGTTGCAAGTACAAGCGTGCCGTAGCGCGTATATTGGCTGATCTTACGACGGCCTGCTTCACCCTCTTTCTTGAGCTCGGCTAACGCTGGATGAACTACAGTCAGCAACTGGACAACAATTGATGCCGAAATATACGGCATGATACCCAGTGCGAATATAGATGCACGCTCAAGAGCACCACCAGAGAACATATTAAACATTTCAATGATGGTGCCTTTTTGCTGTTCGAACAAATCGGCAAGTACAGCAGCGTCAATACCAGGAATCGGCACAAAAGAGCCTGCTCGGAATACTAAAAGTGCACCAATTACGAATAATAAGCGCGACTTTAGCTCACCTAAGCCGCTCTGAGCACTACGAAAATCTTGTCCTGGTTTCTTAGCCATCTGTACCTCAATCCTCGAGATTATTCCTCGATTTTACCGCCTGCAGCTTCGATTGCAGCTTTAGCGCCTTTAGTCACGCGTAGACCTTTCACAGTCACTGCTTTGTTGATCTCGCCAGAAAGAACTACCTTCACGAATTCGATGTTTTTAGTAACAACGTTCGCTGCCTTCAAGCTATTAAGATCAACAACATCACCTGTTACTTTCGCTAGCTCAGCTAGACGAACTTCAGCTGTCACTAGGCTCTTACGAGAAGTGAAACCGAATTTAGGTAGACGTTGTTTTAATGGCATTTGACCGCCTTCAAAACCTGGACGAACGCTGCCGCCAGAACGTGACTTTTGACCTTTGTGACCACGGCCACCTGTTTTACCAAGGCCAGAACCGATACCACGACCTAAACGCTTCTTAGAAGGTTTAGAACCCGCAGCCGGTGATAGAGTATTCAAAAACATTATGATTACTCCTCAACTTTAACCATGTAGTGAACCTTGTTGATCATACCGCGTACGCACGCTGTATCTTCAAGTTCCACTGTATGGTTGATTTTACGAAGACCTAAACCGCGCAAAGTAGCTTTATGCTTTGGCAGGCGACCAATTGAGCTTTTAGTTTGAGTTACTTTAATAGTTGCCATGTGTTCTTACTCCGAAATCGCTTCAACAGTTAGACCACGTTTAGCTGCAACCATTTCAGGTGACTTAACATCTACTAAAGCGTCGATCGTTGCACGAACGATGTTGATAGGGTTTGTTGAACCGTATGCTTTAGATAAAACGTTATGTACACCAGCAACTTCAAGTACTGAACGCATCGCACCACCGGCGATAACACCTGTACCTTCTGCAGCTGGCTGCATGTAAACTTTAGAGCCCGAGTGGCGACCTTTCACTGGATGGTGAAGAGTGCCTTCGTTAAGCGCGATAGTAACCATGTTACGACGTGCTTTTTCCATTGCTTTTTGAATCGCAGCAGGTACTTCACGAGCTTTGCCGTAACCGAAACCTACACGACCATTACCGTCACCAACAACTGTTAGTGCAGTGAAGCTCATGATTCGACCACCTTTAACCGTTTTAGAAACACGGTTAACAGCGATTAATTTTTCTTGCAAATCATTCGCTTGAACTTGTTGTTCTTTAGCCATCTTCCAACCCTACCTTAGAATTTCAGACCAGCTTCGCGAGCAGATTCTGCTAGCGCGGCTACTCGACCGTGGTATTGGAAACCAGAACGATCAAATGCAACTGACGATACGCCTTTTTCTAGCGCACGCTCAGCAACAGCTTTACCTACTGCTTTTGCTGCATCGATGTTACCAGTATTCTTCACTTGCTCACGGATCGCTTTTTCTACAGTAGAAGCTGCGGCGATAACCTCAGAGCCATTAGCTGCAATCACTTGAGCGTACACGTGACGAGGAGTACGGTGTACTACTAGGCGAGTTGCACCCAGTTCTGCAATCTTACGACGTGCGCGTGTAGCACGACGGATGCGAGATGCTTTCTTATCCATAGTGTTACCTTACTTCTTCTTAGCTTCTTTAGTACGCACATTTTCATCTGCGTAACGAATACCTTTGCCTTTATAAGGCTCAGGCGCGCGGTAAGAACGAATGTCAGCCGCAACCTGACCAACTTCTTGCTTATCGCAACCAGTTAGGACAATTTCAGTTTGGGTTGGACATTCGGCTTTAACACCCGCTGGCAACTCGTGCTCAACTGGGTGAGAGAAGCCTAGAGTTAGACCTACAGCGTTGCCTTTGATAGCAGCACGGTAACCTACACCCTTAAGAACGAGCTTCTTAGTAAAGCCTTCAGTAACACCAACAACCATGTTGTTCACTAGAGCGCGAGCAGTACCTGCTTGAGCCCAAGCGTTTGCGATACCCTCACGAGGACCGAACGTTAGGTTGTTTTCTTCCTGTGCGACCACTACGCCATTGTGAATAACGCGAGTTAATTCACCTTTAGCGCCTTTAATAGTGATCTCTTGGCCGTTTAGTTTCACCTCTACGCCAGCTGGAATAGCGACAGGTGCTTTAGCAACACGAGACATGTTCTACTCCTATTAAATTAAGCTACGTAGCAAATGATTTCACCGCCAAGACCTGCTTTGCGAGCAGCGCGGTCTGACATCAGACCCTTGGAAGTGGAAATAACAGCAACACCAAGACCGCCCATCACTGATGGAAGCTCATCTTTCTTCTTGTAAACACGAAGACCTGGACGAGAAACGCGTTTGATTTGCTCAATTACTGGTTTTGCTTGGAAATACTTAAGCGTAATTTCCAGCTCAGGTTTTGCTTCGCCTTCAACAGCGAAGTCTGCGATGTAACCTTCAGCTTTAAGTAGTGCAGCAATTGCAACTTTAAGCTTTGAAGAAGGCATTTTTACAGCAACTTTATTTGCTGCCTGACCGTTACGAATACGGGTCAGCATATCCGAAATCGGATCTTGCATGCTCATAGACTATACTCCAAATGATTAAGTGGCAATTACCAGCTAGCCTTACGAAGTCCAGGAATCTCGCCTTTCATGCAAGCTTCACGAACTTTGATACGGCTTAGACCGAATTTACGTAGGTAACCGTGTGGACGACCAGTTTGGTTGCAACGGTTGCGCTGACGTGATGCACTTGAATCACGTGGAAGAGTTTGCAGTTTAAGAACCGCATTCCAACGATCTTCTTCTGATGCGTTTACATCGCTGATGATAGCTTTAAGCGCTGCACGCTTTTCTGCGTACTGAGCTACGAGCTTGGCACGTTTAACTTCACGTGCTTTCATTGATTGTTTAGCCATAACAGTAACCCTTCACCTTACTTACGGAATGGGAAGTTAAAGGCAGCCAGCAGAGCACGGCCTTCCTCATCGGTACTAGCAGACGTCGTGATAGTGATATCAAGACCGCGTACACGATCGACTTTATCGTAGTCGATTTCCGGAAAGATGATTTGCTCGCGAACGCCCATGCTGTAGTTACCGCGTCCGTCAAAAGACTTAGCGCTAACACCGCGGAAATCGCGTACACGTGGTAGAGCGATAGAAATCAAACGCTCTAGAAAATCCCACATGCGTTCGCCACGCAAGGTTACTTTACAACCGATTGGGTAGCCTTCACGGATTTTGAAACCAGCAACAGATTTGCGTGCTTTAGTGATAAGTGGCTTTTGACCAGAGATGGTCGCCATATCAGAAGCTGCATTTTCTAGTAGTTTCTTATCGTTGATAGCTTCACCAACGCCCATATTGAGGGTGATTTTCTCAATTCTAGGGACTTGCATGACGCTTGTGTAACCGAACTGTTTGGCCAGTTCAGCGACTACAGACGACTTGTAGTAATCATGCAGTTTCGCCATAGTAGAACTCCAAATTACTCTATTAGTTAGAAACGATTTCGCCGTTAGATTTGAAGAAACGAACTTTTTTGCCGTCTTCAAAACGGAAACCGATACGGTCCGCTTTACCAGTTGCTGCGTTAAAGATTGCAACGTTAGAAGCATCAATTGCCGCTTCTTGTTCAACGATGCCACCTTGTTGACCTAGAGCCGGAACTGGCTTTTGGTGTTTTTTAACAAGGTTGATACCTTCAACGATAACTTTACCGGTTGCGAGAACCTTAGTTACTTTACCTTTCTTGCCTTTGTCTTTCCCAGCAAGAACGATCACTTCGTCATTACGACGGATTTTAGCTGCCATTGTTTGCCGCTCCTTACAGAACTTCAGGTGCTAGTGACACAATCTTCATGAATTTCGCGTTACGAAGTTCACGAGTCACTGGACCAAAGATACGTGTACCGATTGGTTGCTCAGTATTGTTGTTAAGCAATACGCAAGCATTTCGGTCGAAGCGAATGACAGAACCGTCTGGACGACGTACGCCTTTACGGGTGCGAACTACCACTGCCTTCAATACATCACCTTTTTTTACTTTACCGCGAGGAATTGCTTCTTTCACAGTAACTTTGATGATGTCGCCCACATGGGCGTAACGACGGTGAGAGCCACCCAGAACCTTAATACACATTACGCTGCGAGCGCCTGAGTTATCAGCTGCGTCCAGCATACTTTGCATTTGGATCATGTTAGTGCTCCGCTAAATATTAAAAAAACTAGACCCATCTCGGGTCGGGCTGCCTCTTTAAAGGGACGCGAATTGTACCACCCTTTTTTGTGATTGGGTAGTCAAAAAACAAGCGGCCCCAAAAATAATTGGGGCCGCTGTATTCGCATCAAAAGCTCAATTAGATTTTCGCTTTTTCTACTACTTTTACCAATGTCCAAGACTTAGTCTTAGACAGTGGACGACACTCACGGATTTCAACAGTGTCGCCAATGCCACACTCGTTGCTTTCATCATGTGCGTGTACTTTAGTCGTGCGTCGAACGAATTTACCGTAGATTGGGTGCTTCACGAAACGCTCGATAGCAACAACGATAGACTTGTCCATCTTGTCACTAACAACACGACCTTGTTGGGTACGAATTTTGTCGCTCATTATGCGCCTGCCTTCTCAGTCAAAACAGTTTTCACACGTGCGATATCACGGCGGACAGCTTTCAGAGTATGAGTTTGCTGTAGTTGACCAGTGGCAGCTTGCATGCGCAAGTTGAACTGTTCTTTCAGCAAATTCAATAGCTCAGAGTTAAGCTCTTCAACGCTTTTTTCGCGTAGATCTTGTGCTTTCATCACATCACCTGCTTAGTTACAAATGTAGTCTTGAATGGCAGTTTACGTGCCGCTAGGCGGAACGCTTCACGAGCCAATTCTTCAGGTACACCATCAACTTCGTACATTACCTTGCCAGGTTGGATTTGGGCTACCCAGTACTCAACGTTACCTTTACCCTTACCTTGACGAACTTCAAGTGGTTTTTCTGTGATTGGTTTGTCTGGGAACACACGGATCCAGATTTTACCTTGACGCTTAATATGACGCGTCATCGCACGACGTGCCGCTTCGATTTGACGAGCAGTTAGACGACCACGGCCTACAGCTTTCAAACCAAAGGTGCCGAAGCTGACTTCAGTACCTTTTGCTAGGCCACGGTTACGACCTGTATGAACCTTGCGGAACTTAGTACGTTTAGGTTGTAGCATCTGTCTACTCCTTACTTACGGCCTTTACGCTGCTTCTTAGGCTTGTCAGCCTTTGGCTCTACTGCGTTAGCAGCTGGCATACCGCCTAGAATCTCACCTTTGAAGATCCAAACTTTAACGCCGATTACACCATAGGTGGTGTGAGCCGAAGAAGTTGCGTAATCAATGTCAGCACGAAGAGTGTGTAGAGGCACGCGGCCTTCACGATACCACTCAGAACGTGCAATTTCAGCACCGCCTAGACGGCCACTTACTTCCACTTTGATACCTTTAGCGCCTAGGCGCATTGCGTTTTGTACTGCGCGCTTCATCGCACGACGGAACATAACGCGACGCTCTAGTTGAGACGCGATGCTATCAGCCACTAATTGACCGTCTAGCTCAGGTTTACGTACCTCAGAAATATTGATCTGAGCTGGTACACCTGCAATTTTAGCTACAGCTGCGCGTAGCTTCTCAACGTCTTCACCTTTCTTACCGATAACTACGCCTGGACGAGCAGTGTGAATAGTCACACGAATGCTTTTTGCAGGACGCTCGATAACGATGCGTGATAAAGACGCTTTTGCCAATTCCTTAGTAAGGTATTGACGTACCTTGAAGTCGCCGTCTAGGTTGTCAGCGAAATCTTTGGTATTAGCAAACCATGTAGCATTCCAAGGCTTAACGATGCCTAGACGAATACCATTTGGATGTACTTTCTGACCCATTGCTTACTCTCCTAGTCTCTTAGCGATCTGCGACAACCACAGTAATGTGGCTTGAACGCTTCAAGATACGGTCCGCACGGCCTTTAGCACGAGGCATAATACGCTTCATGATAGGGCCCTCATCTACGAAGATTTTAGCGACACATAGATCGTCGATGTCAGCACCTTCGTTGTGCTCCGCGTTAGCGATTGCTGACTCAAGAACTTTCTTAATCAGATCAGCCGCTTTTTTGTTGCTGAATGTTAGAAGTTCTAGAGCTTGGTCTACTGACTTACCACGAATTTGATCTGCAACTAAGCGAGCTTTCTGAGGCGAAATGCGAGCAAAGTTATGTTTAGCGAATGCTTCCATCATCTACTCCTTAACGCTTCTTAGCTTTCTTATCCGCAGCATGGCCACGGTAAGTGCGAGTTGGGGCAAATTCACCCAGTTTGTGACCGATCATCTCGTCAGTTACGAAAACTGGAACGTGTTGACGACCATTATGGACAGCGATGGTCAAACCGATCATTGTAGGAATGATCATTGAACGACGGGACCAAGTCTTAATAGGCTTTTTGTCTCCGCTTTCCACCGCTTTCTCTACCTTCTTCAGCAAGTGTAGGTCAATAAATGGACCTTTCTTGAGAGAACGTGGCATGGCTTATCCTCTTAAATAGATTACTTAGTGCGACGACGTACGATGTACTTGTCGGTGCGTTTGTTTTTACGGGTCTTGAAGCCTTTCGTTGGCATACCCCATGGAGATACTGGATGACGGCCACCAGAAGTACGACCTTCACCACCACCATGTGGGTGATCAACAGGGTTCATTACCACACCGCGAACGGTAGGACGAACACCACGCCAACGGCTAGCACCCGCTTTACCTAGTTCACGCAGCATGTGCTCAGAGTTGCCAACTTCACCGATTGTTGCACGGCCTTCAGCAAGTACTTTGCGCGTTTCACCAGAGCGTAGACGGATAGTAACATAAGCACCATCACGCGCTACAAGTTGTGCATAAGCGCCCGCAGAACGAGCTACTTGCGCACCTTTACCCGGAGTCAATTCAACGTTATGAATGGTTGAACCTACTGGGATATTGCGCATAGGCAAAGCATTACCTGCTTTGATTGGCGCATCAACACCAGACTGGATAACATCTCCAGCTTTGATGCCTTTAGGTGCAATGATGTAACGACGCTCACCGTCTGCATACAGAACTAGAGCAATATTTGCGCTACGGTTTGGATCGTATTCTAGACGTTCAACTTTCGCTGGGATACCGTCTTTAGTACGTTTGAAATCAATCAAACGATAGTGTTGTTTGTGACCACCACCGATGTGACGTACTGTGATACGACCGTTGTTATTACGACCACCATTCTTAGAGTTTTTCTCTAGAAGAGGGGCGTAAGGCTTACCCTTGTGTAGGTCAGCGTTAACAACTTTAACAACGTGACGACGACCAGCCGAAGTCGGCTTACATTTAACAATAGCCATTTTTCAACTACTCCTGTTATTCCGCGCCGCCAACAAAGTCAAGATCTTGACCTTCTTTCAAAGTAACGTACGCTTTCTTCACGTCTGAACGACGGCCTTGGCGTAGACCTTGACGCTTGGTCTTACCCTTAAGAATAAGAGTATTTACAGACTTAACTTCAACTTCAAATAGCTTTTCTACAGCTGCTTTGATCTCTTTTTTAGTGGCATCTTTTGCTACTTTAAAAACGATAGTGTTCGCTTTTTCAGCAGCCATGGTTGCTTTTTCAGAGATGTGCGGTGCACGTAGAACTTTTAGTAGACGCTCTTCACGGATCATGCCAGCATCTCCTCAACTTGCTTAACTGCAGCAGCAGTCATTAGAACCTTGTCAAATGCGATGAGGCTAACTGGATCAATACCAGCAACGTCACGCACGTCAACTTTGTATAGGTTACGAGCAGCTAAGAATAGATTTTCGTCTACTTCGCCAGTAACGATAAGAACATCGTTAAGCTCAAGTTCTTTAAGCTTAGCTACTAGCTCTTTTGTTTTTGGTGCTTCAACTGAGAAGTTATCAACAACGATTAAACGCTCTTGACGAACAAGCTCAGAAAGAATGCTTTTCATAGCACCACGGTACATTTTTTTGTTTACTTTAACGCTGTGATCTTGTGGTTTCGCAGCAAAAGTAACACCACCTGTACGCCAGATTGGGCTACGGATTGTACCAGCACGTGCACGGCCAGTACCTTTTTGACGCCATGGCTTAGCGCCACCGCCAGAAACTTCTGAACGTGTCTTTTGAGCACGAGTACCTTGACGAGCACCTGCTGCATAAGCAACAACTACTTGGTGTACAAGAGCTTCGTTGAACTCACGTCCGAAAGTAGTTTCGGAAACAGTTAGTGCGTTAGCACCTTTAACCATCAATTCCATTACTTACTCCTAGACGTTATGCTTTAACAGCTGGTTTGACGATCACGTTAGCGCCAGTTGCACCTGGGACTGCACCTTTAATAAGAAGCAGATTGCGCTCAGCGTCAACACGTACGATCTCTAGGTTTTGAGTCGTTACACGCTCAGCACCCATGTGACCTGCCATTTTTTTGCCTTTAAATACGCGACCTGGAGTTTGACATTGGCCAATTGAACCCGGTGCACGGTGAGACAAAGAGTTACCGTGAGTCATATCTTGAGTGCGGAAGTTCCAGCGCTTAACAGCACCTTGGAAGCCTTTACCCTTCGATGTACCAGTAACGTCTACTTTCTTAATTTCGTTGAACAGTTCAACCGTTAGTTCAGCACCAACTTCGAACTCTTCGCCGTTTTCTAAACGGAATTCCCAAAGACCGCGACCAGCTTCAACACCTGCTTTCGCAAAGTGACCTGCTTCTGGTTTAGTTACGCGGCTAGCTTTCTTAGCACCAGCAGTTACTTGGATTGCAGCATAGCCGTCAGTCTCAAGAGTTTTCACTTGAGAAACACGGTTCGCTTCAACCTCAACAACAGTTACTGGGATAGAAACGCCTTCTTCAGTAAATACGCGGGTCATACCCACTTTACGTCCGACTAGACCAATCATTCTTCTAATCTCCCTTAACCTAGGCTGATTTGCACATCAACACCAGCAGCAAGATCAAGACGCATTAATGCATCTACAGTCTTGTCAGTGGGTTCAACGATGTCGATCAGACGCTTGTGAGTACGAATTTCGTACTGGTCACGTGCATCTTTGTTTACGTGTGGAGAGATAAGAACAGTGAAACGCTCTTTACGAGTAGGTAGTGGGATTGGACCACGAACCTGTGCGCCGGTACGCTTAGCTGTTTCAACGATTTCCGCAGTAGAAGCATCGATCAGTTTATAATCGAAAGCTTTAAGGCGGATACGGATGCGTTGGTTCTGCATGAGACAGAGCTCCAATAAGTAAAAATTACACAAACAATATCGCCATTCGAACCTGCTAAAGCGGGTGAATGCCGATTGATTTATGTGAAACCGTAGTACCCGGATTGGGCACATTGTCAGCTAATTAAATTAACCAAAGCTAATCATATTAACTGCGAACATAAGCTGAGTATACGTTACCTCACTTGCGTTACCACAAGCTTGCTCCTCGCTGCTCATTGGTTCACAACTGGCTTAACCAGTGGGGCTGCATTATACAGATCACAGATTCTCTTGCAAGGGGTGTTTGAAAAATAAACGAACAGAAGTAAGAAGAAGGCCAAAGGATTGTGTGCTTGGCCTTCCTATTTATTATTTGATATTGCGCTGACGAACCGCTTCAAACAAGCAAATGCCAGTGGCAACAGAGACATTGAGGCTCGATACACTGCCTGCCATTGGGATTTTAATCAAATCATCACAGGTTTCACGCGTTAAACGGCGCATGCCATCTCCTTCCGCTCCCATTACAATCGCTAATGGCCCTGTCAATTTGCTTTGATAGATATCATGGGTCGCTTCACCCGCGGTTCCCACAAACCAAACGCCTAGTTCTTGCAATGCACGCATTGTACGAGCCAAGTTTGTCACACGAACTAAAGGGACAGTTTCGGCTGCGCCACATGCCACTTTACTAACAGTTGCCGTCATTGGAGCAGATTTGTCTTTAGGGACAATTACTGCAGCAACGCCTGCGGCATCAGCATTACGTAAACAAGCCCCCAAGTTATGTGGGTCGGTCACCCCATCAAGCACTAATAGCAAAGGCTGTTCATGTTGACTAAGAATCTCCTCTAAGTCATGTTCATTGAGCGCTTTTGCTGGTCGAACTTTGGCAATCACACCTTGATGATTCGCCCCTTGTGCTTTGTCATCTAACGTTTTTCGCCCCATCTCCTGAATGGACACACCTAAGCGTAATAATTCATTTAATACAGGCAGTAACCTGTCATCTTGTCGACCTTTTAATACATACGCTTCGATGATACGCGCAGGGTCGCGCTGCATGACAGCGCTGACCGAGTGAATACCATAAATTAATTCGTTACTCATGACTTACCTATTTCGATTTCGAGCGACTTTTGGCCGTTTTAGGGCCTGATTTAGCTTTACGAGATTTATCCGGTTTGGCCCGTTTTCCTTTCTGGCTCTTGCCCGTTTCTTTTTCATCTGGACGTTTCACTGGCTCTATCATCGGAACCGCTTTTGCACCACGAGTAGCCGCTGCTTTTTTCCCTTTTGCTTTAGCTTTCGCTTCCACTGCACGTTTTTTGGCAGTTTTACCCTCGCCGCGTAGCTTACGACTTGTCTCGATTAATTCAAAATCAATTTGTCTATCATCCAGATTAACCGATAACACTTTGACCTTAACAGCATCACCCAATCGATAAATATGCCCAAAAGACTCACCAATTAATCGTTGGCCAATCGGATCAAATTGGTAGTAATCGTTCGCCAGTGTAGAGATATGGACAAGACCATCAATATGCAGTTCGGTTAATCGAACAAAGAAGCCAAAGCCTGTGACATTAGCAATCACCCCTTCTAGCTCTTCTCCAACATGATCTTGCATATACTCACATTTGAGCCAATCAGATACTTCACGAGTTGCATCATCAGCCCGACGCTCGGTCGTCGAACATTGTTCACCATAGTAGTCCATATCATCAAAGGAATAGTGATATCCCCCTGTAGGCGTCCAACGATCTTGGTTACGTCCTTCTTGCTTCGCGATCAGATATTTGATAGCACGGTGAAGCAGCAGATCTGGGTAGCGACGAATCGGTGACGTAAAATGCGCATAACGTTTCAAAGCTAGGCCAAAGTGCCCTGCATTATCAGCGTTGTATACCGCTTGTTTCATTGAGCGCAGCAGCATGGTTTGAATGAGTTCTTTATCTTGCCGCTCACCAATTTGCTTCATTAAGTTTGCGTAATCGGTAGGGGATGGTTCGAGGCCACCACCCAAGTCTAAGCCAAGTTCACCTAAGAAATCTCTAAAGCCCATTAAGCGCTCTTCACCCGGAGATTCGTGAACTCGGAAAAGAGCAGGCTCTTTGGCTTTTTCAACCAAAGAAGCGGAAGCAATATTGGCCATGATCATACATTCTTCAATCAGCTTATGAGCCTCATTACGAATGACAGGTTCAATGCTTTCAATCTTACGTTGAGCATTAAAGATGAATTTGGTTTCAACCGTTTCAAACTCAATTGCCCCTCGTTGGTCTCTTGCATCTTTAAGTACGGTATACATGTTATGGAGCTCTTCAAGGTGAGGCACTACCTCTTGGTAACGCTCACGTAGCTCTTCATCCCCTTGCAAAATCTCGTGGACTTTGGTGTAGGTGAGCCGAGCATGTGAATTCATAACGGCTTCATAATGTTTATACCCCGAGAGCTTTCCGGTATCTGAGATCGTCATTTCACAGACCATGCATAGACGATCCACTTGTGGGTTAAGTGAACACAACCCGTTGGAAAGAACCTCTGGAAGCATAGGTACAACTTGTGAAGGGAAGTAAACCGAGTTACCTCGATTGATTGCTTCTTTATCTAGCGCACTATCAGGGCGAACGTAATAACTGACATCAGCAATGGCAACCCATAAGCGCCAACCTCCCCCCTTTTTCGCTTCACAATAGACGGCATCATCAAAATCTCGCGCATCTTCGCCATCAATCGTTACCAAGGGTAAGTCACGTAAGTCTACACGCCCTTGTTTGGCTTCTTCAGGCACCTCTTCACTGAGGTTTTCAACCTGTTTAAGCACCTCTTCGGGCCACTCGTGGGGGATCTGGTGAGTACGGATAGCAATTTGGGTTTCCATACCTGGTGCCATATTTTCACCGAGCACTTCCACGACTTTTCCCATCATTCCTCGGCTGCGTGAGCCACGATCGGTAATTTCAATCACCACAACATTCCCCATCCGAGCCCCTTCACGTAGCTCGTTAGGAATTAAAATATCTTTATGGATACGAGAATCGTCAGGAACAACATATGAATAGCCATGTTCAAAGAAAAATCGGCCAACGATCTGAGTATTACGCTCTTCAAGAATACGAACTAACCGCCCTTCTTTTCTACCTCGTTTATCGGTACCCGTTGGTTGAACTAAGACAAAATCACCATGGATAAGAGTACGCATTTGATGATGAGGTAGCAGGATATCGTTTTCTTTATTAAGGCTACCTTCTGGGCGAACCCAACCATGTCCATCTTTGTGACCGATGACAGACCCTTTCACCATTTCAAGCTTTTCAGGTAAGGCATAACATTGACGACGGGTAAAAACCAGCTGGCCATCACGTTCCATCGCACGCAGGCGACGGCGTAAGCCTTCGTATTGTTCTTCACCCTTAAGCTCAAGCGCTTCAAATAAATCATTGCGATTCATAGGAACATTCGCTTGAGTAAGAAATTCTAAAATATATTCACGACTCGGGATGGGATTCTCGTAGTTATCGGCTTCGCGATCCGCAAACGGATCAGTATGGGTAGTATCAGACATAGGCAGACCTGCTTTTCTAGGAAGGTACATAAAGTATATCCTACTGCGTTCTTAAGCTTAATAGCTAATCCCAACCGGCAGAAGCATAACAACTTTATGCATTACGTGACCGGAATCAAGTTGTCACTATAATCACAAGAAAGTTAGTCGTGTTGTATGATGACGAAATGTTGGAGAAAGTGGTAAAGCGAGCGCTAAAGCGCTGAGTAGGAAATAATAAGATAGGCTTGAAATATTCATTATCTAAATCTATCACTTACCGCACAACTTTGTTGGGGTAAGTGACAGGATCATAGAGAAGTGTATGCGATTAAACAAGCGTTATTTACCAAAAGCTGCCTCGACGCTTCGCGCGTGCAATAATATTTTCCGGCATTCGCAGCTCTAACCCTTGTCTTAACAAGGCAATTCGGTGGTGAGTTCGTTGATCTGCGGTCACTGAGTTATACAACCAACGATAAGCATCTTCGTAATCTAACGGGCTTCCATGATCACGCAGTAATAGCTCTGCGAGGTGAATACGCGCATTCAAATTTCCCATCGCTGCCGCTTCTCTCAGATAAGGAATTGCGCGTTCCTTGTCTTGTTGCACCAAGGTGCCTCGAGAATAGTAACGGCCAAGCTGCTCAAGTGCCGTAGGTAATCCTTGGTGAGCCGCATTTTCCATATAGTACAAGCCAAGTTCGACGTCCTGTTCAACGCAAACACCCCAAGCTAGCATATCACCATACAGAAATTCATAAGCAGGCAGGCTGATACGTGTCGCTCGGGCAACAATATCCTCAACTAACTGACAATTATCCGCTTTGACACGTGTTAAATGTTTATTTTGTTCAATCAGTTTGATCAGCTCAGCTTCAGAATAAATCGGCACAGGTTCTCCGACATCCGCCACGTTGGCGTGACTGAATGCAGAGTGTAATGCGAATAATAATGAAGTGGCTACCGTACGTAGCTTCATACATGCACTCTTGGTTAATTCCGATAGCCATAACAGTATAGCGCGGCAATGCGCAAAGGCTCGGTTTGATTCCTATATCGGCCGGCAGATTGCAGGCTTTAGAAAAAATTGCCTATTAGTGGCAAATTTTTGCCACTCAATAAAAAGCATGGCTGACACTAATAAAAAAAGCCGGCTTTTTTAGCCGGCTTTTTCTTTTTCAACAAAGTGTTACACGCTAAACGGATGCACTTTAATAATCGTTTCATTACGATCTGGGCCAGTCGAGATAATATCGATAGGTACACCCGTCAACTCTTCAATACGCTTAATATAATTGAGAGCGGCTTGAGGAAGGTCTGCTAATGATTTTGCACCAAAGGTGTTTTCTGACCAACCGGGCATGGTTTCATAAATTGGGCTCACAGCGTCAAAAGCGTCAGCAGCCATTGGCGAAACCTGCGCAACAGAACCGTCTGGCATTTGATAACCAGTGCAAATTTTTAGTTCATCCAAGCCATCCAATACATCAAGCTTAGTTAAACAAAATCCCGTTACTGAGTTAATTTGAATGGCGCGGCGCATCGCCACGGCATCAAACCAACCACAACGACGTTTACGGCCTGTTGTTGCACCAAATTCATGGCCTTTAGTCCCCAAATGGTTACCCACTTCGTCCTCTAACTCTGTTGGGAACGGACCCGCACCAACACGAGTACAGTAAGCTTTCGCAATTCCAAGAATATAGCCTAAATGACGAGGGCCAAAACCAGAACCGGCAGCAACACCACCAGCCGTCGTGTTCGAAGAAGTTACATAAGGATAAGTACCATGGTCGATATCAAGCAAAGTACCCTGAGCACCTTCAAACATGATCTTATCACCACGCTTACGAGCGGCATCTAATTCATCGGTCACGTCAATGACCAGAGAGGTCAATAGCTCAGCATAGCCTTCAACTTGAGCAAGCACATCATCATAGCTGACGGGTTCTGCTTTATAGAAATGCTCAAGCTGGAAGTTGTGGAATTCCATCACTTCTTTCAGTTTTTCAGCGAAAGACACCATATTGAAAAGGTCACCGACTCGTAAACCCCGGCGAGCGACTTTATCTTCATAAGCAGGGCCAATACCACGCCCCGTAGTACCGATGGCTTTTTTACCACGAGCGGTTTCGCGTGCTTGGTCAAGTGCAATATGATAAGGGAGAATTAATGGACAAGCTTCAGAAATGAAAAGGCGTTCACGAACGGGAATACCACGCTCTTCGAGAGGCTTCATTTCCTTGATAAGTGCATCCGGTGAAAGTACAACACCATTACCGATGATACATTTCACATTATTACGGAGAATACCGGATGGAATTAAATGAAGAACGGTTTTTTCACCGTCGATAACCAGAGTATGCCCGGCGTTATGACCACCTTGGTAGCGAACGACATAGTTAGCATCTTCTGTTAAAAGGTCTACGATCTTACCTTTACCTTCGTCACCCCATTGGGTGCCTAGAACGACAACGTTATTTCCCATCTTTCCAAGTCTGATTGCTAGTTAAAAAAGGATTCTAGCACCGAATCTCCTTCCTTGCAGTCATTTTTTAAACGTATTCCTACCGAGTTCAAAGAACCACGGTAACGGAGTGAAGCAATGAGAAACTCACCGTTTAGTTCATCCTCATGAATCCTTGTTCTACATACCTGTGGATACAAAAAATAAAGCGTTAATCACCCTAGTAATTAACGCTTTTACATTCAGTTATTACGTATGTTCACATGCAAGAGGCATGAACAATAGCTCTACATTAGTGAGAGCCGCAGTGTCCACCACCACAACAGCCATCTTTCTCACCGTGATGATGTCCATGACCTTCACCGCCACAGCATCCGCCTTCATGGTCATGGTCATGATCGTGGTCGTGGCCACAACCGCCAGCTTGGTGAATATGACCATGGGCAATTTCATCGTCCGTCGCTTCACGTAGCGCAACAACTTCGACATCAAAAGTCAAGGTGTGGCCTGCAAGCATGTGGTTACCATCAACCACCACTTCATCACCATCAACTTCAGTAATTTCAACCGGAATAGGGCCTTGATCAGTATCAGCTAAGAAACGCATACCAACTTCAATTTCATCGACACCTTGGAATACTTCGGCAGGAACACGCTGAACTAGCTCGTCGCTGTGCTCACCGTAAGCGTCTTCAGGAGCCACCGTTGCGCTGAATTTATCACCGGCAACTTTACCTTCTAATTCACGCTCAAGGCCTGTGATTAGGTTGTTGTGACCATGTAGGTACTCCAGCGGGGCTTCCGCTGTGGATTGGTCTACCACAATGCCATCTTCGAGTTTAACTTGATAGGCTATGCTAACAACCACGTTTTTTTCAATTTTCATAACGGCTCCAAGGAGGTTGGTTTGGTTCTTCTCATCTCTCAGCAAAGAAAAGATTGAGCTAGCCACTATTATGGGGATTATACGCAGAAACTCAATTATTCTGGCTTAAAAATCCCGATCATTTGTTCATCAGCGTGAGGTGTTTGTTCAACAGATTGAGGTTTTCGCTGCTCGCTATAATGGCATTCCACACATTCAACCAGCTCAATATTATTGTCTATCCACCAGCGAAGAGTGTCTTGCATGTGACAGTTCGGGCAACTTGCTCCCGCAATAAAGCGTTTTTTTTCTTTCATGTTTGGGTCCTACTTTTTAATCCAATCATCTCGGGTTTGACGATCATTGGCCATTTCTCGGCCAAAAATTTCTTCTAGTTCTTTTCTTGCCTCTTTGGTACGCAGGGCTAATGCTTTGTCATCATTATGCTGAGGTAATAACTCTTTCAGCATCGAAGTATCTAAACGGCGAAAATGTGCTTCCGCACGTTTCGCTTGGTAGGGATGCATACCCAGTTCCGTCAATACTTGACGCCCTAAATCTAATGCTCCTAAGAAGGTTTCTCTTGAGTAACCGTGAATGCCTTGATTAAGTAATTGATAAGCTTCAACTCGGCTGCGGGCTCGTGCTAAGATTCTCAACTGCGGAAAATGTTGTTGGCATAACTCCGCGATTCGCATCACTTCATCGGGCTCATCCGTGCAGATCACGATCGCTTGTGCTTGTTCTGCGCCAGCAGAGCGCAATAACTCAAGATGAGTCGCATCACCATAAAACACCTTATAACCGTATTTCCTCAGTAATTTTATTTGGCTCGCATCACTTTCTAATACGGTGATTTTAATTTTATTGGCGTACATTAACCGTCCAACAATCTGCCCAAAACGTCCAAAACCTGCGATGATCACCTGTGGGCTTTGCTTTTCAAAGCTCTCATCCAACTTTTCCTCTTCATTATTCAATGTGCGACTATACCAAATGCTTTGTAGTTTAAGTAAAAATGGGGTCGTCATCATAGATACACTGATGACAAGAATAAGCAGAGCTGATTGCTGGGAAGAGATCAATTGTTCATCACTTGCTGCCGTCAAGATAACAAAGCCAATTTCGCCACCTTGGCTTAACAGTAACGCACTGCGACTTCGGGCTTTAGATCGAATCTGGGCCACTTTTACTAATCCATACATGATGGCCATTTTTATACTAATCAAAGCCATCACCGCCAAGGTTATCGTTGCCCAGCGTTCTGTGAGTAAATCAATATCAACAGACATCCCCACAGCAATAAAAAACAGGCCAAGTAATAATCCCTTAAAAGGTTCAATCGTGACACTCAACTCATGCCTAAATTCACTTTCAGCCAGCAAGACTCCCGCTAGAAAAGCGCCTAATGCCATTGATAAGCCTAAAGTATCCATGAGTAAGGCAATAGAGATAACCAGTAATAAGGCGGCAACGGTAAATAACTCTCTGACTTGGCTATTAACGATCCAGCGAAACAAGGGTTGTAAGGCAAAGTGCCCCACCACCAGTAAAGCGGTAATGGCACTGATCATCCAGACAAATTGCCAACCATCTCCGATGGTCGAGCCAGCCAACAAAGACAACAACGCTAGTGTGGGAATAACGGCTAAATCTTGAAAAAGAGAAACAGCAAAAACGACTCGCCCTGTATCACTGAGCGTTAAACGCATCTCATCTATCGTTCGTAAAGCAATCGCCGTGGAAGATTGGGCCAGCAATAATCCAACCACCACACTCGCTTGCCAACTTACCCCATACAGTATCAGAGCAGAACTCAACACGGCACTGGTCAACAGCATTTGTGAACCACCGAGGCCAATGAGAGCCCCACGCATTTGCCATAACCGGTGAGGGTTCAGTGAGAGGCCAATTAAAAACAGTAATAACACCACCCCAAATTCAGCAAAACGCAAAATGGCATTAACATCGGTAATTAGCTTAAGCCCCCAAGGGCCAATCACAATCCCTGCCAATAAATAGCCTAAAATCGCGCCAAGCCCTAACCGCTGCGCAATCGGTACCGCCACCACCGCCGCTGTTAAGAAAACGGCGACATTGGTCAAAAAATCATCCATTGGTAACCAATCCTTTCAGCCAAAGAAAATAGCGTTCTGCATGCTGCTGACGCTCTTCTGCGCTGATATTTCTCGCCCAATAAAGCACTAATGGATCTAACCAATGCATACGACACAACGCGGCCGTCAGTTCGAAAGGTTGTAATATGTCATTCAACGGATAACGATTATATCCTTGTTCACTAAAGGCCTCTTGCTGCCCTCCGACGGTGATCACACTGCGCCAATATTTACCCTGCAATGCGCTCTCTGGCCCAAAAGCAAAACCTTTCCCCAAAACCGTATCCATCCACTCTTTTAGCAAAGCTGGGCATGAATAAAGGTAGAGAGGGTGCTGAAAGACAATCACATCATGATCAAGCAACCGCTGATGCTCTCGGTTAACATCAATAAAGAAATCAGGATAAGTGGCATAAAGATCCAAAAGCGTGACATGCGGTAATGTCGAAATATGGTCAATCATCACCTTATTCGCCACAGAGTGATCCGGATCGGGGTGGGCATAAATCACTAAAATATTTGGTTTATGTTTAGAAGAGGGATCGTTCGTCATTCCTTGACTCCCTGAGATAATCAGACAAACCGCAAAGTTAAGGACTTAAATAAAGGCCATAACTCCACTATTAACAAATACGAACCATAAATGGTTCCGTTTTATTAACAAACTATAAGCATCATAACGTAATTTGTATAATGATCGACATTTATCCCTATTGCCCCTACTATTCGCGGCGACACACTCACGGCTAAACAGATACGATTTATTATGATTACCTTCTCTGACATTCAATTACTTCGCGGCGGAAAGCCTCTGCTTGACCAAGCCTCAGCCACCATTCATCCCGGCGACAAAGTCGGCTTAGTCGGGAAAAATGGCTGCGGTAAATCAACATTATTCGCTTTAATAAAAGAGGAATTGTCCATTGATGCGGGATCGTTTAGCCTACCTGCACATTGGGAACTGGCTTGGGTCGCCCAAGAAACGCCCGCACTCGAACGACAAGCCTTAGAGTATGTGATTGATGGGGATAGAGAATACCGCCAGCTAGAAAAACAGCTCACTGAAGCAGAACAAATAGACAATGGCACACGGGTTGCTGAGCTACACGGACAAATCGAAACCATTGGAGGCTATAGTATTAAAGCCCGAGCCTCCGAATTACTCGATGGGCTGGGCTTTAGCCAAGAACAGATGAGTTGGAACCTCACTCAATTTTCTGGTGGCTGGCGTATGCGCCTTAACTTGGCTCAAGCTCTCATTTGTCGCTCCGATTTACTTCTGCTCGACGAGCCCACTAACCACTTAGACTTAGATGCCGTGATGTGGTTAGAACGCTGGCTACAAAGTTACCCTGGTACATTGATATTAATTTCTCATGACCGCGATTTTCTGGATCCGATAATTAATCGTATTATTCATATCGAAAACCAGCAGTTAAATGAATACACCGGTAACTATTCCTCTTTTGAAGTACAACGTGCTCAAAAGCTGATACAGCAACAAGCACAATTTCAAAAACAACAAAAACAGATGGCTCACATGCAGAGCTATATTGACCGTTTTCGCTATAAAGCGTCTAAAGCACGCCAAGCCCAAAGCCGAATTAAAGCGCTAGAAAAAATGGAAAAAGTGCTACCAGCACAGTTTGATAACCCTTTCAGCTTTGAATTCCGAGAACCAAGTGCCTTACCTAACCCAATATTAATGATGGATAATGTCAGTGCGGGTTACGAAAACCATCTTATTCTTGAGAAAATTAGACTTAACTTAGTGCCTGGTAGCCGAATTGGTCTGCTTGGCCGTAACGGCGCGGGAAAATCGACCCTAATAAAACTGCTATCCAGTGAATTAAAAGCACAAGGGGGTGATCTGACTTATTCTCAAGGGGTAAAAATTGGTTACTTTGCCCAGCATCAATTAGAAACCTTGCACCCAGAAGAAACACCTCTACAGCATATGATGCAACTTGCCCCCGATAAAACCGAATTGGAACTGCGCAATTATCTCGGTAGTTTTGGGTTCAATGGGGATAAAGCATTAGAAAATGTCGGTCCTTTTTCCGGTGGCGAAAAAGCACGTTTGGTACTGGCATTAGTGGTGTGGCAAAAACCGAACCTACTACTACTTGATGAACCAACCAACCACCTCGATTTGGATATGCGCCAAGCTCTCACTCTCGCTTTACAAAGCTTTGAAGGAGCGATGGTGATCGTCAGCCACGACCGCTATTTACTGCGAGCCACCACCGACGATCTCTATTTAGTACACGATAAACAAGTGGCTCCTTTTGATGGCGATCTAACCGATTACTATAAATGGCTGACCGAACAGCAAAAAGCGGCACGTAAAGATGCCCAAACCACTCAACCCAATAAAGACAACGGCAACAGTGCTGCAGCCAAAAAAGAGCAAAAACGTCGAGAAGCTGATTTTCGTAAACAAACCGCGCCAATTCGCAAAAAACTGACACAACTTGAAGAAAAAATGGATAGGTTAACTACCATTCTTGCTCAAGCGGAACTCACCTTATCCGATACGTCACTGTATGAAGCAGAAAATAAGGCTAAACTGACAGAAGTGATCGCCACTCAAGCCAGCAGTAAATCTGAGTTAGAGCAAATTGAAAGTGAATGGATGACCGAACAGGAAAATCTGGAACAGATGGAACAGGAGTTCAACAGTCAATGAATGATACGCACGCCCCCCCTTTACCCACCCTGGAAAGCCTATGGCAATTTAGCTTACGTTATTACAGTGTTAGAGAGGTCAAAGAAGCGTGCTTATGCCTACAAAATCGGTTCCATGGGAATGTGAATTTGCTTTTGCTGCTCAAATGGTTAGACGAGCAGCAACTGACCTTTCCAGAACAAGGTTGGGCAACCATTGCTGATGCGTTAGCGCGCACTGAAAGTCTAATTGAACATTACCGAGATCTTCGCCGTAAACTAAAATCTCACCTGCCAGATACCCTGTATCGAGAAGCACTACAATTTGAATTACAGATAGAAAGGCAGCAACAAGCCGATCTTATCGGCTGTCTTGAACAATGGCCTCTCACCCCCCAAACTGAGCGCCCGCTCACCACCCACTATTGCCAACAGCTCGGAGCTCAATGCCTTAGCGAAATATTTTTACCCTCCATTTCCACATTGACTAAAGCTTAGCTCGCTCACCATCGCTTCCGGTAGGAAGGAAATATCACTTAGGTATATACTTACCAATAAATAATACTTCAGGGTGAAATTATGCCTCACTTCGTTGCTGCCAGTGGTTTACAAAATCCACACTTACAAACACTGCTCCCTCGTCTCATTCGGAAAAAAGCACTGTTCGAACCCATCTGGCAAACACTCGATACCCCCGATGGTGATTTTCTCGACCTCGCTTGGAGTGAAGATCCTGAAACAAAAGAAGCGAAAAATAAACCCATTTTTATTCTGTTTCACGGTTTGGAGGGATGCTTTTATAGCCCTTATGCTAACGGATTAATGGATGCGTTTGCCAAGCAAGGCTGGCTTTCCGTGATGATGCATTTTCGAGGCTGCAGTGGGAAACCTAATCACTTAGCTCGAGCTTACCACTCCGGAGAAACCGAAGATGCACGATGGGTACTCGAATATTTACGCCAACAGTTTCCACAACAAACCATTGTCGCTGCTGGCGTATCCTTAGGGGGTAATATGTTGATCAATTACCTTGCTGATTATCGAGCAGACCCCATCGTTACCGCAGCAACAGTCATCTCCGCTCCCTTAGATTTAACCGCTTGCTCACAACGTATTGAACAAGGTTTTTCTAAGCTTTATCGCCGCTATTTGCTCTCATCGTTAAAACACAATGCCTTAAAAAAACACCATTTGCTCAAAGGCGAGCTAGGGCTCTCTTATCACAGTATTAAACGCGTCACCAAGCTGTATGAATTTGACGAACTCATTACGGCACCATTGCATGGTTTTAAAAATGCACAAGATTACTATCAACGCTGCTCTGGCATACACAGACTGAAAGAAATACGAGTACCAACCCAAATCATCCATGCAAAAGATGATCCTTTCATGACCGATGCCGTGATCCCGAAATTTGTACTCCCCAGCAATATTGATTACCGATTATTTGCCAAAGGCGGCCATGTCGGCTTTTTATCCGGTAGTTTAACGAAACCTGAATTTTGGTTAGAAAAAGCCCTCCCAGCCTACTATGCAGGGTTGCAAACCGCTTAGTTTGTCTTACCACTACACTCACCGTTGATCGGTTTTATCATCTTTAAACGGTGGGTGAACGATTCACCTTCGAACATAAAATAGATGAGGTATTTATGATCGTACCTTGGCAACAGATCGCCAACGACACGCTGGAAAACTTGATCCGAGAATTTGTATTACGAGAAGGGACAGATTACGGTGAAGCCGAAGTTAGCCTGCAAGATAAAATTGAACAAGTGAAAGCCCAGCTTCACGCTGGTGAGGCTGTGATCGTCTACTCAGAATTACATGAAACCATCGATATCAAAAGCAAACTTCGTTAATTGAGCATAAAAATGCCATTTTCTGCGGCGAATTTTCCATGATATAGTGAAAACTAACAACACGGTCAGCGTGACCCGTTGAGGATTTATAGACAAGGTTTGTCATGTCAGCGAAATACCCTATTATTGCCGTTACTGGCTCCTCAGGAGCTGGGACCACCACGACATCAGAAGCATTTCGAAAAATGTTCAATATGATGGACATTAAACCCGCTTGGGTTGAAGGTGATAGTTTTCACCGCTTTACTCGCCCAGAAATGGATATCGAAATTCGTAAAGCCCGTGAACAAGGCCGACACATCAGTTATTTTGGCCCACAAGCGAATGACTTTCCGGCTCTACAAGAATTTTTTCGAGAGTATGGTAAATCAGGCACGGGTCAGATTCGTCGCTATCTGCATACATTTGATGAAGCCGTCCCTTATAATCAAATGCCAGGCACATTTACCCCGTGGCAACAACTGCCTGAAGAGACAGATGTGCTGTTTTATGAAGGGCTGCATGGTGGAGTCGTGGATGGAGAAATCAATGTTGCACAGCATGTTGATTTTTTGATAGGCATGGTACCGATCGTCAACCTAGAATGGATCCAAAAATACGTTCGAGATACCCGAGACAGAGGCCATTCACGGGAAGCTGTGATGGATTCTATCGTCCGTTCCATGGACGACTATCTCAATTACATCACCCCACAATTTTCGCGTACACATATTAACTTTCAGCGCGTTCCGACCGTCGATACTTCTAACCCACTCAACGCCAAAGGTATTCCTAGCTTAGATGAAAGCTTTGTTGTGATTCGGCTTCGGGGAATCAAAAATGTCGACTACCCTTATCTCTTAGCCATGATTGATGGCTCATTTATGTCCCGCCACAACACCATTGTCATACCTGGTGGAAAAATGAGTTTTGCCATGGAGTTAATTGTTCGGCCACTATTACAACAGTTGATCGAATCTGGGAAAATCGGTTAATAATTCCGTACTAATGACGATTACTTTTCATACCGTGATCATGTGCACACTTTTGCTTAGATTATCCATGGTTTGACACGATTAAAATCAAGAAATCGCATTAGAAAAAGGATACTATTCCATACCGAACACAAGATAGCTTGCAGCAATTAGGAAGTCCTCTTATTCTAGTTAGTCCATTAAGGCTTCGCTACAATACGGACAGCAGCGAGCGTACCCTGCAGAGGAAGTGAGATATTATGGTTCTAGGTAAACCTCAAACCGATCCAACACTAGAGTGGTTTCTTTCACATTGTCATATTCATAAGTACCCTTCAAAAAGCACGCTGATTCATGCGGGTGAGAAGGCAGAAACCTTGTACTACATAGTCAAAGGTTCAGTGGCTGTACTGATCAAAGATGAAGAAGGTAAAGAGATGATTCTTTCCTACCTTAACCAAGGTGACTTCATCGGAGAACTGGGCTTATTTGAAGAAGATCAAGAGCGTACTGCTTGGGTTCGAGCTAAATCGCCTTGTGAAGTGGCGGAAATCTCATTTAAAAAATTCCGCCAGCTTATTCAAGTTAACCCAGATATTCTCATGCGTTTGTCTGGTCAAATGGCACGTCGCCTGCAAGTAACCAGCCAAAAAGTTGGAGACCTTGCGTTCCTAGACGTGACTGGTCGTATTGCGCAGACGCTTCTCAACTTAGCAAAACAACCTGATGCAATGACTCATCCCGATGGGATGCAAATCAAAATCACTCGTCAGGAAATTGGTCAAATCGTGGGTTGTTCACGTGAAACCGTGGGTCGCATTTTGAAAATGCTTGAAGAGCAAAACTTAATTTCAGCACACGGTAAAACGATTGTAGTTTACGGTACTCGTTAATCGTTACTCACCGACAAACCTCACAAAAGCTACTTTAGCCATTCTAAAGTAGCTTTTTTATTTGGGCTTATTTTCTATTCGTACTTTCAAAAATTTTATCGGCTGAAGCGGCAACAAAACCTTGATATAACAGCCCATTTTCCATTGGGTAACGTTTGGCAAACTCATAAAATCCCCCAGGAACCCTCTCACACCGATCACTAAATTCAACGGGGACAAGATCGGCCATGGTGGATGACTGCTCAAGCAGCACCGCTGGGGAACCTTTCACTTCACCACCACTGTCATTGATAGAAAACCCCACGTGGCGTAAGTAATCATTGATTGCTTTCACATCATCAAACGCACTGAGCGAATTGATACTCACGGTAAAATGGTTTGCCCCATAGCCATGCGCAGCCACCCAAGCCGCATATTCACTCTCTTGAGCTAAAGTTAAATAATCGGCATAACTGATATCCCAAAGACGGCCAGAATATAAGAAGTCATGGTGAATTCGTGGGCTTAGCGCCACTTGTTTGACCAACTTAGTCACAATGCGTTGTAAAACCGTGGAGCACTCTGACACCTTAAGCTCGCTAATGAACACCTTAGGTTGTAGAGGATCGGGATGTTCAAAATGCTGAGCCCGCAGTTTTTTACTGGGAAACGAATAATTACCAGCCGCTTGATAGCCCAGCGATAAAAAGGGTTCAGCCAACTTTGCTAACGGAAGCGGAGCGAGATTAAACGTTCGCAGAGCAATATGGTCATTAATGAGAGGAGGTCCCTCTTGCAGCAGTTGATGCACTTTCTCTGCTGAAGGGCAAAGCCGCGAAGTGTAATCGCTCCATAATGATTGAAATAATTGTTCAGCGGTCATAATACCTCCTTATATCATCCCATCATTCACTCGTTTAACACGCCAGATCAATTCCGGGCAATAAAGTCGTAGGTAATTGTGTGCTGGCTCCTTCCATTGAGGCCATAGGATAAGCGCAGTAATCCGCCGCATAATAAGCACTGGGACGCAAATTTCCAGAAGCCCCAGGCCCACCAAAAGGTGCATCGCCACTGGCTCCAGTCAGAGGGCGGTTATGGTTCACAATTCCAGCGCGAATGTGGTCAAGAAAATAGTGCCACTCTTTATCATCGGTAGAGATAAGGCCAGCAGATAAGCCAAAGCGAGTCTGGTTAGCGAATGTAACCGCCTGCTCGAACGTCTGATAACGGATTACTTGCAGTAATGGACCAAAATATTCTTCATCGGGTAAATTATCGATATCCGTCACATCAAGAATGGCGGGAGTAACAAAAGCAAAATGAGAGAGCTGAGCCGCCAATAATGGCTTAGCTCCAAGTGAACATAAATGTTCCTGCGCTTGTATGATTGCGTCTGCTGCAACAACCGAGATTTGCGGCCCCATAAAAGGAGCGGGATCGGCAAACGGCTCATCAACGATTAATTTAGCGGTGGTATTCACCAATTTTGCTAACAGTTGGTCACCCGATTCATCAGCCGGAAGATACAAGCGACGAGCGCAAGTACAGCGCTGCCCTGCACTGATAAATGCAGACTGAATAATGGCATAAACCGTGGCATCCATGTCACCATACTGCTTCGATACCACCAGCGGGTTATTACCGCCCATTTCTAATGCCAACATTTTCTCAGGTTGGCCAGCCAACTGGCGATGCAACTGATGCCCAGTTTTGGCACTCCCTGTAAACAGTAACCCATCAATATTGGCAGAGCTTGCGAGCGCAATGCCCGTCTCTTTGCCTCCTTGCACAAGGTTAAGCACACCCTCGGGCAATCCCGCTTCTTGCCAAAGCTTCGCCGCCAATTCCCCACACCAAGGCGTTTGTTCTGAGGGTTTAAATACGACGCTATTCCCCGCCAGCAAAGCTGGAACAATATGCCCATTAGGTAAGTGAACAGGAAGGTTATAAGGCCCCAATACTGCCATGACACCAAGTGGTCGATGGCGTAATACCAGCTGATTTTCCGCACTTTCACGGTGTTGCTCTCCGGTACGTTCATGATAAGCCCGAATGGATATGACAATTTTTCCCGCCATCGCAGCGGCCTCAGTGCGCGCTTCCCACAATGGTTTTCCTGTTTCTTTGGCAATGATCACTGCAATATGCTCACTGTTGGCTTTAACGAGATCCGCAAAGGCAAGGATAATGCTCTCTCTTTCATGATAAGGGCGGTGCTTCCAAGCAATAAAAGCGGAACGAGCTGCCGTTATCGCTTGTTCAACTTGATTCTGGCTGGCGCAATGCCCTTGCCAAATCACCTGACCATTGTATGGGCAGAGAGAGGTAAACGCTTCACCTTCACCTGCACACCATTGTCCGTCAATCCACTGAGTCATGAGCCTTCCCCTTTTTCTTTATTGCGCGAGAATTCGCAACCAATCTCCTTGTTCCACCTCTAGCGCTTTCGCCACTTCAGGAGTAATAACTACTTCCTCGCGCTCTCGGTTATAGGCCGCTTTAGCCGCAGTGGCCCGAAAGTTCTGAAAGGTGCTATTACACATTAAATAGTTTTGCCCACTGGAATGGCGAGCAATCTCAACCCGCGCACGCACAGAGTGACGCACAGATTCAATATGACGTAAATCGCACTCTACCGTTGGACCCGCATCAAAAATGTCAACGTAGTTACGACAAGTAAATCCTTCTTGTTCAAGCAGGGTTAATGCTGGACGAGTATTGTCGTGTACTTGCCCAATCACCGCTTGTGCTTCAGGACTGAGCAAATTGATATAAATCGGCAGTTTGGGCATCAAATCCGCAATAAAGCCTTTTTTGCCAATACCGGTTAAATAGTCAGCAAGGGTGAAATCAATCGAGAAAAAATGCTGTTGCAACCACTGCCAGAAAGGGGAGTTACCCTTCGCATCCGACACTCCACGCATTTCTGCAAAAATGATGGGGGAAAAGCGTTCAGAGTGTTCCGCCATCATTAAAAAACGGCTTTTCGATAATAAACGGCCATTAGAGCCTTGACGGTATGGTTCACGCAGGAACAAAGTACAGATCTCGGTGCACCCAGTGTAGTTATTACCAAACGTTAATAGCTTAACCGTATTGTGCACCCCTAGCTTATGGGATGAATGGACAATGGTGCTAATGTGGTAGGAGTAACTCGGGCGGTCCCAACCAACGGCAGCTTCAATTCCAGTCGTCCCCACCACCTCGCCGGTCTCTGAATCCACTCCTACCATCAAATAGCCTTCATCACTCGGATGTGACACTTCAGCTTTCGAGAAGCTGTATTCTGAGTGTTCGATACGTTTTGTCAGTAATTCTTGATTAACGGGCAATGAGGTAAAACCATAACCGGACTCTACCGCACAGGTATGTAGAGCATCGTAGTCTGAGATAGCAATTGGGCGAATAATTAGCATCAATATCCCCTCCCGATGCATAAAGAATCTAGGTAGAGATGAAACCTAGAGGCACACCCACCAACTCCATGGTGGTGGGCGCTGACGAATCAAACTATTTAAACCAGTGAAGCAATCGCTTGATCCAATTTTTCCAAACCGAGTTCTATCTCTTGCTGGCTAATAATCAAAGATGGGGTAATGCGTATCACACTGGCTCCCGCCACTAAAATCATCAAACCTTGCTGACCTGCTGCGACAAGAATCTCTCTTGCTCGACCTTGCCATTGCTCATTAAGCTCAGCACCAACCAATAGGCCTTTCCCGCGAATCTCTTTAAAAACTTGATATTTATCGTTAATTTTCGCTAACCCTTGACGAATCCACTCTCCGCGTTCCGTCACACCAGCTAAAGTTTCAGGCTGACTCACGATATCCACTACCGCTTCTGCCACAGCACACGCTAATGGGTTTCCGCCATAAGTGGAACCATGCGTACCAACACTTAAATGTTTTGCCAACTTATCGGTCGTCAACATTGCGCCAATGGGAAAGCCCCCCCCAAGCGATTTTGCCGTACTGAGAATATCAGGTGTCACACCAATACCTTGGTAGGCATAAAAATCTCCCGTACGTCCATTGCCCGTTTGAACTTCATCAAAAATCAGTAATGCATTATGTTTATCACATAGATCACGTACAGCTTGAGCAAACTCCGCCGAAGGTGAAACAATGCCCCCTTCTCCTTGTAATGGCTCCATCATCACCGCACAGGTACGATCGGAAATCTGTGCTTGTAACGCGCTAATATCATTATAAGGGAGATGAGTAATATTGCCTGGTTTTGGGCCAAAACCATCAGAGTATGTCGCTTGCCCTCCGACGGTGACCGTGAAGAATGTACGACCATGAAACCCTTGGTAAAAAGCGATGATTTCTGATTTTTCCGGACCAAAATTATCCGCCGCATAACGACGAGCCAATTTCAGTGCCGCTTCATTCGCTTCTGCTCCTGAATTAGCAAAAAAGACCTTCTCAGCAAAGCTGAGAGCCGTTAACTTTTTCGCTAGGCGCAAAGCGGGTTCATTGGTCATAATATTGCTTAGATGCCACAACTTATTCGCTTGCTCAGTTAATGCTTGAACCATGACTGGATGACAGTGTCCTAAGCAACTGACCGCAATTCCCCCCGCAAAATCGATGTATTCACGACCTTGCTGATCCCAGACACGAGAACCTTGCCCTTTGACTGGAATAAAGTCCATTGGGCTATAACAAGGCACCATCACTTCATCAAATAAACTACGATCCACATTTGTTTTCACTGTCATTACACATTCCCTCTCGATACTGCATGCCAAGCAGCCCAACAATGGGGTGACAAAACCTTAGTGGAAGATTTTGTATTGCATTCTAGCTTGCCAAGCATTTTATTTACAAAATATTAACCATTTCAATAGTGAATTATTCTTTTTGATTGTCGTTCAAATTAACAACCCCTATTCAATATGATTATTTATGCATTAAATCACAATATTTATAAAGCTCTTTTTCTCTTTCATTAAAAAATAGCGAGTAATCGTGGAATGAATAAGGGAGGGAAGATGAATCAGCAGAAAATTTGGCGCATAAATTTTCAAAAATGACGATGACTGCCAAAAACAGAATAAATGTAAAAAAAGTGATCAGGCTCGATGATTAACGGCGTAAAAAATTGGCCAATAATTGATGACCTTGCTCTGTTTTTATCGATTCAGGATGAAACTGTACAGCCTCTATCGGCCATGTTTTATGTTGATAGCCCATGATTTCATCCATGGAACCATCGGAATGTTCAGTCCAAGCGGTCAATTCAAACGCCTCTGCTAACGTTCCTTGCTCCACCACTAATGAATGGTAGCGTGTAACGGTCAGTGGGTTATTTAACCCGGTAAATACACTTTTCCCCGTATGTCGTATCTGTGAGGTTTTACCATGCATAACTTGTCTGGCTCGGACTATCTTCCCCCCAAAAACTTGTGCAATCGCTTGATGACCCAAGCAAACGCCCAGTATAGGTAGCTTACCGGCAAAATGCTCAATAGCCGCGAGGGAGATCCCGGCTTCATTGGGAGTGCAAGGCCCCGGTGAAATCACTAAATGGCTGGGAGATAGGGCTTCGATTTGCTCAATATTTATCGCATCATTACGCACGACTTGAACGTCTGCACCTAACTGACAAAAATACTGGTATAAGTTATAGGTAAAAGAGTCGTAGTTATCGATGATCAGCAACATAAGATGGTTAACAGACAAATGATAAAGAAATAGGCCAGTCATTTCACTGGCCTAAGAGATGAATCAAGAACGAGGTACAAAACCAACCGCATCAAAGACTTTTGCCAAAATCATCGAAGCTTGAGCAGACGCTTTTTCGGCCCCTTGGCTCATGACGCTATTGAGATAACTGCGGTCATCACGAATTCGGTGATATTCAGCTTGAACCGGTTCCAGCATCGCAACTAAGGCTTCCCCAACCTCTTTCTTAAATGGTCCGTACATTTCAACCCCTGCATACTGGGCTTCAATTTCAGCAAAAGATTTACCCGTAGCCGCCGAATAGAGCCCCATTAAGTTGGAGATACCTGCTTTATTTTCCACATCATAAGCAATACGTGGTGGCGTCTCTGTGTCGGTTTGTGCTTTGTTGATCTTCTTGATGATCGATTTAGGATCTTCCAACAAAGTAATCACATTTTTACGGTTATCATCCGACTTTGACATTTTCTTAGTCGCATCTTGTAAACTCATGACGCGAGCATTCACTTGTGGGATATACGGTTCAGGAATAGTAAAAATTGGCGTTTTCGAATCAGGGCAATAAATATTATTAAATCGGGTGGCAATATCACGTGCTAATTCTAAATGCTGCTTCTGATCGCTACCCACAGGCACTTGGTGTGCACCATACAACAAAATATCGGCAGCCATGAGCACTGGATAGTCAAACAAACCAGCATTCACATCATTGGCGTAACGCGCAGATTTGTCTTTGAACTGGGTCATACGGCTCAATTCACCCATTTGCGTGTAACAGTTAAGAATCCACCCCAATTGAGCATGCTCTGGTACATGTGACTGAACAAATAGCGTGCTCTTTTGTGGATCAACACCAACCGCTAAACAAATTGCCAATGCATCTAAGGTCGCTTCACGCAATGCTTGTGGATCTTGACGAACCGTGATCGCATGGAGATCAACCACACAGTAGTGACAATCATAATCGTCTTGCATCTGTTGCCATTGACGTAGAGCACCCAAGTAGTTACCGATACTTAGTTCACCTGACGGTTGAACACCACTCAATACGATGGGTTTGCTCATGGGTATGATTTCCTTGTTACTGAATATGAGATAAGACAGAAAACTCTGTGAGAAAATGTGCTCGCCACTGGCGAGCACAAGATAGCAGTGTACTCATTGATGAGTATTTTACTAGTGGCAAGTGATAATTTTTATGCGCAAATCATAACAACATCAATGAGCTGAGCGATATCATCTGCAACGATATCCGGAGCTGAGTCTGAGATTGGCTCACCGTGGTTATATCCATAGGTTAAACCAAACGACACACATCCGGCATTTTTGGCCGCCAGAATATCATTTTTGGAATCCCCCACCATCAACATCTGATTTGGGGCAAGTTGATACTTTGCAAGTAACCACTCTAGCGCCATTGGGTTCGGTTTTTTTTCAGCAAACGTATCCCCGCCAATAACATCGCTGAAAAATTCACTAATGCCATGTTGTACTAACACATCGGGCACAAACTTGCTGGGTTTATTGGTCACTAACGCCAAGATAAAACCCGCTTGGTAAAGCTGCTCTAATGTTTGTTTAACATGTGGATAGAGATGGCTCAGTTTATGCCCTGTTTTTGCATAATAATCATCAAACCGCTCACGCGCCTGCTGGCGTAAATCTGGCGTTAATGACGAGTCTATGTTTAGGCCTTGGCTCAAACAGCGAGCAATCAAAACATCAGCACCATTACCTACATAATCACGCACTTGATGCTCAGAAACACCAGGAAACCCTAGTGCTTGAACCGCTTGATCTGCTGCAATCGCTAAGTCCGGTACACTGTCTAATAAGGTGCCATCGAGATCAAAGGCAATTAACTTTATCGGTTGCAAAACATATTCCTAATCATTGAATGGGAGGTTAGTTCACCTTGACCAATTCCTCACGCATAGCATGAATGACTGCTTGGTAGTCAGGTTGACCAAAAATCGCCGAACCGGCGACAAACATATCGGCGCCAGCTTGAGCGATTTCAGCAATATTATCGACCTTTACGCCACCGTCGATTTCTAAACGGATAGAACGACCACTTTGCTCAATTCGTTCACGCACAGCACGTAATTTATCTAACGTATGAGGGATAAAAGATTGGCCACCAAACCCTGGGTTGACCGACATCAGTAGAATGAGGTCAACTTTGTCCATGATGTAGTCAAGGTGACTCAATGGTGTAGCAGGGTTTAATACCACTCCGGCCTGACAACCGTGTTCTTTGATCAACTGTAAGGTGCGATCCACATGATCTGAAGCTTCCACATGAAAGGTAATCATGGATGCGCCCGCTTTCGCAAAATCAGGAATGATTCTATCGACCGGTTTGACCATCAAGTGAACATCAATAGGGGCGGTAATGCCATAATCCCGTAACGCTTTACAAATTGGAGCGCCAAAAGTAAGGTTCGGCACATAGTGATTATCCATCACATCAAAGTGGATCACGTCAGCCCCTGCTGCCAATACTTTTTCAACGTCCTCACCTAAGCGAGCAAAATCGGCAGAGAGAATGGATGGGGCGATAAGGAAATCTTTCATAGCTAACCTCTTTGGTGATGAAATGCGCAGAACGGCGGTAACGCATTCTAACCTAAGGAAGTGTTGAGATCCTAGTATGCAGCACGATCTAGTGTTGAAAAAGTGCTCAAAGAATCCGCTGAAAAATCATCGATTAGGCGTAAACAACGCCAATAATTCATCGACTTTATTGCGACCTGCACCATTACGACTGATGGTTCGCTTCACCTTCACCGCATTCAATTGTGCACCATGATAGAGGCGACGCGTTAAAATCGTATCATGGTTAGAGATCAGGACAGGAATGCCTCGCTCTTGAGCCGTTTTTTCTGCAATATCCGCAAGTGCTGCTTGATCATCCAGTGAAAAACCGTTCCCCGAATATGAGGTGAAGTTTGCCGTCGTCGACAAGGGAGCATAAGGAGGATCACAGTAAATCACACTCTCTTGCGTAGCTTGGCTGAATGTTTGATGGTAACCCGTACAAATAAAAGTCGCTCGCTGCGCTTTTTCAGCAAAAAATTCGAGTTCAGCTTCGGGGAAATAAGGTTTTTTATATGAGCCAAAAGGCACATTAAAGCCACCTTTTTGGTTATAACGACACAACCCATTAAATCCAAAACGATTCATATAAAGAAAAGCCAGCGAACGGTACATGACATCATTACAGCCATTAAACTGTTTACGGACCTCCAAATAGGCTTCTTTACGATTATTTTCTGGAATAAACCACCGCTTTGCTTCACGGATGTAATGAGCAGGTTCTGTTTTTAACAGGTTGTATAAGTTGATTAAGTCGGGATTAATGTCAGCTAATAAATAATGTTCAAAGTCACTATTTAAGAAGATTGACCCAGCACCAACAAAGGGTTCAACCAATTCTTTGGCGGGGGGTAAATGGCGTTGGATCTCTTCGACTAGGCCAAACTTTCCCCCAGCCCATTTCAAAAAGGCACGCTGCTTTTTCATCTACCGCTCTAATCAATCACCGAAAAATAAGGGAGCGGAATGTAACATATTTTCCGCTCAAACTCAGCGTTATTTCGCACGCTCAATCTCTCGTTGCACTTGGCTAAGTGATTTTGCCCATGGTCCCAATGCTTGAATCGCCGCAGGCAACGTTGCTACCGCATCACGCGCCAACTGAATGGTTGGGTAATTACTGTAGGTGACGATATACCAGTCAACCTCATTACGTAAGGTAGGATAAACATTCACCTGCCCTTCTAGCTGGTATTGATCAATAAACGCTTGGACTTCTTGCAACGAATTGACCGCTGCCAGTTGTAACGTATAACTACGAGGAGACATATCAAGCAGTGTATCTCGAGCAAACGAGAAACGAATCGAACTTGGTTGTTCATCTGTACTCGCGCGATCCGTGGGCTCACTCTCATCATTAGGCAAAGCCTCTTCTAGCACAAGATCGTCGTTCGCTTTTGGCTCAACCTGCGGCTCTGGTTTTCCCTCTAATAAGGCATCGACCACATCAGAGCTAATCACAACACGTTGATGATCGGAATCCGCAATGCCAACGCCTTCTGAGCTTTCTTTGACATCAGGAGGGAGTGCCGCAGAATCATCTTCGACCCCACTTAGATCTAAGGCCACTGAAGGAGCCTTCTCGACAGCTTCAGTTTGGCTCAACTCGGATTCATCCTGTGCTAAAGTGGGAATCGCCGTTTGCTCAATGTTTTTTTGGCTCTGAATCAATTGCTGGCTTTTTTCATCCGCAGAAGGTTGTGACCACATCCACCAATAACCCCCTCCAATCACCAGTAGGAATACCATGATCACTAAAGCAATTTTCATCGGTGAAGCAATAATGGAGCGAATGATAATCCGTTTTTCATTTTTCTGTTCGGTTAAGGCCATGATCTCCCCCGGAAACAGTTTCACTTTCTTGTAGGCCGCACGTGCCTGACGTTCCATTTCTGGTTCAATATAGCGCATCACTCGCTGTTCAAATAAGCGATCGGCCTCATATTGACTCAGTGGCTCAATGTCTAACTCCACAGGCTTATGCTCTTGCCCATAAGTTAGACGAGTCAGCAAAGCATCAAGGCTATTTGCCTGCGCAAATAACACAACGTTAATTGTCCAGCGAGAATGGTTTTGCGCTTCCAATACCCACATCCACAATTCGGAAAGTAAGGTATCCGATAAGAGGTGAGCATCATCGATGGCAACAACAATATCGCACTCATCTTCACCGATAAGATAGGAGAAACTGTCTAATAAAGCATCGCTAGGATTAAAAAGAGGATCAGAAACAAGCTGACTTAAGAGAGTGGTTCTACGCTGTTCATCGGTTTGATTCGGATGACAAAGCAGTAGGGACTGATTTTTGTCCCCAGCCCAATGTTCCAGATAACGCTGAGCGAGCCACGATTTGCCCGCACCTAACCTACCAAAAACATTGACAAAGTTGGAACCAAAACGAGTCAGAAGCTGTAAACGCTCCAATAGCTCGGTCTGTGAATCTAACTCTAATTCATGTGCTAAACTCATCAACTATCCTAATGATCCCACTTAATTAATTATTGGTTTCGGCACGCTTCAATGGCTTGCTTTATCACCGTTTGAGGAACACCTTTCACCACTTCTGAACGGCCAATTGCAGTTGGTAACACCAAACGCAACTCACCGGCCAACACTTTCTTATCTCGCATCATATGCTTGATAAAATCCTCAAACGTCATGCTGTCTGGGGTATGCACGGGTAAATGTGCTCTTTCTAATATGGCCCGAATACGAGCTTGCTGCGGCTCAGTAATCAGCCCTTGTAATTGTGCCGTTGCGGTTGCCATCATGGTTCCAGCGGCAACCGCTTCACCATGTAACCAACAACCGTAACCTAACTCTGCTTCAATCGCGTGACCAAAGGTATGGCCTAAATTGAGCAGCGCACGGATTCCCGACTCTTTTTCATCCAAAGCCACCACTTCCGCTTTAATTTGGCAACAACGTGCTATCGCATAAGACAACGCTTGTTCATCTAACGCATACAAAGCTTCTATATGCTCTTCTAACCAAACAAAGAAGTCGTAGTCATAAATGATGCCATATTTAATCACTTCCGCCATTCCCGCGGCAAATTCACGCTCAGGGAGGGTGGCTAAACAGTGTGTATCAATAATAACGGCTTTGGGCTGGTAAAAAGCCCCAATCATATTTTTACCCAAGGGGTGATTCACCGCTGTTTTTCCGCCAACGGAAGAGTCCACTTGAGCCAATAATGTGGTCGGTATTTGAATAAAGTCGATTCCTCGCTGATAGCATGCGGCAGCAAAACCGACTAAATCCCCAATCACCCCTCCTCCCAAAGCAATAACCGTGACATCACGGCTATAATTATGCTCAAGCAAATAACTCATGATGGTATTAAAAGTCTCTAAACTTTTATATTGCTCACCATCCGGGAGTTCCAGCAGGGCAGATAAACAACCTCGCTGTTCAAGTAACGACAGTACTTGTTTAGCATACAAGGGCGCAACTGTGTGGTTAGTGATCACCAACACTTTTTGCTTTGCAGAAAGAGGAAGAAGGGCCGGATTATTAAATAATCCGGCACCAATTGAGATTGGGTAGCTACGCTCACCTAAACTGACCGTAATCCGTTCCATGGTTTGCACTCCGAATAAAAGAACTGGTTAGTGTTCTTCTAGCATTTTTACGATCTGATTGGCTACCACTTTTGCACTTTGATCGTCGGTACGTACTGTGATATCCGCAATTTCTTCATACAGCGGATTACGTTCACCAGCCAGTGCTTCTAAAACTTCACGAGGGTTGTCCGTTTGTAACAAAGGACGTTTTTTATCACGGTTAGTTCGTGCTAATTGTTTTTCGATTGTGGTTTCTAAGTAAACAACCACACCACGAGCAGAAAGGCGATTGCGATTTTCTTTGCTCATCACCGAGCCACCACCCGTGGCTAGAACAATACCTTGCTCTTCAGTGAGATCATTGATCACCGCTTCTTCACGTTTACGGAAGCCTTCTTCACCTTCAACGTCAAATACCCAAGCGATATCTGCGCCGGTGCGCTCTTCAATGACAGTATCAGAATCAACAAACTCCATATGCAGTTGTTGAGCTAAGTGTCTACCAATTGTACTTTTGCCAGCACCCATTGGGCCAACAAGAAAAATATTGCGTTTTTCAGCCATGTTTAGCAGTAATTTACAACGTTAATTCAATGACATCGCCACAAAGTTCGCCATACTAGTGTCAGCGATGGGAATGCTTGTGGCACCTATTCCTCACAGATAATTCGTGATAAGACCCGAAATTATCTAGATAAGGTGCCACTAATGCAACTTTAATTTCACTTTAGCGGAAATAATGCCGCTAAGTTATTGAATCACCACCTTTGGTGTGACAAAAATCAGCAACTCACTTTTACCCAATTGCTGATAGCTACGACGAAATAGCGCGCCAAGAAAAGGAAGATCGCCCAATAGTGGCACTTTATCTATGGTATTGGTCAGGCTATGTTGGAAAATACCACCAAGCACAACCGTTTCCCCATTATTCACCAGTACTTGAGTGCCAATTCGTTGAGTATTAATCGCAACCGCTTCACCCGTTCCCGTTTTCACCACATCGCCAGGGCGATCCTGCGTAACACTTAAATCCAGTACCAAACGGTTATCTGGGGTAATTTGTGGCGTAACTTTTAAACTGAGCACCGCTTTTTTAAACGCTACCGTCGTTGCCCCGCTGGAAGATGACTCTAAATACGGAATTTCAGTTCCTTGCTCAATATAAGCTGGCTTTTTATTCGTCGTGATCAAGCGAGGGCTAGAAATGATCTCCGCTTTGGATTCACGCTGCATAGCCGATAGCTCTAGATCAAGTAAAGTCCCTGAACCCAGTTTTGCAACTTGAAAAGCAATGCTGGAGGCGTTAGCTGCCGTGGCTCCTAAATTAACGTTCAGGAAGTTATTGATCATCTCGGTCCCATCTTCCGGTTCATACAAACCGATCGTCTCCATATTCCCTTCAATAGAACCACCAACGGTATTATTACCATTGGTTGATGATACACCCCAGCGGATGCCCAGCTCATCCAAGTTACCCTCATTAACGGTGACAATTCGGGCTTCAATCTGCACTTGTTTCACGGGAATATCTAGCGACTCGATAATGTCACGAATCACTTTAATGTTTTCAGGCAACTCGCGGATCAAGAGCGCATTGGTTCGCTCATCAATACTAATAGAACCGCGTTCAGAAAGCATGTTCACGGTTCCTGCCCCACCTATCATGTCCGCGATATCGGAAGCTTTGGCGAAATGCACTTTAATAATATCAGACTGTAAATCCCCCAACTCTTCCGCTAAACGTGCTTTTTCCAGTTGCTGCTTTTCTCGTAAATCCAACTCCTCTTTCGGAGCAACAAGAATCACATTACCATCAACCCGCTTATCGAGCCCCTTGACCTGTAAAATAATATCAAGCACTTGTTGCCAAGGAACACCGTCTAAGCGAAGGGTTAAGTTACCTTTGACCGAGTCTGAAACCACCAAGTTGAATTGGTTATAATCAGCAATTAACTGCAGAACATTTCGTACGGGGATATCTTGGAAGTTAATTGAAATAAGTTTACCTTGCTTTTCCATCAGGTTCGGTGCGGGAGCCGATTCTTCTTCCTTCAGGGTGGCAATCACAACCTCTAGATATTGACCTCGTAAAGCATATTCATAATTAAATGCCCCTTGAATGGCCACTTGTAACAAGGTGCTTGGCTCTTGGCGAAAAACCTCCACACTTTCCACGGCAGTCGCAAAATCTTTCACATCTAATAAGTAAAGTTGTTCATCCGCCACATCGGTTTTGAGTAAGTCAATTGTTAAACCTTGCTCTGTTTTTTGCACATCCACCACGGTTGAGGAGGAAGCCAGTTCGACGATCAAAACGGCTTCTTTATTTTTATTTAAACGAAAATCAATATTTTTCAATTGATTCGCACCTGTTAATTCACTGGCAACAACACTAACGGCTGACAGTGCCCATAACCCTATACACAGGTAACGCAAACTACGTACCACCGTCGAATTTAATCCTTTAATCATAGTTAGGTCTCTAAACTGAAAAACTTACTTCAAAGCCAATTTGACATTACGCTGATTCCAGCACCCTAAGCCATCGGGCAAGGTTTCTTTTATCAGCAGATAATTATCGGCAACCCGAGTGATTCGGCCGTTATTTAACCCAAGGTACTGGCCTGCTTTCACATTAACGACCGTACCGTTCGGGGTCTGTACCAAGGCGGAAATACTGCCACCACTACTCATCACCCCCCTTAAACGCAACTGATTAAGGGGATAACGTTCCAGCGTTCCGGTTTTACTGCGTGATACCGGTTGCCAACAGTCCGACTTAACGACTGACTGATTTTGTACTAGCGCTTCTTGCGGTAAGACAAACGGCTCACGTTTGCCATGCTGCCCATAATGAAAAGCTTGAAACTGCACCACTGGTGCAAGCTGAGCGACTTCTTTTTTTGTCTGCAATTCCACCTCAAGTAAATAATCCTCTAACGAGTCATCATTCGCTTGACACCCAACCAATAACAAAGGGCATAACCAGCCTAGAAACCTGAGATTATTTTTCATCATTAACCTCCGATTTAAACTGGTAGGTATACGCGCGAACCCTAAAGTGCAACGTACTGCTTTCTTGGCTGACTCTTTGCCAGTCCACATCATCGAAGTTAATAATTCGGGGTAACTTGGCTATCGCTTCTGAGAAGTCACCAATATTGTGATAATTGCCTGTCAGTTCGATATTAAGTGGCAGACGGTATAGGAATTCTTGATTGAGCTTTTCTCCCCAATCAATTCGGGTAAAGGTCAACGAGTTTTGTAACCCCAACTCATTCACCGAAGCCAACATGCTGGCTAACTCTTGCTGCACGGGTAATTGACGCAGCAAAAAGTCATAACGCTCAGTCAATTCATCTAACTGTGCTTGTAATTGCGGCAAGGTTGCCACTTTGCTGGCTTTAATCCGAATGGTAGATTTGAGCGTTTGCTCTTGTTGCTTTAGCCCCTCTAAGTTCTCTTGTTTTGGCAATAGGTAAAACCAATAGCCTGCCGCTTGAATCACCATAATCAGCAGGGCGATCACCACCAACTGCGCCGCTCTAGGCCACTCCATGACCTCATCAAAATCTAAATCACGAGCTTTAGTCATGAGAGGCCTCCTCTTGTATTGGCTTTTGAGCGACTTGCTCGGAAGCATGAAAGAGGAAAGAAACTTTAAAACTCTGAAATTGCTTACCGAAACGACGATTGCCCGACACAATAGAATGCATCCCCACCGATGATAACTGGGGAGATTTCTCCAAATTATCCAACATAGTCGCGAGGCGAGCAGTACTATCACTAATACCGCTCATTTCCACATCTTGCCCATTCATTTTGATTTTATCGACATAAACGCCTTCCGGAATCAAGTCGGGCATAAGGTGCATAAATTCAGTACTTTTATTGCGTTTCTGCTGTAAAGACTCCACCACTTTTAAGCGGGTTAATAAGGCCTTATGTTCTTGCTCTGTCACTTTTAAGGCATGAAGACGTTCATCTAACTGCCGAATATGCTGGTTAAGAAAATCAAGCCGCCCCTGTTGCTGCTGTTTCTGCTGGTCTAGGTAACTGCCAGCTAACCATTGTGCACCCAGCGCCAAAAGTACACCTAAGATCAGTAAGTGGATAAAATGCTGCCGATAGGCTTCACGCTGCGCTTCTCGCCACGGCAACAAGTTAATGTTATGCAGCATGATCACTCTCCAACCATTCGATTCCTCGTAACGCCAACCCTGCAGCAGTACTAAACCGTTGCTGCTCACTTAAGGTTCGCCGGCGTTTACTCAATTTATGGTTAAAGACAGATAGCGGTGTAAATAACTCACACGGTAATGCCAATCGTTCGCTGATAGCTTCCGCTAACCCGGCGATCACCGCCCCCCCACCAGACAACCATATTCCCGCTAAACTTTGCGCACCATGCACTGAAGTAAATAGCTGAATTTGCCGAGCCAATCGTTCAACAAATTCTTGATTAAACGCTTGTACACCAGTCGAGCTTTCCTGTAATGCAGCATGACAGCTTCCCTCTAACTGCCCAGTTTGATTAAACCAGCGAGTCCCCAATGGGATATCTTTACAAAATGGGGCTTTATCCATGAAGTCGAGGCACAAAGAACTTTGGCTATAACCAATATCGAGCAACATCCAATTCGTTCTCTGCTGAATTTGACTAACGTGCTGCCAAATTCGCACTAAGCTGTGCATCTGAACATCAAGGAGAACGGGTTCAAGGCCCGCTTTTTCAGAAGCACTCACACGGCTTTCTACCACTTCACGACGCGTGGCATAAACTTGGTAGGTTTCACTGCTGTTTCGTCCCAGAGCTTTGTCTGACACTTTAATAAAATCTAAGCTTAACTCTTCAATCGGTAAGGGCGATTGATGAGAAAAAGCTTGATAGATGGCAAACTCCTGCTCTGCTAGATCTAGCTCACTCTCTATCTGCAAAACTTTGCTGATCACCGCGTTATCCGGCACCGAGATCGACACCTTACGGCTAAACAACGGTAAGCTCTTTTTTAGTTCTTTGAGTTTCTTTACAATTTTCTGATAATCCAGCGTGTAGTTATCGGCGAAAATGTCGTCGGTTACGACGATTTCCTTATAGCTAACCAGCGAGTATGTTTCGCCACTTAGCTTTAAAACCACCGCTTTAATGCTGTGGTGACCGATATCAACACCTGTAACTAGTGATTTACTCATGCCATTAACTCCAGTAACAACACCAGCATGGAGCGAAGATTTTTTAAAAAATCATCGCTCACTATTTTTAAGTGCTGAGGTTTTAGTCTAGAGTACAGGGGTTTGCATTAAGACAGCCTCTACTAAACAGGGATTCTCCGGTGAAGTTCATAAAGCGTTTACTTATATTTTCATTGATTTGCATTATTCTTGGAGTCACTACAATCTTTGGCTTCTATTTTTATGTGAAATCGGATCTGCCCGATGTGGCAACATTAAGAGAAGTTCAACTGCAAACTCCCATGCAGGTCTTTAGCCAAGACGGGAAATTAATTGCACAATTTGGTGAAAAGCGACGGATTCCTCTAAAGCTGGAAGAGATGCCAAAAACACTACTGGAAGCCATTGTTGCCACTGAAGACTCCCGCTTTTACGAACACTACGGTTTTGACCCCATCGGTATTACTCGAGCGGCTTTTGCCGTTGCTGCCTCCGGCAGTGCATCCCAAGGTGCGAGTACCATCACTCAACAGTTAGCTCGTAACTTCTTCTTATCCAATGAGAAGAAAATTATGCGAAAAATCAAAGAGATATTTATCGCCATTCACATCGAACAACTGTTAAGTAAAGATGAAATCCTTGAGCTTTACCTAAATAAGATCTACCTCGGTTACCGTTCTTATGGTATTGGTGCCGCCGCTCAAACTTATTTTGGTAAAGAAGCGCAAAATTTAACCTTAGGTGAAGTGGCCACGATTGCCGGTTTGCCTAAAGCCCCTTCAACCATGAACCCGATCTATTCTGTGGAACGAGCGACTCAACGTCGCAATGTGGTGCTGCTTCGCATGTTATCTGAACACTACATTACCGAACCAGAATATGAACTCGCTCGTAATGAGGTGCTTGATGGTCAATTCCATGGCGCAGAGATTGAATTGCATGCTCCTTATGTTGCAGAGATCGCTCGCGCTTGGATGGTGTCACGTTATGGTGAAGAGGCTTACACCTCAGGCATGAATGTATACACCACCATCAATGCCAAACAACAACAAGCGGCAAATCAAGCCGCTATCAACAATCTATTAGCGTACGATGAACGACACGGTTACCGAGGAGCCGAGAAAGTTCTTTGGAACCCTAAACAAGTAGCATGGGACCAAGAAAAAATTGATCATCACCTAAAAAATGAGCCCATTTATGGGGATTTATTCCCTTCCGTTGTATTAAAAGTGGAAGCCAAGTCAGCGCAGGTTTGGGTGAAAAATACTGGTATGGTCACGATCGGTTGGGAAGAGATGAATTGGGCGCGCCGCTTCATCACAGATGATCGACAAGGCCCACTCCCAACGAAAGCCAGTGACATTTTAGCTGCGGGTGAACAAGTTTGGGTTCGCCCTATACCACTCGCTGAAGACGGAAAAGAGCATTGGAAACTGAGCCAAGTCCCCAATGCCAATACCGCCTTTGTGGCAATGAACCCAGACAATGGGGCTATTTTAGCGTTGGTGGGTGGTTTTAACTTTGTTCATAACAAGTTTAACCGCGCCACCCAATCGGTTCGACAAGTGGGTTCAAGTATCAAACCGTTTATCTATTCTGCAGCGCTCAATAAAGGGCTGACTTTAGCTACGTTAATCAACGACGCACCGATCAACCAGTGGGATGAAAGCCAAGGTACCGCATGGAGACCAAAGAACTCACCACCAACTTATGTTGGCCCAACTCGCCTACGTATCGGTTTAGCTCAATCGAAAAACGTCATGGCGGTTCGAGTGCTCCGCGAAGTTGGCTTAGATGAAACGCGTCAATATTTAACCCGCTTTGGTTTCGAATTAGATCAAGTTCCTCGTTCTGAAACCATCGCCTTAGGCGCAGGGAGTTTAACCCCCGTAAAAATGGCTCAAGGCTACTCTGTGTTTGCAAATGGCGGGTACTATGTCGAACCCTTCTACATCAATAAAGTCGAAGATACCTATGGACAACTGGCGTTTTCCGCCTCGCCCAAAACGGTGTGCCATCAAGGCTGTTCAGCACCGACTCATGGCTTTAATGAACAAGATGCAGACACATTCTATGCGCCTCAAGTTATCTCAGAACAAAATGCCTTTTTAGTTCGAGAAATGCTCTACAGCAACATATGGGGTGGAGGAAACTGGAGAGAAGGAACCGGATGGAACGGGACAGGCTGGCGTGCTCAGGTATTAAAACGCCGTGATATTGGCGGAAAAACGGGCACCACCAACGATTCGAAAGATGCTTGGTATAACGGTTTTGGCCCTGGTGTTGTTGCCACTGCTTGGGTAGGCTTCGATGATCACAACCGAAAACTCGGGAAAAGTATTCCCAACCCAAATATTGAAGATGATATTTCCGGAGCTGAAGCGGGCGCTAAAACCGCGCAACCCGCTTGGATCGATTTCATGCGTTCAGCACTAGAAGATGTCGCAGTAAAGAGTACTTCTGTTCCGCAAAAAATTGTGCGAGTAAGAATCGATCGAGACAGTGGTTTATTAACCAACAAACTCGATGCCAGCTCAGTATTTGAATACTTTATTCAAGGAACGGAGCCCACAGAATATGTGGTAGAAGAAACACAAAATATCTACTCATCTGATGAGGGTGAAGAGCTCTTTTAAACCTTATATGGCCACCCGACTAGGGTGGCCATAGACATCCAATACAAGGGCGATTAACGCTCAAGACACGCTTTCATCGATTCCGCTAACTGCTCAAAACGTTGTCGAAGAGGTGACCCAGGACGATAAGCTAATACGATTCTACGTGACGGCTCAGGATTCACCGCTTTGATATAACAAACCCCATCTTTAATCTTTTCCCCCGGTAGAGAAAGTTGCGGCAATAAAGTAATGCCTGATCCAGCGGCAACCATATTACGCAAAGTCTCTAAGCTGGTGGCTTTAAAGCGTTCGTCATCTTTCGCCCCAGCGGCAAAACAAAAGCCCAGTGCTTGGTCACGTAAACAGTGACCGTCACCTAGTGCTAACACGGTTTTGCCTTTGAGTTCTAACATCTCGATTTCATTCCGGTTCGCCCACTCATGGTCGCACGGAACCGCAATGCTCATCGCTTCACAAAAAATATCAATCTCTTTAAAAGGCTCCGTTTCTTCCACCGAAGCAAGTACTAAACAGTCCAATTTCCCCTCTTCCAATTGTTGCACCAGTTGATGTGTCTGCGCTTCATGCAGGTACAACGTCAGTTCAGGAAAGTGTTCTTTAAGGCTAGGAATAATGCGCGGCAACAAATAAGGGCCTAACGTTGGGATAAAACCGATATGCATCGGGCCACTCATCGCGCCCCCCTGTTGACTCGCCATATCTCGGAAGGTCTTAATTTCTGCTAAAATACGTTTTGCCTGATCAACCAGTTGTAGCCCAGAGTCCGTAAACAGCACACGACGACTGCTTCGTTCCAGTAATACGGTGCCTAATTCTTCTTCCAACTTGCGAATTTGCCCGCTCAATGTCGGCTGGCTTACAAAACAAGCTTCTGCCGCTTTACGAAAATGTTTATGTTCCGCCAGAGCGACTAAGTATTCAAAGTCTCGAATGTTCATCTTCTTTCCAGATAGGGTTTACCTATCAAAACCATAACATTTTACGATTAGATCTATCAAAGGTTTTCTGTATAATGGTCACAATAATGTTGAGCAATATTCGCTAAGCTCATTCACTGTTGTTAAGACTAATAAGGAAATCATGATGTTTGCATCAAAAGAAGGCCAACGCATTCCACAAGTCACCTTCCCGCTTCGCCGAGGAGACAGTTGGGTAAATGTCACGAGCGATGAGCTATTTGCCGGTAAAACCGTCATCGTATTCAGTTTACCTGGTGCATTTACTCCAACCTGTTCTTCTAGCCACTTACCTCGCTACAATGAGCTATTTCCTGTTTTCAAAGAATACGGCATTGATGACATTCTTTGTGTTTCAGTCAATGACACGTTTGTGATGAATGCTTGGAAAGAGAGCCAAGAAGCGAACAATATCACCTTTATTCCGGATGGTAATGGCGACTTTACACAAGGAATGGGCATGATGGTCGATAAGCAGGATCTTGGTTTTGGTCAGCGTTCTTGGCGCTACAGTATGCTGGTTAAAGATGGTGTGATCGAAAAAATGTTTATTGAACCGAATGAACCCGGCGACCCATTTAAAGTCTCTGATGCTGACACGATGCTCAACTATGTTGCGCCAGAGTACAAAACTCAAGAGTCAATTACAGTCTTTAGTAAACCTGGCTGCCCATTCTGTGCCAAAGCTAAGCAATTATTGATTGATGCGAACCTGCAGTATGAAGAAGTGGTACTGGGCAAAGATGCGACCAGTGTTAGTTTACGTGCAATTACTGGTCGCACGACCGTGCCACAGATTTTTATTGGCGGGAAACATATCGGCGGTAGTGAAGACTTAGAAGCCTTTTTACAAAAGTAATCTTTAATGCCTTCTTCAAACCCAGTTTATAACTGGGTTTTTTCTTTTTCATCGACATCTCGTATACTCCATTTTTTATCATGAGCAAAGTAGACTATGGCTTGCAATGACTGTCGTGAACACTGGTTTTGGAAAAAAATAGGCCGCTGCCAGCGCTGTATGGATCAGCTCACTCTGTTATCGGTCGCTTGCTGGGTGGGGTGGTTTTGGCTATTTAGAGAAAACCCACGCAGTATAAGCTCGATTAGCTTGCTCTTTGCAGGTTTTGCATTTAATGGCTTGCTCTTTCTGCACTTATGGATGAAGTTTGTGGTATTGCCTCGACGCCGACATCAAACAAAAAAGCCCTAAAACGAAAGGAGTTCTAGGGCTCTCTTAGATAATTCTAAGAAAAAGCAGTGGTACAGTTATAGACTCAGCTTTTTCTTAATGGTTCCCCAAAAATCGATCTTTCTTGATCTTTTTTTTCTGTGCAGGATCATCACCAACCTCATACCAATTCGGTCTTGATGATCATTCGTTCAACCAAGTTCACTTCTAATGCCACTTCGTCACAAGCATGCTGACGTGGGCACTGGCCGCAGTCTTTCAGAACTTTCTCAGGCAACAAGGTTTTTGAGGTGGGGAGAAAGTCTAACTTCATAAAAAACTCTGGCGTACGAGTGAGCACAAACACTTTTTTGATCGCCATTTGCCGTGCTTTTCTCACTAAGTGATCAACAATAGCAGACCCTTGCCCTTGCCCCTGCCAACCGGCTTCCACTCCCAATGAGCGAATTTCCGCTAATCCAGAATCGTAGACATATAATGAAGCACACCCCGTGATCTCACCATTATGCTCTGCGACCACGAAAGAACCGATGTCACGCACAATTTCATTACGTGAACGAGGTAAATTTTCTCCTAGGTTTGCCCAATAAGCGACCATGCCTTCTAGGGTTTCAATATCGGTTAAACGAGCCGGACGAACTTTTACTGAAGTCGTATCCCGTTTTGCTAAACGTTTCTCAGCTTCATCCACAGCATAAGCGACTTGATGAGGAGCAACACCACCTAAGGCACTACGTTTTTCTAAACAAGAATCAATGGTCAATATCGCGTACACATCATCTTCAATGACCGCAGAAAACGATTTTAACTCTTCAAGCGTCAGCTCTTCTAATGCGCAACCTTTACCTATCGCACCAACCACCGCCACGCCGACGATATGGTGTGCTTCACGGAATGGGATGCCTTTCGCAACTAAATAGTCTGCCAACTCTGTTGCATTCGCATAGCCCTGTTTTGCCGCTTCTAAGGTGCGCTCATCATTCACCTTGATTCCATCAAAGCACAAGGCCGCCATTTCCATGCAATCATTCCAAGTATCCAGTGCATCAAATAGGCCTTCTTTGTCTTCTTGCATGTCTTTGTTGTAGGCGAGAGGGAGTGCTTTTACTGTCATCATCATGCCAGCCAAAGCACCATAGACCCGACCTGTTTTTCCTCTAATCAACTCTAAAGCATCTGGGTTTTTCTTCTGTGGCATTAAAGAAGAGCCCGATGTCACGGTATCTGCTAATTCTATAAAACCAGATTCTCCAGAGTTGTAGAAAATCATATCTTCCGCTAAGCGAGAAAGATGCAACATAGAAATCGATGCGATTGACATCAATTCCATCACATGGTCACGGTCTGAAACTGAATCCAATGAATTTCTAGTGGCGCGACGAAAACCTAAATTATAGGCTAATTTTTCACGGTCAATGGCGTAAGCCGTTCCTGCTAATGCACCAGAGCCCAGAGGACAAGTATCCAAGCGTTGAATAGCATCATGTAATCGTGAATAGTCCCGTTCAAACATTTCAACATAAGCCAAACACCAGTGAGCAAACGTTACGGGCTGAGCACGCTGTAAATGGGTATACCCTGGTAACACTGTGCCTTGATGAGCGCGTGCCACAGAGACCATCTGGCTCTGAAGACGATCAAGAGCCAGCAACAATTGCTGCCCTTGCTGGCGGCACCACAGTTTAAGGTCAGTAGCGACTTGATCGTTACGCGAGCGACCGGTGTGCAATTTTTTGCCTAAATCCCCCACTTTGCTGATCAGTTGCTGTTCAACCCATGAGTGAATATCTTCTGCATCAGAGAGTAAAATTTGTTGAGGGTCTTCCATCACCTCTAGCTTTAATTCATTAAGTGCAAGCTCTAACTTTTGCTGCTCTTCTTCCGTCAAAACGTTGACCGATAACAGAGCTTTAGACCAAGCAATGGAGCCGACAATGTCTTGCTCAGCCAATCGATAGTCGAAGCGCAATGAATCATTAAACTCTTTGAATCTTGTATCTGCCGCTTGGGTAAATCTTCCGCCCCACAATGCCATTGCGTGTCTCCTAATGCTCACTATTCACTTGCTATACTACAATGTTATCTAGCCTGAATCAGGCAATTATTGCTTCTTGCAAAGTTACGGTAAGTTGAACAAAAAATAAAGTAAAAATTCACTTTTGAAACATATTTATTCAACCAATCACATTCAACATTAAAAATAAAGCCCGCTTGCAAAGCAAACGGGCCACCATCAATGCGCTATTTTTGATTATTTATTTTAATACTATTTCTTGCTTGCCGCGTTTAACGCTTTAATACGACTAGACAAGGAGTAAAGACGGATAAAGCCGCCAGCATGGCTTTGGTCATAAACATCATCTGCCCCAAAAGTTGCAAACTCTTCAGAGTATAAGCTATTTTCTGAACGTTTCTGTGTGGCTGTCGCTTGCCCTTTGTAAAGTTTAATGACCACTTCACCATTCACATCTTCTGCTAACGCTTCTGCTGCTGCAAAAACAGACTGACGTAATGGAGTAAACCAACGACCATCATAAACAAGATGCGAAGCTTTAATACCGAGTTCCTCACGGAATTCAAAAGAGGTTTTATCTAGGACTAACTGCTCAACCGCACGTAGTGCTTCCATCATAATGGTGCCTCCTGGGGTTTCATAACAACCACGAGACTTCATTCCCACTAAACGGTTTTCTACGATATCAATACGTCCAACTCCGTGTTTCGCTCCTTTTTCATTTAAGCAAACCAAAGCTTGGTAAGGAGAAAGTGTTTGTCCATCAACCGCAACGACTTCCCCTTTTTCGACTTTGAGAGTTACATATTCAGCCTCATTCGGTGCTTGCTCAGGATCAACCGTCCACACCCAGCAGTCTTCGTTCGGCGCATTCCATGTACTTTCTAACACGCCACCCTCGGTTGAGATATGCCATGCGTTTGCATCACGCGAATAAATTTTGGTGAGTGAAGCAGCACAAGGAATATTACGCTCAGCAAGGTAATCAAGACACGCTTCCCGACTGACGAGATCCCACTCACGCCATGGCGCAATCACATGTAAATCAGGAGCCAATGCCGCAAAAGCACCTTCAAAACGAACTTGGTCATTCCCCTTACCAGTACAACCATGCGCCAGTGCATCCGCACCCACTTTACGTGCAATTTCTACTTGTGCTTTCGCAATAACAGGACGTGCCATGGAGGTGCCAAGTAGGTATTTACCTTCATAGTAAGCCCCTGTTTTTAAGGTTGGGTAGATGTAGTCTTTAACAAGTTCATCTTTGAGATCCACCACATAACATTCAGAAGCACCAGAGGCGATGGCTTTTTCTTCAATGCCAACCAGTTCTTCTGCACCTTGCCCCACATCCGCCACAAAAGCGACCACTTCACAACCATAGTTTTCTTTAAGCCATGGGATAATGACTGAGGTATCTAGACCGCCAGAATATGCAACAACCACTTTTTTTACTTGTACTTTACTCATTTTATTTCTCCAAATCCTGGCGCTGCGCTTGGCGGTCAGTGCTCAGGGTGACGTCCATTAATTCACTATGTTTTTACGATTAAATCGATCCGCTATCGAGGTAGGAAGCGGGTTCCGATACTCTCTCCAGCAAACAACTTACTCAATTTTTCAGGGTATCGCCAACTCGCCACTTCAATAGGGCGACCAAGATCATTCGCCGCGCCCAGCGCTGCTTTGACTTTAACGATCATGCCATCAGTAATCACTTTTCCAACAATCAAAGCATCTGCTTGTTGCTCGTCAAGGCTTGCGAGTACATGCCCTTTTCCATCTAGCACACCACTCACATCAGAGAGCAACACCAATTCCGCATCCAATGCTCCCGCGACTGCTACCGCGGCTTGATCTGCATTGACGTTCATCATCTCGCCATCGTCAGTCAAACCAATCGAACTGATGATCGGTACCACTCCAACCGCTAACAAGGCTTGAACCACTGAGGGATTACCTGGCGTGGCCTGCCCTACCGCCCCTAGTTCTGGGTCAAGTTGTTCAATATGGCATAATCCCCCATCGGCTAAACACAGGCCAACGGCATTAAGCCCATCTTTGATTGCTTGCCCTTGCAACATTTTATTGGCCGTTCCAGCAAGTGCACCAGTAATCACAGGAATCTGATCATAAGGCGTCACTCTTAGGCCGTCTTTTTTCACGGTTTTGAGTTGCAGCTTGTCCATCAGCTCATCCACTAAGTAACCACCACCATGAACAATTACGATTGGCCTCTGGGCTTGTGTCTGATACTGAGCGATGGCACCAAATAACTGACTTAATGTCTTAGCACAAGAGAGTGCTGCGCCGCCTAATTTAACGACCAGTGGATTTTGCTTATCCGTCATGTTTAATCCCTTACACTAAAGCGGTGAGTTCATCAAAACCGTAATGAAGATTTAAGCACTGCATCGCTTGGCTTGACGCCCCTTTCAACAAGTTATCGATCGCGGAAACCACAATAATATGCTCACCACTGACCTTCCAACCAATATCACAAAAAGGGGTTAATTCCACATCTTGAATACGAGGCAATGTGGTACTGTGTAAACGAACGGCTGGTTTCTCTTGGTAAGCCTTCATAAAGGCTTGCGCGACCTGTGATTCGTTGACCCCTTGAGCTAACTTCATCGTAATCGTCGCCAAGATCCCCCGTTTAAAGTTTCCTAAATGCGGAGTGAATATCACATCACAGCCCAGATGAGCGGCAATTTCAGGTTGATGACGGTGAGTAAAAACGCCATAAGGTTGCAAACTCACTTCACAAAAACTGTTAGTCATGCTGGCTTTACGACCAGCACCAGAAACCCCACTCACGGCATTAATCACAGGCCACTGAGTTTCATCTATAAGCCCTTCAACCAGTAAAGGTTTCACCGCCAACTGAGAAGCGGTGGGATAACATCCCGCTACCGCGACTAACTGGCTTTCAGCAATCGCAGAGGCATTCCATTCTGCCAAGCCATAAGCGGCTTTCTCTAACCATGCATGATGCTGATGTTTAAACCCATAAAATTGTGTATAGAAAGCTTCATCCTGAACCCGATAAGCACCAGATAAATCAAAAACCTGACAACCTTGTGCCAGAAAGAGTGGCGCAAGATCGTGGCTAACTTCATGAGCCGTCGCTAAAAAAACAACATCACATGATTGAGCGACGTGTTCGACATCCACCAAAGGCTGTACAGGCATATCCAGCAAGCCTGCTAGTTTGCCATGCAACTGGCTGATGGACTTTCCTGCATCAACACTATTGGCGGAAACATATAAACCTGATAGCGTGAGCTTTGGGTGTTTTTTTACCATAAGAGCGAGCTCCGCTCCGGTATAACCGCTTGCACCGATGATTGTCGTTTTTAGCATCTCAACACATCCAACATTAGGGTAAAAAGCCATATTAAGAAAGTGATTATTAATTTAAACAAACACCACCTTAACTGGTTTTTTATTCATTAAAAGTGATTTAATATGTGTTTTACATTCTCAGCGTTATTCTGTCAATAGTAGGAGCAAAGATAATATGCCATTACCCAGTTTCCTTGAGGTCTATGAAGGTCTCATTTCAACCTCATCGATTAGCTCCACCGATCCAAAGTGGGATCAAGGTAACGAATCGGTCATCACCAAACTGGCTGATTGGCTAACTACGCTCGGTTTTAAGGTAGAGGTCAGTGAAATTGCCCCTGGCAAATACAACTTGCTCGGTAAAAAAGGGGATGGTGATGGAGGGTTATTACTTTCTGGCCACAGTGATACTGTTCCTTTTGATGAAGGACGTTGGAATTTTAATCCTCATGCGCTAACAGAATCCAATAATCGTTTTTACGGTCTAGGGACCGCCGATATGAAAGGATTCTTTGCTTTTATTTTTGAGGCCGTGAAAACACTCGATTGGAGCCAGCAGAAAAAACCGTTATACGTATTGGCCACCTGTGATGAAGAAACCACCATGCTGGGAGCTCGCCATTTTACTCAGCACACCACTTGCCAACCCGATTACTGCATTATTGGTGAACCCACCAGTTTAATTCCGGTTTATGGGCATAAAGGCCATGTGGCAAATGCAATTCGAGTAACAGGCCAATCGGGTCACTCTTCCAACCCGGCGTTAGGGGTCAATGCGATAGAGATCATGTATGAGGTGATGTTTGCGTTGATGAAACTGCGCGATAAATTGATAAAAGAGTATCACCACCCTGGCTTTGAGATTCCACATCCCACCTTAAATCTTGGTCATATTCATGGTGGTGATAGCCCAAACCGAATTTGTGGTTGTTGTGAGCTCCATTATGATGTTCGCCCACTGCCTGGCATCAGTTTAGATGGGTTAGATAATTTACTTCGTGGGGCCCTAAAAGAAGTGCAAGAGAAATGGCCCGGCCGTATTGCTATCGAACCGTTGCATGATGCTATCCCTGGTTATGAATGCCCACATGATCACCCCTTTATTCATGGTGTCAGTGAACTTTGTCAGCAACCAGCTCAAACCGTAAATTACTGCACTGAAGCGCCATTTTTACAGCAGGTATGCCCAACCTTAGTATTAGGTCCAGGTTCCATCGATCAAGCTCACCAGCCAGATGAGTTTTTAGCTTTTGAATTTATCGAACCTACGATTCATATCCTTTGCCAAGCGATGCGGAAATACTGCTTTTAATATCTAGAATCCATATAGCCCCTGAGCGATGAATTACCCATCAGGGGTTATTGTAAGAAAATTTCAACAATATCTGACATTTTATTACACATCGTCCACTATTTATTCCGCTGCGATAAATGAAATCTTAGTCTACTTTGTTTGACTATACTGGACAAACTTCGCTAGATTGTGTAATTAAACAGAAGAACATTGGATGTAATTTTTTTACAAGGCAGGATGACAATGAACGAAAAGTACGCCGCACTGAAAAGTAACGTGAGCATGTTGGGCCGACTATTGGGCCAAACAATCCAAGATGCCGATGGTGACGTTATTTTAGAAAAAGTAGAAACCATCCGACAATTATCGAAATCGGCTCGTGCAGGCAATCAAGCTGACCGAGAACAGCTCATCGAAGAAATCAAAAATCTCAATAACGACCAACTGACTCCGGTTGCTCGAGCATTTAACCAATTCCTCAACCTCACCAATATTGCCGATCAATACCATACTATTTCTCGTCATGGTGGTGAGCACTCAAATGAACCTGATGCACTGCAAAGTTTATTCGCAAAATTAGCCGATAACAGCGTCAGTAAATTAGACAGCGCACAAGCGATCCGTGATCTCAATATTGAATTGGTGCTAACCGCTCACCCGACAGAAATCACTCGCCGTACCATGATTAACAACTTGGTCAAAATCAACGAATGCCTGTCTGAACTAGAACTGACCGATCTTTCTGAGAAAGAGCGCCATAAAACTGAACGTCGATTAGAACAACTTATCGCCCAAGGTTGGCATTCAGATGTGATTCGCAAACAACGCCCAACTCCGCTTGATGAAGCGAAATGGGGCTTTGCTGTGGTTGAAAACTCATTGTGGCAAGCGGTTCCTGAGTTTTTACGTGAGTTGGATGAAAGCGTAAAAGGTTACTTAGGTGAAGGGCTTCCGATTGATGCTCGCCCTGTTCACTTCTCATCGTGGATGGGGGGAGACCGAGATGGAAACCCATTTGTTACCCACACCATAACTCGTGAAGTGTTACTGCTCTCTCGTTGGAAAGCGGCTGATTTATATCTTTCGGATATCAATGAGTTAATCAGTGAGCTTTCTATGACCAAATGCAATGACGCCTTGCGCGCATTGGCAGGCGAAGATGTTCACGAACCTTATCGTGCGGTACTCAAAGGCATTCGTTCACTGCTACAAGACACTCTGGCGATTTTAGATAGTAAAATTCATGGTCAGAAGCTTGCGGTCAAAGCACCATTACAAGATATCAGCCAGCTTTGGGATCCTCTCTATGCTTGTTACCGCTCACTACACGAATGTGGAATGGGTGTCATTGCCGATGGTTCCTTGCTTGATACCCTTCGCCGAGTCAAAGCATTCGGTGTACATTTAGTTCGTCTCGATATTCGTCAAGAAAGCACTCGTCACTCGGATGTATTATCTGAATTAACTCGCTACTTGGGCATTGGTGATTATGATCAATGGAGCGAACAAGATAAAATCGCTTTCTTAACCAATGAATTAAGTTCTAAGCGGCCACTATTACCTCTCGACTGGGAACCATCCGAACCAGTAAAAGAAGTATTAGATACCTGTAAAATCATCGCAGCTCAACCGCGTGATGCCTTTGGTGCTTATGTGATATCGATGGCAAGAACCGCCTCTGATGTCTTAGCCGTCCACTTACTACTACAAGAATCCGGCTGCCCATACCGCATGGATGTCTGCCCACTGTTTGAAACTTTAGAAGATTTAAACAATGCAGAAAGCGTCATTAAACAATTAATGAGCATTGACCTTTACCGTGGCTTTATCCAAAACCATCAAATGGTAATGATCGGCTATTCTGACTCAGCAAAAGATGCCGGCGTCATGTCAGCTGGCTGGGCTCAGTACAGCGCAATGGAAGCCTTAGTGAAAGTCGCTGAAGAAGAAGGTGTTGAACTGACACTCTTCCACGGACGTGGCGGTACCATTGGCCGTGGTGGTGCTCCAGCTCATGCCGCACTACTTTCTCAGCCACCGAAAAGTTTACAAGGTGGGCTACGTGTTACCGAACAAGGGGAAATGATCCGCTTTAAACTTGGCTTACCTGAAGTCGCGGTAAATAGCTTTAACCTCTATGCCAGTGCCATTTTAGAGGCAAATCTACTACCGCCTCCCGAGCCAAAACAGGAATGGCGCGATCTGATGGAAGTGTTATCTGAAGTCTCTTGCGAAGCCTACCGAGCAGTGGTTCGCGGTGAGCCAGACTTTGTTCCATACTTCCGTCAAGCGACACCAGAACAAGAGCTTGGCAAACTACCACTCGGCTCTCGTCCAGCAAAACGAAACCCAAGCGGTGGTGTAGAAAGCTTGCGTGCCATTCCATGGATCTTCTCATGGAGCCAAAACCGTTTGGTGTTACCCGCTTGGCTTGGTGCAGGTGAAGCGATTCAGTACTCCATCGATAAAGGCCATCAAGCCTTGCTAGAAGAAATGTGCCGTGAGTGGCCATTCTTCTCCACACGTTTAGGGATGCTGGAAATGGTGTACACCAAGTGTAACATTGATATTTCTCGCTACTACGATGAACGTCTGGTCGAAGCTTCTTTGCGCCCACTGGGTGAGCGATTACGCGCTCAGCTACAAAAAGACATTAAAGCCGTCTTAAACGTCGAAAATAATGAGAACTTGATGCAAAGTGATCCGTGGGGACACGAATCAATCCGCCTGCGTAATATCTATGTTGAGCCACTCAACATGCTGCAAGCCGAGCTCTTGTATCGAACTCGTCAGTCTGAAACGTCTGATCCTGAGTTAGAAGAAGCCCTCATGGTCACCATCGCAGGGATTGCTGCTGGGATGCGTAACACAGGTTAACCTAACCAGCATAAAACGCTAACTTTTACCAAAAGGCCGCATCATTGTGGCCTTTTATTTTTATAGCTATATTTTATTGAGAATAATATCAGTTTTTTTGAAGTAAATGATTTTTTATTCTACTTTATGCTTATTATTTAGATATACTACTGCGCTCTTGCGATATTCTTTTAAATATTCCAAATCGCAGTCAGATATGCAAAGACATATCAATTTTAGGTGATAAACGGCTTTAAAGGTGACACAACCCCAGTATGGATTACTGGGAAAAGACTGATGCCTTACGTCACAGTGTGCCAATAGAAGCTCACGAGATGGTTAAGTCTATTTGCGAAGTTTATTAACCATTTGGATTGAAGATATGTCATTACCACACGTTATACTCACCGTTCTTAGTACTCGTGATGCCACTGGGTACGATATTACTAAAGAGTTTTCTGCTAGCATCGGCTATTTCTGGAAAGCCAGCCACCAACAAGTTTATCGTGAGCTGAACAAAATGGGTCAACAAGGTTTAGTGACTTGTGTGCTAGAGCCTCAAGAAGGTAAACCTGATCGTAAAGTTTATTCCATTACAGAGGCAGGCCGAGCAGCATTAGGCGAATGGTTTGATCAACCTACCGCACACCCAACCGTTAGAGATGAATTTAGCGCAAAACTCATGGCCTGCTCGGTGCAGTCTGCCACGCCTTATCTAACTCAATTGCGTGAATTGGTTGAAGAGTCACGCAAATTAGTGGCTCATTATCAAGAAATTGAAGCCGCTTACTATGCTAACCCAACCGAAATGGATAAGCAGCAACGCTTAGAACGTTTAACGCTACGCCGCAATTTACTTACTCGCCAAGCTTGGATTCGTTGGGCAGAAGAAGTGATTGATGAATTTGAGCACATGGCCTGAAGTCAAGCCTAAAGAAAAAAAGATGATGTCGTAAAGACATCATCTTTTTTTTGGTATTCCATAACCTAGCATTGATGCTTAAATTCCATCACCACCCATAAAGGTCTGTGATCGCCCATTAAACTGCTGATCCATATCTAATGAGGGTTTATCGGTTTTAGGTCGTCCAACGATTCGAGCGGGCACACCTGCCACCGTTGTATGAGCTGGAACTGGTTGTAACACCACTGAACAAGAGCCGATTTTTGCCCCTTCCCCGACCTCGATATTACCAAGTATTTTGGCCCCCGCACCAATCATGACCCCTTCACGGATTTTGGGATGGCGATCACCGCCTTCTTTACCCGTTCCCCCTAAGGTCACGTCTTGCAAAATAGACACATCATTCCCCACCACTGCCGTTTCACCAATAACGATACCCGTGGCATGGTCAAGCATGATGCCACGACCAATCTTCGCGGCAGGGTGAATGTCCACCTGACAAGCGACAGATATTTGATTTTGTAAATAGGTCGCTAACGCAATTCGCCCCTGCTTCCATAACCAATTCGCCACTCGATAACCTTGTAGTGCATGGTAGCCCTTTAGATAAAGCAACGGCATAGAATACATGGAAACCGCTGGGTCTCGATTGACCGTTGCGCATATATCGCAAGCCGCAGACTCAGCAATTTTAGGATCTGAAGCAAAAGCTTCTTCAACCACCTCACGCACCGCCATCGCAGGCATCGATGCCGTACTCAGCTTATTCGCCAAAATATAACTTAATGCGGCAGGTAAACTGTCATGTTTGATGATCGTCGCATGATAAAAACTCGCCAGCATTGGCTCTTGCTCAGATTGCTCACGCGCTTCTTTGATAATGGTTTGCCAAACTTTGACTTGTGCGCAATGTTTCATGTTTATTCTGCCTTTGCGAAGCAGCAGTATGAGGTTCTCATTCATCGCTGCTGTTTACTTCGCTTTTAATTCATCCACCACCTGTCGACAGGCATTCCCTAGGGTTATCGCTCTGCTTTTTTATCTCGGGCAAGCAAATCTTGCGCCGCTAAGCGAGCATCTTTTCCTTGATACAATACTTGATAAATTTGTTCAACGATGGGCATTTCAACACCCATTCGCTGAGCCAACAACCACACTTCTTTCGTATTGCGGTAGCCTTCCACCACCTGACCAATCTCTTGCTGAGCGGTTTCCACTTCTTTTCCTTGCCCCAACGCCAGGCCAAAACGCCGATTTCGAGACTGATTGTCGGTACAGGTTAACACTAAGTCACCTAATCCAGCCATTCCCATAAAGGTTTCGGCTTGTGCACCCAATGCAGCGCCTAACCGACACATTTCAGCTAAACCTCGGGTAATCAAAGCGGTGCGCGCATTCGCGCCAAATCCAATACCATCTGACATCCCCGCACCAATGGCGATCACATTTTTGACTGCGCCACCAAGCTGCATGCCGATAAAGTCACTATTTGCATAAACACGGAATGTTTTACTACAGTGGATTTTTTCCTGTAAATCTTCCACAAACTGCGCATCAGGAGAAGCAACTGAAATCGCCGTTGGCATTCCCATCGCTAGCTCTTTAGCAAAGGTTGGCCCCGACAAAACGGCCAGAGGCATCTTGCGTCCTACCACTTCATAAGCCACTTCTTGTAGTAATCGTCCCGTTTCGGGTTCTAACCCTTTGGTTGCCCAACAAATTCGACTATCTTCACGCAAGTGAGGTTGCAAGCTATGTAAGACAATACCAAAGACATGACTGGGTACAACCACTAACAGATCTCGGCTAGCTTGTACGGCTTTAGCAAGGTCGGACTCCACGATTAAGCTGGGCGGGAAATCGATTCCTGGTAAAAATTCATGGTTTGCTCTATCGGCTTGTAAGCGCGCCATGTGTTCAGGTTCATGCCCCCATAGCACGATATTTGCTCCATTACGAGCCAAAGAAATAGCCAGAGAGGTTCCGTAAGAACCGGCACCGATCACCGTCATGCTAATTGCTTTTGCGTAGACATTATTTGTCTTTGGATCTGTCATCTTTCCGCCTGATAGATAGCCATCGTGTTGTTGCCAAAATCGATAAACAGGAAACGTCACTTGATTCTGGAAGAAATAAAAATGCACATCGCATTACTCAATGAGCTGCTCTGTGCATTGTATTTTACCTTACATTGGGCAAAAAGCCGTAATGGATTACGCCTCGCTTGGCGTCTCGCTAGCGGCTTGCTGCTGTAGGTAGTTCATAAAGAGCGCATCAAAGTTGACCGGAGCCAAGTTTAATTGTGGGAAAGTACCTTTCACCACCAGGCTAGAAATGGTTTCACGCGCATAAGGGAACAGAATGTTAGGACAGAACGCCCCCAAACAATGAGCCAATTGACCCGCTTCCATCTGTTCTGCAGTAAAAATACCACCTTGCTGAACTTCACACAGGAAAGCGGTCTCTTCTGCATTTTTCACAGTAACGGTCAAGCGTAACACGACTTCATATACGCCTTCGCCCAGTTCGCGGCTTTGAGTATCAAGGTCCAACTTCACATCAGGGTTCCACTCTTTTTGGAACATAGTGGGTGAATTTGGCGCTTCAAAAGACACATCTTTTAGAAAAATGCGTTGAATGGCAAAATTTTGTTGTGGTGCTTGTTGTTGTGCGGCTTCAGCCATGATTTCGTCCTTAATACTGATCAATTCGGATATAAAGTTAATGCCCTGAGACTAAACGAGTGTGAATGAAATCACTAGATGAAAAACCGAATACGTGGCAAACATCACAACTCGAACGAATCGGCGCTGATTTATTTATCAGCGCCAGCAGAGCCCCACGATAAGAGCTATTTCTTACCGCGAACAAGAGGTAACTTCGCGTCGCTCCAGGCGACTAACCCATTCTTTAACAGGCTAACATTGTCAAAACCAGCTTTAACTAGCACGGCAGCAATCTCACGCGCTGTATGGCCTGTTTTACATACCACAATGATGGGGTCAGCTTTATGTTTTTCAATCCCAGCGAAGTTCCCCGCTTTAATTTCCGACGGTAAAATGTGAACCGCATCGGTAATATGGCCCTGTTTGAACTCATCTTTTGTTCGAATATCGATCACAATACCGTTCTCACGGTTCATCAAGTGAGTCACTTGAGAGGGGCTAATTTCTTTAAAAGCTGCCGTTGATGACTTATAAATATTAAGAATCAATGCAACTAAAACGCCTACCCAAGCGAGAGATAAAATCATGTTCTGTTGGAAAAACTGTATGTACTCTTGCATATCCTGTGCTCTTGCAATGGTGGTTCAAAATAGTGATGAAGTATAACGAGGTTGCTAGCCTGACGCGAGCGCTAAGCACGAGGAAACGGAAAAGCCGTGACCTTATCGATATGATCTTCGTCTAAAGCCAGCATGATCAGTCGATCAATTCCCAAAGCAACCCCCGAACAAGCTGGTAAACCAGCCTCTAATGCTGCAATTAAATGCTCATCAATCGGCTGCTCAACCAAGCCCATCGCAAGGCGCTTTGCATTATCTTGTTCAAAACGTGAGCGCTGCTCTTGCGGGTTATCCAATTCATGAAACCCATTCGCTAACTCGATCCCTTTAAAATAAACTTCAAAGCGATCCGCCACACGAGGATCTTGACTGTTAACTTTGGCTAACGCTGCCTGTGATGCTGGGAAATCGTAGACAAAAATCGGCACCTGCTGACCAATATGCGGTTCAATCCCGATACTAAACAGCAACTGTAATAAAGTATCTCTATCTTGCTCTGGCTGCGCAATATCACTCAACCCCAACCTCTCAGCGGCTTGCTTAAGTTCCGTCATGGTACTTTCTAACGGGCATACCGATAACACTCGTTGAAACGCCTGCTGATAGGTGATTCGGTCTGCACTTGAAATCGAAAGAACCGTTTGCAATAGCGCATCGACCTCATCCATTAAGTTATGATGATCAAAGCCGACTCGATACCACTCAAGCATAGTAAATTCTGGGTTATGGTAACGGCCATTTTCTTCATTTCGAAAGGCCTTACCCAATTGATAAATGGAACCACTTCCTGCCGCCAACAACCGCTTCATATGAAATTCAGGGCTGGTCATTAAGTAGAGTTTTTTCCCTTGCGCATAACCTGGGCCCACAAACTCGGTTTGAAACGTTTGCAAATGAATGTCCGTCACTGTCGCATGGCTGATAGCCGGAGTTTCAACCTCTAACACCTCTCGCTCAGCAAAAAACTGACGAATCCCCTGCAATAAACGCGCACGCTGCTGAAGTTGTTGAATTGATGCGCTAGGCATCCATGATGACTGGTTCATAAATACGATCGGCTAATTCTCAGGAAGGGGCATTTTACTCGCTTAAAAAGGAAAACCCAACTAACTCACCAAAGGGTATTTTTGTGATTTACATCACACAAAGAATAATAAGTATGCTTGTCCTTGCATTACCGGAGCAAAAGCCTAACAAAATCAATTTTTTCTTACCCCTCCTCTTCTAAACTAGCCACTACCACTTTGGTACAAGTAGCGAGAACAGACAGAAGAGCCTCTTCGAATCGAATCACGCTGCACATCATAATCAGGGACAACAACTGATCCCCATAATAATCACTACACTGGAGGATAACTGTGCAAACTATTACCACAGATATCGCAGTCATCGGCGCTGGTGGCGCTGGTCTTCGTACTGCTATTGCAGCGGCTGAAGCAAACCCAAACTTGGAAGTCGCGCTTATTTCCAAAGTTTATCCAATGCGTTCTCATACGGTCGCTGCCGAAGGTGGCTCCGCAGCAGTTATCAAGGAAGAAGACAGCTTAGATAACCACTTCAACGATACCGTTGGTGGTGGTGACTGGTTGTGTGAACAGGATGTCGTAGAATATTTCGTTGCGAATTCAACACGTGAAATGATCCAAATGGAGCAATGGGGCTGTCCTTGGAGTCGTAAAGACAACGGGGAAGTCAACGTACGCCGTTTTGGTGGTATGAAAGTCGAGCGAACTTGGTTTGCTGCCGATAAAACTGGCTTCCATATGCTACATACTCTATTCCAAACTTCAATGAAGTACCCACAAATCAACCGTTTTGATGAGTACTTTGTGGTGGATTTGTTGGTGGTAGAAGGTGAAGTTCAAGGCCTGATCGCTATTCATATGGCAGAAGGTGAACTGGTCACGATCAAAGCTAAATCCGTTGTGCTTGCAACTGGTGGTGCGGGGCGTGTTTATCACTGTAATACCAACGGTGGTATTGTAACAGGCGATGGTATGGCAATGGCTTATCGTCATGGCGTACCGCTACGTGATATGGAATTTGTTCAATATCACCCCACTGGCTTACCAGGTACAGGCATCTTGATGACTGAAGGTTGTCGAGGTGAAGGCGGTATCATCGTCAACAAAAATGGTTACCGTTATCTGCAAGATTATGGCATGGGCCCTGAAACCCCTGTTGGCCAGCCAAAAAACAAATACATGGAACTTGGCCCACGAGACAAAGTGTCACAAGCTTTCTGGCATGAACAACAAAAAGGTAACACCATTAAACACCCACTGGGTGATGTGGTACACCTTGATCTGCGCCATCTAGGTGAAGAGTATCTGCAAGAGCGTCTGCCGTTCATCTGTGAACTGGCGAAAGCTTATGTCAACGTCGATCCAGCCAAAGAGCCGATTCCAATTCGCCCAACCGTGCATTACACCATGGGGGGCATTGAAACCAATGGTCAATGTGAAACTCGTATCCAGGGTCTTTTTGCTGTGGGTGAGTGTGCATCTGTTGGCTTGCATGGTGCCAACCGTTTAGGTTCAAACTCATTGGCAGAATTTGTGGTCTTTGGCCGTGTGGCGGGTGAACATGCCGTACAACGTGCCGAAGCATTCAAAGGCTGGAATGATCAAGCTATCGCAGAACAAGTGAAAGCGGTAGAAGCCCGTCTTAACGCTCTGATGAACCAAGAAGGCGATGAAAACTGGGCCACCATCCGAACTGAAATGGGTCACACCATGGAAGCGGGGTGTGGTATCTACCGTCAGCAAGACTTAATGGAAACCACGATTGCCAAACTGGCCGAGCTGAAAGAGCGTTATAAGCGTATCAGCATCAAAGATAAAGGCAAAGTATTCAACACCGACCTACTCTACGCTATCGAAGTTGGCTATGGCCTAGAAGTTGCGGAAGCCATGGCGCACTCGGCGCTGTTACGTAAAGAGTCTCGTGGTGCTCACCAGCGTCTAGACGAAGGCTGTACTGAGCGTGATGATGTGAACTTCCTAAAACACTCATTGGCTTTCTATCAAGAAGATCAGGCGCCGAAGATCGATTACAGCCCTGTCACCATTACTAAGTCGCAACCTAAAGCGCGTTTGTACGGTGAAGCAGCAGAACAAGCGGCGGCAGCAGAGGCGAAGCAAAGCGCAGAGGAGCAAAAATAATGTCAGCGAATCGAATTCAGAAAGTAGAAATTCTACGCTATGACCCAGCAAAAGATGCCGAGCCGCGTCTACAAGCATTTGAAGTCCCATTTGATGACACCATGTCAGTGCTGGATGCGCTTGGCTATGTAAAAGATCACCTAGATAAAGATCTTTCTTATCGCTGGTCATGCCGAATGGCAATTTGTGGCTCTTGCGGCATTATGGTGAATGGCGTACCAAAATTGGCTTGTAAGAGCTTCTTACGCGACTATCCTGATGGCGTGAAAATTGAGCCATTGGCCAACTTCCCGATCGAAAAAGATTTGATTGTCGATATGACTCCGTTTATCGAACGTCTAGAAGCCATCAAACCTTACATTATCGGTAATGACCGTAAACCAGAAGATGGTACCAACCTACAAACGCCAGAACAGATGGCTCGTTATAAGCAATTTGCTGGCTGTATTAACTGTGGTTTGTGCTATGCCGCTTGTCCTCAGTTTGGCTTAAACCCTGAGTTCATCGGCCCTGCAGCATTAACATTGGCACACCGTTACAACCTTGATAGCCGTGATAATGGTAAAGCTGAACGCATGAAGCTAATCAACGGTGAAAATGGTGCTTGGGGTTGTACTTTTGTGGGCTACTGCTCTGAAGTGTGTCCGAAACACGTTGACCCAGCAGCGGCGGTTAACCAAGGTAAAGTTGAGTCTTCAATGGACTTCGTCATTGCTATGCTGAAACCACAGGAGGCTTGAGGATGAGTAACCGTAAACCTTATGTTCGTGAAATGAAACGTACTTGGTGGAAAGATCACCCCTTCTACCGTTTCTACATGGTGCGTGAAGCGACGGTACTTCCGCTCATTCTATTTACGCTATTTTTAACCGTAGGCTTGGGCGCGCTGGTCAAAGGGCCAGAAGCTTGGAATAGCTGGCTTGCCTTTATGGCAAACCCACTGGTTATCGCCATCAATATTGTTGCGCTAGCGGGTAGCCTATTCCATGCCCAAACCTTCTTCAGCATGATGCCACAAGTGGTGCCTATTCGTATCAAAGGTAAATTGCTGGATAAAAGAATCATCGTTTTGACTCAGTGGGCGGCAGTGGCCATTATTTCACTGATCGTTCTCATTGTGGTGTAAGGAGCTTATTGTGATTAATACCAATCCAAAACGTTCAGATGAACCTGTATGGTGGAGCCTATTTGGGGCTGGCGGCACTTGGTTTGCCATGATTACCCCTATCACCATTCTCGTGCTTGGCATTCTTGCCCCTCTGGGGATTATTGATGCAGAAGCTATGAGCTACGAGCGAGTAGCTGAATTTGCCACCAGTATTATTGGCGCACTGTTTATCATTGCTACCCTCTCATTACCGATGTGGCATGCGATGCACCGTTTGCACCATGGTATGCATGACCTGAAATTCCATACTGGGCTTGCGGGTAAAATTGCATGCTATGCATTTGCAGCATTAATTTCTATCTTATCCGTGGTGTTTATCTTCCTGATTTAACCCAAGCGTTATGGATAGAAAATAAAAGAGCCAGCGTATGCTGGCTCTTTTTACTATGTCTTCAATCTATCAAGCCCCTATAAGTTATAGAGGCTGATTACCTTATTTTACGCGGCTAACGTATTCACTGCTACGAGTGTCTACTTTGATCACTTCGCCAATCGCAATAAAGAGCGGAACACGAACCACAGCACCGGTTGATAATGTAGCGGGTTTACCGCCTGTTCCTTGCGTATCCCCTTTCAGACCAGGATCGGTTTCCGTCACTTCCAATTCAACGAAGTTTGGTGGTGTCACTGAAATTGGGTTACCATTCCACAAGGTCAATGTACAGGTTGTATTTTCAACCAACCACTTAGCATTATCACCAACCGCTTTAAGGTCTGCTGCAATTTGCTCAAAGGTTTCGTTGTTCATAAAGTGATAGAATTCACCATCGTTGTACAGATAATCAAGATCGATATCGATAACATCTGCAACTTCTACGCTATCACCTGACTTAAAGGTTTTCTCGAGTACTTTGCCAGAAAGTAGTTTACGGATTCGTACTCGGTTGAACGCTTGACCTTTACCTGGTTTAACAAACTCGTTTTCGAGAATGACACAAGGCTCGTTATCAAGCATAATTTTGAGACCGCCTTTAAATTCATTCGTGCTAACAGTAGCCATTATTTCCTCTTACATTCTTCGAGTTAAATTCAATGCCGCACATAATAACCCGAAAAGTCCAATCTGTTGAGCAAAACTGGCTACAACAGCTAGCAAATGGGATATCTGATCCGGGTCAATTACTCACACAGCTTGACATTGATCCCACCCCTTGGCAAGCCGGCTTCCAAGCTCGTGACTTATTTGCCCAGCGGGTGCCGCTCAGTTTTGTTGAGCGAATGGAGAAGGGCAACCCACACGATCCTCTACTGCGTCAAGTGTTACCGCTCAGTGCCGAGTTTGAGGTACATGAAGGCTACTCAACCGATCCTTTAGCAGAACAAAAAAATCCAATTCCAGGCCTGTTACATAAATACCGTAACCGTTGCTTACTGATCGTCAAAGGCGGTTGTGCGATTAACTGCCGCTACTGTTTTCGGCGCCACTTCCCTTACCAAGAGAACAAAGGCAATAAGCATGCTTGGCAACAAAGCTTAGATTACATTGCTCAACACCCCCAATTGAATGAAGTCATCCTCTCTGGCGGCGATCCTTTAATGGCTAAAGATCACGAACTTGCTTGGCTGCTCGAACGTATTGCCGCTATTCCCCATATTAAACGACTTCGGATCCATTCCCGCTTGCCCGTCGTGATTCCAGCTCGAATTACCGATGAACTGGTGGCCCTGTTCACCAATAGCTCTTTGCAAGTATTACTGGTCACGCACATCAACCACGCTAATGAAATTAATGGGGAACTCACACAGCAACTGGCTCGATTACGCGCAGCGCACGTCACTTTGCTCAATCAAGGTGTACTCCTTAAAGGAGTGAACGATTCTATTGAAGCTCAGGTTGCCTTGAGTGAAGCACTGTTTGATGCTGGCATTCTGCCTTACTACTTACACGTACTGGATAAAGTGCAAGGCGCGGCTCATTTCTACGTCAGCGATGAACAAGCAAGAGCCATTATGTCAGGCGTTATAGAGCAAGTTTCCGGTTATCTGGTACCGAAACTGACCCGTGAAATCGGTGGCCGACCCAGTAAGACACCGTTGGACTTACACCTAGAGTGACACCCTGTTTTGACCTATCGTCACGCTAAAAATCTTTTATCTACCCTTATGGTATTCGCCATTTACATCGTCAATGGCTAAGGCATACTGCTCGCTTGCCGATTGATTTTCCGGAGAAGAACGTGGTGAACTTAGATGTATTATTAGACCTTGGCCCTTTTCATTGGCCGGCTCTCTTTTGCTGTGCGCTTAATGGGTTACTGGTTGGGGTAGAACGACAAACCCGAGGAAAACCCGTCGGCATTCGAACGTCTATCTTAATCATTTCCGGTACTTACTGTTTTATGGCGATGGCCGTTTCTCTTTCGCCAAACACACTGGATCAAGCACGTGTACTAGGACAAATCATTACTGGTGTCGGTTTTTTAGGTGCTGGTGTCATGATGACTCAAGATGGAAAAATTCATGGCGTCACCTCTGCGGCAGTGATCTGGGTACTGGCAGCGCTAGGATTAATGATTGGCCTAGGTTATTGGAGACAATCGGTCGTCATCACCTTGTTAGCATTAAGCGTGCTCTATGGGGTAGATAAAGTCGAAAATACCTTTCAAAGCCTACGTCGAGGCGTTCATCAGAGGTTACGTCGTCGTCACTAAAGGAAGAGCGCGTCTTTATTGACGCCTCTCATACGTCCTTGCTGGCGATGTTTGATGTATCTGGACCTGATAACCATGTTCATCCGGCCCAACAAAATCAATAAAGTGATGAATGGCATCCAACCGATCTTCATCATAGTGAGTCACGTACAACAACTGACTCAATTGGCTAGAGGCAATTCGATTAAGAGCATGGAAGATCAACTTACGATTAAGATAGTCAAGTCCTTGATAAGGCTCATCAAGAATCAATAATGCGGGCTGTTTAATTAACGCACGCCCGATCAACAATAATCGCTGCTGACCATAATCCAGTTGACGGAAACCGACCTTTTCAAACTCACTCATCTCCAGAATACTCAACCACTCACGCGCCAACAAAATTTCTTTTTTACTGGGTTGTTGATAAAGACCAATTGAGTCATAAAAACCCGACACTAGCACTTCCAATGCGCTACAGTTAACCCGATATTGGAGATGCAAAGCCGATGAAACCACGCCAATATGCCGTTTCACATCCCAAATACTTTCACCACTCCCCCGTTTCATACCAAGTACAGTGATATCGTTACTGTAACATTGTGGATGATCTCCCAAAATTAATCCCAGTAAGGTGCTTTTACCACACCCATTAGGGCCACGAATCTGCCAATGCTGCCCCAGCTCAATTTGCCAAGTGACGCCATGAAAAATCGAAGCATCAACATATTTCACAGAAACATCCTTCATCATAACCAAAGGATTAGGGTATGGATGAGGAGCTTGATGAGCATGAAGCAAGGCTAACATTGCCTCACTTTTCTCCTGTGACAATGCTTTCATCTGTGCCATCACCGGATGAGACAACCAAGCTTCACGAGTCAACGTTTGCGACAATGTTTTTTCGTCAAAAAGAGCAACATGAGTAATAAATGGTGGCAGTTCTTCCTCACGAGAAGTAACGATCAACAGTGACAAGGATTGAGCGAGTTCAGTGAGCAACGCCGTAAGCTGAATTCGATGTGCAGCATCCAAACCTGAATAGGGTTCGTCCAAAATCAGTAACTGCGGTTTGCCTGCTATGGCCCGTGCTAACATCACACGACGAGTTTCTCCGGTTGATAATTGACGAAAACCCCGTCGACGAATTGCCAACAAATCTGTTTTAGCCAGTAATTCATCAAGATCATCACGCGCACATCCCGCATCCACCAGTAACTCTTCTACGGTTGAACCATAATCAATCTGATCCATAAAATCCGTTTCATCGTTCTCTAACTCAAAATCCAGTAAACGCTGTTGCTCATGAAGAGAAACACAAGCGACCCCCTCCGGAAGCTCCGTCATTTCTCCCTGTTGTGGCGTGATCTCCCCACTGAGTATCTTAACGAGTAAAGAGGCCGCATGACTGTGAGTAGAAAAGACGCCCCAATGTTGCCCTGCCGCCAATGTCCACTGGTCAATACTCACATCCACCGAGACGGTGTGATGTTTAAGTTTTTGAATATGCATACTATTCCTTCCTTAGAAACGTCAATTTAGTGTGCAAAACTTAAGTCCACTTGGCTAGCCATTTTTTTGCCATAAAAAAACCGGAGTAAAAACCCCGGTTTTTTAAGAGATAGAGACTAAGCCCGCATCACATCATGCCGCCCATGCCACCCATTCCGCCCATATCAGGCATCGCTGGCGCATCTTTCTTTGGTAGGTCAGTGACCATCGCTTCTGTTGTGATCATCAAGCCAGCAATCGATGCCGCAAATTGTAGCGCGCTACGAGTCACTTTGGTTGGATCCAAAATACCCATATCGATCATGTCGCCGTATTCACCCGTAGCCGCGTTATAACCGTAGTTACCTTCACCCGCTTTTACGTTGTTAGCCACGACAGAATCTTCATCACCAGCGTTTTTCGCAATTTGACGAATCGGAGCTTCCATCGCACGTAATGCAACACGAATACCGACGTTTTGCTCTTCGTTATCGCCCGTTAGCTCAGTCAGTTTGGAGGCTGCACGGATTAATGCTACACCACCACCCGCAACAACACCTTCTTCAACCGCAGCACGCGTTGCATGCAATGCATCTTCTACGCGATCTTTTTTCTCTTTCATTTCAACTTCAGTTGCTGCGCCGACTTTGATAACAGCAACACCGCCAGCCAGTTTCGCCACACGCTCTTGCAGTTTTTCTTTATCGTAATCAGACGTTGCTTCTTCGATTTGTTGACGAATTTGCGTCACACGACCTTTAATCGCCTCTTCTTCACCAGCACCATCGATAATGGTGGTATTTTCTTTGGTGATCGTGACACGTTTCGCTTGACCAAGATCTTCTAGAGCGGCTTTTTCTAGCTCCAGACCGATCTCTTCAGAGATCACAGTACCGCCAGTTAAGACTGCGATATCTTGTAACATGGCTTTACGGCGGTCACCAAAACCGGGAGCTTTCACTGCCGCAACTTTTACGATACCACGCATGTTGTTGACAACCAGTGTCGCTAAAGCTTCACCTTCCACATCTTCAGCAACGATCAGCAATGGACGAGAGGCTTTGGCTACGCCTTCTAGTACAGGCAGCAGTTCACGGATGTTAGAAACTTTTTTGTCCACCAATAGGATGAATGGATTTTCTAGATCCACACTTCCAGCTTCTTGGTTGTTAATGAAGTAAGGAGATAAGTAACCACGGTCGAACTGCATACCTTCAACAACGTCTAGCTCGTCTTGTAGTGCTTGACCTTCTTCAACCGTAATGACGCCATCACGGCCTACTTTTTCCATCGCTTCAGCAATGATGTTACCCACACTTGAATCTGAGTTTGCAGAGATAGTACCGACTTGGGCAATTGCTTTGGTGTCAGCACATGGTACAGAGAGTGTTTTTAACTCTTCCACTGCTGCCACGACGGCTTTATCAATACCCCGTTTTAGGTCCATTGGGTTCATGCCCGCCGCTACCGCTTTTAGGCCTTCATTGACAATAGATTGAGCTAAAACCGTTGCTGTTGTCGTACCATCACCCGCCGCATCATTCGCTTGTGAAGCCACTTCTTTAACCATTTGTGCACCCATGTTCTGGAATTTATCTTCCAGTTCAATTTCACGAGCCACAGAAACGCCATCTTTAGTGATCACAGGAGCACCAAAAGATTTATCTAATACAACGTTGCGACCTTTAGGGCCCAATGTCACTTTTACTGCATCCGCTAGAACGTTAACCCCTTCCAGCATTTTTACTCGAGCGTCATTACCAAATTTTACGTCTTTAGCAGCCATTTTGTATTTCCTCTAGAATTCGTTTTTGATCGGTTAGTTTTGCTGTGAGCAATTACTCAACGATTGCCAAAATGTCGTTCTCAGACAAAATGAGAACTTCTTTGCCGTCGATTTTTTCGGTCTTAGTGCCGTAACCTTCAGCAAAAATTACCGTATCACCGACTTTTACATCCAAAGGCAGTACGGTGCCATTTTCAAGAATGCGACCTTTGCCTACGGCAAGTACGGTACCGCGAGTGGATTTCTCAGCCGCAGAACCAGTGAGAACAATGCCACCAGCAGATTTTGATTCAACTTCTTGGCGTTCAACGATAACTCGATCATGTAATGGACGAATATTCATCGGTCCTCTCTCCTGAATAGATTTCCGTTTGGTTAATAAAACGCTGATTGACCAGCTTGTGAGTGATATGTGGGGGAGAGAACCCCATAACCCAAGGGGGAAACGCAAAAAAAATGTGATCTAATTAACAAATTTGTCTGGAAATTCTCTTGAGTATGCCGAACCCATTCCGTAACAAGATTGTAAATTCTTTGCTTTATTAAGCGGTTTATCCATAATAGTCACAGTATAAAGAGGAAGATTATGAAGACCATCGAGCGGATATTACATACCATCAAGCGTGAAGGTGCGGTCACAGCCAAGCAGCTCGCCAACGATTTGGGGATCACAACGATGGGCGCTCGTCAGCACTTACAAAGCTTAGAGCAAGACGGCATTCTTGCTTTTCATGATGTTAAAGTAAAAATTGGCCGCCCGACTCGACACTGGTCACTCACCCAAAAAGGTCATAATCAATTTGCAGATCGCCACGGTGAATTAACCATTCAAGTGATTGAAGCCGTTGAGCACTTATTTGGCCAAGAAGGATTAGCTAAAGTCACCGCTGAGCGTGAAGCTCAGACATTCTCTAATTACCAATTCGCTCTGCAAGCCTGTCATTCGTTAACCAGTAAATTAACAACCTTGGTCGCTTTGCGCGAGCAAGAGGGGTATATGGCTGAGCTTGAAGTCACGGAATGGGGATTTATGCTGTTTGAAAATCACTGCCCTATCTGCAAAGCCGCGAAACGATGCCCGGCTTTGTGTCAATCTGAACTTCATATTTTTCAGCGTTTATTGGGTGATGAGTGTACGATTGAGCGTAGTGAACACATCATTGCAGGGCAACATCGCTGTGCCTACCGAATTACCCCTCATTAATACAGCCTATCAATGTATGACCCATTATTGACGTACTTCTCAATATTAAGAATATCGATACTCCTTCCAGTTTCATCTCTCTATCTCATCTATACTCACATTCGATGTTCCCCGAACGAATTATGTTATCTATACAAGGAGAGATGGATGACTCCCCCTGATACCTCACAAGAGCTACCTTCATTTGATGAGCTGGTTTCACTGGCTCAACACGATTCTCAAGCTTTTATTCAATTGAAACAAAGCTTATGTAATGCATTGATTGATGCTTCATCTTCTACAATGCAAGATAGGCTGCGTGCACAACAAAGCCATATTGATCGAGTCCTTAGTCACTGTAAGAATCCAACCCACGCCAATGTTATTTTAATGCGGGAGCTACGGCTGCAAATGGTTCGATTTCGTGACGTATTGGAAGGCGATGCAAACAATAAACTCAACGCAGAGATTATTCCATTTCGCCCTAGGCACTCCCACTGGTGCTAACGCAATAAGGGATCTTTACCAAATCGGTTATCCCCTTGAGTCCCCACCAGAAAACCACATTCCACCAAGATCCAACTCCCGCAACTGAGCGCAGCGAAAGCAATCAAACTGTCAAACCCGTTCGGTGAGCTAGCAAGGCTTGCTTCTCCCACTGGTACACTCATACGCCCAAAAACTAGAGGCAGGTTGAGCAGTAACCACCAACTGGATTTATCTCGGTCATGCCAGCGTTTAGCGGTGACCGCCAGATCGGGTAGTAAGATAACTAACATAACCACAGGTAATAACGACGGAGCCCAGTTAGGAAACCAACGGTTAGCCATTAAGATAAAAATAGCGATAAACAAGTAGTAACACGCATTCCAAACCCAAAAAGTTTGGCGGTTGATTCGCCCCTGAAAAGAAAAAAGGAGTTGTTGTAATGACATCGCTTTTGTTACCTACGCTTGATAAGACGAGGGGATTCCCCATGATTTAATGAGTCTCTTTTTGAAAACATGCGCTATCCATGTCACGAATATTCACTGTTAAAGAATAGACTTGGCTAGCTTGCTCTGAGAGCACCTGGATCAGTTGCTGCGCCAATCGCTGTTTTTGCGACTCCGTTCGGCCATCCAGTAATTCAACGTTAAGGTGAATAAAATCGGCACTGTTTCCCTGATCACCAATAAGCCAATGATGGCAACGTAAAGTACGAGATTTAACTGAAGATGCTTCAAATAACCCACTCTGTAGCGTGACTTGATGTAGATCTTCTAATAAACCTTGAATATTCACTCTCTCTTCCACCGAGTTCGAATATTCCAATACAAGATTAGGCATGACTGACTCCTTGTTTATTCGCCAACCTTCACTATACCCAAGTGAAGCACAAAGTCAGAGCCTTGCATTAAGTTTCTGTCTAATGAATCACGGCATAGCCTTAACGGCAGAGAAAATAGGATCCCAGAAAGTCATGACCATAATCATGATCTGCGCTGTTTTATCTGTTATATTCTTCGCCAGTCGATTTTTTTTATCAATTGAAATTGGAGATATTCCTATGCGTCGTCCTGTAGTGATGGGTAACTGGAAACTTAACGGTAGCAAAGCAATGGTGACTGAGCTGCTCACCGGTCTTAATGCTGAATTAGAAGGTGTCACTGGTGTTGATGTGGCCATTGCCCCACCAGCACTTTACTTAGATCTTGCTGAGCGCCTAATTAAAGAAGGTGGCAACAAGATGATTCTTGGTGCACAAAATACTGATCTTAACAACAGTGGTGCATTCACGGGCGATATGTCTCCTGCAATGCTGAAAGATTTCGGTGCTTCTCACATCATCATTGGCCACTCAGAGCGTCGTGATTACCACAATGAATCTGATGAATTCGTTGCGAAAAAATTTGCGTTCCTAAAAGAAAATGGCCTAACCCCTGTTTTCTGTATTGGTGAAACCGAAGCGCAAAACGAAGCGGGTGAAACCGAAGCCGTATGTGCTCGCCAAATCAATGCTGTCATCGACGCATGTGGTGTTGAAGCATTCAATGGTGCGATCATCGCTTATGAACCAATTTGGGCAATCGGTACAGGTAAAGCAGCAACCGCAGACGATGCACAACGCATTCACGCGTCTATCCGTGCCCTTATCGCAACCAAAGATGCCGCAGTAGCAGAACAAGTGATCATTCAATACGGCGGCAGCGTAAAACCTGAAAACGCTGAAGCGTATTTCTCACAACCAGACATCGATGGTGCATTGGTTGGTGGTGCGTCTCTTGATGCGAAAAGCTTTGCAGCTATCGCTAAAGCAGCAGCAAAAATGAAAAACGCATAAACCGCTTTAGGTTATGGTGAATAAGGCCAGCATTGCTGGCCTTATTATTTTCCCCTATCCACCTTCCCAAAGAGCCTCTGGTGTAGAAAGTATGAAAGAGGGTTTCGCCCTAGTCCCCTTTAATAAGATCAAGTATCCTTATCCCTTCATTCTTTACCTTGTTGTCCGCTATGCATGATAAACACGGCTTATTATCCGCTCCTATCCCTCAAGTATTACGTCAGATGACGCTTCCTATGACGGTTGGCATGGTAGCGGTGCTCATGTTTAACCTCGTGGATACCTTTTTTATCTCCCTACTCGGTACTCAATCTTTAGCGGCCATCAGTTATACCTTTCCTGTGACATTCGGCTTGAACTGCATCACCATGGGAATAGGTGTCGGTTTATCAACCTGTATTGGACGAGCCTTAGGCCGAGGGGAAACTCAGCAAGCTGCTCGACTCAGCAGCCACGGGCTATTGTTAGCCGTAAGCTTAGTCATGTTGGCGGCAATACTGGGTGTGGCAACGATAGATGAACTTTTCCCATTGCTCGGCGCACAGGCTGAACTTGTGCCGCTCATTAAACAGTATATGCAAGTCTGGTATTTCACGATTCCGTTATTAGTCATCCCCATGGCAGGTAGTAGTGCTATCCGAGCAACCGGAGATACCAAAACTCCAGCCAAGATCATGTTATTAGCGGGAATCATTAATGGGGGGTTAGATCCGCTACTCATTTTTGGCTATGGTGCTATCCCCGCATTGGGAATTCAAGGAGCGGCGATTGCCAGTGCCTGTTCATGGCTTGGTGCGTTATTCTGTTCGCTATACGTATTAATTAAGCGAGAAAAATTGCTAATTTTGCCAAAATTGGCACTGATCTCCCAAGATTGGCGGCAAATTTTACGCATTGCAACTCCAGCGGCTTTTTCCAGTGCGATGACCCCAATCAGTGGGGCACTCTTGATGATCATTCTTTCTCAACACGGCACTACAGCTGTGGCGGCTTTTGGTGCAGCTCAACGTATTGAGTCAATTCTACTGTTAGTGTTGATGTCTCTCACTTCAGCCTTAACTCCATTTATGGCGCAAAACTTGGGCGCTAAACAACCTAAACGTAGCTTTGCAGGCTTGTTCATTGGCATGCGCTTTTCCATTCTATTTCAACTGATGATCTTTATGATGATGGTGCCGCTCAGCATTCCCTTGGCGGCGTTATTTTCTCAAGAACAAGCCGTTCGCGATTTACTCTGGCACTATTTATTAGTCGTGCCGATTAGCTATGGCTTCCAAGGTATTGTCATGATGCTGGTTTCAGCACTCAATGCACTGCACTTACCGATTAAAGCTTTTCAGTGGAGTTTTATGCGCCTATTTATTTTCACTTTGCCCTCAGCGTGGCTTGGCTCATATTGGTATGGCGTAGAAGGATTATTTATTGGTATTGCTCTTGGCAATATCAGTGGAGGGGTATTCGGATACTTATATGCGCTGTGGTTGCGACATCGATGTTTGATGGCTACGCCATAGCTACAAAAAAAGCCGATGTAAACGATCGGCTTTTATCAAATCTCCGAAAGGAAATTAATGCTCGGTTAACTCTTCTTCCGTATCCACGTCTAAATCAACATTGAGTGGTTCAGGTGAAAGAATAATCCCCGTGTTATCCGCATACAGATAATCTTCAGGTAGGAAAGTGACACCAGCAAAGTTCACCGCCACATCCACTTCACCAATGCCAAGAGACGTTGCCCCAACAGGAATAGAAGCTAATGCCTGAATGCCAATACTCATCTCTTCGAGTTCATCTACTTCACGCACACTGCCGTAAACGACAATGCCTTCCCATTCGTTTTCTTCAGCTATGGCAGCCAACTCAGCATCAATCAATGCTCGGCGTAAAGAACCACCACCATCAATCAATAGAATACGTCCAACACCGTCTTGCTCCAAAACCTCACGGATTAAGCCGTTGTCTTCAAAACATTTAATGGTAGTGACTTGTCCAGCGAAGGATGCGCAGCCTCCAAAATTGCTAAACATGGGTTCTACCACATCAACCTGATCGAGATAGATATCGCATAGCGCAGAGGTGTTGTATTCCATAGCTTTACTCTCTTAACGAACCGTTATCCCACGAGTATATAGTGTCAGTAAGTCAATGCAATGACAGAACGCAAATTAACTCGTGAGAGTTTGAGCGATCACCACTCCAACAAATAAAAGGTTGGTGATCAAAGAACATTTCACTACAACCGGAAGCATCGGTGCAATCTGTGCGGGTTTATTTGTTGCCCATACCGCACGGCCATGTTGCAGAACAACAATGACACTTAATAGGAATGGTAGGCTTATCCAAAGCGGCTTATCTTGCATCAATAGATAACTGGCAAACGAGAACATCGCCCCCGACAGCAGTAAGAAATGATATGTTTTAGCGCGTTGTTGCCCCAAACGAACCGGAATCGTACGTTTACCACATTCGGCATCATTTTCAATATCGCGCATATTATTCACATTGAGTACTGCTACGGCTAATAAACCACAGCCAAGTGATGGCAAAAAGAGGCTCCACTCAATGTGACCAGTATGCAGAAAATAACTGCCAGAAACCCCAAGTAAACCAAAAAAGAGGAATACCGAGAGGTCACCCAACCCAACGTAGCCATACGGTTTATTACCAACAGTGTAAGCCACCGCCGCCAACATAGCTAAAATACCTAAGCCGATAAAAGCAAGAATACTGTGTAAACTGTCTAGGGAATAAAATACCAACGCTAAACCAGCAAGAATCGTCAATACAATATTGATCACCATCGCCTGTTTCATATCGCTCAGAGAGACCGCTCCCGACTGAATCGCCCGTATCGGCCCCAGACGTTTTTCGTTATCCGTCCCTTTTACCGCATCACCATAATCATTGGCTAAATTCGACAAAATTTGCAGTAAAGTCGCCGTTAATAACGCCAACAGGGTAACTGGCACCGAAAAATGCCCAGATGAAAAAGCCAAAGCAGTGCCAGTAAAGATAGAAACCAGCGCGAGAGGAAGTGTTTTTGGCCTTGCAGCATCCACCCAAATACGTAAAGAGTTATTCATAACGATAAAATATAACTGAACATGGAGGCCCAGTATACGCGTAAATGGGGCGGATAAAAAAGCCCACCAGATCAAGGTGGGCTGAGAAATTACAAGATAAAGCGGCTTAAATCTTCATCTTCGACCAATTCGCTTAAACGACTGCGAACATAAGCGGCGTCAATCGTGAACTCACTTCCCGACTTTTCTGTCGCGTCATAAGAGATCTCATCCATTAAACGTTCCATCACAGTATGCAAGCGGCGGGCACCAATATTTTCAGTACTTTCATTCACTTGCCATGCGGCGTCTGCAATTTGTTTAATACCATCTTCGGTAAAGGCAATTTGCACATTTTCCGTTTTCATCAACGCAATGTATTGCTCAGTTAAGGACGCTTTGGGTTCAGTCAAAATACGTTTGAAGTCATCACTAGATAGTGCTTCTAACTCAACTCGAATCGGAAGACGCCCTTGTAATTCAGGAATCAGGTCTGAAGGTTTGGCTACTTGGAAAGCCCCCGAAGCGATAAATAAGATATGATCGGTTTTGACCATACCATGCTTGGTCGAAACGGTACTGCCTTCAATCAACGGAAGAAGATCACGCTGCACCCCTTCACGAGAAACATCAGGGCCAGAACTTTCACCGCGTTTACAAATTTTGTCGATTTCATCAATAAAGACGATGCCATTGTTTTCCACATTGTAGATGGCTTGATCTTTTAACTCTTCTTGATTCACCAACTTCGCCGCTTCTTCTTCCACTAACGCCTTCAATGCATCTTTAATTTTCAGCTTGCGTTTTTTCTTGGTATCACCCGCGAGGTTTTGAAATAAACCTTGTAGCTGGTTGGTCATTTCTTCCATACCGGGAGGAGCCATGATCTCAACCCCCATTTGTGGCACCGCTACGTTGATTTCAATCTCTTTATCATCCAGCTTGCCTTCACGCAGTTTCTTTCGAAAAACTTGGCGAGTAGAAGAGGACTCTTCACTTTGCTCTGATTGACCCCAAGCATCACGAGCTGGGGGCAATAACGCATCGAGAATCCGCTCTTCTGCCAACTCTTCCGCTCGGAATTTGACCTTTTCCATAGCTTGTTGATGAGTCAGTTTTACGGCAACATCGGTTAAATCACGGATGATGGTTTCAACTTCCTTACCAACATACCCCACTTCGGTGAATTTAGTCGCTTCAACTTTAATAAAAGGAGCATTCGCCAGCTTCGCTAAACGGCGAGCTATTTCCGTTTTACCGACCCCTGTTGGGCCAATCATCAAAATATTTTTGGGCGTCACTTCGACACGTAAGCTTTCATCAAGCTGCATACGACGCCAACGGTTACGCAGAGCAATGGCTACCGCGCGTTTGGCTTTCTCTTGACCGATAATATGACGGTTTAATTCGTGAACAATCTCACGAGGAGTCATTTCTGACATGATCGATTCCTTAACATTCGCTTTCGGTAGGCACCGAGTTATTGGTTTTCCTGAGCGATCAACGCTTGAGGGATTTCCAGCTCTTCAATGGTGTGCTGATGGTTGGTAAATACACAGATATCACCGGCAATATTAAGGGCCTTCTCAGCAATGTCTCTCGCATCTAGCTCTGTATTTTCTAGCAAAGCGATCGCGGCAGCCTGAGCAAAGTTACCCCCAGAACCAATGGCGATCAAATCGTGTTCAGGCTGAACCACATCCCCATTACCAGTAATAATCAATGATGCGGTTTCATCCGCAACGGCCAAAATCGCCTCTAGGCGGCGTAAAGCGCGATCACTTCGCCAATCTTTCGCCAGTTCTACCGCGGCTTTGGTCAAGTGCCCTTGATGCATTTGTAATTTGCTTTCAAAGCGCTCAAATAAAGTAAAAGCATCCGCAGTGCCACCAGCGAACCCCGCAAGAACTTTATTGTTGTATAGTCGACGGACTTTACGCGCATTGCCTTTCATGACGGTATTGCCCAGTGAGACTTGCCCGTCTCCGGCAATCACCACTTTATTATTACGACGTACAGATACGATGGTAGTCACGTGAGGACCTCTTTTATGCTTTTCACTAGGATGTTAGAGAGTATATGAGGATAAGGAGAAAACATTTCAAGGGAAAAACCTTGCTTCTCGTAATGAGATCCCCCGCTTAACGATGGCTTATAATGAATGATGACTGAATCCCAGTAAGATTAAATGACCGCTAAGTACCACAAACGCTGGGGGGTAGATAAAAGCAAAGAAGGCATCACCCTACGGCTTTGCCTTCTCACACTTATTGATTTTATTGACGTTCTTTCCAAATAGCACAAGGTTCGATTTTAGCACGCTGTAATTTATGTCGATCGCGTTCAGCCTCACGCTTAAAGGTATAAGGACCTAAAACGACTCGATACCAACTGCTGTCTTCTTTCTTCCGAATTTTACTGGTCAGGCCTTGAAAAGCGATATCCAATTTACGCGCTTCCGCTTGATGCATTGTTTTATAAGCGCCACACTGCATAATGTATGGAATATCTGAAATCTCTTGCTCTTTGGCAATGACTTCGATCTCACGATTCGGTAACGACTCAACATAATCCCATTTCTCGGTAGGTGGAGGAGGAATGGTTTCGGTCGGTGTTACCTTCGGTTTGCTTTTCGACACACTGGTACTTTTCGGTGCAGGCGGCTCAGGCTCCAAGCTTAACCGATACAAACCATAGATAAACCCACTCAATAAGATGAGTGCCAGTAACCCACTGCGCCAAGGTTTACGGCGGGGTGCTGTTTTCTTGGTCGGCTTTTTGGGACTACGACCACGTCTTACATAATCTTTATTAGCCACAGACAAATTCAAACGTTGACAATTTGGCCCACATGTTAATGTAGTTTGCGTACAGATAACAGCACCAAAACGTCAGCAAGCGAGCAAATCATACTCTCCAAGTATTAAGGAAAATCTCTATTATCACATTCTCGGAGGCGCAGCACTGTCTCGAACCACTAAATGGGTTTCTAGCAAGCGAGAGCCCGCTCTTACATCATGCCCACGCAGTAGTTCTAACATCATTAACATGGCTTGACGGCCAATTTCATACCGCGGCTGTGAGATGGTGGTTAATGGTGGATCGCAATATTGTGCAAACTGGATATCATCAAATCCCACTACCGATAAATCTTGTGGAACACGCAACCCTAACCGTTTGGCTTCCTGCATGGCACCAATCGCCATCGCATCGTTATGACAGAAAATAGCCGTAGGTGGCTCAGATAAAGCCAGTAGTTGACGCACGGCTTTTGCACCAGAGTCAAAGGAAAAATCGCCCACAACATGGTAGGTTGGATTTTTTGTCAAGCCCGCTCGACGTAGTGCTTGCTGATAACCTTGCTGACGAAATTCGCACAAAACGGCACCTTCTGGGCCACTGATCTGAGCGATACGCTTATGCCCCATTTGAGTTAAATAGTTAACCGCTTCAAATGCAGAGGTCAGGTTATCAATGTGTACGGTCGGCAATTCAAGTTCAGGGGCATATTCACACGCCATCACCATGGGTGGCAAATTCTTCTGTTCTGATTTACTGACATCAAACGGTAAGTCAGCACCTAGCAATAACATGCCATCCACTTGCTTCGTGAACACTAAATTGACAAAGGAACTTTCGCGTTTTCGCTGTTGACCACTGTCCCCTAATAACACGAGGTAACCATGTTCCATAGCCGCATCTTCAATACCACGGATGATCTCGGTATAATACGGGTCACAAATATCAGGAACAATCGCCACAATGGTTTTGGATTCATTACGTCGTAAATTACGTGCTAAAGAATTGGGGGAATAGCCAGCTTCTAAAACCGCCTCTTCCACCCGTTTTCGGGTCGAAGTAGAGACTTTTTCAGGATTCATCAACGCACGAGAAACCGTTGCGGTAGAAACACCTGCAAGCTGGGCAACATCCTTCATTGTCGCCATGTTAAGTTTATCCTCTCTTTATTCTTTATCTTTGGGTCAGCGTCTCGCTGTTGATCCGGCACAAGCGACCAACAATGTCATCGATTCAGCTTTAGTCTGCCTTACGAAAACGATTCACTAACGCTATCATGTTGATAGTGTATTGTTTTCTGTAGAGAAAGTTACGGCTTAATTAACAAAATTTGCATTGCAAGTGTGACCATTATCACGAACAAGGAGTTTTCAGTTTCTCCCCCCAACCACACGCATCACATTTCTCAACTTAAATCCTGAGGCTCAATATCCATGCTCCAACGCACTTTGCTGGCTAAGGGCAATAACTGAATGGCGGATTTTGAGCTGGTCAACAAACGTTGCATCATGCTGCGCGTTGGCGTTTGTAAAAGCAACTGCCAACGATATTTCCCCGCTCGCTTGGCCAATGGTGCAGGAGTGGGCCCCAACACGGCCGCACCTTGTGCAAACAGTGGATGGACTTGCAATGTTTCTCGCACTTGCCTTAGAAAAGTTTCAACCATAGCGGATTGGTTCGCTTCTGCACGAAATAGCGTTAAATAGGTGTAAGGGGGAAGTTGAGCCATTTGCCGCTCAGCTAAGGCGGTATGCGCAAAATCGTCATACCCTTTATGCAGCAAAGCTTGCAACAAGCGATGCTCTGGATGATGCGTTTGTAACACCACTTCTCCAGGTTTACTGGCACGACCAGCACGACCAGCAACTTGAATAAATAGCTGAGCTAAACGTTCAGCAGCACGAAAATCGCTACTGTATAGTGAACCATCGACATCCAGTAGAGCCACTAAAGTAACGTTAGGGAAATGGTGACCTTTAGCCAACATCTGAGTCCCGATCAATATTTGATACTGATTATCACGAATGGCCGTTAAAGCTGACTCTAGACTGCCTTTGCGGCGCGTACTGTCTCTATCAATGCGAATGGTTTGATAGTCAGGAAAAACTTGAGCTAGCTGCTGCTCAAGCTGCTCAGTACCCACCCCAACGGTGACAAGATGAGTAGAACCACACTGTTGACATTGCTGAATAGCCGCTCTTTGCGAACCACAGTGGTGGCAACGAATTTCGTTACTGTATTGATGATAAGTATAGTAAGCGTCGCAACGCTGGCAGTCAGCAATCCAGCCGCATTCATGACACATGAGTGCGGGGGAAAATCCACGCCGATTCAAAAACAGCAATACCTGATTCCCTTGCGATAAATGACGACGCATTTCGGCAATCAAAGGCGCAGATAAACCACTTTCTAGATACTCACCTTTAATGTCCAACACTCGGTTTTTCGTTGGTAGTGCCACTCCAGCCCGCTGGGTCAATTGTAGGTGGTGGTATTTACCAATTAATGCATTATGCAATGTTTCTAAGGCTGGGGTAGCACTGCCTAAAACAATGGCCACTTGCTCAAGGTTTGCCCGCATGACCGCGACATCTCGCGCATGGTAGCGTAAGCTATCTTGCTGTTTATAAGAGGTATCATGCTCTTCATCGACGATAATAATGCCGAGTTCCGAAAAAGGCGTCAGCAACGCAGAACGCGTACCAATGATGATCCCTGCGGCTTTATCTCGCGCAGCCAGCCATGCATTAAGGCGCTCAGTGTCATTCAGCCCAGAGTGAATCACTACAACCGGAACCGTAAAACGCTCACGAAAACGTTGGATCGTTTGCGGAGTTAACCCGATTTCAGGAACAAGGACTAGTGCTTGTTTGCCCTGCTCCAAGACCGGTTTTATTAGATTAAGATAAACTTCCGTTTTTCCAGAACCCGTTACGCCTTGTAAAAGATAACAAGCAAACCCCGCCTGGCTATTGACCGTGGCAATAGCAATCGCCTGTTCTTGATTTAACTTCGGTTTATCAACGTTCGCTTCAATTTGTTCAGGCCAAGGCTCACATTGTGGTGCTTGCTCTTTAACTTCAATCCACTGCTTGTCCCGTAGAGCATTGAGCGTGCTACTACTCACCCCTTCATCTAGCAACATTTGATGAGACAAAGGACCGACTTGCAGCAAATTCATCACTTGCGCTTGCTTGACCGCACGACCAAACCCCTGCATGAATTGGTTTCGCCCCAATTCAGTTAAGCGCCACTCTTTGCTAACCGCAAACTCGGCCACCTTTCCTTTACGCAAAGCACTCGGCAGCGCATTAGCTAACGTTTCACCAAGAGGATATTGGTAGAACTGGCTGCACCACTGAAGTAACGCGTACAGCTTATCTGGCCAAAGTGGTTGAGTATCTAATACCGATTGAATCGATTTGAGCTGCGTCAGCGGAAAATCCGACTCGGACACCAACGCGGTGACAATGCCCACTAACGTTTGACGACCAAAAGGCACCAACACTCGCCCTCCAATCAATGGAAAGAGGTGAGAGGGAATCAAGTAGTCGAATTGCTTATCAAGAGGAACAGGCAAAGCAACACGAGCAATGGTTGGGCGCATAACTATCCGTCAGCCGTCAAAAAGGAGCAGAAAGCACAGTCTACTGGATGACGCAAAGAAATTCGACTAACAAAAGTGGTGAAAATAGCGCCGAAACCTGTTGATCCTACAGCGAGGATTCATTACTATATCGCGCCTTAAAGATGCTTGGTATCTTACTGGCATCTGAACAGTATCATTAACATTACGTGTGGTGTCCGGCAAAGATTCGGATAGCGACACGGCCTACATTTGAGGTTATCCCATGAAAGCTGGTATCCACCCAGAATACAAAGAAGTTAGCGCAACTTGCTCTTGCGGCAACGCTTTCACTTTCCAATCAACTCTTGGTAAAGAAAGCATCTACCTTGACGTTTGTGACAAATGCCACCCATTCTATACTGGTAAACAACGTATCGTTGATACTGGTGGCCGTGTTGATCGCTTCAACAAACGTTTCGGCGCACTATCAAGCAAGAAGTAATTCCTGCTTTAAGCAAAGATTACCAAAGGACGCTACGGCGTCCTTTTTGTTTGTATGGATTCACTCCCTCTTTTCCTCTTTCGCCCTTTCAGTCACCACAGATTGACTTACTACCCAAAGAATATAGCGAGTAAGCTGGTCTTATCAGATTAAATGACGCTCCCTTTGTTCACTTTGAATACAATCCCGCCTAGGCAGTTTGCCTGACATCCTTTAGAATGAGTTGTTCGTTAACAAAACAATAAGAGAACCGCCCCTATGCCAGAAGACCATCACCAAGACCTTTCTCCGGAAGAAGCATTCCGCCAAAGTGCCCTTGATTATCACGCGTTACCCACTCCGGGGAAAATTGCAATTGCTTTAACAAAGCCGGCTGATTCCGCTGCTGACCTTGCACTGGCTTACAGTCCAGGTGTTGCCGAACCTGTACGTGAAATTGCACAAAATGCTGACAACGTCTACAAATACACCGGGAAAGGCAATATGGTTGCCGTTATCTCAAATGGAACGGCCATCCTTGGTTTAGGTAACCTCGGTCCAATGGCCTCTAAACCGGTTATGGAAGGGAAAGCGCTTCTGTTTAAACGGTTTGCTAACCTAGATTCAATTGATATTGAAGTAAAACACCGCACCATTGATGAATTTGTCGATACTGTTGCGAATATTGCAGATTCTTTTGGTGGTATCAATTTAGAAGACATAAAAGCGCCAGACTGCTTTGAAATCGAACGTCGCCTGATCGAACGTTGTGATGTACCTGTTTTTCATGATGACCAACACGGTACTGCGATTGTGACCGCCGCAGGTATGCTCAACGCCATTGAGCTGCAAGGAAAAGAGCTCAAAGACTGCATTATTGTCTGCTTAGGCGCAGGTGCAGCAGCAGTTGCCTGTATGGAGCTGCTGATTAAATGTGGCGCTATGCGCGAAAAAATTTATATGCTGGATCGCAAAGGGGTGATTCATACCCGTCGAGATGATCTCAATGAATATAAAGCCTTATTTGCCAACAACACCGATAAACGTACGCTTGAAGATGTCATTGCTGGTGCTGATTTATTCCTTGGAGTCTCAGGCCCAAATTTACTGCCTCCTGACGCCTTGAAACTGATGGCAGACAAACCCGTAATTTTTGCGTGTTCTAACCCTGACCCAGAAATTAAACCAGAATTAGCGCATCAAGTTCGTCATGATTTGATCATGGGAACAGGCCGCAGTGATTATCCAAACCAAGTGAATAACGTACTCTGCTTCCCGTTTATTTTCCGGGGAGCTTTGGATGTAAGAGCCAGCGAAATTAATGATGAGATGAAACTAGCAGCGGTTGAAGCAATTCGTCAATTGGCAAAAGAGCCCGTGCCAGAGGCCGTACTACAAGCGGCGGGGGTAGAAAAACTCAGCTTTAGCGCAGAATACATCATTCCTAAACCAATGGATCCACGCCTATTGTCTCGCGTAGCAAGAGCGGTTGCACAAGCTGCCGTCGATTCTGGGGTTGCTCGTATCGACATGCCAGAAAACTATATGCAAGGCTAAAACTGAACTGGACCTTCTGACCAGAATAAAAAAACCTAGCGCTGCTAGGTTTTTTTATTGGTGCTTATTCGTCATAGGCTTCGAATTCAATTCCCATCGCGGTCATTAATGCTTTCGCTTCGGTGGGAATATCATCTGGGCGATCTTTTCGTAAGTCTTCATCAGTTGGTAACGGCTGACCGGTGTAGGCGTGCAAAAAGGCTTCACACAATAACTCACTGTTGGTTGCATGGCGTAAGTTATTGATTTGACGACGAGTACGTTCATCAGTCAGTACTTTCAGTACTTTTAGTGGAATTGATACCGTGATTTTTTTTACCTGTTCACTCTTTTTCCCATGCTCCGCATACGGGCTAATATATTCGCCATTCCAGTCTGCCATTGCGCACCTTCGTTGTTTGCATTCGAATCTAAATAATCAAAGACCCTAATTTTAGCGGGATTTACTGCCATAAGCAAAGACATATAGACATCCAGAAGTATTGACGTCTCATTTTTTGATAAGTAAAGTGTAAACCTTATCGCTAGGATAAAAAAATAACGTTATTCATAACCACAACTATGAGATAAGTTGCGTGAATTAACGTACTTACACTCGTATCGGACGCTTATCAGGAAAGGAAACAGTTATGACCCTTCGCAAGTCAGCCACCATTGCGGTTCGAACCGGTATTGAATCAGACACTCAATACCACGCCGTTGTTCCCCCCATTTATTTATCAACCAACTATGGCTTTCCTGCATTTGGTGAAGTGCCAACCTATGACTATACACGCTCAGGTAACCCAAACCGAGGGCTGCTTGAACAGGCCTTATCTGAATTAGAATGCGGGGAAGATGCCATTGTAACCAACTGCGGCACATCCGCTATTAACCTGTGGATCTCCACCTTTCTTACCCCGCAAGAATGGATTATTGCACCACATGATTGCTATGGCGGCACCTATCGATTACTCAATTCTCGAGCAAAAAAAGGGGATTTTAAGGTATTATTCATCGACCAATCCGATCCGAAAGCTTTGACTGATGCATTAGCGCTCAACCCTAAACTGCTGCTAATCGAAACACCGTCCAACCCATTGGTCCGAGTTGTCGACATTGCCAACATTTGCCAGCAAGCCCAAGCAGTGGGTACCTTAGTCGCGGTCGACAATACCTTCCTCACACCGATTTACCAAAAACCCCTAACTTTAGGGGCGGATTTCGTGATTCACTCCACAACCAAATACCTCAACGGTCACTCGGATGTCATCGGTGGCGTGATTATCAGTAAAACGAGCAAACACGCAGAAGAACTCGCTTGGTGGGGTAACTGCCTCGGTTCCACTGGTACACCGTTCGATAGTTACATGACACTGCGTGGATTACGCACTTTGGCAGCAAGAATGCGGGTGCATGAAGAGAGTGCCCAACATATTTTGGCTTATTTACAAAGCCAACCTTTCGTCGCCACCATTTATCATCCCAGTTTAACCTCTCATCCAGGCCACGCTATCGCCAAGAGGCAGCAAACCGGCTTTGGTTCTATGCTCAGTTTTGAGTTTGCAGGCTCATTTGAACAACTCAAAGCTTTCGTGGGTCACCTTTCTCTTTTCTCATTAGCCGAATCATTGGGTGGAGTGGAAAGCTTAGTCTGTCATCCCGCCTCGATGACTCATCGAGCGATGGGTGAAGAAGCATTAGCAAAAGCAGGCGTTTCAGAACAATTATTACGTTTATCGGTTGGCTTAGAAGATGTGGCAGATTTAATTGCGGATCTGGATCAAGCCTTTAAGCAAGTACAGGAGAGCTGTTAATGGAGAGACAACTGCATAAATTTGGAGGAAGCAGCCTTGCCGATGCGGCTTGTTACCAAAGAGTCATCAGTATTCTTAAAACGTATTCACAAGCCGAAGATCTGATTGTTGTCTCAGCCGCAGGAAAAACCACCAATCGACTGATCGCCTTTTTAGAACATCTAGAAACCGATGGCCGCATCGCTCATGAATTATTGCAATCGTTACGTCAATACCAAAGCAAGCTGATTGAAGACTTATTACAGGATGATTTGGCTATCACCTTGTTGGAAAAACTTCATCATGAGTGCTCAGTACTGGGTGAGTTGTCTGCCCCTCTTTCCAGCACAGAACGAGCCGCCGTGCTTGGCCATGGTGAAGTGTGGTCTGCACGATTATTAGCCGCTTTATTAAATCAGCAGCAGCTTCCCGCCGTTGCCCAAGATGCCCGCGCATTCCTACGTGCAGAAAGCGGTCCACAACCCGAAGTTGACCGAGCTCGCTCCTACCCATTGCTTAAAGAAGCGTTAGCACAACATGCGCAGCAACGTATCGTGATCACCGGATTCATGGCACAAAATGATCAAGGCGACACTGTATTGCTAGGGAGAAATGGCTCCGACTACTCCGCAACGGTCATCGGTGCTTTAGCGAACGTTTCCCGCGTAACGATTTGGAGTGATGTGGCGGGAGTCTACAGTGCCGATCCACGAATGGTTGAAGATGCCTGCCTACTGCCACTGCTACGCTTAGATGAAGCCAATGAACTGGCTCGCCTTGCTGCTCCTGTTTTGCATAGTCGAACCTTACAGCCCGTCGCACAAAGCACAATGGACTTATACTTACGCTGCAGCTATCAGCCGGAATCGGGATCAACCCATATTGAACGTATTTTGGCTTCAGGACGAGGGGCAAAAATTATTACATCATTAGATGATGTATTACTGATTGAATTACAATTACCCTCAGGACAAGGCTTCCAACGCCTACAACAAGATATACAAGCACGCCTACAACGCGCTCAGCTCGAACCTCTGGCTTTTGACATTCAAGCCGACCAACACCAATTGCGCCTTGCCTATACCCGAGAAATGGCCAGTGAAGTCTTTACCTATTTACAAGACTCCGCTTTAGCAACCGAAAGCCGGCTCAAAGAAGGTTATAGCTTACTGGCCGCAGTCGGAGCTGGTGTAACCCGTAATGCCCAGCACAGCTTTGGTTTTTATCAACAGCTAAAAAATGCGCCCGTCGAGTTTATCAGTGCGGCAGAATCGGAACTCAGCTTGGTCGCCATATTACGCAGTACCCCATTGAATCAACGCGTGATTGAACTGCATACTCAACTGTTCCAAGCACAGAAACGCGTTGCAATTGCTTTATGTGGTAAAGGCAATATTGGTTCAAGCTGGTTAAAGCTGTTTGCAGAACAAAAAACCGAGCTGGAAAAACGCTACGGTATGAATTTTGAGCTCGTTGCAGTTATTGACAGTCAAACCTATTGGTTTAATGAACAAGGGATAGATGCCAGCAAAGTCCATGATTATTACCAAGATGAAGCCCAACCTAATGATGGAAAAACGTGGTTAATGCAGCTAGGTCACTTATCTGGCTATGATGAAGTCATCGTGTTGGATGTGACCGCAAGTGAAGAACTTGCTTATCGATACTTGGAGATAGCTCAACAAGGGCTGCACCTGATCTCCGCCAATAAAATCGCTGGTTCAGCCAGTAGTGAATACTACCAGCAAGTCAAAGAAGCCTTTAGCAAAATTGGCCGCCATTGGCTCTATAATGCGACGGTAGGGGCGGGCTTGCCGATCAATCATACCGTACGAGATCTAAGAGAAAGTGGGGATGAAATCACCGCACTCTCGGGGATTTTTTCAGGCACCCTCTCTTGGTTATTTCAGCAATATGATGGCTCTATTCCTTTCAATGAATTAGTCGACCTTGCATGGCAACAAGGGCTAACAGAGCCCGATCCTCGTCATGATCTCGACGGTTCGGATGTGATGCGTAAATTAGTGATCTTAGCGCGAGAATCTGGGCTAGACATTGAACCTCAACAAGTCAAAGTAGAATCCTTAGTTCCAGACGACCTACACCCTTTATCACTGGATGATTTTTTAGATCAAAGCCAGCAACTCAACCAAAACCTAGCCAAACGTCTCGCTCGTGCGCAGCGAGAAGAGAAAGTACTGCGTTATGTAGCAAGGCTAGAGAAAAATGGCAAAGCCACGGTTGGCGTCGAAGCTTTAGAACGCGAACATCCTTTAGCCAACCTGCTGCCTTGTGACAACATCTTTGCGATTGAAAGTAAATGGTATCGAGATAACCCGCTGGTAATTCGAGGCCCAGGGGCCGGACGAGAAGTTACTGCTGGGGCCATTCAATCAGATATCAATTTACTGGCAAGCTTGCTCTAGCCCCCCCACAACACGATCACTTTCAAGCTCACGAATCATAGTGAGCTTTTTCTTTTAACAAACAGAGACAAACCCGTAATTCCACGCTAAGTTAGGTTCACCATGCATTCATGAATTATCGAATAACACATTCACTCAGCTTGAAATAACCTCACGATCAAGATGAATAATCTTCATGATGCTAATGTTGACATTAAAATCAATTCAATACATCCTACAGACATATGGACGTCTATACGTAAATTTATCAATGTTCGCGTTAAGGCATTGGTACAGGGAGAGAAAAATGGGATACACGCACGCCAGTCATATCGACTCTTTAAATCAGAGTATTGCTGAAGTTTCAGATATCAATGTCTCTTTTGAATTTTTTCCACCCAGCACGCCTCAAATGGAAGAGACCTTGTGGAACTCTGTTCATCGACTAAAAAACCTGAAACCGAAATTTGTCTCTGTGACTTATGGTGCCAACTCTGGCGAGCGAGATCGTACCCATTCCATTATCAAAGCAATTAAAGAGCAAACCGGGCTCATTGCTGCACCTCACCTCACCTGCATTGATGCTAACCGAGATGAGCTCATTTCCATTGCTGATGATTATTGGCACAATGGCATCCAAAGCATTGTTGCTCTTCGAGGTGACATTCCTCCTGGAGGAGGTAAACCCGAAATGTATGCCTCAGATCTGGTTACTCTGCTCAAATCTCGCCATGATTTTGATATTTCAGTTGCAGCCTTTCCAGAAGTGCACCCTGAAGCCAAAAGTGCCCAAGCCGATCTTCTCAACCTAAAACGAAAAGTCGAAGCAGGAGCAAACCGAGCCATCACTCAGTTCTTCTTTGATGTAGAAAGCTATTTACGATTTAGAGATCGCTGTGTCGCCGCTGGCATTGATGTAGAAATTGTACCGGGTATTTTACCGGTTTCGAATTTTAAGCAAGCCTCTCGCTTTGCTGCACAAAACCATGTCAAAGTACCGCAGTGGATGGCGAAACAATTTGATGGTTTGGATGATGACCCCGTCACTCGTCAATTGGTAGGGGCTAGCCAAGCGATCGATATGATCCGTATTTTGAGCCGTGAAGGAGTGAAAGATTTCCATTTCTATACTCTCAATCGAGCTGAAATGACTTATGCACTTTGCCACACGCTAGGCGTTCGCCCTACTCTATAAATTCTCGATATAAAAAACGCCGCTCTTAGATGCGGCGTTTTTTATTGATTCAGTCTGTTAAAGTCAAAGTGACCTTACTCAACCTCTTCCATTTTACCCAATAGGCTGCGAATGCGCTCTTGCCACTGTGCATGTTCTTGTTCCATTTGCTGCGCTTTCTGTTCTAGAGCTTCGCGGCTTGATTTTAGCTCATTCGCTTCTTCCGCTAATTTTTGTTTTTCTTCTTTTAGCTCTTCAACTTCCATTTGCAGTAAGGCGATTGTATCAACCGCCGTTTGAATTTTTGCTTCTAGTTGCTCTAGTACTTCAAAAGACATGGTACTTACCCTTTATTGATTCAGTTGAGTGAACGATCTTCACTTTATCGCTCCATTCTACTCAGCCAAGCGCAGAGAAACACTCACTATATTCGATCTTTCTCACCATTTGGTTAAAAAAAAGCCATAATTTTATAAGATGCGAAGATTCCTCCCTTTCACTGACAAAAAAAGACCAAGATCCAAGGCTTTTTTGTACTTGATTTTGATCCAATGCAACTCTCGGCCCTCGTAAATAGCAAACGTTTTCTTATTAGTATGCTAAAATTCGCGCAAATTTTTCCCCTCTTTCTAATCTCTGCTTGGAGTGATCATGAAACGCGATTTAGCAATGGCCTTTTCTCGAGTAACCGAAGGTGCGGCTTTAGCCGGCTATAAATGGCTTGGCCGTGGTGATAAAAATACCGCCGATGGGGCCGCCGTTGAGGTCATGCGGGCCTTACTGAATAAAACCGAAATAAAAGGTGAAATTGTGATTGGGGAAGGTGAAATTGATGAAGCCCCAATGCTGTATATCGGAGAGAAAGTCGGGCTAGGTGGTGATGAAGTTGACATTGCGGTTGATCCCATTGAAGGTACACGAATGACGGCTATGGGGCAATCCAATGCTCTAGCGGTACTGGCCGCTGGAGAAAAAGACAGCTTCTTAAAAGCCCCTGATATGTATATGGAAAAGCTGGTTGTTGGTCCTGGTGCGAAAGGTTGTATTGACTTAAATAAACCATTGGCTGAAAACCTAACCAATATTGCCAGTGCACTGAATAAACCACTCAACCAGTTGACCGTCATAACCTTAGCAAAACCTCGTCATGACCAAGTGATCAGTGACATGCAAAACATGGGAGTTCGAGTGTTTGCCGTGCCAGATGGTGATGTGGCCGCTTCTATCCTCACTTGTATGCCAGATAGCGAAGTCGATGCAATGTACTGTATCGGTGGCGCACCAGAAGGGGTTGTCTCTGCGGCGGCTATCCGTGCTTTAGACGGTGATATGCATGGCCGTCTTCTACCTCGCCACCAAGTCAAAGGCGAAACGGAAGATAACCGTATTTGGGGTGCAAAAGAACTGGCTCGCTGCCAAGAAATGGGCGTTGAGGCGAATAAGGTTCTGTGTTTAGAAGAAATGGCACGCAGTGATAATGTTATTTTTGCAGCCACAGGGATCACGAAAGGAGATCTGCTGGAAGGGATCACTCGTCAAGGTAATATTGCAACAACCGAAACCTTACTGATTCGTGGCCGCTGTCGCACGATTCGTCGAATTAAATCCACGCACTATCTAGAGCGAAAAGATCCAGAAGTACGAGAAATCATTTTGTAGTATGACTGGATTGGCCAACAGCCATAAAAAAGACCGCTGCGGCGGTCTTTTTAGATTCATCACACATAAAGAGTGTTAATTAGAACAACTCTTCTGCAACTTTGAATAGATCTTGGCGCACTGGGCGTTTCATCGTTTCAATCGCTTCAATGATATCGTGGTGAACCAGTTCTTCTTTTTGAATACCGACACAACGACCGCCATGCCCTTCTAACAATAAATGAACCGCGTAGTTCCCCATGCGAGAAGCAAGAATACGGTCAAATGCGGTTGGGCGACCACCACGTTGAATATGGCCTAGAACCGTTGCACGAGTCTCACGGCCTGTCGCTTTTTCAATTTCTTTCGCCAACTGACTGGCATCAGTCATTAGCTCTGTGAGCGCAATGATCGCGTGTTTTTTACCTTTAGTGATCCCATCTTGAATGTTGGAGATCAGTTGATCCATATCTAGACCTGTTTCAGGCGTAATCACATACTCACACCCACCAGCAATCGCAGACATCAGTGTCAGATCACCACAATGGCGACCCATGATTTCTACAATCGAAATGCGCTGGTGAGAAGAAGAGGTATCACGTAGACGGTCAATCGCATCAATAACGGTATTGATCGCAGAAAGGTAACCAATCGTGTAATCCGTACCAGCAATATCGTTATCGATCGTGCCCGGTACACCCACACATGGGAAACCCATTTCAGTCAGCTTTTTTGCTCCCATATAAGAGCCATCACCACCGATCACGACAAGAGCATCGATGTTGTGTTTCTTTAGATTCTCAATGGCTTTTTTACGAACTTCTTCATCACGAAACTCAGGGAAACGAGCTGAACCAAGAAATGTTCCCCCTTTATTGATCACATCTGAAACACTGTAGCGGTCTAGTTGTTTGATATTATCTTGGTATAAACCTAGATAACCATCATAAATACCGTAAACACCCAAGCCGGCACCTAATGCGGTACGAACAACGCCGCGAATTGCAGCATTCATGCCTGGTGCATCACCACCACTTGTCAAAACACCGATATTCTTAATCATGCTCACCCTCGATTTTTTGAGAATTTAATACTCATTTTTAACGTTGCTCACTAACGACAAGAAGAGCAACAAAATCTGTTTAAACTGTGCGTTATGTTACCTTGCCCAAGCAGGAATACTACTGTTATTTGAGCCTATTTTGTAACTTTACTACTTCTGTAAGAGTATTACAGCTTTGCGGAATAGCTTTGTTGATTCACATCAGGATCGTGTTTTTTAGTTTAATTGACTAAAAGATAGTCAAACTCTGACAACCTTTCCTCACCAAGCATGATGTTTCTGCTTTTTCTCCACGCCAAACACCACAGAATAAGGATCTTGATGGATCAAGACATCGGCACCGGGAAAAGTTTTACGTAGTTTGTCTTCTACTTGATCGGAAATATGGTGAGCCTCAATCAAGGGAATTTGATCTTCTAGCTCTAGATGCAGTTGAATAAATCGCACCGGACCCGCCATTCGAGTACGCAGTTGATGCACTCCTAATACCCCTTCGACCGATAAAGAAATGGCTTGAATCTGAGCCAGTTCCTCATCGGGTAGCTTTCTATCCAATAAGGTTTGCACTGCCTGATACGCCATATGAAAAGCGCTATAAAGAATGTAAATACCGATACCGATGGCAAAAATAGCATCCGCTTGTTTGAACCCAAACCAGCTTAACCCTAATGCCACAATGATGGCCGCGTTCATATATAGATCGGTTTGATAGTGAAGTGAATCTGCCGCAATGGCTTGGCTTGCCGTTTTTTTCACCACATAGCGCTGAAACATCACTAATGCAAAAGTGACCAACATGGCAAACAAGCTGACATAGATACCGTATTCCGGTGACTGTAACTCGTGGGGACGGAAAAAACGCTCAACACCATTCAAAATTAAAAAGCAGGCCGAGCCAGAGATAAACATTGCTTGAGCTAATGCCGCCAATGACTCCGCTTTACCGTGTCCAAAGGCATGTTCTCGATCAGCGGGTTGCAGGGCATAACGAACAACGATTAAATTAACCACTGAAGCAGCAATATCGAGCAAAGAATCAACGACGGATGCCAATAAACTGACTGAGCCTGTGACCCACCACGCGGCAATTTTCACCAGCAATAGGAAACTAGCAACAATAGTTGCCGTCCAGGCAGCGAGTGTTACTAAACGTGCGTATTCCTGTTTCATCGCTTCTCACCGTCACAAAATACAAAAGAGTAATTATACACATTAAGTCATGTAAACAGCAGGTTTCCCACTCCACAAGAATAAAACCAACCGTATGATAAGGCCAAAAAACGGTAGAGATGCACTTGAGTACCCGCATACAATAAACAAAGGCAGCACTTAGTGTGCTGCCTTTGTTTATGTTAACTCAACGTTATCTCAATTAAGAACGGCCTTTACCTTTTGAACCGTCATTATTTCCACGAGGACCCTCACCGTTTCCTCTTGGGCCTTTCTGCCAGTTTTCATCCATACATTCTTGCTGCAATGTTTGTAATTTTTCTTTCTGCTCATCGGTCAGGATACTCATCATTTGATGGCGGTTTTTCATCATTTCAACCCGACGCTCAACGTGCATATCGACCATCTGTTTTGCCAATTCCGTCGCGGCTGCTTGATCAAAGTCTGGGGCCAGCATCAAGTTACGTTCTTGTTCACGTATCGAACGCATTTCATCACGAGGGCCAGATTTACGTTTCTCTTGCATTGTTTGACGATTTTGCTCACGCAGCGCTTTCATTTGGCTCTGTTGTTCTGGCGTTAACTTCAACTCTCTTGTCATCGCTCGTTCATTATGCATACCACACATGCCATCGTGGTTCGGTTTTCCTTTGCCGCCATAGGCAAAAACACTCGCACTACCAAGAGTTAAAGGTAAGACAACTGCCGCTAACACCATTTTTTTTGTCATGTTCATCATCATTTCCTCTCTTTGAAGGTTACCGCCCAGCCTCTTCTATCACTTCAAGTCTGTCACGATAAGAAAATCTGCCTATGCAGTACTTAAGTGTAGAATAGACCCTGATAGGTAAAGTGGTGTTTAGAGAGCGTAAAGAATCGTAAAGAGTGAACTCTCTGCTGCTGCTTTCTTTACTTTCACAGTAAACTATCGCTAATCCAAGACCAATAAAGAGGCGGTTATGGCACATATTCTTCTGATTGATGACGATACAGAACTGACGAGTTTGCTCAACGAAGTACTGAGCTATGAAGGGTTTGAGGTATCAGAAGCCAATGATGGATTATCTGGGCTTGAAGCCCTCGATGAGAGTGTCGATCTAATTTTACTTGATGTCATGATGCCTAAATTAAATGGAATGGAAACCCTGAAAAGACTGCGTGAGCAATGGCAAACTCCGGTTCTCATGCTTACGGCAAAAGGTGAAGAGATCGATCGGGTGATCGGTTTAGAACTGGGGGCCGACGATTACCTTCCTAAACCCTTTAGTGATAGAGAGCTACTGGCCCGTATCCGTGCTATTTTACGTCGCACACAAACCCCGTTCACCAATAAATCGTCTGATGTCATTGAGTGCCAAGATATACAGCTCTACCCCGGTAAACAAGAAGCCTATTGCCAAGGGCAACTGTTAGACTTAACCAGTACCGAGTTTGCCCTGCTGGCTCACTTTGTGCAAAACCCTGGGGAAACCTTAACCAAAGAAGGCCTCAGCCTAGATGTATTAGGTAAACGACTCGCAGCCTTTGACCGAGCCATCGATATGCATGTCTCAAATTTACGAAAAAAGCTGCCTGAGCGCACCGATAATAAACCTCGAATTAAAACATTACGTGGCCGAGGCTACTTAATGGTTCAGGAGGATTAATGCGTCTTCCCAAAATCAACAATTTATACGGACGTATTTTTGCAATTTTCTGGCTAACCATGTTACTGGTCATTATCGCGGTCCTCTCTTTACCTCATCTCGACCCCAGAAAATCGAGAGATTTACCGGCCAGCAGCCATCAACGAATGCTCGCCTATAAACAGAGTATTGAAGATAGATTTCGCAACCAAACTCAGTTATCTCGAATCATTGCTCAGCTTGAATCGATGGGAAGCATGCACAATGACACACGCCCTCGCATTTTTATTGCAGATCAAGAAGGCAATATCCTCACCACCAAACGGCATGAAGATTTTAAACTCAAAGCGCTAAGAAATTTCACCACCAGCATTGAATCGATTGATCAGCCTCAACAGCGCTTATATGGACGTTATATGATTTCAGGCCCCGTGCCGATTCAACTCGCCCAACAAAATTTATTATTGTATATCGGTTTACGTTGGGATGAGCCACCACCTTTCTTACTGCGCTTATTTGATAAGCCCCTGCATCTTTTACTGTCCGTGATGCTGGTCAGCACTCCATTATTACTCTGGCTCGCTTGGGCATTAAGTCAACCAGCACAACGGTTTGCTTCAGCGGCACAGCGAGTGGCAAGGGGGGAGTTTGTTGTTGATCCTGAGTTAGAAAGAGGGACCACTGAGTTTCGCCAAGCTGGGCGCAGTTTTAACCAGATGGTGGAAGCCGTCAATCTCATCATTTCAGGCCAACAACGACTGCTCTCGGATATTTCTCATGAATTGCGTTCACCGTTAACTCGCCTAAGAATGGCCAATGCGTTAGCGAGCCGAAAACAAGGGCAAAGCAGTGAATTAGAACGCATTGATACCGAAGCGCAGCGACTGGAACGAATGATAGGCGAACTGCTTGAACTGTCTCGCATGCAAACCAATAGTCACCTAAACCGAGAGGTTCAACCATTAAGCAGTTTATGGGAAGAAATCTTAGACGATGCACAATTTGAAGCCGAACAAATGCACAAGACCCTCTCTCGAGATCCCATCCCAGAGCGGTTCATTTCCGGCAGTCCCAAATTATTGATGAGTGCTTTGGAAAATATTGTTCGCAATGCCATATCTTATAGTACTGATCACATTGAAGTGCACTTTATGACAACGCCTCAGCACGTCACTATAACAGTCGAAGATAATGGCCCAGGTGTTCCCGATAATGAATTAAATGAAATATTCCGACCTTTCTATCGAGTCTCAACCGCTCGCGATCGGCACAGCGGAGGCACCGGATTAGGGCTCGCCATTACAGAAAGTGCCATTCGTCAACACAGTGGCCAAGTTATCGCCAGCCGGAGCTCATTAGGTGGGCTGAAAGTTCAAGTGACATTACCGATCCAACCTTGAGTCAGGTATACTTGCCGACTCCACAAAAATAAGTAGCGCACTATGTTTGATATTGCTCTTTATGAACCAGAAATTGCTCCCAATACCGGTAACATCATCCGCTTATCGGCCAACTGTGGGGCGAACTTGCACCTGATTGAACCTTTAGGTTTCGATTTGGAAGAAAAAAAAGTTCGCCGTGCGGGCTTGGACTACCATGATTTAGCGCGAGTTACACGCCATAAAAACTATCAGGCATTTCTCGATTATCTCGCCACGCGGGGCAATTATCGTATTTTTGCTTGTACGACAAAAACCACCGGGCATCATGTTGATGCACAATTTCAAGCAGGGGATGTATTACTATTTGGTCCAGAAACGCGAGGATTACCTGCCGATCTCATTGAGAACCTACCGATGGCTCAGCGAATTCGCATTCCGATGATGCCTGAAGCTCGAAGCCTCAATTTATCTAACGCTGTGGCGATCATTGCTTTTGAAGCATGGCGACAAATGGGGTTTACCGGCGCTCAATAATACACCTCGGCAATCAACGCTCATACACAAAATAGAGACAGACGAGAAAAGCAAAAAGGTCGCCTAAGCGACCTTTTATATATTCTGATAAGTATCAGTCTATTATAGAGTTACAACTTGAGCAGCTTGTAAACCTTTTTGACCATTTTCAACGATGAAAGATACTTTTTGGCCTTCGATAAGAGTTTTAAAACCTTCAGAAGCGATAGCATTGAAATGTACGAATACATCTGCGCCGCCGTTGTCTTGAGATAGGAAACCAAAACCTTTAGTTTCGTTAAACCATTTTACTGTGCCAGTTGCTTTGTTAGACATAATTTGTCCCTTATTTATAAAATTCATTGAATGATGCGCTGATGCGCCAATTCGCTTTAGCATGAATTATTTAATGTAACGAATCAGGTAAGGGAAATATTAGGACAACAACTTTTACGATGGGATACTAAGAATTTACTTTTACTTTTGATTTCATTAATAACTCTTAACTATAGAGCCAGATCACTATAGGCGGTTATGAAGTAATAAGCAAATGTTTTCTTCCGAAACTGAAAAATAATTCTCCGTGATACATCTTCTACTTCTCTACCGTAGATAAGCGTACTCACTCATGAAGCCGTGGCGAAGAATCATCGTCATCGTCATCTTTACGTTGGAACTCACCTTCAAAGGTCTTGCCCTGCTGGGTATGGTGGTAAAAAGAAGTATCCGAATGAGAAAAAGAGCCTCCACTTCTCGTATTGACAACCACCTTGCTCATCAAATACGTCGCTAATCGTGCACGCGGTGCTGGTAACAGCATGACCAAACCCAATGTATCCGTCACAAAACCCGGCGTGAGCAGCAATACCCCAGCCACCGCAAGCATCACCCCTTCCATAATCTGTTGTGCTGGAAGTTCACCTTGTTGCATTCGCCGTTGCACCACCGCCAAGGTTAAGATTCCCTGACTACGGACCAATGAGGCTCCCACAATCGCCGTTAACAGCACAAAAGCAATGGTCGGCCACAGCCCAATAATGCTACCCAATTGAATAAATACGGCGATTTCAATAATCGGTAAAGTAATAAATGCAACCAGCAAAATAGGAAACACAACCGCTCCTTAACTAAAACACTCGGTACCTAAACGGCTTAGCGCTACAGGTAAATAAAGAGACCCTTCCATCATTGATCAATATAATGGGAGAACTTACAACGGTAACGTGATGAAAGAAGGACTGCAACTGTTCCATCTTATTCTCCTTATACTTCCCCTATCACTTTAAAAAAGATCTGGCAATCATTAAGACGAATCATTCATATTTTCAGTCGATTAGCGAACATGCCTTCCCTTTCATACACAGACTGAGATCACCGATTGATATCCGGTAAATCTTTTCACTCAATTAGCAGAAAAAGTGATCCAGTTCCTATTTTTTATATACCACTCAAGTATTATGCCCGAAGAAGTCAGGACAGATTTTTCAGCCCCAAATTCTGATGAATGGATTCTTAAGGCAGAAGTGGCTAAGCATTATCAATCTAAAGTTAGAATTATTATCTTAAGGATCCTGTTATGGCTACCCTATCCGATGCCTCTATCACTACCCCTAAAGCAACTCGAATCGAAGAAGATCTACTAGGTCAACGTCATGTTCCTGCGGACGCTTACTATGGTATCCACACACTACGTGCGATTGAGAACTTCAACATTTCTAATGTGACGATTTCTGATGTCCCTGAATTTGTGCGTGGCATGGTCATGACCAAAAAAGCGGCAACATTAGCAAACAAAGAGTTAGGGGTTATTCCAAAAGAGGTAGCGAACTACATCATCCAAGCGTGTGATCTCATTTTAGACACCGGAAAATGCATGGATCAATTCCCATCTGACGTCTTCCAAGGTGGCGCTGGCACTTCTGTTAACATGAATACCAACGAAGTGATCGCTAACGTCGCACTGGAATTAATGGGTAAAGAAAAGGGCCAATACGAATTCATTAACCCTAATGACCACGTCAATAAAAGCCAGTCAACCAACTGTGCTTATCCAACAGGCTTCCGTATTGCCGTTTATAACAGCGTACTTAAACTGATTGAATCTGTTGAATATATTAAAGGTGCTTTCGAACTCAAAGCCGTAGAGTACAAAGATGTACTCAAAATGGGCCGCACCCAATTACAAGACGCCGTACCTATGACGGTTGGTCAAGAATTCCACGCTTGGGCTGTAACGCTTAATGAAGAAATTCGTGCGCTACAATACACATCAAAATTGCTCCTGGAAGTGAACCTTGGCGCTACAGCAATTGGTACCGGGCTAAACACCGCACCAGGTTACCAAGTGGCCGCAGTAAAACACTTAGCAGAAGTAACCGGTCTTGACGTGGTTCCTGCTGAAGACTTAATCGAAGCAACATCTGACTGTGGTGCGTATGTAATGACACATGGTGCGCTTAAACGCCTTGCCATGAAACTGTCTAAAATCTGTAATGATTTACGTCTGCTTTCTTCCGGCCCTCGTGCAGGTTTAAATGAAATCAACTTGCCAGAGTTGCAAGCGGGTTCTTCTATCATGCCGGCAAAAGTGAACCCTGTGATTCCTGAAGTCGTTAACCAAGTGTGCTTTAAAGTGTTTGGTAACGACAATACGATCACTTATGCCGCAGAGGCAGGTCAACTACAATTGAACGTCATGGAACCTGTGATTGCACAAGCGATGTTTGAATCCATTTCTTTGCTTTCTAACGCTTGCGTTAACTTACGCGACAAGTGTGTCGATGGCATCACCGTGAATAAAGAAATCTGTGAGAACTATGTCTTCAACTCTATCGGCATTGTGACTTATCTCAACCCTTATATCGGTCACCATGAAGGCGATATCGTCGGTAAGATCTGTGCCGAAACAGGTAAGAGTGTTCGGGAAGTGGTTCTTGAACGTGGGCTACTCAGCGCAGAAGAATTGGATGATATCTTCTCGGTAGAGAACCTCATGCATCCTCAATATAAAGCAAAACGCTACGAATAATCGAAAGCTATACCCGAAGGCTCTGACTCACAGAGCCTTCTTACTTTCTGACGGTCAAAAAATGGAAAAAACTTATTCTATGTCATGGCATAATCGTTTTTTTGTTTTCTGTCGTTAATGAGTTTCCCTTTGGCTAATGTGATGAGCTCGCTCAGCCATTAGTCATAGCAGGGAGTAGGAATTATTCATAATCTTTAGGAGTATAAGATGTTCATAATTGAGTTCCTTATCGTATTAGGATGTATCCTAATTGGTGCAAGGATTGGTGGTATCGGACTGGGTGTCATGGGGGGGATTGGCCTTGCGATACTGAGCTTCGGTTTCGGTATGCACCCAACCAGCCCACCTATCGATGTTATGTTAATGATCATGGCGGTTGTTGCTGCTGCTGCCTCTATGCAAGCTGCCGGTGGCCTTGATTATTTAATCAAAATTGCCAGCAATATTTTGCGCAAAAACCCTCGCCAAATTACCTTTATCGCTCCTTTAGTCACCTACTTCTTCACGATGATGGCTGGCACTGGGCATGTGGCATATTCGGTATTACCCGTTATTGCAGAAGTCAGCCGTCGTAGTGGTATTCGCCCTGAGCGTCCACTAGGTATGGCGGTCATTGCCTCTCAGTTTGCGATTGTAGCAAGCCCTATTGCCGCAGCTGTGGTAGCGCTGGTTGCCTTTTTAGAACCACAAGGCATTACCTTAGGTGATGTACTGATGGTGACCATTCCAAGTACTTTCCTTGGTTTGGCTTGTGCCTGTATTTTTGTTAATAAGATAGGCAAAGAGCTAAAAGACGATCCTGAATATCAACGCCGTCTACAAGATCCTGAATTCCGTGCAGAAATGGAACAAGAGGTGAAAGTAGAAGATATCGAGATCACACCACAAGCGAAAAAATCGGTTTCTCTCTTCCTATTTGGCGCCATTATCGTTGTATTTATGGGGGCGATTCCAAGCCTACGTCCTCATTTCGATGGTTCGCCTATGGGTATGGCTCATACGATTGAAATCGTTATGTTGTCGATTGCCGCTCTGATCATCTTAACCTGTAAACCTGATGGTAATGCCATTATTCCATGCTGGTATGCGCGCTATTGTCGCTATTTTCGGTATTGCTTGGTTAGGTGACACCTTTATTGCTGGTCACAGCGATATGGTCAAAGAAGCCGTATCAGGCTTGGTTGAAGTCGCGCCATGGACGTTTGCCTTCGCACTGTTTGCTCTTTCTGTGATGGTAAACAGCCAAGGTGCAACCACCGCCGTATTAGTACCAGTTGCGATTACGCTTGGCCTGCCACCAGCTATTATTATTGCCGTCTTTGTGGCAGTTAACGGTTACTTCTTTATTCCGAACTACGGCCCCATCATTGCTTCCATAGACTTTGACCGGACCGGCACCACTCGGATTGGTAAGTACATCTTTAACCACAGCTTTATGCTGCCGGGCTTATTGAGCATGGTGTTTAGTATTGGTTTCGGTCTACTGCTTTCCAATATTCTACTCTAATGAGCGTTTAACGCTGGTAAAAAAAGCCGCGAGGGTGAATCCTCGCGGCTTTTTTATCACTCGCCTATTCGTCTACTCAAACCTTAAGCGGCATTTACCTGTTTTATCTCTTCTAAAGGTAAATGCAGGCTAGGTTGCATGAATTCTTGCTGCGCAGCAATGGTTTGCAGTTCCCATTCTTCTGCCTGATAAGTGGCAGCCAAGACGCCATAGCAAGCATCATGGCAGTGTTGAAAAGCCTGTTTTGGACTCCAGCCTTTGAGCAAGCCGGCGGTAAACACCGCTGAGATCAAATCCCCAACTCCCACCGGAGATTTAGCAAACTCAAATTGAGGTCGTTTGGCTAAGAATACCCCATTTTGCGTAGCTAACAGCATGTGAAATTCTGTATCTGACAAACAGTATAAGTGTTTCACTAACACCATTTTCGGCCCCTTAGCCAAAGCACGTTGGCAAGCAAGCAGTGCATCGTCTAACGTTTGAATCTCCATCTCAGCAAACTGGCTAAGTTCAAACTGATTTGGAACGATCACATCGGCCATCGGCATCAAACGAGTCAATAGATATTCACTAATCCCAGGAGCGACAATGCACCCTTTGTCTGGTGCAGACATCACCGGATCACAAATATATAAAGCGTCCACATTGGCTTGTTTAACCTGCACGACGGTTTCTTCTACTGCTAAACATTGTTCCGCACTGCCTTGGTAGCCAGTCAGTACCGCTTGGCATTTTTCTAATGCACCGATATTGGCTAACCCACGCACCAACTCACGAATATCATCCGCAGTGAAAGCTCGCCCGGTCCATCCTTGTGGATACTGCGTATGGTTAGAAAACTGTACCGTGTGAATTGGCCACACTTCAAACCCCATCCGTTGCATTGGGAACACAGCACTGCTGTTACCCGCATGGCCAAAAGAGACGTGTGACTGGATAGTGAGGATACCTTGCATCGTTCCTAACCTTTTATTATCAATAGTTCAAAGACAGCGACCAGCGTAAAATCGCAAAACGACTAGTGTATCTGACTATCGGTTATTTTCTAACTTATTTGTAAGAAAATATTAAGCCAACCCCCTCGCTGTATCTTCAACCAGACCTCGTATATAGTAGCGCTTTCGGTTTACTCAACGTGTGTGAATGATGCGTCTATATCTTTCTCTGTTATTAATCTTAACGACGGTGGCGAGTTCCTCTCTGTTCGCTGCATTTGATACCAAGAATAACTTCGACTTGAATACTCAAAACCGCTTTGTCTCGGTCGATAGCGCTTTTCCGTTCGCTTTCTTTCAACAAAATGATCAGCTTTTTCTCGATTGGCAGGTGAAAGAGGGCTATTACTTATATCAAGATCGATTGACTATTCATGTAGAAAAAGCACAGTTGGGAGAGTACACCTTACCCGCAGGCCAGCCTTATCAGGATGAATTTTTTGGCGATGTGACCATTTATGACTCGCCACTCTCTCTGGTGTTACCATTAAGCGGCTATCAACCCGGCGCACAATTAATTGTTGAGTATCAAGGTTGCGCCAAAGCGGGTTTTTGTTACCCACCAGAAACACGCATCATTCGAGTCGAGCCCTTTGACAATCAAAACTCAAGCATCCGTGATACCAATAAACCACCTTTACAAAGCATAACCTCGCCCTCTTCTCCCCGCTCACTGACTGACCAATTGGCTCAAAGCCGTTGGACTATCTTGCTTTTCTTGCTGCTCGGAGTTGGGCTTGCCTTTACGCCTTGTGTTCTACCAATGTATCCCATTCTCACCAGCCTTGTACTCGGTGGTGGAGCACTGTCTCACCGCCGCGCCCTGCTATTAAGCTTTATTTATGTGCAAGGGATGGCCGTGACTTATACCTTACTCGGGTTACTGGTTGCCTCTGCTGGTTTACAGTTTCAGGCTGCCCTCCAACACCCTTACGTTCTCATTGGTTTAAGCCTGCTCTTTATTGCGCTCGCACTTTCCATGTTTGGCTTATATCACCTACAGCTTCCTAACGCAGTACAAACCAAACTCAGCCAATTTAGCCAGCAACAACAAGGTGGACGCCTAGGTGGCGTCTTTGTTATGGGTATTATTTCTGGCTTAGTCTGTTCACCTTGTACCACCGCACCTCTGTCGGGCGCCTTACTGTACGTAGCACAAAGTGGTGATCAACTCACTGGCGCTTTTGCTCTTTATGCCTTAGCACTGGGAATGGGGATCCCACTCATACTGGTGGCGGTGTTTGGAAATAGACTGCTTCCCAAAGCTGGCGAATGGATGAATCGGGTCAAAGTATTATTTGGCTTTGTCTTGCTAGCCGCTCCGATTTTCTTACTAGAACGAATCCTTCCCTCTTTTTGGTCCACTCTGTTGTGGTCTTTACTTGGTTTGTCGGCCTTCGGCTGGTTGTATCACATCAAAAATCACCTGCCTTTTGCCGGATGGAAGCAAAGTTTGCTTGGCATTATTGCCATTCTAGGCTTGTTGGCTTCCGCTCAACCCTTATTCAACCACTGGTTGAGTCCTGAAAAGTACCCAGTACAACAAGCCGCCCCCTTGTTTCAACGAATCCATAATATTGAAGAGTTAGAAACGCAGCTGACATTGGCCAAAGCAGCCGGAAAACCAGTGATGTTAGATTTTTATGCTGATTGGTGCGTGGCGTGCAAAGAATTTGAGAAATATACCTTCCATCAACCCACGGTTAAAGCCGAGCTACAGTCCTTTGTACTACTGCAAGCGGATGTGACGAAAAATCGACCACAAGATATTGAGTTATTGCAACATCGACAAGTATTGGGCTTACCGACGATTGATTTTTGGGATGCTCAAGGCCAAAGCCTCCCTCAAGCACGGATCAGTGGCTTTATGCCTGAAGAACGTTTTCTCGCTCATCTCCAACAATTCCAACGTTAACGGTACAGATACATTCAGCGCCACACTAGGTCTGACTCGTTTGGCGCGGTTGTTTTGCAAAGAATCACGAAAAAGAGGGATACAGTTCAGAGTTTTCATGTCTAGCGATTGTCCCTGTGGTTAAAGAGGGCAATAATTTCCATAACCAAATATTCAAAAGTGCTTAACATTATGGACTCAACCTACACCATCATCATTGCTGACGATCATCCGCTATTTCGTAATGCGTTATTTCAATCGGTGCATATGGCGGTCAGTGGGGCCAACCTTCTGGAAGCGGATTCGCTCGATGCCTTGCTCAGTTTATTGAATAAACACACCGAGCCAGACTTACTCTTACTGGATTTAAAAATGCCAGGAGCGAATGGAATGTCGGGGCTAATCCAACTGCGTTCAGAATATCCAGAATTGCCCATTGTGGTGATCTCTGCCAATGAAGAACCCACCATTGTGTCACAAGTGAAAACCCATGGTGCTTTCGGCTTTATTCCTAAATCCAGCGATATGAAAACCTTAATCAGTGCACTCAATCAAGTGCTCAATGGCGACCCTTATTTTCCAGAAGGGCTCATTGCCAATCATGCCGCTTGTGATGATTTAGCAGAGAAAATTGCAGCGTTAACGCCACAACAATATAAAGTTTTAGGTATGTTATCCGATGGGCTACTCAATAAGCAGATCGCCTATGAACTCAATGTTTCAGAGGCGACCATCAAAGCGCATATGACAGCGATTTTCCGTAAGTTAGGTGTTAAAAACCGAACTCAAGCCGTCATTTTGTTAAAACAAGTTCATGAGTAGTTAAAAATCCAAATCTCCCTCTGACTCTTCCGGCGGTAAGCGTAACCCAACCTTAGTGACCTGCCAGTCGACCACATCGGCGACGATCCAGTGCAAGCCATACCACTCAAACTGGTCACCTAACACAGGCGTTGCACCTAAATGTTCCGTGACTAATTCTTTCAGGGTCATCTCTCGATCAACCTCTCCAAGATCTAACCCATAAAGTGGGGCTATATCGACTAACTTTGCTTCAATATCCAAGAAGAAGTCACCAAAGAAACGAGCTAAAGAGGCTTTTTCCGGTGCTTCACTAAACAGCTGGCTCAAAGCCTGAAGATCTTTTTCTTGACCTAAAACACATAGAATATCCCCTTCTTGCAACTGAGTACTCCCTGATGGGTGTAACAGTTGCTGCTGACGAAAAACGGCAGCGATCCGAGTCCCTTCTGGCATAAATAAATTCCGCAACGGCTCACCAATACACCACTTATCTTGCTTTAACGTATAAACAAAAAGCTCCCATTCACTGGTTGGAAAAGCTTCCACACCCGTACGATAAATAGGCTCAGGCTTCGGAGGCAGTTCTACCTTCGCTAAACTCATCGCTTTTGTTAGTGTCCCACCTTGCACCACCAGCGAAACCATAACGACGAAAAAAGCCAAATTGAAATAGATCTGGGCTTCAGGTAACCCAGCCATCATAGGAAAGACAGCGAGAATAATCGGTACAGCTCCTCTTAACCCAACCCAAGAAACAAACCATTTCTCACGAGAGGTAAAACTTTTAAAGGGTAATAACCCAATCCAGACGGATAGTGGCCGGGCAAAGAAGATCATACCAAACGCTAATGCTAATCCCGGCAACATAATATCCATCAAATTTGACGGTGTTACCAATAAGCCAAGAACTAAGAACATTCCGATTTGTGCCAGCCATGTCATACCATCAAGCACGTTCAAAATCGAATGACGACTACGGGTTGGGCGGTTACCCAATAACAACCCCACCAAATAGATCGAAAGGATGCCGCTGCCCCCCAAGGTATTGGAAAGCGCAAAAATAATTAACCCGCCACTGACGGTCAAAATAGAATACAACCCTTCCGGCAATTGAGTCTGGTTAATCAATTTCCAGAGTAACCAACCCCCAACCAATCCCAACAGTGCACCAAGACCAAATTGCTGCAAAAAGCTGAAGGCTAAAAAGCCAGCACTTAGCTCCAAGCCTTGATTACCCAATACACTGATCAAGGTAACCGTTAAAAACACAGCCATCGGGTCATTGGTCCCCGACTCAATTTCCAGCGTAGACCCAACCCGCTCGTTTAAGCTACGCCCTTTTAATAAGGAGAAAACTGCCGCAGCATCAGTAGATCCGACAATGGCTCCAACTAACACACCTTGTAATAGGGTTAAATCAAACAGCCAAGTAGCCATTAGCCCCGTTAATAACGTAGTCAGGGCGACTCCCAATGTCGCTAACGATACCGAAGGCCAAAATGCAACACGAAAACTGGCAACACGGGTACGCATTCCCCCATCAAGTAAAATAATGGCAAGGGCAAGGTTACTAACTAAGTAGGCGAGGGAGTAGTTATCAAAAATAATACCACCAACCCCATCTTCCCCAGCGAGCATGCCGACCGCCAGAAAGACTAATAAGATAGGGATGCCCAATTTAGAAGAAACGGGGCTTAGCAACACACTTAATGCGATCAGCAAGGCACCAACCAGAAAAAAGCTATTAATTGTTATTGCGTCCACTCATCCTCCCTATTCTTATTGATCACACCCTAACTATGTTAGTAAACATGTTAATATGATTTAACGATGTATTGTGCACTAATTCATGGCATCTTAACGAAAACTTTATGTAAACAATTTCTTACCTTCCTTCATTCCCCTTGCCAATACCTGACACTCAAGCAGTGGTCTGCTCAGTTATCCATTGAACAGATTTATTATACTTTCGGCTAAATTAACAACTCAATAACAAGAAACAAAACCAATAAATACCATCAACTAATTGAAAATAAATAAAATAAATTTGAAAAGTGCCAGACTAAAGTTGCACAGATCCCTTGACCAAAGGCTGCTAACCTACAATTGATAACAACTCATTAACACTTCATCGTAATAGCAAAGGAGAAGGTCATGGCGTTCGAATCAACGAAACACGCACAAGCCTACTGGAAAGAAAACTTAACCATTATGGGCTCGTTACTGGCTATATGGTTTGCCGTGTCTTACGGGGCTGGCGTTCTATTCGTCGAAGCACTGAACAATATTCAATTCGGCGGTTTTAAATTGGGATTTTGGTTTGCACAGCAAGGCGCAATTTACACCTTTGTCGCCTTAATCTTCATCTACGTCTGGCGTATGAATGCGCTTGATAAAAAATACCAAGTTCAGGAAGACTAAAAAGGCGGATCATATGGATATTCAAACTTGGACCTTTATTCTGGTCGGTATCACTTTCGCGCTCTACATTGGGATTGCCGTCTGGGCACGAGCAGGCTCAACCAGTGAGTTTTATGTAGCGGGTGGTGGCGTTCACCCAGTTGCCAATGGCATGGCAACTGCAGCCGACTGGATGTCAGCGGCTTCTTTCATTTCTATGGCAGGCATCATCTCGTTTGTCGGTTATGATGGTACGGTTTACTTACTCGGCTGGACTGGCGGTTATGTCTTACTGGCCCTGTGCTTAGCACCCTATTTACGTAAATTTGGCAAATTTACTGTCCCTGACTTTATCGGGGATCGCTACTACTCCCGCACCGCTCGAATGGTTGCAGTCTTCTGCGCTATTTTTGTCTCTTTCACCTACGTCGCCGGACAGATGCGGGGAGTTGGGGTCGTTTTTGCTCGATTTTTAGAAGTTGATATTAACCTAGGCATTATTATCGGTATGGCGATTGTCTTTTTCTATGCTGTCATGGGAGGCATGAAAGGCATTACCTACACGCAAGTCGCTCAATATTGTGTTCTCATTTTTGCCTTCATGGTGCCCGCTATTTTCACCTCCCTGATGATGACGGGTAATCCTGTACCACAGATCGGCTTTGGCTCAACCCTTTCAGGTAGTGATGAGTACTTACTCACTCGCTTAGATGGATTAACCCAAGAACTAGGCTTTACGGCCTATACTGATGGCACCAAGAGCATGGTGGATGTGTTCTTTATCTGTGCGGCACTGATGGTCGGAACGGCAGGGCTTCCACACGTTATCATTCGCTTTTTTACCGTGCCTAAAGTGTCCGATGCTCGCATTTCTGCAGGTTGGGCACTGCTGTTTATCTCCTTTTTATACACCACCGCTCCCGCAGTTGCCGCATTTGCTCGGGTCAACATGATAGACACGATTAATGGCCCTGACATGCAAGGCGTGGCTGCGGCTGAAGCACCCAGTTGGTATCAAAACTGGGAAAGTACGGGCCTAGTCAATTGGCAAGATAAAAATGGTGATGGCAAAATGTTTTACTCTGGTGATGAGCGCAATGAGATGCAAATCAACCGAGACATCATTGTGTTAGCCTCACCTGAACTGGCGCAATTACCAAACTGGGTAGTGGCACTGCTTGCCGCTGGTGGCCTCGCCGCGGCCCTTTCCACCGCCGCAGGACTTTTGCTTGTGATTTCAACCGCCATCTCTCATGATCTGCTTAAAAAAGGCTTTAAGCCCAACATGACGGATAAACAAGAACTGCTGGCTGCTCGGCTTGCCTCAGCAGTAGCGATTGTGGGAGCGGGCTATCTTGGCATTAATCCTCCCGGCTTTGTAGCTGAAGTCGTGGCCTTCGCCTTTGGGTTAGCGGCGGCCTCCTTCTTTCCTGCGATTATCTTAGGCATTTTCTATAAAAAGATGAACAAAGAAGGTGCTGTGAGTGGCATGGTCGTCGGTGTCATCTTTACCGCGGCTTACATTATCTACTTCAAATTTATCAACCCAGCCGCTAGCTCGCCGGATAATTGGTGGTTTGGGATCAGTCCCGAAGGGATTGGTACACTCGGCATGTGTTTAAACTTCGTCGTAGCGATTGTGGTTAATAAATTTACTGCTGAAGTTCCTGATGATGTGCAAGAAATGGTAGAGTCCATTCGTTATCCTAAAGGTGCGGGTGCAGCACATAACCATTAAGGATCTCGTTGTTTCGCAACCCAAAAGCCCAGAAATCCTCTGGGCTTTTTGATTCTTTCGTTTTTAGTTAGTGGGCACTTGCTGCGATGATAATGCTGGGTTAACTAAGGTCAGTTTACCAATCAGATAATTCAACAGCACCCCATACATAGGCACAAATAAACCTAAGCTGATGATCAGTTTAAAGCTGTAATCAACCAGTGCGATTTCTGTCCAGTGTTGCGCCATAAATGGATCTGGACTTTGATAAAAAGCAATAGCAAAGAAAGCCACCGTATCTAGTGCATTACCAAATAAAGTAGAAGCGGTCGGCGCTACCCACCACTGCTTCATCTGCCGTAAACGGTTAAACACATGAACATCCATGATCTGGCCTAATAAATAAGCCATAAAACTGGCGGCTGCAATTCGAGCGACAAACAAGTTGAAATCGCTCAGTGGCGCAAGACCTTGAAACTGCCCTTCAAAAAAAACCACGGAAAGCAGATAAGAAACCACTAAAGCAGGCAGCATCACCCAAAAAATAATTTTCCGAGCCAACCCCGCACCAAAGATTCGCACCGTCAAATCAGTCGCTAAAAAAATGAATGGAAAAGTAAATGCGCCCCACGTGGTATGAAAACCGGCAATCGTAAAAGGGATTTGTACTAAGTAATTACTAGAAGCAATAATGACTAAATGAAAAAGAACTAAATAAGTAAGGGCTTTGCGCTGCTGCGCAGGGGTAAAATGACTCATATTGAACCTTTTTAGTTTGGTTTGGGGGTGAGGGAACCCAAATCGCAGCCGAAGCTGTCACTCATTAATCGCACAGGAAATCGAGAGCATTTCCCATCAAGGGCGGCGATTATACCTTAACTAAAACGCCCTGCAAGCCCTTAACTTAACGCAAACGTTTGACCCTTACTTCAGAAAGACACGGGGTTATTCTCAGCTTTTACTTGAGAAGATCCTGAAGATCATGCTAACCTTCGCCTCCATTTTTCTGACCAAAATAACCACTTTCTGTGTCAATGTAACTTGGTCAGTGCTAACTTTAGCGTAGTGGAAGCGTAGTTTTTCACTTATCTCCCAACCAAAAGTGGAATCAAACAAATGGGTAAAGGTACTCTTTATATTGTCTCTGCACCAAGTGGCGCAGGAAAATCGAGCCTGATCGCGGCGTTATTGGAACAAAATCCCACTTACGCAATGAAGGTTTCGATCTCCCACACCACACGCAATATGCGCCCTGGTGAGCAAGACGGTGTACACTACCATTTTGTAGAAAAAGCCCATTTTGAAACACTGATTGAAAAAGGCGAATTTCTTGAGTATGCCGAAGTATTTGGCAACTACTATGGAACGTCTCGAGTGTGGATTGAAGAAATGCTCAGCAAAGGTATTGATGTTTTCCTAGATATCGATTGGCAAGGTGCTCGTCAAATCAGAGAACAGATGCCACAAGCAAGAAGTGTATTTATTCTTCCACCTTCAAAAGAAGAATTAGAACGTAGGCTAAACACTCGCGGTCAAGATAGTGAGGCGGTTATTGCCAAACGAATGAGTGAAGCTCGTTCAGAAATATCCCACTACCGCGAATACGATTATGTCATTATCAATGACGATTTCGATGCCGCGTTGGTCGATTTTAAAGCCATCTTGCGTGCGGAAAGATTGAAGCAAGATAAGCAAGCTGCTAAATATAGCAGTATGCTCACCGCTCTTTTAGCGGACTAATTCCGTAATAATAAATTGGTCATCGCCTGTCGCTAGTATCTATTAGCGTTAGGTTGTATACTTTCTCGTCAATCATATTTTAGTTAACTATTTGGAGTTCTCATGGCACGCGTAACTGTTCAAGACGCTGTTGAAAAAGTTGGCAACCGTTTCGACTTAGTTCTGATTGCGGCTCGCCGCGCTCGTCAAATGCAAACTGGCGGTAAAGACTCTCTAGTGCCAGAAGAGAACGATAAGACTACGGTTATCGCTCTACGCGAAATCGAAGAAGGCCTTATCACGAAAGACGTACTGGATGCTCGTGAACGCCAAGAGCAACAAGAGCAAGAAGCAGCAGAATTAGCCGCAGTCAGCAGCATCGTGCACAACCGCTAATTCTGTATCAGAATGACTCAACATTCGGGCCTGAAATTTGTATCTATTCGATAGCCTCAAAGATGTTGCCCAGGAATATCTCACAGAGCCTCAAATAGAGGCTCTGCGCCAATCTTATATCGTGGCAAGAGATGCCCACGAAGGGCAAACCCGCTCAAGCGGGGAACCTTATATTATCCACCCCGTTGCCGTCGCTCGAATTCTGGCGGAAATGCGTTTGGATTTAGAAACGCTACAAGCTGCCCTCCTCCATGATGTTATTGAAGACACGCCAGCGACAAAAGAAGAACTAGAAATCAAATTTGGCACAGCCGTTGCTGAATTGGTCGATGGTGTTTCGAAGCTGGATAAGCTTAAATTTCGTGATCGTAAAGAAGCACAAGCGGAAAACTTTCGCAAAATGGTACTTGCCATGGTGCAAGACATCCGCGTTATTCTGATCAAACTCTCTGACCGTACGCATAATATGCGTACCTTAGGGGCATTACGCCCTGATAAAAAGCGTCGGATTGCTCGGGAAACGTTAGAAATCTACGCACCGCTGGCACACCGATTGGGCATCCATAATATCAAAACTGAGCTGGAAGAGCTGGGGTTTGAAGCCTTGTATCCCAACCGCTATCGCGTTCTAAAAGAAGTGGTCAAAGCGGCACGGGGCAACCGTAAAGAAATGATTCAACGGATCCATAGTGAAATCGAAGGTCGCCTGCATGATGTTGGGCTGCCTGCACGAGTCGTTGGACGAGAAAAAAACCTCTACTCCATCTACAACAAGATGAAAACCAAAGAACAGCGTTTTCATACCATTATGGATATTTATGCATTTCGGGTCATCGTGGATAGCGCAGATACTTGTTATCGAGTATTAGGCCAAGTACATAGTTTGTATAAGCCTCGCCCGAATCGAGTCAAAGATTATATTGCAGTCCCTAAGGCCAATGGCTATCAATCTCTACATACTTCAATGGTTGGGCCACATGGCGTTCCGGTTGAAGTTCAGATCCGTACCGAAGATATGGATCAAATGGCTGACAAAGGGGTCGCGGCACACTGGTCTTATAAAACTAACGGGGAGCGCGGCAGTACAACGGCACAAGTCAAAGCTCAGCGTTGGATGCAAAGTTTGTTGGAACTGCAACAAAGTGCGGGCAACTCCTTTGAATTTATTGAAAACGTAAAATCTGATCTCTTCCCTGATGAGATCTACGTTTTCACTCCCAAAGGACGTATTGTCGAGCTACCCGTTGGAGCGACAGCGGTCGACTTTGCGTATGCCGTCCATACCGATGTTGGGAATACTTGCGTTGGCGCTCGCGTAGATCGCACACCTTACCCTCTTAGTAAGTCACTAAAAAATGGTCAAACGGTCGAAATCATCAGCGCACCAGGGGCAAGGCCAAATGCCGCTTGGCTCAACTATGTAGTAACCTCAAGAGCCAGAACTAAAATTCGCCAAGTGTTAAAAACCATGCGTAGAGAAGAATCGGTCACGTTAGGTCGTCGATTACTCAATCACGCTTTAGGTGATCTTTCTCTGAGTGATATTAGTCAAGAAAATATCGAGTATGTTTTAACTGAACTTAAACTCACGAGTGAGAATGACTTGCTCGCTGCCATCGGGTTAGGTGAGTTAATGAGCATTGTCATTGCGCGTCGCTTATTAGGCGATGCGGATGAATTGACAGAGAGCACCAATAAAGATGGTTCACCGAAGAAAAAACTGCCTATCCGTGGTGCAGAAGGCATTTTATTAACCTTTGCCAACTGCTGCCATCCGATTCCTGATGATTCTATTATTGCTCATGTCTCCCCTGGCCGTGGATTAGTTGTGCACAGAGAAACCTGCCCTAATGTTCGCGGGTATCAGAAAGAACCCGATAAGTATATGGCGGTTGAGTGGACGAAAGATTACGATCAAGAGTTCATTACCGAGTTAAGAGTAGATATGAACAACCGGCAAGGTGCCTTGGCAGATTTGACGAATGTGATCTCGAATACTGGTTCCAACATTCATGGCCTATCGACGGAAGAGCGAGATGGGCGCTTATATACGGTCACAGTATTACTCACCACCAAAGATCGCGTTCATTTAGCAGGGATTATGCGAAAAATTCGTGTGATGCCTAATACGCTCAAAGTACGGCGCAGAAAATACTAACCATACTACGGATTGAGCCCTTGACTAACGCAAGGGCTTTTTTATTGACCCATGTGTCAAAGTGCCACTTAAGTAGTTAAGCTCACTTTGATTCAGAGAAGAGAGATGACGCAAACTTGCTATGAATTTAGACCGTTACCAACGTATTCAAGAAGTGCTTAAAGCGCGCCAACCCGATTTAACCGTCTGTTTGGAAGAGGTCCATAAACCGAATAATGTTTCTGCGGTCATTCGAACCGCAGATGCGGTAGGGCTACATCAGATTCACGCCATCTGGCCTAATGAACAAATGCGAACTCTCACCCATACTTCAGCCGGTGCTCGTAATTGGGTGGAAGTAGAAACCCACAATAGTACTCAAGAGGCCGTTACTCATCTAAAAGCGCAAGGTATGCAAGTGCTAGTCACCAATCTGTCTGAGCATGCTGTGGATTTTCGAGAAATTGACTATACCCAACCCACCGCCATCATTGTCGGGAGTGAAAAAACGGGCATTTCTCAACAAGCCTTAGCCTTAGCCGATCAAGATATTGTTATTCCCATGGTCGGGATGGTGCAGTCGCTCAACGTCTCCGTCGCCTGCGCGCTCATTTTGTATGAAGCCCAACGGCAACGGCAACAAGCCGGAATGTATCAACGTAAGCAAAGCCTACTCCCAGAGCAAACCATTCAGCGCATTTTATTTGAACGAGGCCATCCAGTATTAGCGAAAGTGGCCAAGCGCAAAGGGCTACCCTATCCCACTTTAGATGAACAAGGGGAGATTATCGCCGACTCAAATTGGTGGAACGCGATGCAACGCGGATAATTTTCCTGTACAAATACACAGCTCAATGGTTGAATAAAGCCCATTGAGCCTAACTCTGTGGTTGATCTTATGTCGCAACTTCTTTCAGCAATTCCGTTAACGTCACTCTCTGGTGTCGGCGCTAAAGTCGCTGAAAAATTGGCTAAAGTTGGATTAAACACAGTACAGGATCTGCTTTTCCATTTACCACTGCGTTATGAAGATCGCACCCGTATTTATCCCATCATCAAACTCCATCCCGGCTTATGGGCGGCAGTACAAGGCAAAGTGATGGCGGTGGATACCCACTTTGGTCGACGGAAGATGCTCACGGTCAAAATCAGTGATGGAAATGGCACGCTAACCTTACGCTTCTTTAACTTTACGGCAGCGATGAAAAATAACTTTGCTGAAGGTAAGCCAATTTATGTCTACGGTGAAATCAAGCGAGGTAATCAGGGATTAGAAATTATCCATCCCGACTACCAATTTTTTGCCTCCACTCAAGAGAGCGTAACAGAAACTCACTTAACCCCTGTATACCCCACGACGGAAGGGTTACGACAAACCACGCTGCGCAATCTTACTGAACAAGCGTTAAGTTTGCTCGATAAAGCGGCTGTTAACGACCTATTACCTTCGGGTTTATACCCCAATCAACTGACTCTCGCCCAAGCGTTGCACACCGTTCATCGACCTTCGGCTGATATCGATCTCACACTCTTTGATGAGGGACGCCACCCTGCCCAGCTTCGTCTGATTATGGAAGAGTTATTAGCACAAAATTTATCCATGCTAGCGGTACGCAGTAAAGGACAACAGGATGTCGCCCTTCCCTTGGCGGAATGTCATCAATTAAAACATCAACTATTGGCACAGCTGCCGTTTAGCCCAACACAAGCTCAGTCTCGGGTCGTCAGTGAAATAGAAGCTGATCTCGCTAAACCGCATCCAATGATGCGCTTAGTTCAAGGGGATGTCGGTTCAGGAAAAACCTTAGTCGCGGCCTTAGCAGCGGTCAGAGCCATTGAACACGGCTATCAAGTTGCACTCATGGCTCCTACCGAACTGCTAGCAGAACAACATGCTATTAACTTTAGTCAGTGGTTTGAATCGATGGGAATTGCTGTTGGTTGGCTGGCGGGGAAACTCAAAGGCAAGGCAAAACAAGCAGAACTGGCCCGTATTGCTAGTGGCGAAGCAAAAATGGTGGTGGGTACGCACGCGCTCTTTCAAGAGCAGGTCGAGTTCCATCACCTCGCCTTAGTCATTATTGATGAACAACACCGTTTTGGCGTCCACCAGCGTCTTGAGCTGCGAGAAAAAGGGGCCAAGCAAGGCACTTATCCACATCAACTGATCATGACAGCGACACCGATTCCACGCACCTTAGCCATGACGGCTTATGCGGATTTAGAAACCTCTGTCATTGATGAACTGCCTCCTGGTCGAACCCCTATTCAAACGGTGGCGATTCCTGATACCAAACGAGCAGACATCATTGAGCGAGTTCGCCACGCTTGCCTCAATGAACAGAAGCAAGCGTATTGGGTTTGTACCTTAATCGACGAATCAGAAGTGTTAGAAGCCCAAGCAGCCGCTGACACCGCACAAGAGTTACAACAACAATTACCCGAACTTAACATAGGGCTAGTGCATGGGCGAATGAAGCCCACAGAAAAGCAGCAAGTGATGCAGGCCTTTAAAGATAACCAACTGCACCTGTTGGTTGCCACCACGGTTATCGAGGTCGGGGTCGATGTTCCCAATGCCAGCTTAATGATCATTGAAAACCCTGAACGTTTAGGTTTGGCACAACTGCATCAGCTACGCGGCCGAGTCGGGCGAGGATCTGTCGCCAGTCACTGCGTTTTGCTCTACCATGCGCCACTCTCAAAAACCGCCCAGAAACGCCTTGGGGTATTGCGAGAAAGTAATGATGGATTTGTCATCGCACAACGTGACTTAGAAATCCGAGGCCCCGGCGAACTGCTTGGCACCAAACAAACTGGTTTAGCTGATTTTAAAATTGCAGACTTAGTCCGCGATCAACGACTGATACCAGAAGTTCAACGTCTTGCCCGTCATATTCACGATCACTACCCCATTAATGCTAAAGCGATCATTGAGCGTTGGTTAGGAGAACGCGACGTTTATGCCAAAGCCTAACATTCCACCTTTCTCTTTATAGCCAAAGTGTTCCCCGGCCCAAGAGCAATCGTTTGCTTTTTTGATAAAAACCTCTATAATCGCCGCCCAAAATAACCTTATGGTTATCAGCATTCAGAGTTGAGCCTGATTAACAGCAATCACAGGTCAATACTCAACTCGACGGTTACTGCCCATTCAGCGCACTCAGCCAGACATTATTAGGAAATCAACATGAGTAAGCCACACGCTTCACGTCAACCGGATTTAATCTATCAATTAAACGATCGCCCCCCCTTGCCACAAACACTCTTTGCAGCATTGCAGCACTTACTCGCGATGTTTGTTGCGGTTATCACACCATCGTTGATCATCTGTCAATCACTAGGAGTGCCAGCCGATCAAACCAATACCATCATCAGTATGTCGCTGTTTGCTTCTGGTCTATCTTCTTTTATTCAGATCCGAACCTTCGGTCCGATTGGCTCAGGTTTACTCTCTATTCAAGGTACCAGTTTTAACTTCTTAGGCCCCATTATTGGTGCAGGTTTAGCGTTAAAGGCAGGGGGAGCGGATATTTCCACCATGATGGCAGCCATTTTTGGCACCATTCTAGTTGCCTCCTTTGCCGAAATCTTACTCTCTCGCGTCCTTGAATTTGCACAACGCATTATTACCCCGTTGGTATCCGGAATTGTGGTGACCTTAATTGGCTTAACCTTAGTGCAAGTCGGCCTTGTTTCTATGGGCGGAGGCTACGCTGCATTAAATGATGGAACGTTCGGTAGCTTAGATAAATTGGCACTAGCCGGAACTGTCTTAGCCCTGATCGTGATCCTAAATCGCGCCCGTAACCCATACATTCGTGTTGCCTCGATTGTGATTGCCATGGTGGTGGGGTATGTGATGGCCTATTTGATGGGAATGGTGGATACCAGCCAAAAACCGCAAAGCGGTTTGATCGCGCTTCCAATCCCGATGCAATATGGTTTGAGCTTTGACTGGTCTTTATTTATTCCTCTGGTACTGATTTTCCTTATCACGGCTTTAGAAGCCATTGGAGACATTACCGCCACTTCAGAAGTCTCTGGTGAACCCGTTAAAGGCCCCGTTTATATGAAACGGATTAAGGGTGGTGTATTGGCGGATGGCCTGAACTCTGCGCTGGCCGCCGTGTTTAATAGCTTCCCCAATTCAACCTTCAGTCAAAATAATGGGGTCATTTTACTGACCGGTGTGGCCAGCCGTTATGTGGGATACTTTATTGCTGGCATGCTGGTCCTGCTTGGCTTATTCCCCGGCGTGGCGAGTTTCGTACAGTTGATTCCGGAACCTGTACTTGGCGGGGCAACCATCGTCATGTTTGGCACCATTGCCGCTGCAGGGGTAAGAATCATTTCTCGTGTTGAGCTAGACAGACGAGCCATTTTAATTATGGCGCTCTCCTTTTCAATGGGACTAGGGATTGCACAAAAACCCGAGATTCTTCAGTTTATGCCGGAGTTTATTAAGAGTATTTTCTCCTCTGGCGTTGCTGCTGGAGGCATTACTGCAATTCTTCTGAATTTACTATTACCAGAACATCGCTCAATGAATGAAGAAGAAACCACCGAGCAAGTTTTGGAAAAGTAATAAGGGTAAAGAGAATACCAATACTCGCTATTGTCTTATTACGACTCGCTCTTATTGCGAGTTATCCCCACGAAAGTGGGGATCCATTCTACCTTTTGTACTTTATGCTAGATTCCCGTCTACACGCAATGCTGATCGTTTAAGGAGAATGAATAACTTGAACGATCCTTAAATTCCAAGCAATTAAACAACGCTTTGCTATCAGCTAAAAGCTCTCTCACCGAAGCTCGTAAACGGTTGGGTGTTGAGCCTGTACCGTGGTTATTCCATCAAAGTGCCAGTCATTGGAGCGGACAGGTTGAGGTGGGTAAATGGGAAGGTCTCAGAGTCTATGCCATTGACGGGACTCAATTTCGTGTTGAACTTGGGTATCGTGAAATAAAATGTACGATGCTTCGTAAAGCCATCGCCCTAAGAAGCAAGAAAATCACTTTAGTTTATCAGGAGTTATATGGGTTGTTGCTTGCCTATAACCTGATCCGCTACGAAATGGCACTAGCGGCTAAGGAAGCGAAAGTCAGCCCCCTGAGAATTAGCTTTAAACTCGGTTTTAAGGTGGTTTTGTATGACTATACAGCGATATGTCAGACGAGAAACTTACAGTCGATACCAGCACGACTCAAAGATTTAACTGATGACCTGAAAGATTTAACTCTCCCCAAACCAGACCGCCCAAATTATGAACGGTCGGTCAAGATAAGGCCCAATAAATATCCTTTAAAGAGTAGCCGAAAGAAGAAGGAGTATTCTTAATCGAACAGCATTGCGTCTACACGGGAATGGTAGTTATCAAAACGACGGAAAGCAGATAGACATTCCCACATCCAGTAGGAAAGTACCGTTATCTTGTTGGAAAACTGATTTGAATTTTCAATCCGCCTTCTGCACGATTATTGAGCACAACAGAACCATGATGCTGGCTCACAATCCGTTTAACGATAGCAAGCCCTAGCCCGGTCCCTTCACTTCCACGTGCCGTATCCCCACGGATAAAAGGTTCAAACACTTTATTAACTTGGCTCGGCTCTATCCCAGGGCCATTATCTTCGACGCAAACCCACGCCATTTTCTTATCAGCAGTGATTCCAGTACTAACTTTTACCCAACCATTGCCATAGCGAAGCGCATTGACCACCAAATTACTCACCGCTCGCTTAATCGCAATAGGATTGCCAAAAACCGGCTCTATCGATTGTGGTAGTTGAGCTTCAATCTGAACTTCATACCCACCTTCAGAAGAAGCTACATCGCGTGCTATTTCATTTAAATCTACATCTTGAAACGCTTGCTTATCGACTGGTTTTAAATAATCCATAAACTGGCTAATAATTTCATTGCACTCTTCGGTATCACCGATAATTCCCTCAGCTAAGTAGCTATCTTCAGGAGACATCATTTCTGTTGCTAAGCGAATACGGGTCAATGGTGTTCGTAAATCATGACTAATGCCAGCCATTAGTAGTGCGCGATCTTCCTCTAACGCTTGAATGCCTTGAGACATTTGGTTGAAAGCGCGAGTTACCGCCCGAATCTCACTCGCGCCTTTTTCAGGAATGGGCGGTGGGATTTCACCACGACCGACCGATAAGGCCGCTTTTTCTAACGTACTCAACGGACGATTTTGTAAGCGAATAAATAACCACCCACCCACCAAGATTAAAATTGCCATCACAATACTGTTACGAAATAACGGTGCAAAATCCTCTTCTCGCAACTCGGAAAGGGGAATACGTAATATTTTTCCCGGCAGTAATTCGATCTTCATCCATAAGAGATAACTTTCCTCCCCAACCCCCATGCGCACTTCTGTGACAGAGCCGAGTTCTTCGGTCATCTCCTCGCTCATCAAATCAATATTGATCGCTCGCTGAAATTCATCTCCCGCGGGGCCATCGTCACGAAATAACTCAACACCCAGCTTTTCGAGCACCCGTAAACGCATTGAGGTATCGAGCTCATTCTCTACATGAGTGAATGAATCATCCAACATCAAGCTGATTTCATGACTGAGAATTTTATTAAACTGCTGCAAACTCGGAATAATGGCGTAGTTGATTAATGCATAATAAGAGTAGGCTTGGCTGGCAATCAACAGAGTAAAAAAAAGCAGAATAGTTTGGGTAAAGGAGCTGCGAATACGCATGAGACACCTACGATCAATGGGATGAAACAGAAATGAAGATTGTATACCCAAACGATGGGCATTGCTGGTTCATGATAAGAGATGAAGATAGAGATTGCTGTGGAGAAAGCCAGTTACCCAATCCCTTAACTGGCTTGCCAATAAACTAGTTGGCCACTTTCCCATCCGGCACAAATACGTAACCTAAGCCCCATACCGTTTGAATATAGCGTGGTTTACTAGGGTCGACTTCCAGCATTCTTCTTAAGCGAGAGATCTGTACATCAATCGACCGTTCCATGGCAGAATATTCTCGACCACGAGCCATATTCATCAATTTATCTCGAGACAGCGGCTCTCGAGCATTGGTGACCAAAGCTTTAAGAACGGCAAACTCCCCCGAAGTTAAAGGCATGGGTTCTTCACCATGAAACATTTCCCGAGTCCCTAAATTCAACCGAAACTCACCAAATTCGACCACAGTGTCATCAGCACTAGGAGCACCCGGTGCTTCAACCACTTGACGACGCAAGACAGCTTTAATTCGAGCCAATAATTCACGAGGATTAAACGGTTTTGGCAAGTAATCATCAGCCCCCACTTCTAATCCAACAATACGATCAATCTCATCCCCTTTTGCTGTGAGCATCAAAATTGGGATTGAATTGTTGGCATGTCTCAAGCGGCGACAAATCGATAGACCATCTTCGCCTGGCAGCATTAGGTCTAATACCATCAAGTGAAACGTTTCACGCGTAAGTAAGCGATCCATCTGTTCACTGTTCGCAACACTACGGACTTGGAAACCTTGCTCGGATAAGTAACGTTCCAGCAGTGCGCGTAATCGCGCATCATCATCAACCACTAAGATTTTATAGTTTTCTTGCATGTTCACAGATCCCACGAAAAAGAGATGACACCCAAACAGGTTAGTCCATCAAAATGTAACACTGTTCCTGCGTGAACAATTCAAAGAATTGTTAGCATTTATTACTTATCAATATCATAACGTAGATTATCTAGGAAGGCAGTATCAAGCTCCTAGCAATACAAAAAAGCCAACCTTTGCGGCTGGCTTTTCACATTATAATGCGCGTATCAGTTTCGCTAAGGAATCCCAGTCGCCTTTATCCATTAACTCCGTCGGCACCATCCAAGTTCCTCCACAAGCAATGACCGATTTTAAGGCTAGGTAATCTTGAACATTACTCGGATTGATTCCTCCGGTAGGCATGAACTGTATCGGATATACAGCAGCCAGTGATTTCAACATCGCCATTCCTCCTGACGGCTCTGCTGGGAAGAATTTTAATGTTTTCAGCCCCATTTCCATCGCTTGCTCAACTAAGCTAGGGTTATTCACTCCCGGAACAATAGCAATGCCCCGTTGTTGGCAATATTTCACTGTAGTGGGGTTAAACCCAGGGCTAACAATAAAATCCGCTCCTGCTTGCTGCGCTTTGTCTACCTGTTCTGTTGTTAGGACGGTTCCGGCCCCAATTAACATCTCAGGATAGGCTTCGCGCATCAGTCGAATAGACTCTTCCGCCGCTTCGGTACGAAAAGTGACTTCAGCACAAGGCAAGCCGTTCTCCACCAAGACTTTGGCCAATGGAAGTGCCTGTTTGGCATCATTAATTGCAATGACTGGGACAATTTTTATCTCAGCTAAACGTTGTTCTAGTGTTGTCATAGATAAACCTTACAAAATAAAGCTCAGGGTCGCGACAATAATAAACGCGATAGTTCCAAGCAAAGTTTCCATTACCGTCCACGTTTTGAGCGTGGTTTTCTCATCCATCTCAAGTAGGCGAGAGACGAGCCAGAATCCTGAATCGTTAAAGTGTGACAGTACGGTTGCCCCACCGGCAATCGCAATCACGATAAAACACAAATCTAATTCAGACAAACCCGTGGTTTGCGATACAATGGGAGCCATCAGTGCGGCTGTCGTTGTCAGAGCCACCGTTGCAGAACCTTGCGCAACACGCAAACAGGTCGAGATAACAAAGGCAGCCACAATCACAGGCATCCCCGTATGGGCAAGAACATCTGCCAATGCTTGACCAATACCGCTTGAGCGCAGCACACCACCAAACATTCCACCTGCCCCTGTCACCAAGATCACGGCACAAATCGGTGCCAAAGCATCCGTACACAATTTCTCCAATTTGCTCATGCCATATTTACCTGCAAAGGTAAATAGACAGACTAATAAAGTAATGAGAAGGGCTATCGGTGTTTTACCCAGCATACGCAAAAATTCGACAACAGGATGTTGACCATCAATCATCCCTGCCACGGCCAAGGTATTAAGGCCTGTATCCATGAAGATTAATAACACAGGCAGAACCAAAATCATCAACACGGTCGAGAATTTCGGCAAGTCCGATTTATCTTTAAACATCACTTCTGTGTTTAAAAAAGCTTTTGAAAGTGGGATGTTGAATTTTTCGCCGCAATATAAGCCAAACAAATAGGCACCTAAATACCAAGTAGGAATCGCCACCAACAGCCCAACGACCAGCAATAAACCAATATCGGCACCAAGTAGTTCAGAAGCCGCTACGGGGCCTGGATGAGGTGGAACAAAAGCATGCATAACGGCAAAAGCCCCTGCAGCAGGTAAAGCATACTTAAGTGGTGAGCCACCGAATCGTTTCGCAACACTAAATAAAATCGGCATCATCACGATTAAGCCCGCATCAAAGAAGATCGGAAAACCAAACATCAATGAGGCAACCCCTAATGCCAATGGAGCGCGTTGCTCTCCAAATCGGCCAATTAAAGTATCGGCCAAAACTTTCGCCCCGCCCGTGACTTCTAAAATTTTCCCAATCATGGCACCGAGGCCAACCAGTAAAGCAACGGAGGCTAAAGTGCCACCAAAGCCTGACATCATATTGGGAACGACTTTTTCAGCAGGAATACCCGTTGCTAAGGCTGTACCAAAGCTCACCAAAGTAAGTGACGCAAAGGCGTGGACTTTTAACTTCATGATCAGCACCAACAAAGCAAGGATGGCGCAGACAGCTATCAATAATAGATAGGTAGGGCTATGTGCGAGTTGTTCCATTTTGTTCACCTTTATCAAGGATAGGATGTTTGTGTCTCAGTTCACAAATCTATAAGTTACGGGTAACATGTTACCGATAACAGCACTAAGATAAAGCCAATTCTTACGGCAAAGTTCAAAATTGAGATCTGGCTCAGATCTCTCACTAAGGAGTCGCTATGACGGGTAACAGCATTATTGTGATGGGCGTCAGTGGTTGCGGAAAAAGTACAATTGGCGCATTGATCGCCCAACGCCTTGGCGCAAAATTTATTGATGGCGATGATCTGCATCCTCGCGCAAATATTGAAAAAATGCGCCGAGGAGAGCCTTTGAATGATCATGACCGAGCCCCTTGGCTAGAACGCATCCGAGATGCGGCATTCAGCTTAGAAAACAAAAGTGAACAAGGCATTATTGTCTGTTCAGCACTCAAAAAAGCGTATCGAGATCAGATTCGAGATGGGAATCAAAATGTCACCTTCCTTTTTCTCGACGGCGATAAAGCCCTCATCATCGAGCGTATGCGAGCACGCAAGGGGCATTTTATGAAAACTGACATGTTAGAGAGTCAATTTGCTACCTTACAGCGCCCTAGTGCAGAAGAAACCGATGTTTTTACCATCAGTATTGCTAGTGATATTGACCGTGTCGTCGAGCAGGCGATCACGGCGCTAAAACAGCAGGAGGCATGAGCATGATGGATAAAACGGTTTTAGACGTCACAGGCCGAATCACCGCTCGAAGCCAAACATTACGTCGAGAATTTTTAGCTCGCACTGAGCAGCAACGAGCAAAAGGAAAAGGTAAAGCCAGTCTATCCTGTGGCAACTTAGCACATGCCATTGCCGCTTCCTGTCAAAGTGAAAAGTCTCATATTCTTGATCTAACCAAATCCAACGTGGCGATCATCACAGCCTATAATGACATGCTCAGTGCTCATCAAGTCTATCAAGACTATCCCGAACAAATTAAAGCCGCGTTACAGCCGAGTGGGCATACCGCGCAAGTAGCCGGCGGCGTACCAGCCATGTGTGATGGCGTTACCCAAGGTCAACCGGGCATGGATATGTCGCTATTTTCCCGAGATCTGATTGCTCAAGCGACTGCAATGTCACTCAGCCACAATATGTTTGATGGCACGCTTATCCTTGGGATCTGTGACAAAATCGCTCCGGGACAATTGATGGGAGCGCTCAGTTACGCTCACCTTCCCACCGCTTTTATTCCTGCGGGTCCGATGTCAACCGGGATCAGCAATGAAGAGAAAGTTGATATTCGGCAAAAATACAGTGCAGGGCAAGTCGGCCGAGAAGCCTTACTTAACATGGAGTGCAGCTCTTATCACTCACCGGGTACCTGCACCTTTTATGGCACCGCCAATACCAACCAATTAGTCTTTGAAGCGATGGGATTAATGCTCCCTGGGTCAGCATTTGTGGCACCCAATACTCCGCTGCGCCATGCATTAACCGAATATGCCGCCAAAATGATTGCGACAATGGCTCCGGGAACCCCCAATTATCGTCCACTCAGTCATGTCGTAACAGCAAAAAGCTTAGTCAACGGTTTGGTTGCTCTATTAGCTTCTGGCGGTAGCACTAACCATACGATTCATTTAGTAGCACTCGCCCGTGCAGCTGGCTTGATTCTGACTTGGCAAGACATCAGTGATTTATCTCAAGTGGTTCCCCTACTTGCCAATGTTTACCCGAACGGCAGTGCAGACATCAATGCCTTCGAACAGGCAGGCGGCGTTCCCATGCTCCTGACTCGTTTACATGAACGGCATCTATTACACACTGATGCAACGCCTGCCTTTGGTCAATTTAGTGATCAATTAACACGCCCGACTCTGATTGATGGACAGCTACGCTGGCAAGCGTGCCAAGATAGCCAAGACCCACAAGTGATCGCGGCGCAAAAGCAACGGTTCCAAACCAGCGGTGGAATCAAAGTACTGAAAGGAAATCTTGGACAAGCGGTAATTAAGATTTCAGCCGTCAAAGCCGAGCATCACTACATTGAAGCACCAGCCAAAGTATTTGACTCACAACATGATGTCGAAGCGGCTTATCAGGCCGGAAAGCTGAATCAAGACTGCATCGTTGTCGTCCGTTATAGTGGACCAGCCGCCAATGGTATGCCAGAGCTGCATAAATTAATGCCGATTCTCGGCAACGTACAAAAAGCCGGCTATAAAGTTGCGTTAGTGACCGATGGACGTTTATCTGGCGCTTCAGGAAAAATTCCGGCAGCGATACATGTCTCTCCAGAAGCGTTACGTGGCGGCGCAATAGGGCTGCTCCGTGATGGTGATCGATTACGGTTAGATGCTCAGCATGGGGAGTTGATCTGCTTGGAAACGTTAGCTGGGCGCGAACCCATGGTTCCACCCACTGAGCAAGAGCAACAGAGCTGGGGGCGTGAACTGTTTACGATTGCCCGTCAACACGTGACCCCCGCCGATCAAGGAGCCACCTTCCTCTTTGCTCCGCTCAAGCCTTGATTACCAGCTTTCACCAGGAGTCAGTCGATAACCTAAATCATAGACTTTGGGTTCAACCGTTTGACCAGAAAGTGCCGCTAGCAATAGCTCGGCACTTTTTTTACCAATCTCAAAACGAGGCGTTTCCACACTGGTTAATTTAGGAATAATCGCCTGACCTATATCCAACGCATTATATCCCACTACCGCAATTTGGTGAGGCACCGCAATACCATGATGCGAACAATACATCATGGCACCTATCGCCACATCATCATTGGTGCAGAAAATTGCATCCATATCGGGGTATTGCTGTAGCGCTTGTTGCAGTAATTCGCCACCCAAGGTAAAGCTCGAGTGTTCTCCTGTGGAAACTTGGATTGGTAATAACCCCGCCTCCTCCATCGCTCGCTGATAGCCTTGCATCCGAAGTTTTGTCCGTGTATCCAGCCGCGCTCCGAGGTAGATAATTCTCCGTCGACCACGCGCTATCATTTGCTGTATCACTTCATAGGAGATCTGTTCATGATTAAGCCCGACGGCCATATCAATCGGCTGGGTTGGGATCTCCATTGTCTCCACCACCGGAATACCCGCTGATTTAAGCATCTGCAAAGTGCGTTCAGTATGGTTGGTCTCCGTTAAAATCAACGCATCCACCCGATAAGAAAGAAAGGCGGCAATTTTTTCTTCCTCCGCTTGCGCGTTATACCCCGTATGCGCAATTAAGGTATCGTACCCCGCCGCTTGAGTGACTTCTTCCACCCCCTGCACCAAATGAGCAAAGACCTGATTCGACAGTGAAGGAAGAATAATACCAATCGCCCGACTGGAAGACTTGGACATAATGGACGGAACTCGATTATGAATATAACCCAGCCGTTCAATCACTTGTGCGATTTTCTCTTGCGTTTTTTCGGCAACCGAGCTGGGGTCTCGCAAATAACGCGATACGGTCATCTTAGTAATACCAACCTGATCGGCAATATCTTGCAAGGTGGGTCTCGTTTTCTTTTGCATACAGTTCCTAGCCCCCAGCCATATTATTGGCTAGCCGGCTCTTTCTCATAACGAATAGCATTAATAAACCAGAGTTTATCACCAGTTGGGGTTTTTACGGTGACTTCTTCATCCACTTGCTTTTTTAATAGCGCTCGCGCCATCGGAGAATCAATCGAAATATACCCTTTTGCCTCACCATAAATCTCTTCTGGTCCAACAATACGCAGAGTTTTTCTCTCTCCCGCTTCATTCTCTATTTCAACCCAAGCTCCAAAAAATACCCGTCCTTCTTGCTGAGGGGAATAGTCAACAATGGTCAATTCTGGCAACAGCTTACGTAAATAACGCACTCGACGATCAATTTGGCGCAATAAACGCTTATTAAACGTGTAATCCGCATTTTCTGAACGATCGCCAAGGCTGGCCGCCCAAGTCACTATTTTAGTAATTTCCGGACGCTTCTCGTGCCACAAATGATCGTGCTCTTGCTTAAGCTGATTGTACCCAGCACGAGTGATGAGTTTGGTTTTCAATATCTACCTCAATAACAAGATAATTAAACAGTTCAAAACAATTCATTCGCGTGATGAATATCACACAAAAACTTGAAATTAAAAACACCGTTCATATAATGACAGGCCACTATCTTTCCCACAACTAGGATAATCACCATGACAACGCCTACTGCTTGGCAAACCCTCCAGCGTCGCAGTTTAGAAGCGCTATTATTGATGCTTCTCGTGCTGACCGGCCCTGTGATGGTTTTTATCGATCTCAACATATTTCAGCACGGAGTACCAGAGATTGGAGCCACTGAGATTACCCAAGAACTGTTTGCTTTACTCAGTGCATTACTATTTGCTCAACTAGCGTACAAACAACCACAAGAACGTGGCTTCTATACCCTTGTTGCAGGCTTTTTCTTATGCATTGTGATCCGAGAACTGGATCAATTATTTGACCTTATCTGGCATGGATTCTGGGTTATTCCTGCGTTGCTTTGCGCTCTACTTGCAATAGGTTATGCCAAATTGCGTTGCCAAGGTACCGTGTTACAAGCAATGGCAAACTTTACTCACACAAAATCTTACCCCTTTTTGTTAATTGGCATCTTAGTGCTATTAGTATTTAGTCGTGTGTTTGGTAGTGGCAGCCTATTCTGGACTCGAATTGTTGGCTCAGCCTACGAACATGGCTTTAAAAATGCGCTCCAAGAAGGGTTAGAGTTACTGGGTTATGCTCTCATTTTTTACTCAGCATGTCTGAGTTTTGTTAAAAATCGTTCTCAAAACTAACCAATCACCGAAAAGGCATTGCAGCAGATGACTGGCTACGTACAATCTGTACATAATTGATAAACAGAGAGACTACGGATGAGCCAAGCTATCTGCCAACAGATTGCCGAGGAGTTGAGTGTTCGCTCCGAGCAAGTGATCGCCGCTGTAACCCTAATTGACGATGGTAATACCGTTCCCTTTATCGCCCGTTACCGTAAAGAGGTGACGGGCGGTTTAGATGACACACAACTGCGTCATTTAGATAGCCGCCTGACTTACCTACGTGAGATGGATGATCGTCGTCAATCCATCCTTAAATCCATTCAAGAACAAGGCAAATTAACGGCCCAATTAGAACAAGCGATTCTCTCTGCAGATAGTAAAACTCGCCTAGAAGATCTCTATCTACCCTACAAACCCAAGCGCCGAACTAAAGGCCAAATTGCCATTGAAGCTGGGCTTGAACCTCTGGCAGACCGCTTATGGCAAAAAGCCGATGTTGATCCTGAGCAAGAAGCAAACCACTACCTCGATCCCGATAAAGGCATCACCGACACCAAAGCTGCCCTAGATGGCGCTCGCGCCATCATTATGGAGCGAATTGCCGAAGATGCTGACCTACTGGCCAAAATACGTCAATACCTTCAACGTCACGCAGAAATTGTTTCATTGGTTGTCAGTGGTAAAGAGCAAGAGGGAGAAAAGTTTAAAGATTATTTTGCGCATCAAGAGCCGATCAGCAAAGTGCCTTCCCATCGAGCATTAGCCATGCTGCGCGGTCGCAATGAAGGTTTTTTAACGCTAAGCCTCAATGCTGACCCAGAACAAGAAGAAACACTCCGCCACTCCTATTGTGAAACACTGATTGCAGAGCATTATGGCTTACCTCTTAGCCAAGCACTGGCTGATTCTTGGCGTAAACAAGTGATCAGTTGGGCATGGCGAATTAAAGTTTCTATGCATATGGAAACCGAATTGATGGGGGCGATGAAAGAGCGAGCGGAAATCGAAGCCATTGATGTTTTTGCCACCAACCTTAAAGACCTATTAATGGCTGCGCCTGCTGGCCCAAGAGCAACGCTTGGTCTCGATCCTGGGCTACGTACAGGCTGTAAAGTCACCGTTGTTGATGCAACAGGAAAAGTGCTCGCTACCGACACCATTTATCCTCATCAACCACAAAATCAATACGATCGCGCCATGCAAACGGTTGCCACATTGGTCAAAAAACATCATGTTGATTTGATCGCCATCGGCAATGGGACCGCTTCACGAGAAACCGACAGCTTTGCCGCTGATTTAATCAAACGTGGAAATCTCAACGTTCAAAAAATCATGGTCAGTGAAGCGGGAGCCTCGGTTTACTCAGCCTCAGAACTGGCGGCAAAAGAATTCCCTAATATGGATGTCTCACTACGAGGTGCCGTCTCCATTGCTCGCCGTCTGCAAGATCCCTTAGCTGAGCTAGTTAAAATTGATCCTAAATCCATTGGGGTAGGTCAATATCAACATGATGTGAGTCAAGCATTGTTGGCAAAACGCCTCGATGCCGTAGTAGAAGATTGTGTGAACGCTGTTGGTGTCGATGTCAATACGGCGTCGGCAGCACTATTAACTCGTGTAGCAGGGTTATCAGCCACCTTAGCCCAAAATATTGTCGATTATCGTGATGACAATGGTCGCTTTGATAGCCGTAGCACCTTGAAGAAAGTACCTCGCCTTGGGCCTAAAGCCTTTGAACAATGCGCTGGATTCTTACGCATTATGGATGGAAAAAATCCACTAGATGCTTCCGCTGTGCACCCTGAAGCCTATCCGGTTGTAAAAGCCATTGCCGAGAAAAATCGTCAAGCGATCAAATCGCTCATTGGGAATAGTGAGTTCCTCCGTTCCCTGCGAGCCGTAGATTACACCAACGAGCTTTTCGGTGTGCCTACCATTACCGATATCATTAAAGAGTTGGATAAACCGGGACGAGATCCTCGTCCTGAGTTTAAAACTGCGACCTTTGCAGACGGCGTCAACAGTGTGGCGGATCTAGAAATTGGGATGGTGCTCGAAGGTGTCGTCTCCAATGTCGCCAACTTTGGTGCATTTGTGGATATTGGCGTCCATCAAGATGGATTGGTTCATATTTCAGCCCTAACGGATCGATTTGTCTCTGATCCTAGAGAAGTGGTGAAAGCGGGTGATATCGTCAAAGTGAAAGTGATGGAAGTCGATGCACAACGTAAGCGAATTGCCCTCTCTATGCGCTTAGCCGATGAACCCGGACAACATGCTCCACGTTCTGCCCGCCCTTCATCACCTCGCCCAGAAAAAACGGCACGTCGCAATGAAGAGAATCATCAAGGTGGCGCAATGAGTGGGGCTTTTGCTGCCGCTTTTGCAAAAGCGAAAAAATAATCACGGACAAAAAGCTCAAAAGAAAATCCCCACAGACCAGCGTCTGTGGGGATTTTTGTCTTTTATCATCACTTTGTGATGATAACTACAAGACCGCTATCACATCTGATGGCGTATTCGGTGCGACAGCGTGTCCGTAATAGAACTTGATCACAGTACGCCGACGAGCCATTCTGCCCTCAGCTATCGCAGCATCAATGATTCGCTTTGGCAATCGAAAGCGCATCGCATAGCCTTTACCTTGCTCTTCGCTATAAGAAGCTAAGGCTAACAAATCAAACAAGCGATCTAACTCACTACGCGATTCCTCACGCAATAACTCAGTGGTCTCTTGTTCACTTTCCTTCTCATAGCCAGGATGTTCAGCAGGGTCCCAAGCCGATTGTTTACGTCGCTTATCATCTGCTTTGATTTTACGTTCGGCCTGAGATTTGGTCAGCTCTACGGTTGCCGTCACAGGCGCGCGAATACGATTGTCTCGAGACGCTTGCTCTGTTTGCACATTCACTGATGGGGCGATAAGTGGCACACTAACATTAGTTGGTGACACGATCATAGCCGAAACCTCCTCAGCATCGCCCGTCCCTCACGCGCTTCAACGCTTTCGGGTTAGCTTAATTATCGGCCAGTTAAAGAAAAAATTTAGGGCTAATTTACGGGTTGGAAACAAAATTTACACTCTATTTGCAAAATGAATGATTTGCTGACAGAAATCATTCAGCTCGGTCAAAAATGGGGCGTGGGCTGAGAGCGGAAAAATATGCACGCCACTTTCTGGCATCAAGTCGTTTAATTCTTGTGCAATCTTTACGGGTACTAAGCCATCTAATCGTCCATATAATCGCAAAGTAGGAATCGAAAGATGGGCTAACTGAGAGCGCAAATCTGTCTGCGCCAAAATCTTTAATCCAGCCAATAACGCGGCGGGATTGGGCGCGGGGCGAGATAAAACGGCTTGCTTTAATCGCTTAATGTCTTGTCGTGCTGAAGGACTTCCCATCGCTTGTAAAGCCAAAAAGCGTTCCACGGTGGGGTGGAAATCGATTAATAATTGTTCCGTAAAAGCCGTGAGCACATGAGGTTTAATACCACGCCACATGGGATGTTCTTGCTCTGCTGCCGAAAATTTAGGAGAAGAGGCGACGGTGATCAGCTTGACGACATAATCCGGATAATTCAGCGCCATATAAGTCGCGACCAATCCCCCTAACGACCAGCCTAACCAAACCGCTTGTCGAGGTGCTTGCCTTATTAATGCTTGCGCTATCTGAGCTAAATCATCGGCATGAAGCTCTGCACTGTATCCGTAACCAGGGAGATCAACCATATGCACTCGAAAATTGGCCTGTAATTGCTCACAGGTTTGCTCCCACACCGCTCCATTCATTCCCCAGCCATGAACCAGCACCAGATCCGGTCCTTCACCTTTTACTTGCCAATAGAGATCTGTTGTCATGTTCACCTTTTCTCCTACCAAAACCAGCCTTGTTCATCCACTAAAACGGCAAAATAGAGATAGGTCAATCCCCTTTGAGGCCAAACATGTCCCCTTATTTCATCGCTCCGCTCCAAAAAATGAGAGCATGGTTAGCTCCAGCCTGTACTTTATGCCACCTTCCTTTAGATCATCAAGCGCAATATGGTGTCTGCTCCGCTTGCCAAGCTTGGTTTGCTCCCATCCAGCGCTGCTCCCGCTGTGGGCTTCCCTGCTTAACAGCTACCGAGCCATGCGGCCACTGTTTACATTCCCCCCCTCCTTGGCAACAGCTATTTTGCATTGGTGACTATCAATTCCCACTCAGCCACACCATTCACCAGTTCAAATATCAACGCCAATTCTGGCAAGCTCATCATCTCGCCATCCGTCTTGCCCAGCAAATACAACACCCCGCTCCCTTAATCACCTCTGTTCCTCTTCACTGGCGTCGGCAATGGTACAGAGGGTTTAATCAAAGTGAGTTATTGGCACAAGAAATGGCAAAACAACTTGGTAGTCATTTTTCTCCAACGATCTTTACTCGTCGGCTAGCAACACCGGCCCAACAATCATTGAGCAAACAGCAACGAGAACGTAATTTAATGGGGGTATTTCAGCTCAAACAGATCCCAGAATATTCGCATATTGCGATTGTCGATGATGTGGTCACCACAGGCAGCACCATGCGACAATTATGTCATTTACTACTTGAAGTCGGCATCGAAAGGATTGATATTTACTGTCTATGCCGCACTCCTGAACCGAGCACTCCCATACTCCCTTAATGATAAAAAAGGGCTGGATCCTCTGCGTGACAGGAGTAGAATGGTGACTAAATAGCCTACAAAATTACTCAGGTATTCGTCGTGTCAAATACTATTACTATTACAGAATCTGCCCAGTCCCACTTCGCTAAACTTCTGGCTCAGCAGCCTGAAGGAACGAATATTCGGGTGTTTGTGGTTAATCCAGGAACACAGAATGCAGAATGTGGTGTCTCTTACTGCCCACCAGAAGCCGTAGAAGCTACGGATACAGAAATCACCTTTACCGGTTTTTCCGCTTATGTTGATGAACTCAGTCTTCCCTTTCTTGAAGAGGCAGAAATTGACTTTGTGACCGACAAAATGGGGTCGCAACTCACGCTTAAAGCCCCTAACGCTAAAATGCGTAAAGTGGCCGATGATGCTCCTCTTATGGCCCGTGTTGAATATGCAATTCAGACACAAGTTAACCCTCAACTAGCCGGACATGGCGGGCATGTCAGCCTAATCGACATTACCGATGATGGCATTGCTTTAGTGCAATTTGGTGGCGGCTGTAACGGCTGTTCAATGGTTGATGTCACGTTAAAAGAAGGGATCGAAAAAGAACTTCTCGCTCAATTTGAAGGGGAGCTAACGGCAGTACGCGATTCCACTGAACATGACCGGGGTGAGCACTCTTATTACTAATGCTGGTTTTGCCGATAAGCTGATGCCTAGCATCAGCTTTTTTTATTCTCACAGACCTTTTTTTCTCATATATTAAGAAAGATTTGTCTATGAAGGAGTTCGTCGATGCCCTCTAAAACCCCACCGGAAATTTTGACGCAGCGTACCGTTGCTCAATCTCAGCTTTTTTCGATAGAGGCGCTTGATCTCCGCTTCTCAAACGGGGAAGAACGAACCTATGAGCGCATGAAACCCAGTGGGCGTAATGCCGTTATGATGGTTCCAATTACTGAACAAGGCGATATTTTATTAGTGCGGGAATACGCCGTCGGGACAGAGCAGTATGAACTCGGCTTTCCCAAAGGTTTAATAGATCCTGGAGAATCTCCAGAGCAAGCCGCCATCCGAGAATTAAAAGAAGAAATCGGTATGGGAGCGACCCAACTCACACCATTGAAAGAAGTCGTACTAGCACCGTCTTATTTTTCCAGCCGAATGACCCTTTTTATTGCTCAGGGGCTATACTCAGAACAGTTAGAGGGTGACGAACCGGAACCATTAGAAGTCGTTCGCTGGCCTTTAGCTCAAGCAGAAGATTTGCTGACTCATCTCGATTTTAGTGAAGCTCGCAGTATTAGTGCTCTGCTGCTTACTCTCCGTTGTTTATCGGCCTCTCACATTCAGCGATAGGAAAGAGTATGCCAACTGTCAAAGATCTTGCCCATTTATTACCTGAAGTGATCAGCATTGCGCGCTCTGCTGGGCAGCTGATTCTGGATATTTATGAAAATAAATCCTATGAAGCGTTCACGAAAATGGATAATACCCCTGTTACAAGCGCCGATCTTGCGGCACACAAGCTTGTGACTGAACGGTTAAAAGAACTCACCCCCGACATCCCAGTATTATCAGAAGAAGCGGCTGACATCAGTTTAACTACCCGTGAAACTTGGCAACGATACTGGTTGGTCGATCCCTTAGATGGCACTCAAGAATTCATTGCACGCAGTGGTGACTTTGCCACCGTTATAGCTTTGGTTGAACATCATCAACCCGTCATGGGTGTAGTCTATGGGCCAGTGTCTGGTGTGACCTATTATGCCTACAAAGGAAAAGGGGCATGGAAAATTCCAGACATGTCAGAAAGCTTACGAATTCATAGCCACAAACATGAACTTCCCGGTCAATCTATCGCTATTGCGATTAGCCGCCGACAAGATATTAATCGTATTACGCAACGTTTAAGTGCACGATGGAACTATGAGTTAGTCCCCCTTGGTTCAGCGGCACTCAAAGCCTGCTTAGTGGCAGAAGGGGCCGTTGACTGTTACCTAAGGCTGGGCCCAACCGGTGAATGGGATACCGCCGCCACCCAATGTATTGTGGAAGAAGCCGGAGGGCGTATTCTCGATACTCAGCTCGACCCTCTCTCTTATAATGAACGGGATACACTAGAAAACCCCAATTTCATTGTTCTGGGGGATGCGGATTTACCTTGGCATGAAATCTTAACGGGTAAAAATTGACTGAAGCAGGGCATCTCGCCCTGCCCTACTAGAAACGCCCTTGCTGATTAAATGAATAGCGACCTAACCCATCAGGAGTCGGTAAATATTTCAACTGTTGTCCCAAGCTTGTAGGAAAATCTACGCCCGGTTTAAACCAAGCTTGAGTACTGAAACGCTGATCCGCTTGTACCTCCGCCGAGAATTCACTGCTCATCTGCGTATTCTGTTGACTACCGTGTATCGTCAATACATTTTGTTGACAGGACAAATCTGCCATAACTGGCCCCAGCGACAATTTACCCAACGGAGTCCCAACTTCACTTTGAGTCCAAGCCAACATCCCTTCCGCTTGAGCGCACCAAGGAGATTGATAGCGGTAATCTCGTAACGTGAGCTCTATTTGCCCTTGTAACGTCACGGGAACAGGGAGCCTTAAGTAAGGTTGTACCTGCTCAGCAGGTAAAGAAAACACCATATTCTGAGCAAATGGGCCCGAAAAGTCATATCCCACCACGCCTTTACCTTGTAGGCGTTGATCGCTTCCTCGGCCAAAACGAACATTAAGCTGCGCTTTAGCCTTTAATATGGCTGACCATTCCCATTGCCACTGTAGTTCTCCCCAATTTGTCTGTTGCCAACGCACCTGCTTGGCACTGCCATTCCACATCGTTCCACTCACACCTTGTACTGATAAGTGAGAGGGGAACGGAAGGTACGAAAAAACGACCTGGGCAGGTAAATGCACGACCGCACTGATTAACATAACCAATATAAATACGCTGATATAACCCACTATCGGTTTCATCTCATCCTACCCGTTTGAACTGCAAACGTTTGACATCAACCATACCCGAGGTTTTTCCTCGTTCGAGATCCATAAATTCAACATCAATACCTTGCCGCTCTTTTAAATACGCCAGCCATGCCACCAATTGAGAAAAAGGAAGCGGTTGAATCCAAACTTGCATCCTATCATCACGCGGCTGCACTCTGATCAGTTCAATCTTAAATTGCCCGGTGGATGATGCTATCACCTGATTCAACGGTTGAGTTGAGCGAACCACACCCCCCTTCTGGCGCAAGCTGACAATCTGATCCGCCGTCTTTTCTACCCACTGAAGCAGTTGTTTTTCCGTACTCATCCGCACTTTTGCGGCTTCACTCTGCTGATTCAATGGAGCAAGCACTCCCCAATAAAGTAAACCCAGCAATACAGCACCACCGCCAATCAGCACTAATCGCTGCTCACGCTGGCTGATGCTCTGCCACCATAATGCCAGAGTCATTAGTCTCTGTTTCATTCTTTACGCCCTGCCACAGCTTTAAGTACAAAGGAACCCAATACTCGATCAGCATTCTTATTTAATGGCCCCTGTTCAACCGTAAAATCTTGCGCTAACTTTACTCTCGCCTGCTCAAAAGTTTGAAAATCTGGGCCGCTGACTTCAATACGCAGTTCCCCACGATTAGCATCAAAACGTAAGCTTTGAATTTCCATCGCTTTCACCTGCCCAATACTGCCAGGTAACAAGTTAAGCCAGTGAAGTACGACTTCCTCTTGTGAGCCGCCCGACAGAGCCTTTAATTCATCACTCATTTGTCGTTTTAAATAGCTCACCGTAGGGATACGTTGTTTATCTGGGAAGATAGTTCTAAAAATACGTTCGCTTTCGCTGCGATAAGCCTGTGCGGTGACACTATCTTGATGAACATGTAACCCTTGACTGACAACAAGAATGATCAGTAAGAGAATGGCCGCCACGACAGCTTTACGCCAAATAAACCAATATTTCATCCACGAGGATTTAGGCTTAAAGCTTCCGGTCAACACATTGATTTTATGACGAAAGATTTCTTCGCAAAGCTGTGAAGCTAAGGGTTTTTCGAGACTTTCTCCCCATACCTGCTCTTCAGATAAAGGCAAATCAGGTAACGGCGTATAAGCGATAAGAGAAAGAGACTTATCCGGCCCCTTCACCCAATCAGTACGACAAAACCACGTTAACCACTCTTGTTCGACGCTAACACCAGCATGCTCGCCTTTACGAATCAGCCAATGCTGCCCCATCTGCAGCGCACTCAATCCTTCATGATTAACCGGTATGGCAAACACATCAGGAACCACACGTTTTACCGCTAGGCTGCATCGTTCAAGATGATCCAGCATCGATTGTAGCCAAACTCGATCCATGACTGCGACAAAAGCATGATCGCCCTGCCTATCCAATACGGAGAAATGCAGCTCATCCACATCCTGAGCTAATTCATCTTCCAGTAAATACGGTAAGATAGACGAAAATTGGCGACTGGCTCCTGATGGAATCATGACTTCAGTTAACAGCACATCACTGCTGGCTAATAAGACAGTGGTTGAACGCTGTGCCGCATGCGGGGCCAACTGTTCAAGTTGTTGCCAACTGGCCAGCTCTCCATGGTCTAGCACTTCCTGTTGTGAGGAAGACCAGACAAACCAAGGGATTGTCGCATTTTGTTGACTACTCAGCCGAACGATTAAGCTCTCGCTCACTGACTCCTCCATAGCGACGGCGTATCACCGTTGCATCCTTTTTATTACGACTATAAAACAGGCTGCGAATTCGTACCTGTGACGTATCCACCTTGACCTGTGCATCCAATTCAAAATATTGACTATCCACACTTAAGTAAGCTCGAGCTTCTTCTCGACGAGCCTTCTCGACTGCCGCAATTTGTGATTCAGCCAAAAAGCTTGCAACACTGTCCCAACCATCAAAGGGACGAGACTCTAACACGGCTTTAGCATTCGATTCATTTAAATATGGGCTAAACATTGCAACCAGTAACTTTGCTTGCTCTGGTGCAAGAGTATTGATATTTAACCGCCAATCTTGGTTGGGCAACGCACAGACATAAGGTGCGAGTAAACTCATCGTTTTGCCCCCCATTTGATAAACGGCCCGAAGCTCACTGCTATCGACTAATAACCCATTCGGAGCCAAATAAGCTGGAGTCATGGATTCATATAATGCATCTTCAGCCCCATTGGCCCGATTAACCCGATCATCTGCATCAATGAAATCCCACGTCGCATCGGCAATCGTTTCTGCTTGGTAATTCTCAACCTCCAGCTCGTCCAACAAGGCGCGCCAAACTCGATAAACATAAGGAGGCGTATTATTACTACTGAGCGCCAATCCAGAAAAAACATTGATATTAAAACACGCCTGCTTATCAACAATACTTCCCGTTACCTGGCCGTAATCGAGTGGATAAGTACGCTGGCTTTGTGCCCAAGGCTGATTCAGGTTAATGGTGTCGTTGTCTTTATAACTTTGTTCAATCGCCGCTTTCGCCAAAGCTTCAACCCCGATCGAATACCAATAGGCTTGTTGATAGCCCATTTGATGATTAGCTCGTTGAAACTGGCTGAACATCCGCTGAGACATGGTTGCCGCAATAGAAACCATAACGGCCAATAACAATAAAACAATGATGAGTGCCACGCCACGCTGATTATGATGACGAATCATTCATCTCTCCCTGCGCACCACCCGTTAACAAATAAACGCGCTCAACTTCGCCATAATCTTTTAAAGTTAAACCCACCGAAATCGCTTGAGGCAGAGCGTGTTCCATTTCCCATTTTTCCGACCATTGCCCATCGACATAGAAACGAACCGACCAAGTTTCAACACCCCTTAAGAGAGGTGCAACGATGGGTTCTTGTCCCGCTGGCGTATCAGGATAGCGCCACCATACCCGCTCTAATACCTGATCTTTTATTCGATAGCCGACCTTCAACACTTCCCCACGAGGAAATTGCTGCTGAGGGTTGTGCCAGCCAAGGCGTGTAAAACGCAGGCCTTTCGTGTCTGAATCCAGCAGGTAATCCTGCCATTGCACAAGTTGAGCAGAGGCTGACTCCCCTTGACTACGAAAAGATCGCAATGCCATCTGACGAAAATCCGTATCCATGATAATCATTGCCCGCTGCAACTCACTCAACCGAGCTTCTCGTTGAGCAGAAACGTGATTACTTTGCTGAACTTGATACAGCACCTGATAAGCTGCCACACTCAGGCTGGCAAAAATCGCCATTGCAACCAAAACCTCGATTAAGGTAAAGCCCTGTGTTTTCGCTTTACTTCGCCACATAGCTTCTTACCGTTACAATCGGAGAGCCTTTTGCCTCAGCCGCCACACTCACATCGAATGCCGCCAAGATTGAATTTGACGTTTTGACCGGAGACACTCGCCAATACCATGTTCTTCCTGCTAGTTCCTCTCGTCCCTCACGTTGGGCTAACGACTTTGCATTTAGATGCACTTTTGCCATCTGATTATCAGCCACCATAGCCGCAAAAGTTTTTTCTTCTAGGTAGCTAATTGTATTAACGTGTTGGGTCACCGCTCGAATCACACTGATAGCGGCGGTCGAAAAAATGGCTAAAGCAACCAACACCTCTAATAAAGTAAACCCTCGTTTATGGTTTATCATGTGGCTCTCCCGGTGCAAGTAAACGTATTTGTCCGTTGTCTTCCACTATGACCTGCCAGCCTGTATCTATATTTTGCTGGAGAGGATAAATGGAGAGATGAAACGGTGTTATCTCGCCACTTGATAAAATAAACACTTGAGGTTCAGGCGGTGCTTGCTGCTCTTTGTATTCCGCAAACATCTGATCATCGAATAAAGAACTGGGGATAAATAACCTGTCTTTGTCCTGCCAAGCGCCTCCGCCAACCGAAAATTCGAGACCGAGCCCCTCATCTAACGCTAACTGCGCAGCAAAGCCAATTTTATCTATCGGTTGCCACCCCTGTTCGTTGAATTGCAAAAAACTAATGCGATGTTTTTTTTCGTCCACTCGGAGTCCAAAATCCAAACCACTTAATAGCGCTTCTTCATTCAGTAATTGCAAACGTTGAAAAAGGCTTTGCGCACTTTTTTCAATTTCATCACTTTGTTTAGCCGGTAAGGTGGCAATCACAGCAACAGCACTGAGCGAGAGTAAAACTAACACCAGCATAATTTCGAGCAGGGTAAAACCGCGCTGCCATCTCATCGAACATCACCCAATACCTTTACCGTCAAGAAATGCATGATTACTGAAAATCTTGCAAATTCCAGTTACCAATGTCGGCATTCGCCCCTTCTCCCCCTTCCTGACCATCCGCGCCTAAAGTAAAAACATCAACACGACCATGTTCACCCGGGCTTAAATATTGGTAATCATTTCCCCAAGGGTCTTTCGGTAATCGACGAATATACCCATCCGCACGATAATTTCTTGGCTCTGGATTAGACGGTTTGCTCACTAAAGCCTCTAATCCTTGATCGGTGGTTGGATAGAGGCTGTTATCCAATCGATACATATCCAATGCATTTTCTAGCGCCACAATATCGGTGATCGCTTTTTGCTGATCGGCTTTATCTTTGTTTCCCAACAAATTAGGAACCACGACACTGGCAAGAATGCCTAAGATAACAACCACGACCATCACTTCCAGTAGAGTAAAGCCTGATTGTCTATTTGCTCTTTTATTCATAATTACTCCATCTTGCTCTCATCATCACTCGCCAACTAACGGCTCATTAAATTATTCATTTCTAAAATTGGCATTAATGTGGCCATCACAATAAATAGAACTAAGCCCGCCATCAGTGCAATCAACACGGGCGTAAAGATACCTAATGCAATATTAACGGTAGACTCAAAGCTGGCATCTTGGTTATCTGCTGCTCGTGTCAGCATGCTTTCCAGCTCTCCACTTTGCTCACCACTGGCGATCATATGCAGCATCATCGGAGGAAACAGTTTCGTCTGAGTCAAGGCATTACGTAGGCTTGACCCTTCTCGAACATTATCCACGGCAAATAACACTTGCTGTTTAACATACTGATTCGTCATCACATCAACCGCAACACGCATTCCATCAAGAATGGGAATGGCACTCGAGGTACAAATTGATAAAGTGCGAGCAAAGCGTGAGGTATTCAAACCTCGTGCAATTTTGCCTATCAGGGGCAAATACAACAGTTTTTGATGCCAATAGAGTCGAATGTGCGGCTTACCAAGTAACCACTTAGCTAAAGAGATAAGTCCCAGTATCAGCAGCAACAAAATTATCCCCCACTGCTGAATAAAATGACTGGCTGACAACAAAAACTGGGTGGAAGCCGGTAATGCTTGGCCCATTTGCACAAATTGCCCAATAATTTTCGGCACAACGGCCGCCAGCAAAAATGCCACTATCCCAACCGCAAAGACAACTAGAACAATCGGGTACAACAAGGCTTGAATTAGCTTTGAACGCATTTTTTGTCGGTTCTCAGCATAATCGGCCAACCGTTGTAAAATGGCATCTAAATGCCCTGATTTTTCTCCCGCAGCGACCATAGAGCGAAAAAGATCATCAAAAACATGAGGGTAATCACCCAAGCTATCGGCTAGCGTGTATCCCTCAGTCACTTTTGATCTCACAGCGGCCAACATGTTACGAATTTTGGGCTTTTCTGATTGTTCAGAAACAGCTTTCAAGCACTCCTCAAGGGGCATACCAGATTGCACTAATGTCGAAAGCTGACGCGTAAGTAAGGCTAAATCCGGCGTGCTGATTCCCCTCGGTTTTGTCCAACGGGCTTGTCGCGCTTTGGCCGCTTTCGCTTGTGTTTCCAGCACTTCGATAGGGATCATCCCCTGCTCTTTTAGGCGCTGACGCACCTGACGAGCATGGTCACCTTCGATGATGCCTTTCTTCTGCCTTCCTTTAGTATCCAGGGCCTTGTATTCAAATGCCGCCATTACGACTCCTTGGTCACTCGCATGACTTCTTCCAAAGAAGTCATGCCTTGGCGAACTTTATCTAAACCATCATCACGGATACTGGGCGTCTTACTGCGGATTGCCTGTTCAATGGCTTGCTCTCCCGCTTCACGGTGAATTAAAGCTTGTACTTCATCGTCAACCAACATGAGTTCGTGGATACCCGTTCGCCCGCGGTAGCCTTTAAAATTACATTTTTCACACCCATGGGCTCGGTACAACGTCAATGCTTCTTTTTTGCCCAAGTTAAACCATTTCTTCTGTTCTTTATTCGCCTCATAAGGTTCTTTACAATCTGGGCATAGCGTGCGAACCAAACGTTGGGCCAGTACCCCAAGTAGGGAGGATGAGATAAGAAATGGTTCAATACCCATATCACGCAAACGGGTAATGGCACCAATCGCGGTATTGGTGTGTAAGGTTGACATCACTAAGTGCCCCGTTAATGAGGCTTGAACCGCGATCTGAGCGGTTTCGAGATCACGAATTTCCCCAACCATCACGACATCTGGGTCTTGCCGAAGAATAGCTCTCAATCCGCGAGCAAACGTCATATCTACTTTCGGATTAACTTGAGTTTGACCAATGCCATCAATATCAAACTCAATAGGGTCCTCTACTGTAAGAATGTTACGTTCACTGCTGTTTAGCTCTTGTAGGCCAGCATATAACGTGGTTGATTTCCCCGATCCCGTTGGGCCCGTTACCAGAAAAATACCATGAGGACGTTCAATTAAATGACGGAAGTCGGCTTGGTTTTGCGCCGTCATTCCTAAACTGTGCAGATCAAGCCGTGTTGCGTTTTTATCAAGCAAACGCATCACTACACGCTCTCCATGAGAGGAAGGCATGGTTGACACGCGGACATCGACTGAACGGCCCCCAATACGGAGTGAAATTCGACCATCTTGCGGCACCCGCTTTTCAGCAATGTCGAGTTTAGCCATGACTTTGACGCGAGAGACTAATAGCGAAGACAGTTTGCGGCTGGGTGATAAGACTTCTCGTAATACGCCATCAACCCGGAAGCGAATAGAGAGTGTTTTTTCAAAGGTTTCAATATGAATATCCGATGCGCCTTCTTTAATCGCCTCACCCAGCATGGCATTAATCAATTTAATGATCGGAGCATCATCTTCTGATTCCAGTAGGTCTTCACTTTGTGGAAGCTCTTCGGCAAGCGAGAAAAAATCATCACTATCAGCCCCAATATCTTCCATTAGCTGACGCGCTTCTGAGGAGTCCCGCTGATATACTTCGGTCAACTTAGCTTCGAAAATCTCTGCGCTCAACGCCGTAAGTACAAACGGGCTTCTTAACACTCGTTTCACTTCAACCAATGCCAATAATGCAATAGGAGCAACGTAGTAAAGAATGGCTTGCTCTTGCTGAGCATCCCATTCCAACACTAACTTATGGCGATTCGCAAAGCTAAAAGGCAAGCGGCGAAGCCGTGGTTTATCCGATAACTCACTACTCATTATTGAGCATCCATTTGATCAAGAAATGCTTGAATTTCTGCTGCATGACGACGTTCTTCACCAAATTCAGGCAGGACAGGAATATGGCTATTATCCATCAACTTCAACCCTTGATCGGCTTTAAACAGTTGCTCGGCACGAATGTAATTATATTTGCGTTGGGTAATACCATCGGCGGTCATGCCATCACGGATAATGGTCGGTTTGATAAAGACCATCAGGTTTTTCTTTTCCACTTGAGTATTGGTTGAGCGGAAAAGTTGCCCTAAAAAGGGGATATCCCCCAGTAGTGGTACTTTTGATTCACTTTCTGCGGTACGTTCATCAATTAAGCCTCCAAGCACCAACATTTGTCCATCTTGTACCATGACCGAGGTATTGAGCTGACGCTTGGCAAAACGAACATCAACCGCCCCATTGGCCCCCAAGACATTGGACACTTCTTGCTCTATTGATAATTGAACCGAATCCCCTTCATTGATTTGAGGCACGACTTTTAGCTTAATACCGACTTCTTTACGTTCTACGGTTTGGAAAGGGTTGTCATTGTTTGAGCCAGCGGTAGAGCCCGTAAGCACAGGCACTTCTTCACCAACAATGAATGAGGCTTCACCGTTATCCATCACGGTAATACTTGGAGAAGAGAGAATATTGGTGCTAGAGGTGCTTGATACGGCACTAATTAGCGCTGTCCAGTCTCCCATCATAATGCCAACCGCGGCACCATTAATACCCGACAATGCAGAAGCCAGTGTTGAGTAATCACCGGATTCTGTATTCGTGTAAGGACGTCGATTACCATCTGAATCATAATAATATTCAGTGGTGGTCTGATCTTTAGCTTCTTCTAAACCGACCATCACTTGGCCAATTTGTGCTCCGGTATTACCGTATTGAATGACGGTACCATCTTTAAGTGAGCCCCACTGAACGCCTAAATTGATGCCATCGCCTTCCGCCATTTCAACAATTAAGGCTTCAATTAACACTTGAGCTCGGCGGATATCCAATTGTGAGATCACATCTAATAAGGCATTCATAATGTCTTGCGGTGCCGTAATCACAATTGAGTTCGTATCCGCATGAGCGGCTATCATCACTTTTCCGCCTTGCAATGAGCCGGATTTTTGCCCGCTCTGCTTTTCTGCTTGTAAATTCTCAGACACGCCTTGCAATACATTGACTAAATTTTCAGCTTTTGCGTATTTTAAATAGACCACGCGGTTGTTGCCTCGGGTCGCCATTTCAATATCCAGTTGTTTGATCAACCGTTTCAACCGTTCACGCACTTTAGGATCGCCAGAAATCAGAATCGCATTCGTGCGATCATCTGCAACAAATTTTGGCTGCAAAAATTCTGGGGTATTTTTTGAATCACTCGCTTTGCTCAGCGCTTCAACAATACGAACCATTTCTGAGGCAGAGGCATTTTTCAGTTCCACCATTTCAATATCTTTGTCACCCGCTTGATCCACTCGACGAATGATATCGGCTAAGCGATTGACCACCGCTGCACGTCCCGTGATCAAAATAATATTGGCCGGGTCATAGTGAACAACGTTCCCAGCGCCTGCGTTATCAATCAATTGACGCAACAATGGGGATAATTCTCGTACCGAGACATTTTTAACCGCAACCACTTGTGTAATGACATTGTCGCCGTTAGCACGATCATCACTGCCTAAAACGGGAATGGCTGAGGTTTTGGCATCTTTAGCCCGAATAACTTTAAGGACACCGTTATCCATCTCAACCACGGCGAAACCATAAACTTCCAGTACATTCAAAAAGAAGCTGTAATATTGCTCACCACTTAATGTGTCATAGCTGCGAACATCAATTTTCCCTCGCACTGATGGATCAACAATGATGGTTTTTTCTAAGTTTCGACCAACAATATTAATAAATTCTTGAATATCCGTACCTTTAAAACTGGCACTAAATGCTTCATTTGCGAAGGCGATGGGTGAAGCAAGTAAACTTCCAGCTAGCAGCCATACACTTTTATTAAGCCAATGCTTCACACAACACTCCCTGATTAATTACTGCCACTTGGCCATTAAAATTGAATATAGATATCATGTGGTTGTCCATCACGCTCTACCGTAAGGTTAAGTTCGGTCAGATCCGATACGGATTCAAATACCTGAGTCATGACACTGGGATCGGTTAAATCTAAGCCATTCAGTTGAATGGCAATATCACCGGCCTGTAACCCAACTGCTTCAAATAACGCAGGATCTTTACCCGGGCTAACCCGATAGCCGATGACCTGATCATCCTGTTTAACCTGCGATAGAGAGACATATTTAAAAACTTCTTGTGGGTTACGGCTAATTTCGGTTCGAATGGAGGTCAGTTTGTCTTCAATTGATGATGTTAGCGTTGATGTTGAGCGGTCTGGTGTTTGAATGACAGGGGCTTGATAGTCTCGGCCTTCCAGCATCAAGGTTTCATCTCGCCCTGCATTATCAATGATCACCCGATCAGCAAACACCGCTTTTAATTGCGCCCGTGTTCCCTCAACTTCCTCATTCAACCCATAAGTATTCTGCTGACCTCGGTTAGCAATAACGGCCAAACTGCGCGCTTGTTCTGTACTTGCCACAACACCAACCAATGTTAAGTTAAGACGAGTCGGCGGCGCATCTACTTTTACTGTAGTTGTGACTGGAGAGGCAGTTTGTACAACGTAACGGCCAAATAAATCGCTATTTTTCAGCGACTGTATGTTGAGACGAAAAGGCGTTGATACAGAGGAAACACTCGTTGATGTCCATGACATTACACTCGGTTTAGGCTGTAAAATCAGCCATAGACTCTGCCCCACTAACCACGCTGCTAGCGCGATTCCGACGATAGTGAGCACTTGGCTGATTGGCGATTGCCAACGTAAGATCAAAGGCCAACATCCATTTATGTTCCATCGGTTAAAGTCCATTCGTTTCACACTCTATTCCTAATGATATTTCATTAATATAAATGACGTCGCGGTATAACTTTAAATTCAATCGGTTAATATACATGAGCACAATAACCAGTGCGACAGATGCCTTAATTTTCTTGTGATAAGTGTGGCATTCCACTTGAAAAATGGCTAAATGGTCACCATTGTGTTGAGAACTATGCGTCTCCCTTCTACTTGCCTTGCCGACAAGTGGCTGATTGATTCAGATACGTTCAGGTTAAGAAAGGTTTCAGCACGCAATTAGAACCATTAGAGGTAATTTTTCAAGATGAGTTCCCCTTCAGCAGCGATTCGGCTGGATAAATGGCTATGGGCCGCAAGATTTTATAAAACTCGCTCAGTCGCGCGAAATATGGTTGATGGTGGGAAAGTCCACTATAATGGGCAGCGAAGCAAACCCAGTAAAATCGTTGAAATTGGAGCAACCATAACCTTACGTCAGGGCAATGAAGAAAAAACCATTATAGTGGAACAATTATCAGAGCAAAGACGAGGGGCTCCTGAAGCTCAAACCCTTTATCGAGAAACCAGTGACAGTATCGCTAAACGTGAACGTCAAGCATTGGCTCGTAAACTTAACGCCCATAACCCGAGTCCGGATCGACGCCCAGATAAAAAACAACGCCGCGATCTTCTCAAGTTCAAACATCAATAAATTAGCCGGATTACTCCCTATGACAACAAAAACCATGGCCAATAACCAATTACATCGCTACCTATTTGAAGATTTGTCGGTACGTGGCGAACTGGTCCAACTGGATGACGTATTCCAACAGATCATCACCAGCCAAGAGTATCCTCAGCCGATACAAACTCTACTTGGTGAACTACTGGTGGCAACAACATTATTGACGGCAACGCTAAAATTTGAAGGCTCAATCACCCTACAGTTGCAAGGTGATGGCCCGGTATCTCTTGCTGTGATCAATGGGGATAACCAACAGAAAGTACGTGGTGTTGCTCGCTGGCAAGGAGAGATTGCGGACAATGCCAACTTACATCAATTGATGGGGAAAGGGCATTTAGTCATTACCATTGAACCGAAAAAAGGTGAACGTTATCAAGGCGTAGTCGGATTAGAAGGCGATAATCTCGCTCAAGTTTTAGAAAGCTATTTCTTACGTTCTGAACAGTTAAAAACTCGCTTATGGATTCGAACCGGCGAACACGCAGGAAAACCGCATGCTGCAGGTATGTTGCTACAAGTCATGCCCGATGGTACTGGTACGGAGCATGATTTCGAACACCTAGAGCAGCTAACCAATACGGTTAAAGATGAAGAGTTATTTAGCCTAGAAGCCAATGAACTTTTATACCGCCTCTATAATCAGGAAAAGGTTCAGTTGTTTACTCCACAAGCGGTTGAATTCAAATGTGGCTGCTCACGAGAGCGCAGCGCAGCCGCTATTGTCACCATCGACAGAGAGCAAATTAATACCATTTTAGCAGAAGAAGGCGTTGTCGCGCTGCACTGTGATTATTGTGGTACAACCTACTCTTTTGATCGTACACAAATAGCAGAATTGTTTGAGAACCCATCCTCAGATCAACCCACTCTTCATTAATTTTCTTAGCTTAACAAGCACGAAAAAAGCCAGCCACAGCCAGCTTGTCGCTGGCTATTTTTTTGCTTTAAAATCCAGAAAAATCAATAATTACCACAACCGTACGCCATACTTATTTTCTGATTAATATTAATCATTTTCTCTAGTACAACGCTTTGTGCCCAAGATAGAATAGATAAGCCAATATCTGTGACGGGTTACATAAAACCTCAAATAAAGCATGGACAATCTTTGAGCTAGCTCCCTGTTTTTTACCTACCCCGTTGCTAGCATGGTGAGCAGACAACAATTACAAACATTTATACAAAATCCCTACAAAATTCTTATTAAGGAGCACCTATGACCGTTATGGAACAAAACAAGGCTGCACAATTAGATCTTACTCAATATGGCATTACTGACGCGACAGAAGTCATTCGCAACCCCAGTTATGACCTGCTATACACAGAAGAAACTCGCACTGATTTAGAAGGCTACGAAAAAGGTGTAGTCACTGAACTGGGCGCGGTTGCAGTGGATACCGGTATTTTTACTGGCCGCTCACCAAAAGATAAATTCATTGTTAAAGATGAGACCACTCGCGACACCTTATGGTGGACATCTGAACAAGCGAAAAACGATAACAAACCGATCACCCAAGCAGTCTGGAATGAACTTAAGTCATTGGTCAGTAAGCAGCTATCAAACAAACGTTTGTTTGTAGTTGATGGCTACTGTGGTGCTAACGCAGATACTCGTTTATGCGTACGTTTTATTACTGAAGTAGCGTGGCAAGCTCACTTTGTGAAAAATATGTTTATCCGCCCATCAGAAGATGAATTGGCCAGCTTCACTCCTGATTTTGTCGTTATGAATGGAGCAAAATGCACCAATGATAAATGGCAAGAGCAAGGACTGAACTCCGAGAACTTCACTGTTTTTAACCTGACAGAGAAAATGCAGCTGATTGGTGGGACTTGGTATGGCGGCGAAATGAAGAAAGGTATGTTCGCGATGATGAACTACTTCCTGCCGCTACAAGGTATCGCTTCTATGCACTGTTCAGCGAACATGGGTAAAGACGGTGATGTGGCTATTTTCTTCGGCTTGTCTGGTACAGGAAAAACGACACTTTCCACCGATCCAAAACGTGCCTTAATTGGTGATGATGAGCATGGCTGGGATGATGACGGCGTCTTTAACTTCGAAGGGGGTTGCTACGCAAAAACCATCAAACTGTCTAAAGAAGCAGAACCGGATATTTATAATGCTATCCGTCGTGATGCACTACTAGAGAACGTGACCGTTCGTGGTGATGGCTCGATTGACTTTGATGACGGTTCGAAAACCGAAAACACGCGAGTCTCTTACCCGATTTATCATATCGAAAATATCGTTAAGCCAGTCTCAAAAGGTGGCCATGCGAATAAGGTGATCTTCCTGTCTGCGGATGCTTTTGGCGTATTACCTCCCGTTTCTAAGCTAACCGCAGAGCAAACAAAATATCACTTCTTATCCGGCTTTACAGCAAAACTGGCGGGTACAGAACGTGGAATTACTGAGCCAACACCTACATTCTCCGCTTGTTTTGGCGCCGCATTCTTAACTCTGCACCCAACCCAATATGCAGAAGTGCTCGTGAAGCGTATGGAAGCTGTTGGTGCTGAAGCTTATCTGGTCAATACAGGCTGGAATGGTTCAGGTAAACGTATCTCGATCAAAGATACCCGCGGCATCATCGATGCAATTCTTGATGGCTCTATCGAGCAGGCAGAGACAAAACAAATTCCAATCTTTAATTTGGAAATTCCAACCTCTTTACCTGGCGTTGATCCGGCGATTCTTGATCCTCGTGATACTTATGTGGATCCTTTGCAGTGGGAAAGCAAAGCCAAAGATCTCGCGTCTCGTTTCATCAACAACTTTGAGAAGTATACAGACAACGCAGAAGGTAAAGCTCTGGTTGCTGCAGGACCACAATTGGATTAATTGTGATAACTCACTAGCAAAGCCCCTCATCGAGGGGCTTTTTTAGTTGAAGCAAAACGAGATTTGCTCCAAGCTTGTTTTGGGTCTAGATGAAATAAACATTAGGGAACAATGAAAAAATTCGTCGCCTTAGGGATAGGATGCTTCACATTACTGCTGATGGTTATTTTACTCACTATCACTCTGTTGCATACTCGCTATTTAACACCAAGTACTCAATGGTTAACTGCTCGTCTATGGCCAGAACGCTTTACTTTTAGCCAAGTTGAATACCACTACCCTCTACATTTTCGTTTTTCTAACCCAACCATTGCACTTGGTAAGCAAACACTCCCTCTTCAGCAGCTCGATATCTGGTTAAATCCTCGATTCATTAAGCAAGGGAAGTGGCAAGTGGATAGCCTATTGATCGATGGTGGAAATTTTGCTTCTGGGCTTCCACGTGATGCCATCCCAACGCAATGGGAAATAGCCCACCTAGCCCTACATAATATTGATTTTGCTCACCATGGTTTGATCGCCCGCGGCGTCAATTTACAAATTCATCGGCCACAATGGTTAGAAGAAAAACAGTGGCTTCCTTATGGTGAAATACAACTCAGCGCAGAACAATTTTATTGGCAAGGAGAAGCCATCAATTCACTGCTCATTGATGCACACTATCAACCGCAAGACAGCACCATTTATGGCGCTTCATTTGAATGGAATGGAGCACAAATTTCTGGGCAAGCAGAGCAATACCCTGCGGGGTGGTCACTAGTCAATACCACCATCAACCAACTCAATGTGACAGAAAAAACCCTTGATTCCCTCCACTCTTGGTGGCCAATGATCCAACCGTATCTACAGCACATAAATAGTTTGGATATCTTGCACAGCCATCTTTCTTTCCATGATATAGCGATGGAAAATATTAATCTGTCTATTGAGAATATCGATTTGTATCGCTCGATTTGGCAGCAAGAAGAAGCTTATCTTTCACTGAATGCTGATAAAATTCAATGGCAGCAGCTCGCTTGGATAGAACCCGCTTTTCAGCTCACATTGGAGCCACAACAAGTCACTATTCACAACTTTAATTCACAACTGTTACAAGGCTATATGCAGTTTGCGGGGCAGCTTTCTCCAACCCACCTCCATGTTGAACAATTAACGCTCAGCGGGATTAAATGGCTTGATGAGCCACTTCCCACTCCGACATGGCCCAATATCTTCAATCAGATTCAGCGCATTACCTTAAATCAACTCCGTGCTCATAACCTACAGATCATTCAACTTGCACCTCCCCCTGTTTGGCAATTATCCGGGCTGAATGTTGAGGGAAATCAGTTGGAAGTGATGAAACAGGGCCATTGGGGGTTATGGAATGGCCAACTGACCCTCAGTGCCAACAGTGCCAGTATTGCAGACCTCATTGCGACACAAGGCATCATAGAAATGCAAAGCCAGCAAGGAAACTGGCAGTTAACGCGTGCTTTTTTTCCTTTACCACAAGGATACATCGACTTGGTGGCAGGCTGGCATTTTGCCAAACCCAGTGCTCCATGGTACATCGAACTTCACACAGACAGCTTACCATTAAAGCCTTTTAATGCTTGGCTAACACTGCCTTTTAAGTTGGAGGCCTTTGCCGACATTGAACTACAACTGCATGGATTATCCGGTGACTACGCCATGTTGGGCCACTCTTTAGGGGGAGAGGCGCAAGCTAACTTACACTCTGGGCTTCTCTCTTTTCAGCAACAAGAGGCGCTCACCATTCAACCTTTTCAACTTGATGCACTTCAGTTAAAAGCGGATCGAGGCCGAATCCTCCTGCCTGAATCGACCTTACTAGGGCCAGCCTTATCGGCGAAACTCTCTGGGGCTCTGGATTTACTCACCCCCACACAAGGGAAGTTAGAACTTAACTTGATACAAGACTGCCAGTTCATCCAATTTGATTTGTTGCGTAATCGGCAGCAAAGCCAACTGAATCATCGCTGCTCGGTTACCCACTCAGACGAGCCTGTTCAATAATTCGTAGATAATCAGGGATCAGCATATAAGTTCCAATAAACTCAACCGCTTCGGTATCACCGCTGCTGATGTCCACCTTCACGACAATACGTGCTTTACGGCCTGAAGCTAATCGGTCCAAATCACCGCTCATTTCGTCGAGGGACGTTGAGGCAACAGGGTTATGAACCACCGGATGGCGATAACGAATTTTGCTATCCACCAATACAATATCCCCCTCTAGCTCACGCTCTCGCATCAGTAACCACGCCATTCCCCAACCGGTTAAGGTGGCTAATGTAAACGCAGAGCCTGCAAACAACGTATTATGAGGGTTTAAATTAGGGTTAAGCTGCGCACTGCATTGAAATTGATATCCCGTATACTGCTGTACTTTTATCCCCATTTTTTCACTGATAGGAATATGGGCCGCCCAGCGCTCCTGTAACTCACTGCACCATTCTGGTTTGCGAATCACATTCGCCATGGGATCGAGTGGCTTAACCATTTGTTGATGACGAACCGGACCACGTTCATCGGTCAGGGCTCCCCGTCGCTCAAAGCCATTTTTAGCATAAAACGCAATCGCATCTTCACGGGCATTACAGACGAGCCGCTTGGCCCCATCTTGTCGAGCGAGCGATTCAAGTGCAATGAGTAATAATGAGCCCATCCCTTTATTACGGCGACTCGACTTCACCGCCATATAGCGAATCTGCCCTTCACAATCAGGGGTGATATACAAGCGACCAATTGCCATTGGCCGCCCTCGCCCATCAACAATCATTCGATGATGGCTCATTGAATCATATTCATCTCGTTCTGAGCCAATCGGCATTTGCCAAGGCTCACGTAACATCTGCCAACGAAAATAGTAATACTTATTGAGCTGATTCTCCGTTTTCGGCGTAATAAGTTTGAACATAGATTCCCTTCCAAAGATCGCGAAAAGACGCGCCAGTTAAACCTGCAACCAAAAGGTTACTGGGCCATCATTAATGAGTGACACTTTCATATCTTGCGCAAAACGGCCTCGTTGAGTAGGCAACATCGTTGCACATAAATCCGAAAAATAATTATACAGATGCTCCGCTTGCTGAGGTGCCGCACCTCGAGAAAATCCCGCTCGCGTACCTTTTTTCGTATCCGCAGGCAAGGTGAATTGAGATACCACTAAAAGGCTTCCACCCACATCTTTAACACTCAGGTTCATCTTCCCAGCATCATCTTCAAATACTCGATAACTGCTCACCCGCTCAACAAGGCGCTGGGCTTTCGCTTCGGTGTCATCACGTTCCACCCCCAGCAAGACCAATAAACCTTGTTCAATTTGTCCAACCGTCTCCCCATCCACCCTTACAGAGGCTTCACTCACTCGTTGAATCAACGCGATCACTGTTAGTTTCTCCTTGTTTTTTTTCTAATCGGGTAGAGGAGTCTATCACGTTCACGGTTCGTCTCCACTGCTCGCTTTCTCCAAGAGCCGCAGTCACTTCCGCTCCCACAAGCACTATCAGCCAACATAAATAAACCCAAACGAATAAAATAGGAATGGCGGCCAGTGCACCATAGATCAACTGATAAGAAGGAAATTGCGTAATATAAATCGCAAAGGCTTTTTTACTCAATTCAAATAAAATGGCGGCAACGAATGCCCCGGAGAGTGCATGCAAAAATCTCACTTTTTTATTGGGCACCAACACATAGAGCCCAATGAAAGCGAATAAAGACAGCAGAAAAGGGAGTCGCCGCAAGAAGAAATTAAAAGCACCACTTAACGCTTCACTATCCAGCAATTTTAACGACGTAATATAAGAGGTAACCGCAATGCTAGTACCAACCAATATTGGCCCTAGCGTTAAAATCATCCAATACATAGAGAAAGAAAAAACTGGACGACGCTTATTACGCACTCGCCAAATATAGTTTAAGTTCTTATCAATATTTGAAATAAGCATCAACGCGGCAACAAATAAGAAGGCCCCTCCCACCGCAGTCATTTTTCCAGTATTGGTGACAAATTCAAGTAATGCTTGGCTGACCGCATCTCCCGCAGCGGGCACAAAGTGGGTGATCACAAAGTCCTGGATGACCTCCCCCACATTATCAAAAATGGTAAAAGAGGAAAGAATCGACAATAGCACCGTCAGCATCGGCACAATGGATAACAGAGTAATATAAGCCAGATATCCTGCGTTAATATTGATTCGGTCATGCGCCATTCGATTCAATAAATAGCGACCAAAACGCAGACTACGCTTAATAAAAGGCTCTAACTGCACACGCTCTCCTTCCTCGAAGCCTTATTCGTCTAATTATTCTACTGAAAAAACAGCAAAAATACCTAATCTAGATAATTTTGCTGTTCTTAAACAATAAAAAAGCCCTTAACCATTACAGCTAAGGGCTAAATAATCCAGTTTAATGATTATTTATTATCACGTGCCGCACGTTTACGATCGTTTTCCGTTAAATGCTTCTTACGAATACGGATGCTCTTTGGCGTGACTTCAACCAGTTCATCATCATCGATAAACTCTAATGCTTGCTCAAGAGTATATTTAATCGGCGGAGTTAATACTTGCGCTTCATCCGTACCAGAAGCACGAACGTTAGTCAGCTGTTTGCCTTTCAGACAGTTAACCGTTAAATCGTTTGAACGGTTATGAATCCCTACGATCTGACCTTCATACACTTCATCTGCATGCTCGGTAAACAGACGTCCACGTTCTTGTAGGTTAAATAAAGCATAAGTCAGGGCTTTACCCGTAGCATTTGAGATTAAAACACCATTCATACGCTGACCAATATCACCACCTTTGTGTGGACCATAGTGATCAAACGTATGATAAAGCAGACCGGAACCAGAAGTCAGAGTCATGAACTCGGTTTGGAAACCAATCAAACCACGTGAAGGCATGACGAAATCGAGACGTACACGACCTTTACCATCTGGAGACATATCTTTCAGTTCACCTTTACGTAAACCGATTTTCTCCATAATGCCGCCTTGGTGCTCTTCCATCACATCAATAGTGACGGTTTCAAACGGTTCCATCAGTTGACCGTTTTCTTCTTTCAAAATAACTTCAGGACGAGAAACAGCCAGTTCAAAGCCTTCACGACGCATATTTTCAATCAAGATAGAAAGATGCAGTTCACCACGGCCAGACACACGGAATTTATCAGGATCATCTGTTTGCTCTACACGCAGCGCAACGTTGTGCACCAATTCTTTTTCTAGACGCTCAAGAATATTACGTGAAGTAACAAATTTACCTTCTTTACCCGCAAATGGTGATGTATTCACTTGGAATGTCATGGTCACAGTCGGTTCATCAACACTCAGTGGTTTCAGGGCTTCAACGGCATTGACATCACAAATGGTATCAGAGATTTTCAACTCACCAAGACCTGTAATCGCAACGATATCTCCCGCTGTCGCTTGCTCTGTTTCTGAACGTTGTAGGCCTAGATAACCCAGTACCGTTCCAACTTTACCGTTACGCTTTTTACCATCAGCAGAAATAATGCTGACTTGCTGGTTTGCTTTCACCGTACCACGTGTAACACGGCCTACACCAATAACACCAACGTATGAGCTGTAATCAAGCTGAGAGATTTGCATCTGTAGCGGGCCATCAAGATCAACTTGTGGTGGCTCAACATTATCAACAATAGCTTGGAACAGAGGTTCCATGTTTTCGCCCGTTTCACCTTCTTCCAGTGTTGCCCAACCATTCAATGCTGATGCATAAACAACTTGGAAATCCAGTTGCTCATCACTGGCCCCTAGGTTATCAAATAGATCAAATACTTGATCCATAACCCAATCAGGACGAGCGCCCGGACGGTCAATTTTGTTAATAACCACGATAGGTTTCAAACCATGAGCAAACGCTTTTTGTGTAACGAAACGCGTTTGTGGCATTGGCCCGTCAACGGCATCAACGATTAAGCACACACAGTCAACCATTGACATAATACGCTCAACTTCACCACCGAAGTCAGCGTGTCCCGGAGTATCAACGATGTTAATGCGGTAATCGTTCCAATTAATTGCGGTATTTTTCGCCAAAATGGTGATACCACGCTCTTTTTCTATATCGTTCGAGTCCATGACTCGCTCTTCGATGTCACCACGAGACTCTAGCGTGCCCGACTGCTGGAGTAGTTTATCCACCAAGGTCGTTTTGCCGTGGTCAACGTGCGCGATGATCGCGATATTTCTTAATTTTTCAATCTGTGGAGTAGCCATGGAGTTTTGCTTCACTTATTACACAAAGAGCCCATTTTTGCGGGAGTGCAAAAACGTAGCCTAAATTTCGGTTAAAAAAATGGTCAATAATGTACCAGATTTTGGCGAAAAACCTAGAAAAATGTGATCTGTCCCGGCCAATTTCGTCTTATTAGAGACTAGTCGGCGATTTCATTTAATACAAACCTTATCACGAACAGAAAATGCCGATTGACAAGATTCGAAATAGTCGGCTGAATGAAGCGTCTTTGCGAGAAACTGGTGCATACAAAAAACCAATCAGCACCAAATTGGTGCAACAGTGGATCATACTGGTGCAAACTAGAGCACCAAAATAAAACAAGACAAGCTAATTAATTGATTTTATGGACATTAACAATGTTGGCACGATTATCGCTGTAAAGAAATAGCATCGATTAAGTCACAGTAAAGCCATTAATCTATGCTGGTTTCATTTTGATTCGAGCCCAAACCGCTTTATTAACACTGGAGGTTATCCAAGATGTCAGTAGAAAACGTACTATCGCTGATCCAAGAAAACGAAGTTAAGTTTGTAGACCTACGCTTCACAGACACAAAAGGTAAAGAGCAGCATATCTCCATTCCTGCTCACCAAATCGATGCAGACTTCTTCGAAGAAGGTAAAATGTTCGATGGTTCATCAGTTGCTGGCTGGAAAGGTATCAACGAATCAGACATGGTTATGATGCCCGATGCATCCTCTGCTGTGCTGGACCCATTCACAGAAGACGCAACCGTCAATATCCGTTGTGATATTCTAGAACCGGCAACGATGCAAGGTTACGATCGTGACCCTCGTTCTATCGCAAAACGTGCTGAAGATTATATGCGTTCTACTGGTATCGCAGACACCGTTCTTGTTGGACCAGAACCTGAATTCTTCCTGTTTGATGATGTGAAATTCTCAACAGATATGTCAGGCTCTTTCTTTAAAATTGATGATGTTGAAGCCGCGTGGAATACCGGTTCAGACTATGAAAATGGTAACAAAGGCCACCGCCCTGGCGTTAAAGGTGGGTACTTTCCAGTCGCTCCCGTGGACTCTTCTCAAGACATCCGTAGCGCTATGTGCCTTATCATGGAAGAAATGGGCCTCGTCGTTGAAGCGCACCACCATGAAGTGGCAACCGCAGGTCAAAACGAAATCGCCACACGATTCAACACGCTGACGACTAAAGCCGACGAAATCCAAATCTACAAGTACGTTGTTCATAACGTTGCCCATGCATTCGGAAAAACGGCAACGTTCATGCCAAAACCACTGGTTGGCGATAACGGCAGCGGCATGCATGTTCACCAATCTCTCGCTAAAGATGGTGTCAACCTGTTTGCTGGTGACAAATACGGCGGCCTATCTGAAACGGCACTTTACTACATTGGCGGCATCATCAAACACGCCCGCGCCTTGAATGCTTTCACCAACCCATCAACCAACTCTTATAAACGTTTAGTTCCTGGGTTTGAAGCACCAGTCATGCTAGCGTACTCCGCTCGTAACCGTAGTGCATCTATCCGTATTCCTATCGTACCCAGTGCTAAAGCTCGTCGTGTAGAAGTTCGCTTCCCAGATCCAGCAGCAAACCCATACCTTGCTTTTGCAGCACTCCTAATGGCAGGCCTTGATGGAATCAAAAATAAGATTCACCCTGGAGATGCGATGGATAAAGACCTGTACGATCTTCCTGCAGAAGAAGCGGCAGAAATTCCAACGGTTTCTGAGTCTCTACAACAAGCTCTACAGAACTTGAATGAAGATCGTGAGTTCCTGACTGCTGGTGGTGTGTTCTCTGATGATTTCATCGACTCTTACATCAAGTTGAAATCAAAAGATGTTGAACGTGTCAATATGGCTGTGCACCCATTAGAGTTTGAACTTTACTACTCGGTATAAATCTCACTTCGTGTAAAACATACTCTTTTTGCACAATAATTTTAGGCTCGCCTCGCAGGCGAGCCTTTTGTCTATTTGGGTTTAACCCCATTCAATTTAACATGATGATTACATATTAGGACAATGAACACGTCTTGCTCTTCCCCTGACTTAACACGCTCATATTGAGGTGAGTTATGAAATGGTTTGCCAACGTTTATTTATTATTTTTTATCCCGTTATTCACTCTCAACGGTTATGCCAGCAATGCTTATGTTTGGGAGGATGAAAATGGTGTGGTGCATTTCAGTGATTTTCCACAAAACTCTGCCGCTCAATCCGTTTCACTCCCCGATCATAGTGCCTCAGCACCAGCCCCAAAATTTGAGGAACCCGTGCCTATCGATCCCCCAGCCTCTGAAAAAAAGAAAGCGTCTCTGGCTGATCTAACTATCGATATGATTCACCCAACTCAAGAGCAAACCATTCGTAGCAATAAAGGGGAAATCCATATAATGGTTCAGTTGAATCGAAACTTACAAGTCGGTGAGCACTTACAATTATTGATGAATAATAAACCTTATGGGGCCCCAACAACGCGATCAGAGTGGGAGCTCAAAAATATCGATAGAGGAACCCATCTTTTTATGATTCAAGCGGTCGCAAACGGCAAGGTTATTGCATCATCAAAAGTAGTAACGGTACATTTACATCAAGCTTCAGTAAATTAACGAGTTAAGAAAGAAAAAGCCTCGCTAATTGGCAATCACACTTTGTCTTTATGTTCCGTTGCGCCATACTGGTTAAACGAACGCACCAAATTAGTGCAGAGATAAATAAAGTAAGGTGCCTTGTGAGTGCAGAGCTAAGTGCAACGATATTAAACAATATTGTAACCGCCACATTAATGTTGGATGAAACGTTATGCGTGCGTTACGCTAATCCTGCCGCAGAGCAACTCTTCGCTCAGAGCGCAAAACGTATCATTAACCAACCTTTATCCAAGCTTGTACAGCATGCCTCAATGGATTTAGCTCTATTATCTCAACCTTTGCAAAGTGGGCAAAGTATTACAGATAGTGATGTCACTTTTGTCGTAGATGGAAAACCTTTAATGCTGGAGGTAACCGTCAGCCCATTGTCCTGGCAGAAAGAACTGATGTTACTGGTCGAAATGAGGAAAATTGGCCAGCAACGCCGTCTCACCCAAGAGCTCAACCAGCACGCACAACAGCAAGCCGCTAAGCTCTTGGTACGAAGCCTTGCTCATGAAATAAAAAACCCACTGGGAGGCTTACGCGGAGCGGCTCAGCTACTTGAACGGATGTTACCCGACCAAAGTTTAGCGGAATATACACAAATTATTATCGAACAAGCGGATCGCTTAAGAACATTAGTTGATCGCTTACTTGGCCCGCAAAAACCAGGCAAGAAAAAGCGAGAGAACTTACATGTTATTTTAGAAAAAGTTCGTCAACTCGTAGAGCTCGACACGAAAAATACGCTAATGATTGAACGTGACTATGACCCAAGCCTACCAGAATTACTGATCGATACCGACCAAATTGAGCAAGCCCTGCTCAATATCGTCAGTAATGCCGCACAAATTTTATCTCAACAACCTCATGGCCAAATCACACTACGCACCAGAACGGTGCATCAAGCGAACATTCATGGCCAACGACATAAATTAGTGGCTCGCGTTGAGATTATCGATAATGGCCCCGGCATTCCAGTTGAGCTGCAAGACACGCTCTTTTACCCGATGGTGAGTGGCCGAGATGGCGGAACAGGGCTCGGGCTCTCGATTTCACAAAATCTGATAGATCAACATAATGGAAAGATTGAGGTAGAAAGCTGGCCAGGAAGAACAACATTCACCATTTATTTGCCAATTTAATTACCATTAAAAGAACAGGCCGCAGTTAGGAGAGGAAAGAATGAGTAAAGGATATGCCTGGGTTGTCGATGACGACAGCTCCATACGATGGGTGATGGAGAAGACTTTATCCTCGGCCAATATAAAATGTGAAACCTTTACCGATGCTGAAAGTGTTCTCATGGCGTTAGAACGAGAAACTCCCGATGTATTAATTTCTGATATTCGTATGCCTGGTATTGATGGTATTGAGCTACTCAATCAAGTTCATTCACGCACACCTGAACTCCCAATCATCATCATGACCGCTCATTCAGACCTTGATGCAGCCGTCAATGCCTATCAAAAAGGAGCCTTTGAATATTTAGCCAAACCTTTTGATGTGGATGAGGCCGTCGCTTTAGCTGAACGCGCAATTGCCCATGGGCAAGAACAGCGCAAAGAACAATCAAAACAACAAATGCCGCCCTATAACTCTCCTGAAATCATAGGCGAAGCACCAGCGATGCAAGAAGTTTTCCGTGCTATTGGCCGACTTTCTCGCTCCTCTATCTCCGTATTAATCAACGGTGAATCCGGAACAGGTAAAGAGCTAGTCGCTCATGCTTTACATCGGCACAGCCCAAGAGCTCAAAAGCCGTTCATTGCGTTAAATATGGCTGCAATTCCCAAAGATTTAATTGAGTCTGAATTATTTGGTCATGAAAAAGGAGCCTTTACTGGTGCCAATAATGTACGACAAGGTCGATTTGAACAAGCCAATGGCGGCACACTTTTCTTAGATGAAATCGGAGATATGCCCCTTGATATACAAACTCGTCTACTGCGTGTTTTAGCTGATGGTCAATTCTATCGAGTGGGGGGGCATTCAGCGATCAAAGTCGATGTACGCATTGTTGCTGCCACCCATCAACATCTTGAGAAACTGGTTCATCAAGGTAAGTTTCGTGAAGATCTCTTTCATCGCCTCAATGTTATTCGTATTCAAATCCCAGCGCTTCGAGAACGCCGTCAAGATATTGAAAAGTTGACGAAACATTTCCTAGCACTCGCAGCAAAAGAGCTTGGCGTCGAAATTAAAACCTTACACCCCAAAAGTATTGAAATACTAAACCGCTTAGAATGGCCGGGTAATGTCAGGCAATTAGAAAATATGTGCCGCTGGCTAACGGTGATGGCGAGTGGAACGGAAGTGCTACCAAGCGATTTCCCGCCAGAGCTGTTAAATGAAAAAAAATCGTTTGAGGAAGAGAGCTCCGTCAGTTGGCAAAAACAGCTAGAAAGTTGGGCCCAAACCGCGCTTGCAGCAGGAGAAACTGAACTTCTTGCACACGCCCAGCCCGAATTTGAACGCATTTTATTAGAAGTTGCTTTAAATCATACTAATGGCCACAAGCAAGATGCAGCAAAAGTTTTAGGTTGGGGGCGTAATACGCTCACTCGTAAGCTCAAAGAGCTTTATTGATGCAATATTCCTCAACATAATCCGTAATGAATAAGAAGAGAGCCGTCAAATCGTGCTATTTATCGGCAACTCATGCTGACAGGGCGAATTTTGATTTTTATACTTAATACAGATTTCGACTTGGAAGAAGATAATGATAACGAAAAATATCCCATTGACTGATCTGCACCGCCATCTAGATGGAAATATTCGTACCCAAACCATTCTAGATTTAGGTAAAGAATTCAATATAGCTCTCCCTGCTAATAACATTGAGGCATTGACCCCTCACGTACAAATAGTAGAAGCCGAACCATCGCTGATCGCCTTTCTTGCGAAGCTCGATTGGGGAGTTGCTGTCTTGGGCGATCTGAATGCCTGTCGACGCGTTGCCTACGAAAATGTAGAAGATTTGGTTAACGCGCAAATCGATTATGCAGAGTTACGCTTCTCTCCTTATTATATGGCAATGAAACATCACCTACCTCTTCATGGTGTCGTTGAAGCCGTTATTGATGGCGTCAAAGCCGGTATCCGAGATTTTGATGTTTCAGTAAATTTGATAGGCATTATGAGCCGAACATTTGGGTCCCAAGCTTGCCAACAAGAACTCAATGCTATCCTGAGCCAAAAGGAACATTTTGTTGCTGTAGATCTTGCTGGTGATGAACTAGGGCAACCTGGCGATCGTTTTATCGAACACTTTACACAAGTCCGAGATGCCAATTTACATATCACCGTTCATGCTGGAGAAGCAGCGGGCCCCGAAAGCATGTGGCAAGCAATACAAGAGCTAGGAGCAAGTCGTATAGGGCATGGAGTGAAAGCCATTCATGACCCCAAATTGATGGATTATTTAGCAAAGCATCAAATTGGTATTGAATCATGCCTAACCTCCAACATTCAAACCAGCACAGTAGAAAGCTTCGCACAGCATCCTCTCAAGCGTTTTTTAGAGCATGGTGTACTTGCATGTCTCAATACCGACGATCCTGCGGTAGAGGGCATTGAACTTCCTTACGAGTATGAAGTAGCCGCACCTCAAGCTGGATTGACCCAAGAGCAGATTCATCAGACGCAGATCAACGGTCTGGAACTGGCCTTTCTATCTGATGCAGACAAACAGACCTTAAAGGCCAAAGTCGCTCAGCGCGTATAGCTTAAAGAACCGCTCATTTTCAGAGCCGATCCAGCATCGGCTTTTTTATTAAAGCCACTTCGCCGGTGCAACCGCCAAGCCGTCTAAAATGTTCTCTGACCCTCAGAGAACAAAACAAAAAAGTTGATAAGGCGCATTAGTACAGAAAAGCCAAGAGAATAAGAGAAAGAGCTAAGATGAACGTCGTACGTAGAATAGGCAAATAAGATAGTTATGAAATGAATAGAGATGAATAATGAGCCGGTGAAAAATTTGCTCCCCTAGATAACAAAAAATCCCCAGCATTACTGCTAGGGATTTATGTCAGTGGCGGAGCGGACGGGACTCGAACCCGCGACCCCCGGCGTGACAGGCCGGTATTCTAACCAACTGAACTACCGCTCCACAATCAATACCAAGAACTCTCTCAGTATCTCAAAATTAAAGCCTGGCGATGTTCTACTCTCACATGGGGAGACCCCACACTACCATCGACGCTGTTTCGTTTCACTTCTGAGTT
>NZ_SGOM01000050.1 GCF_022113815.1 Vibrio cincinnatiensis
TGCAAAAGTATAAAAACACTTTAACTTTCAATATATTGCGATCTTTTTCTCTACGGTTACATAACGCCCAATTAAGGGGTGAGCAACGCTACCACCCAACCTAAAGCATTGCGCCATAAACACTTAACCTAAAGTAGAACCCAAAATGCCAAGCGTTGGGAATCCCTCTTAAATTGTTTGTTATATGCTTGCTGACATCAAAATTTGCTTTAGCTTAAGTGCAATTCTAATTGACTCTTCGATTTCAGGAAGAACATCACTAAACCTCTGACTAATCGGGTCAATCTCTGGAGCACTCGCTTCAAAAATAACCGACTTACCTGAAACATAAATCGAAACACTGTCATCAACTAGCGGCGTAAACCGCTGACTAATCAGATCAAAATTTTCAGCTTGCTCGAACATCATAATCTTAACTGTATTCCCGTAAATTTGATGCACGATCTGAGTCAACTTGTCCTTGGGGTTCGGGTGGAATCGAATCCAAGTATTTCCCGCAGCTCTTGGCTTTGAACTTTCTGGATTTAACTCAGGATAACGTTCTTGGACATGATCTAAATAGAGACGTGCAAAAAGTGTCATTTCATTGCTAACTGTCGACTTATAACCTCGACGTTGTTTGTCGATAGCACTTTTCATTAGCTTAGCTTTGTACATACCACGCGCACTAGTGTCTGAAATAAAGTAAGCCATTATTTCTTCGTAAGAAAGTTGCGTATGATAAATTTCTGACGTTTTATCTAAGTATTTTTGTGGTGCTATTAGACAAGTAACAAAATCTACCCAATGCCCATGCTCTATTCCCGCCTTTCCACGCTGGTGATAACGAATGGCTTGCTTTGGCTGAGCCAGAGCATCTAATTTGTTTTCTATCAATATAGCTTGAGGTGATGAATCTTCTGATTCATAAATGAAAATTAAATCAGACTCACCAAGCACATTGTCAGATACAGAGTGCCAAGCACCAACAAGCTTTATATGACTAGGCAATCCAGTGACTCTAGTAACTAACCAATTAGAAAAACTTTCCGATACGTTTAACTCTTCAAGCAAAACCAAGTCAATATCGCGCTCATTTATAGAAGAAAAAATGTTCAAATTTTCCATTTTCACGTACCTGCATATAACGCCGCATTAAGGGGCAAGCAACGCTACCGCACAGCTTAAAACTAACCAGCCGTAACCTCAGATGCCAACCCAAGCCAAAAATTCCACGCGTTGATTGTCCCTCTTGAATGCTTTGTTATGTAACTTTACTAATCATTTCAAAGTATTACAAAGAACAACATTGCCAAATACCTTTAACTTACATGAAAAGTTAGCAGTAACCCAGTAGAATTCGCGTGACAACAACAAAACTGCGAGCCCTAGTTCAAAGAAAAAATGACTGCCACCAAGCTTATCGCAAACTCACTTAACCATTGAGAAAAGACTGAAAACTCGAAGAACAAGAAGACGGAAACTAAGCCAATATGAATAAGACTGACTTTACAAACCTTATAAATAACCAATTAAAACAATAAGTTAAATCCATAAACATGTGAAGTAGAAGCCAACTTAAAAAAGCAAAAGCATAAAAATATTTTTAATTTTCAATATATTGCGGTCTTTTTCTTTACGGTTACATAACGCCGCGTTAAGTGGTGAACAACGCTAACCACCAAACCTAAACCATTGTGTCGTAACCACTAAAGCTGATTCAAACTAAAAATGCCAAGCGTTGTGAATCCGCCTTAAACGCTTTGTTATGCGACTTTCAATGTACGCAGCTTGATTGG
>NZ_SGOM01000051.1 GCF_022113815.1 Vibrio cincinnatiensis
GTGAGTGATAGGTTCAAAGCTAATTTTTATCATCTCCGCAGCCCTTATATATCAACGATCTTCATGCGGTTTCCCTGGCAAGCACTCGGAATTCACAGCATCAATTTACATAAAACCGCGACAGCTTTATTCAATTGCCGACAAACACGCACGAATGGCCGAAGGAACAAAGAAAAGGCCACAACCGATTGATTTTGTGAGATTAAGCATAACGCCCGCCTAAGGGGCTGACAACGCATAACACAAAACTCAAACACAACAACTGTAACCACCGCGGCTCAATGGGACTGGAAACGCCGCGCGTTGACAGTCCCTCTTGAGGCGTTTGTTATAACCGTTTTTCCATTCGCACCAGATCCCATAACTTACCATTAAAAGCTCTTGTACCAATTTCTGTCGAAACCACTTCAAAACCTAATGACTCATAGCATTTTCTAGCAACTGTGTTCTGTTCAAAAACGCCTAAGCTAAGCTTGGTTGCAGAAAAATCTAATCGGGCTTTATCGATTAATAACATCAACATCGATTTTGATAGCCCTTGCCCACGATAAGCATTTGAAATAAAAACACGGCAAATCCGATATTGCTCATCGGTGACTTTGTACAACTCAACAAACCCGGCATGTCTACCTTTCACTTTTAGCAGATAGGGAAATACTTCCGCTTTGCTACAGTGGGAATGGATCTGTTCATAAGTCAGCGGGAAAACATACGCAGGGCCACCCCATAAATAGTTCAACTCATCTGAGTCAATCCATTTTATAAGCAGGTCAAAATCCGATTCTTGAAACTCTTCTAAGTTCATGATTTCCCATTAGGTTATAACGCCCTGCTAAGGGGTGAGCAATGCACTGCAAAAGCTACCGCATACCATCGTAGTCACGCAACTCACCGCATGCTGAAAATGCCACGCATTGCGAATCCCTCTTAAGCAGTTTGTTAGGTTTTTGGGACTCGAAGTACTTGAGCAGTTTTTCTACGCTGAATTTAAGTAATAGCCGGTCTGTATCAGTAAATTCCCCTTCATGTATGATTATTTCATTTAGCTGATAGCCAGAATCTAGCTGGACAAGGTACTTTTTGAAATCGATTTGCTTCTTAGTGTCGTTGAAAATTTTCGCTAACTCGGGTTCATTTATAGTAATTGAATCTATCTGCCACTTAAAACCTGTCCGTTTGATGACAAATAGATCTGCTACATAGTCGAGGTCATTTGATAGCTTAAAAAAACTACTTTTCTCAGTCTGCGACAGGTTTATGCTTACCCTTATCCCTTGATTATTGATAAAAGGGAACCAGTAATTTTCTTTTTTGAGATTAATGGAAAAGTTGCTACTGTCCAGTAAATCAAATCGTTTCAGCAAGCTAACAGTGAAAACAAACATATCTTGATCACAGTGTGAATCGAAGTTTTGGTCGTTACCAGTAACAACCTTAATGCATTCACTTGAGAAGTCTTCATTCTTAAGCTTGATGAATAATTCACCTATAATCTCGTCTGCACGACTGTTTTCACCAGCAACACTTACTAAAAAAAAGAATGACGCCACCGCTGCTAAAGAAATAACTCCAAATACCTTGCTCATTAACAATCCTTTGAACTAAACTAGTGTACCCCACGAAAAGTGGACACAACATAACTACACACTTTCAAACACCACTGGACTCACATAGCCCAACGCTG
>NZ_SGOM01000052.1 GCF_022113815.1 Vibrio cincinnatiensis
CTATGCGTTGGTTTCGGTGATTACGGTGTTATGCGGAAAGTTGGTAGTAGCGTTGGCTGCCCCTTAAGCGGGCGTTATGTAACCGTAGAGAAAAAGACCACAATGTATTGAAATTTAAAGTGTTTTTATGGTTTCTTTACTTTGAATTTAGCTTCTACTTTGTATATTCGATACTTTCAACTGATTGTTTTAATTGGTTATTTATAAGGTTTGTAAAGTCAGTCTTATTCATGTTGATTTGTTTTTCGTCTTTTTGTTCTTCGAGTTTTCAGTCTTTTCTCAATGGTTAAGTGAGTTTGCGATAAGTTTAGTGGCAGTCATTTTTTTCTTTGAACTAGGGCTCGCAGTTTCGTCGTTGTCACGCAAATTCTACTGGGTTACTGCTAAATTTTCATGTAAGTTAAATGATATTTGGCAATGCTGTTCTTTGTAATGCTTTGAAATGGTTAGCAAAGTTACATAACAAAGCATTCAAGAGGGACAGTCAACGCTTGGCAGTTTTGGTTTGGGTGGGCATTTGAGGTTACGGCTGGCTAGTTTGAATTCAGCTGTTTGCGTTGCCTGCCCCTTAATGCGGCGTTATGTAACCGTAAAGAAAAAGACCACAATGTATTGAAAGTTAAAGTGTTTTTATGGTTTCTTTACTTTGAATTTAGCTTCTACTTTGTATATTCGATACTTTCAACTGATTGTTTTAATTGGTTATTCATACGGTTTGTAAAGTCAGTTTTATTGATGTTGATTTGGTTTTTGTCTTCTTGTTCTTCAAGTCTGTATTCTGAACTTAATGGTAAAGCGAGTTTGCGTTCAGCTTGTCTATAGTCATGATCTGCAGAATCAAGTTGCTTTTGTGGTTGCCAGAGTTTTTTCTACTGGGTCAATGCTGACTTTTCGTGTAAGTTAAATCGTGTTTGGCGATGCTGTTTTTGTTAATGCTTTGAAATAGTTAGTAAAGTTACATAACAAAGCATTTAAGAGGGACAATCAACGCGTGGCAGTTTTGGTTTGGTTGAGCATTTGAGGTTAAGGCTGGCTAGTTTGAGCGCAGTTGTTCGCGTTGTTTGCCCCTTAATGCGGCGTTATGTAACCGTAGAGAAAAAGACCACAATATATTAAAAGTTAAAGTATTTTTATGATTTCTTTACTTTGAGTTTAGCTTCTACTTTACATGTTTATACTTTTAAATAGTTGTTTTAATTGGTTGTTTTAAAAAATGACAAATCAAGTTTTATTCATATTGACTTAGTTTTCGGTTTCTTGTTCTTCGAGTCTTTGCTCTGGGTTTTAATGGTAAAGTGGGTTTGCGATGAGCTTGGTGGCAGTCACTTTTTTTCTTTGAGCTAGGGCTAGCAGTTTCGTCGTTATCACGCGAATTCTACTGGGTTACTGCTAACTTTTCAGGTAAGTTAAACGATATTTGGCAATATTTTTCTTTGTAATGCTTTGAAATGGTTAACAAAGTCACATAACAAAGCATTTAAGAGGGACAATCAACGCGTGGCATTTTTGGTTTGGGTTGGCATTTGAGGTTACGGCTGGTTAGTTTCAGTTCAGTTGTTTGTGTTGCTTGCCCCTTAATGCGGCGTTATGTGTCCGAGTACCCCACGTTTAGTAGACACTTTACTAAGTTAGATCTAGGGTCTAATTGAGAGGTGATTTATGGCTAAACA
>NZ_SGOM01000053.1 GCF_022113815.1 Vibrio cincinnatiensis
GCACAGTCAATTCATTATCGTTCTGTTGGAACGATAATAGCTTTAATTTACTAAGGTAAGTTGAAGTCAGTATTCATTGAGCCGGTCGCAAGACCAAAAAACTTTAATTGAAGAGTTTGATCATGGCTCAGATTGAACGCTGGCGGCAGGCCTAACACATGCAAGTCGAGCGGTAACAGAGAGAAGCTTGCTTCTCTGCTGACGAGCGGCGGACGGGTGAGTAATGCCTGGGAAATTGCCCTGATGTGGGGGATAACCATTGGAAACGATGGCTAATACCGCATGATGCTTTCGAGCCAAAGAGGGGGACCTTCGGGCCTCTCGCGTCAGGATATGCCCAGGTGGGATTAGCTAGTTGGTGGGGTAAAGGCTCACCAAGGCGACGATCCCTAGCTGGTCTGAGAGGATGATCAGCCACACTGGGACTGAGACACGGCCCAGACTCCTACGGGAGGCAGCAGTGGGGAATATTGCACAATGGGCGCAAGCCTGATGCAGCCATGCCGCGTGTATGAAGAAGGCCTTCGGGTTGTAAAGTACTTTCAGTGGTGAGGAAGGGAGTGTGGTTAATAGCCATATTCTTTGACGTTAGCCACAGAAGAAGCACCGGCTAACTCCGTGCCAGCAGCCGCGGTAATACGGAGGGTGCGAGCGTTAATCGGAATTACTGGGCGTAAAGCGCATGCAGGTGGTTTGTTAAGTCAGATGTGAAAGCCCGGGGCTCAACCTCGGAGTTGCATTTGAAACTGGCAGGCTAGAGTACTGTAGAGGGGGGTAGAATTTCAGGTGTAGCGGTGAAATGCGTAGAGATCTGAAGGAATACCGGTGGCGAAGGCGGCCCCCTGGACAGATACTGACACTCAGATGCGAAAGCGTGGGGAGCAAACAGGATTAGATACCCTGGTAGTCCACGCCGTAAACGATGTCTACTTGGAGGTTGCGGTCTTGAACTGTGGCTTTCGGAGCTAACGCGTTAAGTAGACCGCCTGGGGAGTACGGTCGCAAGATTAAAACTCAAATGAATTGACGGGGGCCCGCACAAGCGGTGGAGCATGTGGTTTAATTCGATGCAACGCGAAGAACCTTACCTACTCTTGACATCCAGAGAATCTGGCGGAGACGCTAGAGTGCCTTCGGGAGCTCTGAGACAGGTGCTGCATGGCTGTCGTCAGCTCGTGTTGTGAAATGTTGGGTTAAGTCCCGCAACGAGCGCAACCCTTATCCTTGTTTGCCAGCACTTCGGGTGGGAACTCCAGGGAGACTGCCGGTGATAAACCGGAGGAAGGTGGGGACGACGTCAAGTCATCATGGCCCTTACGAGTAGGGCTACACACGTGCTACAATGGCGCATACAGAGGGCGGCGAGACAGCGATGTTAAGCGAATCCCAAAAAGTGCGTCGTAGTCCGGATTGGAGTCTGCAACTCGACTCCATGAAGTCGGAATCGCTAGTAATCGTGAATCAGAATGTCACGGTGAATACGTTCCCGGGCCTTGTACACACCGCCCGTCACACCATGGGAGTGGGCTGCAAAAGAAGCAGGTAGTTTAACCTTCGGGGGGACGCTTGCCACTTTGTGGTTCATGACTGGGGTGAAGTCGTAACAAGGTAGCGCTAGGGGAACCTGGCGCTGGATCACCTCCTTACGTAA
>NZ_SGOM01000054.1 GCF_022113815.1 Vibrio cincinnatiensis
CTCATAAAAGTTAACGATCGAGTCTGTTCATATTTGATAANCTTTGTGCTTCTCGTTCTTCGAGTCTTAAGTTCATCCTTAACAGTTGAGTGATTTTGTGATGAGCTTGGTGGTCGTGATTTTTTCTTTGAACTAGACCATGAGTTTCGTTGTTGGCAAGTGAATATTACAGGGTCAATGTTAAACTCACATGTTGTTTTAATTTGGTTTGTTCTGATGTTTCTTTGGTAAGGGATTGAAATGGTTTATAAAATCGCCTAACAAAGCATTTAAGAGGGACAATCAACGCGTGGCACTTTTGGTTCGGGTTGGCATTTGAGGTTACGGCAGGTTAGTTTGAGCGCAGTGGTTTGCGTTGCTTGCCCCTTAATGCGGCGTTATAACTTAATGGAAAATCATGAACTTAGAAGAGTTTCAAGAAACGGATTTTGACCTGCTTATAGAATGGATTGACTCAGATGAGTTGAACTATTTATGGGGTGGTCCTGCGTATACTTTTCCGCTGACTTACGAACAGATCCATGCCCACTGTAGCAAAGAAGAAGTATTTCCCTATCTGTTAAAAGTTAACGGCAGACATGCTGGGTTTGTTGAGCTGTATAAAGTCACCGATGAGCAATATCGAATTTGCCGTGTTTTTATTTCAAATGCTTATCGTGGGCAAGGACTATCAAAATCGATGTTGATGTTAATAATCGATAAAGCACGATTAGATTTTTCCGCAACCAAACTTAGCTTAGGTGTTTTTGAGCATAACACTGTTGCTAGAAAATGCTATGAGTCATTAGGTTTTGAAGTGGTTGCAACAGAAATTGGTACAAGATCTTTTAATGGTAAGTTATGGGATCTGGTGAGAATGGAAAAACGGTTATAACAAACGCTTCAATGGGGACAGCCAACGCTGGGCGTTTTTGGTTTGAATGAACATTTGAGGTTATGGCAGTTCTGGTTGAGTGTAGTTGTTTTACGTTGTCTGCCCTTTAAGCGGGCGTTATGTAACCGTAGAGAAAAAGATCACAATATATTGAAAATTAAAGTTTTTTATGGTTTTTTTACTTTGAATTTAGCTTCTACTTTGTCTGTTTGATACTTTTAATTGATTGTTTTAATGGGTTATTTTTAAAGTTGTAAATCCAGTTTTATTCATATTGATTTGGCTTGCAGTTTCTTGTTCTTCGAGTCTTCATTCAGTACTTAATGGTAAAGCGGGTTTGCGTTCAGCTTGTCTATAGTCATGATCCGCAGAATCAAGTTACTTTTGTAGTTGCCAGAGTTTTTTCTACTGGGTCAATGCTGACTTTTCGTGTAAGTTAAATCGTGTTTGGCGATGCTGTTTTTGGTAATGCTTTGAAATAGTTAGTAAAGTTACATAACAAAGCATTTAAGCGGGACAATCAACGCGTGGCACTTTTGTTTTGGTTGAGTATTTGAGGTGACGGCTGGTTAGTTTTAAGCTGTGCGGTAGCGTTGCTTGCCCCTTAATGCGGCGTTATGTGCATGGAGGCACGAATGAATATTGGAATTTATATTTATGATGAAGCAGAGGTTCTTGATTTTTCAGG
>NZ_SGOM01000055.1 GCF_022113815.1 Vibrio cincinnatiensis
GGTTGGTATTTGAGGTGACGGCTGATTAGTTTTAGTGCAGCTGTTAGCGTTGCTTGCCCCTTAATGCGGCGTTAGCTGAATGGTGGTAAATATCAGCATGATCGAAATTAGAAAGTATCAAGAATCAGATGCGCATGATTTATGGGCTATTTTTTATCATACGGTTCGTAATGTGAACTTACGTGATTATTCGCAAGCCCAAGTTGAAGCATGGGCTCCAGATGATTTTTCTTCGGAGATTTGGCAACGAAAAATGAACGTGCTGTCACCTTTTGTGGCTGAAATTGATGGAAAAATTGTCGGTTATAGTGATCTTCAAGAAAATGGATTAATTGATCATTTCTTTTGTCACCATGAACATCAAGGTCAAGGAGTCGGACGACAGTTAATGGAACATGTACTCAGAATGGGTAAGTTACAAGGAATTACTAGGTTTTACTCTGAGGTGAGTATTACAGCTCGTCCGTTTTATGAGAGATTTGGGTTCAGGGTTACACAAGAGCAAACCATAGAAGTCCGCGGTCAAAAGCTGTGCAACTTTGTCATGGAGAAATTCAGCTAACAAACGCTTCAAGAGGGACAGCCAACGCGTGGTATTTTTACTATGCGTTGCTTTTTGTGATTACGGTGCTATGCGGTAAGTTGGCAGTAGCGTTGTCTGCCCCTTAAGCGGGCGTTATGTAACCGTAGAGAAAAGACCACAATATATTGAAAATCAAAGTGTTTTTATGATTTCTTTACTTTGAATTTAGCTTCTACTTTGTCTGTTTGATACTTTTAACTGATTGTTTTTTATTAGTTATTTTTTAATTTATAAACCCAGTTGTGTTCATATTGGTTTAGTTTTCGTCTTCTTGTCCTTCGAGTCTTTATTCAGCATTTAATGGTAAAGTGGGTTTGCGTTCAGCTTGTCTATAGTCATGATCCGCAGAATCAAGTTACTTTTGTAGTTGCCAGAGTTTTTTCTACTAGGTCAATGCTGACTTTTCGTGTAAGTTAAATCGTGTTTGGCGATGCTGTTTTTGGTAATGCTTTGAAATAGTTAGTAAAGTTACATAACAAAGCATTTAAGAGGGACAATCAACGCGTGGCATTTTTGGTTTGGATGCGCATTTGAGGTTACGGCAGGTTAGTTTAAGTTCAGCTGCTAGCGTTGCTTGCCCCTTAATGCGGCGTTATGTAACCGTAGAGAAAAAGACCACAATATATTGAAAATTAAAGTGTTTTTATGATTTCTTTACTTTGAACTTAGCTTCTAGTTTGTCTGTTTGATACTTTTAACTGATTGTTTTAATTGGTTATTTATACGGTTTGTAAAGTTAGTCTTATTCATGTTGATTTGGTTTTCGTCTTCTTGTTCTTCGAGTCTTTATTCAGCGCTTACTGGTGAAGCGGGTTTGCGTTCAGCTTCTCTATAGTCATGATCCGCAGAATCAAGTTACTTTTGTAGCTGCCA
>NZ_SGOM01000056.1 GCF_022113815.1 Vibrio cincinnatiensis
GCGAAATTGGTAGACGCACCAGATTTAGGTTCTGGCGCCGCAAGGTGTGAGAGTTCAAGTCTCTCCTTCCGCACCATTATTAAACAACCCAGCTTAGGCTGGGTTTTGTTTTTTCTGTTCAGTCATCTCCCTCTTAAGAATAAGTAACTTTTCATCAAGAATAAGCCCCAAACCACATTATAATCTTATTTAAGAACAACTAAGAATCCAATCATCTCATCCTAACCTATACCCTATCCAAGGTATCATTGAGTGCTATAACGATTTTACCGTGGTAAGGCTTCGTTCAATCACAGAAACCTTATCATTCAATTACTGAGGATAAATAGATGCAAGTGGAGAGCATCGTAACCTAACAATAAACAACCATACCTAAGATCATTCAACCTCTTTTCAATCGAGATTTACTAGGTTTAGAGGCAACGCTATGCCCGCACAGACACACAGACACACAGACACACAGACACACAGACACACAGACACACAGACACACAGACACACAGACACAATCTTATGATAATGCATTGATCTGTAAAGTAAAAAATCGGTAGATAATTTTCAGGTATAAAAAAATCCAGCCGAAGCTGGATTTTTGTCATTTGACGCTATTAGCCAAGTAGGCTTAATGCCGCATTGGGTGCTTGTTTCGCTTGAGCAAGCACTGAACTTGATGCTTGACCCAGGATTTGTGCTTTCGTTAATGCTGTTGTCTCTTTCGCAAAATCGGTATCTTTGATTCGGCTCTTAGACGCATTCACGTTTTCATTGATGTTGTCTAGGTTATTGATAGCATGACCAAAACGGTTTTGGAATGCGCCCAGTTCAGCACGGTGGCTATCCACATACTTAAGCGCTGCATCCACAACGGCTACCGCTTCTTGTGCACCGCCAACGGTGGTCACATCAATACTATTGATCGTTACTTCAGATGGACCAGACATACCTAGATCGGTCGCTAGAGTACCACCAAATGCAACGGTTTCAACTCCATCTTTATTGCTAGCAAAAACTTGCAGTTGGCCATCTTCATTTACAGAAGCTTGTACCGCATCCGTTTGGCCATTGATATAAGTAGCAAGCTCTTCAATATCGTCACCTTCTTTCGCTTCGATAGAGATAGGGGCAAGAGTGTTACCATCTTTATCGGTAATCGTGATGGTAAGTTCATTACTACCATCAGCCGCACGCCAATCTTTCCAGTTTTTATCTGTATCACCGCCGGGGTTCGCCTGTGCTACATAACTATTCCCGCCCATCATTTCATTATCGCTACGCATGTCTTTCATGGTCAGCATTACGGCTTCACCGCTTTGTGAACCAATTTGGAACGCTTTAGTTTGGAACGTACC
>NZ_SGOM01000057.1 GCF_022113815.1 Vibrio cincinnatiensis
CAGGGAAAAATCATGAACATGCCTATGTTTAAAGGGTTTGTGATATAGATAACTCACAGTTTTCTTGTTTTGATGGATAACAGTATCACACAACAAACAATTAGCCGGTGATCAATTTGACGATCATTTTCAGTGTTTTCTAATACCTCCATAGACAAATTGGAGGTCAAACGATGAGTAACCAGCACCCATTTATGCATTTCGATGTCATTCCAGATTATCGCCAACAAGGTAAAGTCGAACACAAGTTAACGGATATCATTTTGTTAACAATCTGTGCAGTACTTTCCGGTCAGGATGATTGGAAAGCCATTCATCTTTACGGCACAAGGTGGTTAGATTTTCTCAAACGCTTTGGTGATTTTAGCCATGGTGTCCCCTCTGCAATAACCATAGCCAGAGTGATGGGAATGATTAGTGCGACACAGTTACAAAAGTGTTTTATCGAATGGATGAAATCATGCTGTGAACTCACTGACGGTGAGGTGATAGCCATAGACGGTAAAACCATTCGAGGGTCTTACGATGATTCTCGTGGTCTTGGTGCTATTCATATGGTTAATGCGTTTGCTACAGAGAATGGCGTGTGCCTTGGGCAACATAAAGTTTACGAGAAGTCCAATGAGATAACCGCTATCCCTGAGTTGCTTCAACTGCTTGATATATCAGGTTGTTTAGTGACGATTGATGCGATGGGTTGCCAAAAGAAAATCGCGCAAAAGATCCTTGAAAAGAATGCTGATTATTTGTTGTCAGTGAAGGGAAATCAAGGCCGACTAGAGGAAGCTTTTGATAACTATTTTGATATGAGTATGCTGCAAAAGCATGATGGTGATTCTTACAGTACTCAGGAAAAATCGCGTGGTCGCCAGGAAACACGATTGGCATTAGTGAATGAAGATTTAAGAGTTTTGGGCGATCTTGAATTTGATTGGCCAGGGCTCAAAACGATGGGAATTGTGGTCTCCATTCGTCAAGAATCAGCAGTGGCTCAAGAGTCAGAAGTAACGGTTCGATATTATATTAGTTCGAAAGCGCTCAGTGCTAAAGAATTGTTAAATGCTTCACGCTCACACTGGTTAGTCGAGTCGATGCATTGGATGTTAGATACTGAATTTGGTGAAGATGCTTGCCGTAAGAGAGCGGAAGAACGAGCAGAGAATTTCGCAAGGATCAGACAGATGTGCTTAAATATGCTAAAAAGTGAAACGACACTGAAAGCGAGCATTAAACATAAAAGAGCGATGTGCGCGATGGATCCAGAGTATCTTTTGAAGGTATTGGGAAGCCTTTATTTACGGGAATGTTCATGATTTTTCCGTG
>NZ_SGOM01000058.1 GCF_022113815.1 Vibrio cincinnatiensis
CGAGAACCTTACTTAAGTAGTTTTCATCCATTGCGCAGTTCATCCGTTTGCGTTTAATACCACCTTTAAATGTGGTTTCGCTCTTTAATAGGTTCAAACACATCTGCCTGATCCTGGCAAAAGCCTCTGCTCGATCGTCCGCTCTTATACGAGAGTTGTCCTCACAAAAGGCGGTATCAAGCGACCAGTGCATGACCTCTACACCCCAATGAGAACGCGTCGCTTCAAGTAATGTTTGAGCTTCTAATTCTTTAGAGCAGATGTAGTATCGAATACTCACATCTTGCTCTGTGGCGACCGCTGATTCTTGTCGAATTGAAGCGACGACGCCCATGGATTTTAGCTCGGGCCATTCATGCTCAATATCACCTAAAACCGACAAATCACGGTTCACTAAAGCCATTCTCGTTTCCGTTCTTCCGTGACTTTTTTCTTGAGTACTGTAAGAACTCCCGTCAAACTCTTGGAGCATCTCCATTCGAAAATAATCATCAAAGGCTTGCTCAAGCATTCCCTGATTCCCTTTAACTGCTAATAAATAATCCGCTTCTTTATCGAGGATTTTCTGCGCTATTTTCTTTTGGCATCCCATGGCATCAATAGTAATCAAGCAGCCTTTTACCTCTAGCAAGTCAAGTAGCTTGGGGATCGCGGTAATTTCATTACTTTTACTATCAACTTTCTGTTGCCCGATACTCATTCCGTTTGCAGTAGCAAAAGCGTTCACCATGTGGATCGTTCCTTTACCTTTCGAGCGATCATAAGAACCACGTAATGTTTTGCCGTCGATGGCGATGACTTCTCCATCCGTCAGTGTATGACACTCCTTCATCCAGGCGATAAAGCTTCTTTGTAACGCTGCCGGATTAATCATGCCCATCACTCGAGACAGCGTATCTGCAGAAGGAATACCCGCTTCAAAGTGACCATATCGTTTGAGGAAATCTAAGCGAGCATTACCAAAATCAATAATGCCATCCCAGCCATCATGACCCGACAAAACGCCACAAATTGTCAGCAAAATAATATCTGATAATTTGTGATCCACTTTGCTTTCTTGTCGGTAGTCTTTAATGATTTGGAAATGCATAAATGGGTTGGTTAACTCACTCATATTTAGGCTCCTATATTCTCTAGGAGCTATTACAAAACAACGAAAATGATCTACAAGACGATCTTTAATTTCATGTGGTTACATTCAATAGTTGGGGTGAGTGATAGGTTCAAAGCTAATTTTTATCATCTCCGCAGCCCTTATATATCAACGATCTTCATGCGGTTTCCCTG
>NZ_SGOM01000059.1 GCF_022113815.1 Vibrio cincinnatiensis
TTAAATACCAAACTTGAGCAAATGATTCCGAAAATAATCCGAATATATCCACTGAATTTCCTTATTCAACTAACGCCGCATTAAGGTGTGAGCGGCGCTTGGCTAGACTTGAGCGAAGCGAAACTGCCAAGCGTTGCGAATCACTCTTAAATGCCTTGTTAGAACTATTTTTTAGTGCCAGTTTCACCAAGCGACATTTTTCCGCCCTTAAACTGAATATTTGTTCCTGAAACCCCTTTTAAAATCATTTCGTAAGGATGATTTACTGCTTTTTCTCTTTCTGCATGGTTAGCCATAATCATTCGAATGAAGTCAATGTCATTCTCTGAAACATCCCCCTTAACCCGAACTGACTCGATATATTCCAGAGCTGTATTTTGCTTTTTTAGATCTTCTTTAATAGCTAGAAGTACAGAAGTTCTCGAATTTGATGACCTAAATATATAAATAATAAAACCAGCCAAGCTTATGTATAAACCAGAAATAGATAGCGCTCCGTACTGATTTATATCTGCTCCTTTCAATAGATATAGAAGAATCAAAGCAAAATTCACTACGATAAACAAATTAATCATTACGCTTTTTAGTAAGCCAGCACTTTTTCGCTCCAGCTCTACTGCACCGTAAAGCTCGCTTTCCACCTTATATCTGCGTTCCTGTTGTTCTATTACTTTCCTAGCGCTTGAAAAGTACTCACTATCTTTTGTCTTTAAGTACTCATCAATTCTGTTATTTACGCGATTTTCCAGCTCCACGAAGAGATTGCTCTCTATTATTTCCGATTTAGAAAGCTCCTCTTGAGCGAGATTAGCCATGTTTTCACTTAGATACAGCCTAATTTCAGACTCAATCAACTCAGAAGCATTTTTTAGTACGTCTTTCGATAAGTCTTTCCTTAACTTCATAACTTCTTTTTCAAGGAGGTGAATTCTTTCACTTTCACCAATTGATAAACGGTCTTCGCTATAAAACACATTACGCCTTCTAAAATAGTTAGAGAAAAAGACCGCAAAAGTGGCGATGAAAGTAGACAAAATCGCAACATAAATAGCGAATTTGGGCGTAATGAGAAGTTCTAATACCTGAGTTAAACCTGTATCCATTTATGGATCCTATTCAAATTGTGTAAAAATATTTATTGTAGTTCTAACGCCCGCCTAAGGGGCTGACAACGCATTACCACTAAACCCAAACACAACAACTGCAACCACCGCGGCTCATTG
>NZ_SGOM01000006.1 GCF_022113815.1 Vibrio cincinnatiensis
TGGAGCGACACACGAGGTTCGAACTCGTGACCTCAACCTTGGCAAGGTTGCGCTCTACCAACTGAGCTAGTGTCGCAATGGAGGCGCGTCCCGGAGTCGAACCGAGGTCCACGGATTTGCAATCCGCTGCATGGCCACTCTGCCAACGCGCCGTCAAAACTCAAACCGCTTGCTTATCTATCGCGTTGCTCTTGAGTACGGGATGCATTCTACGGATTCGATGCAATGAGTCAACAGAATTTTTTTGCTTTTTAAATCGTTTGACTATTTTGCATTCAAAAACGATTTCTTTGCTCAATTTTTTAGCAAAAACTGTCTATTTTTCCTCAAGATAACAAACATAAGCTAAGTATTTATAAAAAAATCCGCTACTCATTTCTCAATAGCGGACTTGGTATTTATTCATGAAAATCGGCTAAGTGATACTTTTTAGTCTGACTTAGCCTGACTCTTATGCTCGCTCAATAATATTATTGAACGTCTGGCTTGGGCGCATTAACGCGGAGACTTTCTCAAACACTGGCGCATAGTACCCCCCAAGCTCTCCCGGTTTACCTTGCGCTTCGTTGAGCTCTTGAATGATCTGCGCTTCTTGTTCGCTCAGTTGTTTGGCTATCGGAGCAAACTCAGCCGCCAATTCTGCATCTTGGGTTTGCTCTGTCAATGCTTCAGCCCAATAAGTCGCAAGATAATAATGACTGCCACGGTTATCTAGCTCACCGACTTTACGTGACGGGGATTTATTGTTATCTAAAAATTTCCCGGTCGCTTTATCCAGCGCATCGGCTAAGATTTGAGCCTTGGTATTTCCCGAAACCATACTTAAATGCTCTAACGATGCTGCCAATGCTAAGAACTCACCTAATGAATCCCAACGTAAGTGGTTTTCTTTTTGGACTTGCTGAACATGTTTCGGTGCTGAACCTCCCGCCCCTGTTTCAAACAAGCCACCCCCATTCATTAATGGAACGATAGAAAGCATTTTCGCCGACGTGCCCAACTCAAGGATGGGAAAAAGGTCGGTAAGGTAATCACGCAATACGTTACCAGTTACAGAAATAGTATCTTTCCCCTCTTTCATGCGAGCCAAGGTGTACAACGTAGCCTCAACAGGAGAGAGAATCTGTATTTCTAATCCCGTTGTATCGTGTTCGGGTAAATACTGATTCACTTTTTTAATCAATTCAGCATCGTGAGCACGATCGCTATCTAGCCAGAAAATAGCAGGAACACCCGTTGCACGAGCTCGGTTAACCGCCAATTTCACCCAATCTTGGATCGGAGCATCTTTCACCTGGCACATACGGAAGATATCCCCCGCTTCTACCGCTTGTTCTAAGAATATATTTCCGGCTCTATCAATAATGCGTACCGCACCATCGGCATCCATAATGAAGGTTTTATCATGTGAACCGTACTCTTCTGCTTTTTGTGCCATTAACCCGACGTTTGGCACACTGCCCATCGTGGTTGGGTCAAATGCACCATTTTCTCGGCAGAAGTCAATAACGGCTTGATAAACCCCAGAGTAGCAACGGTCTGGAATCATCGCCTTGGTATCTTTTTGTTTACCATCTGGCCCCCACATCTGACCCGATGAACGGATCATCGCCGGCATTGAAGCATCCACAATGATGTCACTAGGCACATGAAGGTTGGTAATTCCACGATCAGAATCCACCATCGCTAACGCAGGCTGTGTCGCATAAACCGCTTGAATGGCAGACTCGATCTCTTCACGCTGAGCTTCTGGTAATGTTTGAATTTTCGCATATACATCACCAAGACCATTATTAACATCTACCCCCAACTGCTCAAACAGCGCTCCATATTTTTCAAATACGTCTTGGTAGTACACCTTAACCGCATAACCAAAAATCACCGGATCGGAAACTTTCATCATGGTGGCTTTCATATGCAAAGAAAGCAGTACATCTTGTTTTTTGGCTTCTGCAATTTCTTTTTCAAAGAATTCAATCAGTGCTTTTTTACTCATTACACTGCTGTCGATGATTTCTTTATCTAACAAAGCAAAAGGCTTCTTCAGTATTTTATGCTTACCATCGTGCCCCACAAATTCAATCGAGACTTCTGTTGCTCCATCCATGGTTAAAGACTGTTCGGTTCCAAAGAAATCTTTCTCTTCCATGCTCGCAACGTGTGATTTGGACTCTTTTGACCATGCCCCCATAGAATGCGGATTCTTCTTCGCATAGTTTTTTACCGACGTTGGCGCTCGGCGGTCAGAGTTTCCTTCGCGCAAAACTGGGTTAACTGCACTTCCCTTGATTTTATCGTAGGTCGCTTTTATAGCCTCTTGCTCATAAGTACTTGGCTCAGCGGGATAATCAGGAAGAGAAAATCCTTTTTCTTGTAACTCTTTAATCGCCGCTCTGAGCTGAGGAACAGAAGCTGAAATGTTGGGTAATTTAATGATATTCGCTTCAGGAGTTTGTGCTAATTCCCCTAACTCTGTCAGTGCATCTCCGACTTTTTGTTCTTCTTTCAAATGTTCAGGGAAGTTGGCAAGAATACGTCCAGCTAACGAAATATCACGCGTTTCCACGTTGATGCCTGACGAAGCCGTGAATGATTGAATAATTGGCAGTAGTGAATAAGTGGCCAATGCCGGAGCTTCATCAGTAATAGTATAAATAATGGTAGGTTTATCTGTAGGCATGAACTTTCCCTATTGTTCTAACAGCACTATGGGATGATATAGCACTGTGTGAATGTCCGTATACAAGTCGGTGCAACATCCCCAATACTTGTATACGATTGTCTCACTCTTTCTAATCCCGGTTCTTACCAGCAAGTGGTTTTCGACTTAGTCCGTGAGTGAAGATCGTTATAATTAAACAAAACCAAGATAATAGTCTATCATCTTATCCAACAATCCTGTTTTCGGGCGCGCAGATAATAGCTCAAACAGGGAAAATATAAAACAATCAAACACAAACCATTCACATTTTTGCAAGGTAGTTAACATGTCTTCCCGCTCACGTAGCGCGTTCCGCTCCGCTTCGTCCTCAAAAAGTCATTCTCATTTAAAACAGCAAAAACACTCTTGTTCTGTACGTTCAGACGCTCCGCATCGCTCAAAATCTCATCAGAAAAAAAACGCTTCTGAGATAAAAAAAACACCCATTTCACCCGAATTGCGTAAAGTCATTATTTTCAATAAACCTTATGATACCTTGAGCCAATTTACTGATGGGCAAGGTCGGCAAACGCTCGCAGATTTTATCCCGATAAAAGAAATATATGCGGCTGGAAGGCTGGATAGAGACAGTGAAGGATTAATGATTCTTACCAATGATGGTATTTTGCAAGCAAGGCTCACTCAACCTACCTCTAAATCACCCAAAACCTATTGGGTTCAAGTCGAAGGTAACCCAACCGAAGATGATCTCGATAAATTAAGGAAAGGGGTAACATTGAAAGATGGTCCAACACTTCCAGCACAAGTCGAACGAATGGATGAGCCAAACGTCTGGCAACGAACCCCACCTGTTCGTTTTCGTGCCAATATACCCACCACTTGGCTAGCAATCACTATTATTGAAGGGCGCAACCGTCAAGTAAGGCGAATGACGGCGCATATTGGTTATCCCACCTTACGCCTCATTCGCTATTCCATGGGCAACACAACCCTTGGCGAGCTACAGCCAGGACAGTGGAAAGAAATTACCATGTAACCATATTAGGATAATACCCCATCGCTGGGGCATTATTGTTATTGATGGCGCTCTTTGAGTTTATCTATTACATCGCTCATTGATAACCCTTGATCTTGTAACAGAACCAGTAAGTGATAAATAAGATCCGCTGACTCACAAATCAATTCCGCCTTATCGCCCGACGTCGCCGCAAGCGCGACTTCAACCCCTTCTTCGCCCACTTTTTGCGAAATACGCTTGGTGCCACGCGCATAAAGGCTAGCGGTATAAGAGGATTCAGGATCGGCACTCTTGCGGGCAGACAATAATTGCTCAAGTTGATGAAGCCATACCCATTGTGATTCCTCTTGCTCATCACCATCCCAGCAGGTTGTTGCTCCGGTATGACAGGTGGGGCCAACGGGGTTAACTTTGACTAATAAGGTATCGTGATCACAGTCCAAGGCGATATTTTTCAGTTGCAAAATATGCCCAGACGTTTCCCCTTTGGTCCATAACCGCTGTTTTGAGCGTGAATAAAAGGTCACTTGTTCCGTTTCCAACGTTTTTGCCAACGCTTGCTGATTCATATACCCCATCATCAATACTTGACTTGAGGTGAAGTCTTGAATAATCGCCGGGATAAGACCGTCAACCTTTTCCCAATTGATTCGGTCTGAGAGCGCCATTGGGCTTTGCGTAGTTAGGCTCATCGTCTTACCTCGATTTGTTGTTGTTTTAAATACTGCTTCAGTTCACCGATATTAATAATCTGTTTATGGAAGACAGAGGCTGCCAGCGCACCATCCACATGGGTTAACTTAAAGGCGTCAGCAAAGTGTTCCATCGCCCCCGCGCCACCAGAAGCAATCAGGGGCACTTGGCATACAGCTCGAATCATCTTCAATTGTTCAAGGTCATACCCATTACGAACCCCGTCTTGGTTCATCATGTTAAGAACAATTTCACCCGCTCCCCGTGTTTGAACCTCTTGAACCCAATCTTGAGTTTGCCACTGCGTCGCTTTTGTCCGCGTTTCATCCCCTGTAAATTGATAAACTTGGTATTTGCCCGTTTCTTTATCAAAATAGGAATCGATCCCTACGACAATACATTGCACACCAAATTTATCCGCAAGATCGGTGATCAATTGAGGGTTGGCTAATGCTGGCGAATTAATGGACACTTTATCTGCACCAAACTCTAAAATACGCGCAGCATCGTCTGTCGATTTGATCCCACCCGCGACACAGAAAGGAATATCGATCACTTCAGCAACCCGTGATACCCAGCTTTTATCGACGACTCGACCATCACTGGATGCCGTAATATCGTAAAAAACCAGCTCATCTGCGCCTTCTTCTGCATAGCGTTTAGCCAACGGTACGATATCACCTATGATTTCATGATTACGAAACTGAACACCTTTAACGACTTGACCATCACGAACGTCTAGACAAGGAATTATTCGCTTTGCCAGCATGAGAACGCCTCCTGTGCGGTAAACTTACCCTCTAATAGTGCTCGACCAACAATAACACCGGCGACTCCACTGCCTTTCAACGCTTCAATGTCTGCTAAACTGCCGATACCACCCGAAGACTGGAATTGAATTTGTGGATACTGCTGGCATAAATCGACATACAGCGCCACATTAGAGCCTGTCAGCGTTCCATCACGAGAAATGTCGGTACACAAAACATGCTGTAGACCCACCGTGAGGTAATCATCCAATAATGCTTCGATGGTTACCCCTGAGTCTTCTTGCCAGCCAGAAATAGCGACTTTACGTGAGCCATCACGATCAATATTGATATCCAATGCGAGAACAATTTTCTCCGCTCCGTATTTTTCCATCCAACCTTTAACTAATTCAGGTTGTTTGACCGCGGTTGAACCAACCACGACACGCTGAGCACCGGCGTTGAGTAAATCAATCACATCTTGTTCACTACGCACGCCACCGCCAATTTGAATATTAGCTGGCGTGCTGGCCAATAGGGTTGCAATCAACGTTAACTGACGAGCTGAGGTGTCTTTTGCACCCGTAAGATCCACTAGATGAAGCCAGTTTGCACCAGCTTGGTGATAAAGGTTGAATTGTTCAGCGGGGTCCACTTTATATTCGGTGACTTGCCCATAATCCCCCTGATAAAGGCGAACAACTTGGCCATCAATTAAATCTAATGCGGGAATAATCATCATTTCTCCTTAATGGTGGTTTAGCCTTATCGGCCAAACGACTATCCTTAAAGTTTCAAAAAATTGTCAATTAACTTGGAGCCAGCTTTTGATGAGCGCTCTGGATGAAATTGAACGCCATAGTAGTTGCCATGTTGAATTGCCGCACTAAAAGGCTGGCCATATTGACACTCTGCTATGGTGTAGTCGCCAACCGGCATGGCAAAACTGTGCACAAAATAGAAGTACTCGCCTTCTTCAATGCCTGCAAATAACGGGTGACCAGACGTTGCAGACACCGTATTCCAGCCCATATGGGGTAAAGGCAGACCTTGTGTTTGCATTCGGCGAACTTCACCACCAACCAGCCCCAAGCACTCAACCGTTTCTTGAGCCTTTTGTCCCTTCTCTTCTGATAGCTTGCCCATCAGTTGCATGCCAAGGCAAATGCCTAGCAACGGCTTTTCTACCTGTTTGACCAACTCAATTAAATGGCGCTGCGCCAAGTTATGCATCGCCTCACTGGCGGTTCCGACTCCAGGCAAGAATAGTTTATCTGCAGCTAATACGACCGCTGGATCTTTCGATATCGTGACAGGGTAACCCAAGCGTTCAACGGCAAACTTAACAGAAGAGATATTGGCACACCCAGTATCAATAATAACGATCTGTTGAGTCATTACAGCACTCCTTTGCTACTTGGTAATTCATTCCCTTGTACCTGAATAGCTTGGCGAAGTGTACGGCCAAACGCTTTGAATAAACTTTCAATCATGTGGTGATCATTCTCACCCACCGTAGAAAGGTGTAAGGTGCACGCCAAGGTATCCGTCAATGAGCGGAAGAAGTGATAAACCATCTCCGTTGAAAAATCCCCCACTTGTGGACGACTAAACTCAGCGGAAAATTTTAAATATGGGCGGCCGGATAAATCTAATGCACATTGTGCTAAACATTCATCCATCGGCAGCGTAAAGCCAAAACGACCAATACCACGTTTATCCCCAAGCGCTTCTCTCAATGCCTGCCCAAGGGCCAATGCGGTATCTTCTACAGTATGATGATCATCAATATGCAGATCACCTTTAACCGTTAATTTCAGTTGAAACCCGCCATGGGTAGCAATTTGATCCAACATGTGGTCAAAAAAGCCCAACCCCGTTTCAATGTGATTGCCACCACTTTGATCAAGATTAACCGCGACTTGAATATCGGTTTCTTTCGTTTTTCTTACCACCTCAGCTTTGCGCTCTTGGATGGTCAAAGTTCTAACAATTTCAGGCCAACTCATGGTCTTAGGATGGTATTGGATACCTCGAATCGCCATATTTTCAGCCAATTGTAAATCGGTAACACGGTCACCAATCACCGCAGAGTGTTTGAAATCCACTTTGCCACTATGCAGATATTCTTTGACAAGCCCAAGCTTAGGTTTTCGGCATGAGCAATGATCTTTTTCGAAATGCGGACAAATCAATACATCATCAAACATAACGCCCTGAGATTGGAAAATTTCCATCATCATGGTGTGGGGCGCATCAAAATCTTCTTGAGGGTAGCTTTCCGTTCCTAACCCGTCTTGATTCGTCACCATAACTAAACGGTATCCGGCCGCTTGTAAAGTCAAAAGGCTCGGAATCACATTAGGCTCTAGCTTCAGCTTATCTAAACGATCCACCTGAAAATCAATCGGTGGCTCAACAATTAAGGTACCGTCACGGTCAATAAAGAGAATTTTTTGTTTCATGCTCACGAGAATATCCTTTTCTTTTTGATGCAAGCGTATACGCTTGCATCCTATTTATTGATAATAATTGCGAATAAAAGCGACGGTCTTTTCACACTCTTCACGGTTGCCAACCGAAATACGAACACAATGCTCAATCGGTGAATTACGTAAAATAATTCCGTGTTCCCAAGCGGCTTTAAACAAGGCATCACCATTAGGAAATTGGACAAGTAGATAATTCCCCCACCCTTCAAAAACCTTGATTCCCTCGATCATCTGCAACCCCACTTGCAAGTAAGCGCGATTCGCATTGAGATCCAAAACTTGAAACTTAGCGCGTGCTAGCCCAGCTTCTGAAAGTGCTTGCGTTGCAATTTCTGCAACAGGGACAGGAACCGGATAAGGGGCAATAACCTTGAGTAATACATCGATAATCGATGCATTAGCCAACGTGAACCCGCAACGTAACCCTGCCAAAGCAAACGCTTTTGACAAGGTTCGTAAAATGGCTAAATTGGGGTAATCCGCCAGCAGATCCACGGTGGATGCCTCAGGGCAAAAATCAATGTAAGCTTCATCCATTACCACAATGGCGCGATCTTTGGTCATCTCGAGTAAAGCTATGATATCTTCACGTTTAACTAGGTTACCCGTTGGGTTATTTGGGCTACAGACAAACACCAGCTTAACGTTATCAAGACTGGCCTTAATTGTCGGCAAGTCCAGTTGCCAATCTGCCGTCAAGGGAACGGTTTTACGCTCAACCCCAAAAGTTTCCGCACTAATCGCATACATTCCATAAGTCGGAGGACAATATAGAATGGCATCTTCGTTAGGCTCACAAAAAGCACGAATCAGTAATTCAATCCCTTCATCCGCACCCCGAGAGGTTAATACTTGCTGTTGGCTTACCCCGGCATAATCCGCATAGGCTTGAATCAAAGCTTTAGGCTGACAATCGCTATAGCGGTTAAGACGGGTAAAATCGGTTTTATATTCATTATCGAACGGTGACTCATTGGCATTAAGCCATACATCACCACAGCCCCCAATACGACGAGCGGAAAGATAAGGCGTTAATGCCTGTACCTGTTTACGAGCCAATTTTTCCATGATGATTACGCCTTTTGTAACTTATCAATACGAATGGTGACTGCACGTCTGTGTGCATCTAAACCTTCTGCATTCGCCATGGCTACCACGGTGGGAGCTAAAGCTTTCAAACCGTCCGCACTAAGCTCTTGTACTGTCATGCGTTTACTGAAATCTGCCAGCCCTAAACTTGAATAAGTGCGGGTATAGCCGTAGGTTGGCAAAACGTGGTTAGTACCTGAGGCATAATCGCCGACCGATTCAGGAGACCAAGCACCAAGGAAAATAGACCCTGCATTATCTAATAGTGGCACCAGTTCCCGAGGGTTTTTCGTCTGTACAATCAGGTGTTCAGGCCCATAATAATTAGAAATCGCAATCGCTTGAGTAACCGATTCGGCAATAATAATCAGGCTTGATGCTAACGCTTTTTGAGCGATATCGGATCGAGATAGGGTTTTCAATTGGCGCTGAACCGCATCAGTGACTTGATCCGCGATGATAGGTGATGGCGTCACTAATACCACTTGAGAATCTGGACCATGTTCTGCCTGACTAAGCAAATCTGCGGCAATAAATTCTGCATCGGCAGTTTCATCGGCAATCACCAATACTTCAGACGGGCCAGCTGGCATATCAATAGCAGCGCCTTGGAAATCGTTACTAACTTGGCGCTTGGCTTCGGTGACATACGCATTACCCGGACCAAAGATTTTATCTACTTTAGTGACCGTTTCTGTGCCATAAGCCATTGCAGCAATCGCTTGGCCACCACCCACGTTGTAAACTTCATCAATATTACACAGCTTCGCCACATACAGAATTTCATCCGCAATGGGCGGCGGTGAACAAAGTACCACTTTGCGACAACCTGCTATTTGGGCTGGGACTCCTAGCATCAATACTGTTGAAGGCAATGGTGCACTTCCTCCAGGAATATAAAGCCCCACCTTATTGATCGCACGAGTCACTTGTTCACAAACGACACCGGGCATTGTTTCGACTTTAACGAGTTGAGGCTTTTGCGCCTTATGGAACTTAACAATATTGCTATACGCTTGTTCAAGCGCTTGTTTCATCTCTTGTGAAAGCCGTCCACAAGCCGCATCTATTTCAGCCTGTGGTACACGGATTGACTCAGGCTTTACACGGTCAAATTTCTCGGTCAACGCCATCAAAGCGGCATCACCATCAGCTCGAACCTGAGCAATTACTGCTTTGACTGCAGCCGTAATATTTGCACCTTCAGTAATCGCAGGACGCTCTAACACCGATTCTTGTTGAGTTTCACTCAACGATTGCCAAACCACCGTTCTCATGACGATTACTCCATCATTTTTTCAATAGGAAGAACAAGAATGGAGCTAGCTCCGAGTGCTTTCAGCTGTTCCATGGTTTCCCAGAATAGATTTTCTGAGCTCACTAAATGTACGGCAACCTTACTTTTATCTGCAGAAAGAGGTAATACGGTAGGGTCTTCCGCCCCTGGCAATAATGCCGTAATTTGTGGTAATCGCTCGACTGGAGCATGCAGCATAATGTATTTTGATTCTTTGGCTTGTTGAACGCCATGCATACGAGTCAGCAACTTATCAATCAATGCTGCTTTATCCGCTGAAAAATCACCAGAACGTTGAATTAGCATTGCTTTAGACTGAAAAATGACTTCCACTTCTTTTAAACCATTCGCTTCCAAAGTGGCTCCAGTGGAAACTAAATCAGCAATCGCATCAGCAAGCCCAGCACGGGGAGCAACTTCAACAGAGCCAGTCAACATACAGGTACTAAAATCAATACCTTGCTCATTCATATAAGCATTGAGTAACTGAGGATAGGTCGTTGCAATACGTTTACCTTTTAAATCTTGAGGCCCGTTATAGACTTCGTCTTTATCCATCGCAATCGATAGACGACATCCACCAAAATCCATCCGACGTAACCCAACAAACTGACTAGGTTGATTTAACGCCTTACGATCCAATCGCGCCTCTTCGAGTACGTTTTCTCCCACAAAGCCTAAATCAACGACACCGTCCATAATCAAACCGGGAATATCATCATCACGAACAAGCAACAAATCAATCGGCATATTGAGTGAATGAACAACCAGGCTTTCGCCCATGATATTGAATTTTACTCCACACTTTTTCAGCAGTGCCTGACATTCTTGGCTCAGGCGACCTTTCTTTTGAATGGCAATTCTTAGGCGTTGTGTTTGCATGACATGATTCCTTTGCAATTTATTGAATTTTATAAAATCAAATAGTAAAAAACCCTCGAGAGTTTGGTCTCCCGAGGGTTTAAAATCTAAATACACTTTTGATTTAACCGCCGGGAGAATCCTGCCTCCCGGGTATGCGTACATCTCCCGAAAGACTGACTAGGGATGATGGTGATGATGAATATTCATTACAAAACTACGCATACTTAATTTCTTTACACTGGTTAGCTCGACTGTTTTCAACACTAACTAAGCTTGAACTTTTTTGCAACTGCAATTTAAGGGTTTTTCAGTTTAATACCGAAAATAATTAACCCAACCTTGAATAAGGTTGGGTTAAAAGAAGATTATTGAGCAGATTCTGTGACTATTTTTGACTTGGAAAGCCAAGAAAAAACAACACACACTAGCACAAATGCAACGCTAGCTGCCGCTAATGCAGCAAAAAGTGATGCTGTCATACCCAATACAATAAAGCCCACCGTCGACACACCAGCGACAGAAAGTGAATAAGGCAATTGAGTCGCAACATGGTCAATATGGTTACAACGCGCCCCAGTTGAAGACAATATTGTGGTATCAGAAATGGGAGAGCAATGATCACCAAACACAGAACCGGCTAATACCGCACTTAGCATTGGCAACATCAATGCAAGATCTGTCGCCCCTGCCATATCACCTGCAATCGGTAACATAATACCAAACGTTCCCCATGATGTTCCCGTTGAAAACGCCATAATGCCAGACAAAAGAAACAAAATAACGGGTAACCAATGTGGATTGATATTACCTTGCACTAGCGAAGACAAATATGCCCCTGTCTTCATGTCACCAATCACAGAGCCAATTGTCCACGCAAAAATTAAAATTAAGATAGCGCCAAACATAGAGCGTGCTCCAATCCACATGGTACTAAGCACATCACCCATAGGAAGGCTTTGCTTAATAACCGTGAAAAGAGCCGCCAATAACCCCACGGATCCACCATAGATTAATGACGTTCCAACATCCGTATTTTCAAATGCACCTAAAACATTAAAAACCAGTCCATCAGAAGCTAGCGCCTGCCCTCCGGTATATAACATGGCTCCAATCGTGGCCATGATCAGTAAAATAATCGGCAAAACTAAATCTGAAACTTTACCATGATCACTTTCGGGAATGTCTAACTCTTCATTAAGTTCATGGGCTTCTTGGCTATCATTTTCAGTATCTTGATCGAAACCTCGACCCTGTGATGCCTGGATTTCATGTCGACGCATCGGGCCGATATCCATTTGGAACCACACCACCGCAAAGACCATCAGCAGAGCAAAAATGGCATAAAAGTTCATCGGCACTAACCGCAAATAAGCCCCAAGAGGAGAATAATCCGTTATCCCGTGTGAAACTAAAATGCCACCGATAATGGTCATAATATAAGCCCCCCAGCTAGAGGCAGGCATCACGACACACATAGGTGCCGCGGTTGAATCTAAAATATAAGCTAACTTGGCTCGAGAAACATAAAACCGATCCGTAACTGGGCGGGAAATAGAACCAACAGCTAAGCTATTAAAGTAATCATCAACAAAGATAAACACGCCAAGAAATGCCGCTAAAAGCTTAGAACCCCGTTTACTTTTGACGCGTACTTGAGCCCATTCAGCAAAAGCGCGCGTGCCACCAGACAGGGTTAAAAGTGCAGTCATCATACCCAGTAAAATGAGGAAGCCCACAATACTCATGTTCCAAGTGTTTAGGCTGCCGTCTTTAACAAATACACTGGCCACTTGAGCTCCGGTATAACGGACAGCACCTGACAAGGAGAAATCGGCTAATAAGATAGCACCAAGCAGAATACCTACACCCAAAGAAACTAATACTCGACGAGTCACAATGGCTAAAGTCAATGCTATCAACGGAGGAAGCACCGACAAAGGAGAGGAAGCAAAATCAATTACATTCATGATCTTCAAAAACCAGTAATAAATGGCGAGAGATCTACTGCAGACAAGCTGCGTCTAGCACAGCTTATGTTGAACTAAGCGAAAGGGAAGTGAACACTTCACCCAACCCTACAGTAGCGCTCCATAGTTTAACAAGGTAATACCAAGCAAAGTAATACCTGCATTGGTATGTAGACTATGGCAGTGTTGCCCCTATTCGCTGACAACCCCAGCAAATCGTTTTGATCTACGACTCACTTCGGCGATAAAGCCTTTCTTCATGATTCATTGGTATCACCCCAATCATGATTACTTTTCAATACCGCACCTCTACGTCGAGACTCTATTGTGATCTACTGGATGAGTAGACTCAACATTATTTATAAATCTCGCATTAGGTGCCGGCCATTGTACTTATCATCAGTATCAATGCAACCTATCCTACGGGTTAATTGTCGAGTATTTATTATTCCACCGCCTAAATGAATCGATAAAACACCCACACACCTTGTTTTATCTAGTGACCAACACCAAAAAGAGGCATAAACAATAGCGAAGATAAATCACTATGAAAGAATTTCGTCACATATAGCTATGCAATGAATCTCATTAAAGTGAATATATTAATCCTATATAACGTAAACCCTTCGATTAATTATACAACACTGTCATAATGGGGCGATTTTCACAAAATACTATTATTAAGATAACTTACACTTGATTATAATTTGACTTAATATTTTACTATTAAGGTAAAATCAATATTGCCAGAATAAATTACTGGGTTTAATATTGGAATTGTAAATAAATTTACCTCACAGGAAACCGAAATGTCGGAACTTACTAAAACGCTATTAAATATTCGCAGCCTACGCGCTTATGCTCGTGATCTCACTCTAGAGCAACTTGAAGAAGCTCTCGATAAATTAACTACCGTTGTGCAAGAGCGTAAAGAAATTGAAGAGCAAGAAAAAGCAGCGCTCGCAGAACAAGAAGCAAAACTTGCAGCAATTGCTGAACAAATCGCTAAAGATGGCATTGATGTTGAAGCTCTTATTTCTGCGCTTGCTGGTGAAACAAAAACCAAAGCTAAAAAAGGCAAAGGAAAACGTGCTCCTCGTCCAGCAAAATACAAATACATGGACAATGGTGTGGAAAAAACATGGACAGGCCAAGGCCGCACTCCTTCTGTCATCCAACAAGCATTGGATGCAGGCAAATCTCTTGAAGATTTTGCTATCTAACTTCATTCGTTTAAGTAACAACGATAAAAAGGCTCGTTTTCGAGCCTTTTTTATTTTTAGTCACCATTATTCTTATTCATAAAATAACAGATTATCGCTCCCAGTATGCTTCTTCTAAGCTATCTTCTCGCTCAGGTAAACCACGAGATAAACGGGGAGAATGCTGTACCAACACTTCATAACTGGCACGATTAGAATATTTACATACTTGAGAAAAAGAGGAATAAGTCAAAAACTGATGTTGATGTTTACTTGAGTTTGGCACATTTTCTTTATGATATTTATTTGCCGCCATATCATGTAGCAACGCAGATAAAGCTGCATCACCAGCTCCATTCGTATTTTTAATTTTTTCCGGCCCTCCCATATAAGGAGCAATATGAGAATAGACCCGAATCGGATTTTCACACCCATGACGGCTCGCTGGACGGCTAAATTCATAACGATTGAACTCGGCAATAGAACCGGGTAACAACGGTAAGGTTGTTTCTCGCTTAGCTGAATCTTCTGTATAACCTGCCATAAATAAACCAACAGGGCCTGCGGTACAAAGCACTAAATCTACCCAATCCAATGCTTTATCAGAGGCTGCCAGAGGGTCTTGTTCCCCTGTCAACGCCCATGCTTCATCTTCATTCATTGCGACAACGGATACATGATCTCGCAAGAAAGCTTGCCAAAATTCAGGATCATCTTGAATAACGAACTTTGTTCCTAGCGTTAATACAACCGGTACATGATATTTTTTTGCAAACTCAATCGCACGCATGGTTGCCTCAGGCATGGGATCTCCCGGCTTACAACGAACAAGATAGGCGGTAATAACCAAAGCAGAAGCATTTTTGAAAATTTTCTCAGGAATACTTTCCGGGCTTAATTGGTTCATTTGCCCTTCACTGATGGCAAATGTCCGCTCTCCATCTTCTGTAATCAGTGCAAAACAGCGACCAATTGCCCCATTTACACCTTGCAAATAGTTAAGATCGACTCGGCTAGAAGTATTGCATAAATAACGATAACCATAACTGCCAATTTCGATATCTTGGCTCATCACCCCTAATAAGGTTGAACGATCATCGGCCAACACTGAATAGTTATGAAGTGTATTACCAATGGTTCCACCTGCATACTCACTACAAATTAATCGATTATCTTTTAATTCCTGATAAAGCGCTTCCGCTGATTCATCGTCAATCACTAACGAATGTCCCTTACTTAATCCATAGCGTTCAATCAATTCTGAATCTACTTTCGCTTCAATATCGACTAAGGTTTGGTCAATACCAATAATATGTGTACGGGACATTTTCTTATTTTCTTGAGCCTGAATGACCAGAGGATCACGAGCATGGACAGGAAAATAATGTTTTGACTTACGTTGACCAGGAAATTTCATAAGAGCGGTTCGGCATAGGAATAAAAAGATGGGCGATTCTAACTCGCTCTGCTATAAAACAGCAACTGACAGAAAAAGAGCAAACGATTTCGCCAACGAGTTTTTTCTTTATTATTCATCCCTAGAATAAATGAGAGGAAAAAACACACATAAGGTTTGAATAAAAACATCCATCCAAGAGTTTAATTATGCATATCATTGCGTTCTTTCTTCAGCTTCCTTTTTCTTAGCCTTGTCGTTTGTTTTAACAATAGAAACCTAATCATCAAGATAATAGTCAAAAAAACCAAGAAGGAACGCCCCTCACCCTTGCAACATAACATTAAAAAGGGACAGATCATCGCCATAAAGAAGTGTGATTGCGGTCTCGGATCTGTCCTCAAAAAAATCTTTCTGTTAGAATCCTTCCCCAAGTTCATTAAGTGGTATTGAGTTATGTCAGAAGCTCACAGTATAAATAGTCAAAAGAAAGTTATTGTCGGTATGTCCGGCGGCGTCGATTCCTCCGTTTCCGCGTATCTATTACAGCAACAGGGTTATCAAGTTGAAGGCCTGTTTATGAAAAACTGGGAAGAAGATGATAACGAAGAATACTGTACCGCTGCTGAAGATTTGGCTGATGCTCAAGCTGTCTGTGACAAATTAGGTATTCATTTACATACCATCAACTTTGCCGCTGAATATTGGGACAATGTGTTTGAATATTTTCTAGCTGAATATAAGGCCGGCCGAACCCCAAACCCCGATATACTGTGTAATAAAGAGATCAAATTTAAAGCTTTTCTAGAGTTCGCCGACGAAGTGCTTGATGCTGACTACATTGCGATGGGTCACTATGTTCGCCGTACCTTCCCTGAGGTTGGTGAAAAACCACAAATGCTGAGAGGGCTTGATAACAATAAAGATCAAAGCTATTTCTTATACACCCTTAGCCATGAACAAGTTGCTCGCAGTTTATTTCCAGTTGGAGAATTGGAAAAGCCAGAGGTACGCCGAATTGCAGAAGAACAAGGCCTAGTCACGGCGAAGAAAAAAGATTCAACCGGTATCTGTTTTATTGGCGAGCGCAAATTTACTGACTTCTTATCTCGCTATTTGCCGGCACAACCCGGTAAAATTGAAACACCGGAAGGAAAAATCATCGGTGAACATCAAGGCTTGATGTACCATACGCTCGGCCAGCGCAAAGGGTTACATATTGGCGGCCTTAAAGACGGTACCGAACAACCTTGGTATGTCGCAGAGAAAGATCTAAAGCGAAATGTATTGATTGCTGTTCAAGGCTCAGATCACCCCTTGCTAAAATCGCACGGATTATTCGCATCCCAGCTACATTGGGTCGAACGTCAGCCAATAACAGAAGCGATTCGTTGCACAGTAAAGACGCGTTATCGCCAAACGGATATTGCTTGTACGCTTATCCCTATCGATGACAATAACATCAAAGTGATGTTCGATGAGCCACAAATTGCCGTAACCCCTGGGCAGTCAGCGGTATTTTATCAAGGAGAGGTTTGCCTTGGTGGTGGTATTATTGAACAACGTATCTCATAGTCAATTTTAGGAGTATTTACGTGGCTAACACTAATTATGATCGCACTATCGCCTTTGCTGGGATCTGCCAAGCCGTTGCTTTGGTTCAACAAGTCGCAAGAGATGGTCGCTGTGATTCCAACGCGTTTGCCACTTCACTCCAAGCCATACTGAACACAAACCCCAGTAGTACGCTGGATGTATTTGGCAATGAGGTCAACCTAAAAGTTGGCCTTGAAAGTTTAGTCAACGGTATTGATAGCACTCCAGCAGGCAATGAAATGACACGCTATATCATCAGTTTAATGGCCTTAGAACGTAAACTGAATAGTCGTCGGGACTCCATGGCACAACTTGGCGATCGCCTGCAAACCTTAGAACGTCAAGTGGCACATTTTGATCTCCTTGATGACACGATGATCAGTAACCTTGCCAGCGTCTATCTGGATGTGATTAGCCCTATTGGTCCTCGTATTCAAGTCACAGGAACCCCTACCGTATTACAACAAACCGCCAATCAGCATAAGGTCAGAGCATTACTACTTTCTGGTATACGCTGTGCGGTACTTTGGCGTCAGGTTGGTGGCCGACGCCGCCATTTGATTTTTGGTCGTAAAAAGATGATCGAGCAAGCTCAATTGCTATTAGCAAGACTTTAAAGGCTCGAGGTCCACTTCACTCACTTTTACATTTAACTCAAACTCCAGGAGAAGAACATGGAACTGTCAGCATTGACTGCTGTTTCACCGGTAGATGGCCGATACGGAAGTAAAACGATTGCGTTACGTAGTATCTTCAGTGAATATGGTCTCCTAAAGTACCGAACTATTGTTGAAATTCGTTGGCTACAAAAGCTGGCTGCTACTGCAGCAATTACTGAGGTCCCACAACTCAGTGCGCAAGCAAATCAATTTCTTGATCAACTAGCCGAAAATTTTAACGAACAAGACGCACAGCGTATCAAAGATATCGAACGCACAACGAACCATGATGTGAAAGCGGTTGAGTATTTCTTAAAAGAAAAAGTGGCTGAAGTTCCTGAGCTTCATGCAATTAATGAGTTCATCCATTTTGCTTGTACATCCGAAGATATTAACAACACGTCTCATGCGCTCATGCTTAAAGAAGCTCGTGATTCAGTTATCCTCCCAGAGATCCGCAATATCATTGATGCGATTCGCAAATTGGCAGAAGAATATCGTGATATTCCTCTGCTTTCTCGTACCCATGGCCAACCTGCTTCACCTTCCACCATGGGTAAAGAAATGGCGAATGTGGCTTACCGTATGGAACGCCAATATAAGCAAATCGCCAACATTGAAATTTTAGCTAAAATTAATGGTGCTGTAGGTAACTACAACGCTCACCTTTCGGCTTATCCAGAGGTAGATTGGCACAAATTCAGTGAAGAGTTTATTTGCGAATCATTAGGGGTAACCTGGAACCCTTATACGACTCAGATTGAACCTCATGATTACATTGCTGAGTTGTTTGATGCGATTGCCCGCTTTAATACCATTCTGATCGACTTCGACCGTGATATTTGGGGTTACATCGCTCTGGGTCACTTTAAACAAAGAACCATTGCTGGAGAGATTGGCTCTTCCACCATGCCGCACAAAGTTAACCCGATTGATTTTGAAAACTCGGAAGGTAACTTAGGTTTAGCAAATGCTATTTTCACTCACCTTGCACAAAAACTACCGATTTCTCGCTGGCAACGTGACCTAACAGACTCAACGGTTCTACGCAACTTAGGCGTGGGGGTCGGTTATGCTGTGATCGCTTATTCCTCAACCTTAAAAGGAATTAGCAAGCTAGAAGTCAATCGTGATGCACTACTCGCTGAGTTGGACAAAAACTGGGAAGTGCTTGCCGAACCAATTCAAACGGTGATGCGCCGATATGGCATTGAAAAACCCTATGAAAAACTCAAAGAATTAACTCGTGGAAAACGAGTAGATGGTGAAGCCATGCGTCAATTTATTGATGGGCTAGAGTTGCCACCAGAAGAAAAAGAGCGCCTAAAGCAGATGACGCCAGCCAGCTATATTGGCTACGCTATCGAACTCACTGATCAGCTCTGAATATTATTATCTTTATGATAAAGGGCCGTATGGCCCTTTTGTTTTATGTGTGAAATCGCGCAGGATTTACTGCGTTGAAAAAAGAGTACCAGCACAAGGCGAGTACGCTTTAAGATCATGCTTGACGCAATGCTTCGATACGTTTATCCAATGGAGGATGACTCATTAGAAGTTCGGTAATGGTTCGTTTTCCATTAATGCCAAATGCCATCATAGATCCTTCAAGTTGAGGCTCATGGCTCATTTTTAACCGCTCTAATGCCGCGATCATTTTATGCCGACCCACCAATTGTGCCGCACCGGCATCCGCATGGTACTCACGATGACGGCTATACCACATGGTAATAAAGCTTGCTAAGAAACCAAACACTAATTCAAGCGCCATCGAAACCGCAAAATAAACCATCATATTACTCCCTTCACCTTCGTCTGAATTACGTGAAGAAATAATATTGGCAATAAAACGAGATAAGAAAATGACAAAGGTATTCACTACCCCTTGCATTAATGTCATGGTGACCATATCACCATTAGCGATGTGACTGACTTCATGGGCTAATACGGCTTCCGCTTCATCTCGGGTCATATTATGTAAAAGCCCGGTAGAAACCGCGACCAATGAATCGTCTCGCTTTGCACCTGTCGCAAACGCATTCATGTCAGGAGCATCATAAATAGCAACCGTTGGCATACCAATACCCGCTTGCTCTGCTTGGCGACGAACGGTTTGGACCAACCAGTGTTCCATTTCGTTACGTGGGCTTTCAATCACTCTGCCCCCGACCGAACGGAGCGCCATACCCTTTGACATCAGAAGTGAGATGAATGCACCGCCAAAACCAAATACAGCGGCCAGAACCAATAGGCCAGACAGACTACCCGGCTGCATACCTGTTACGGCATAAACAATATTCAAAACAACGCTAAGAACCAGCACTACGGCTAAGTTTGTTGCCAAGAATAACAATACTCGCTTCATTACTTCTCTCCGAATAGGATTTTATTTAATTAGTGCTGAATGAAGATCCTTCAGCTGGGGGTATTTTAATACATAATGTCATCGATTGAATATTCAAGGCTAACGGATAAATTGCAACATTTAATGTCTAATTAAAACCGACTGATCCGAGCAGTCTGACTTTATACTTTAGTCTTATTGAGGCTCAGAGATAAAGAGACTACATTGCTAAAGGTTAAAAGAACGTTAATTCTCAGCAAAGGAAACGAGCATGGCTGAAGCAAATAACTACCAAATGGCAATTGACTTACTGCGTTGTCACCTAGGTTTAAGTGAAGAAGAAGCAAAACAGCAGTTAGGGTTAAGCACAGAGCAAACAATTCCTTCTCAAATCGTGAATACTCCACACTCTTTAGTGGGTTTATCTCAAGAGAAATAGCCGAATAAAGAAGGGCTGCGTAATGCAGCCCTTCTCTTTTTAACTCAAAAAAACAGCCAGTCATTCCCTCTCAAGTAAAGGAGAAAGATTAATAAACTTCCCTAATTCACGGCACTTCACACTCGGCATATAAGGAATTTCACCTAATTTAGGTGCATCAATACGAGCCTCAAGTAGTGAAATAATATCGGCATAATGTTCAGTGCCAGGGTTAACACGGTTTGCCACCCACCCGATCAGATTCAGACCATCTGCCTTGATGGATTCAACTGTTAATAACGCATGGCTTAAACAGCCTAATTTAATTCCAACAACAAGAACCACTGCTAGCTGTTCTTGTTGAACCCAACTTGAAAGGCTTTCAGTATCAGAAATGGGCACACGCCAACCACCAGCACCTTCAACTAATACTACATCGGCCTGCGCTTTTAATTTCGCCAATTTTTCACTCAGCACGGAATAATCAATCACTTGATGCTCGTGTTTTGCTGCAATATGTGGTGAAGTCGGCAGTGCTAGCGCGTAAGGATTAATATCCTCATAAGGCATTTTTTCTGTTGCAGCTTGCAATAAATGCAGTGCATCATCATTGCGCAAACCTTGCTCTGTTTTTTCACACCCAGCTGAAACTGGCTTATAGCCAATGGTCGATAACCCTTTTTCAGCACAGGCTTGAAGAATGGCCTTTGAAGCCACTGTTTTGCCCACATCGGTATCCGTACCCGCAATAAATAATGCATCTATCATCGATGTAAAACCCCTAAACAAACCTGATATGTTGCAGGTAGAAGACCATGATGGTTACGAAACACTTGATATGCCTGCTCTACCTGAGCGAGCGTATGGCGGCGAGTTAACCCTTGTGCACGACCAGGAACATGATTCGCACCAATCCCTTTCAAATCTCTCATTAAAGAGAAAGCACTTTCATACCATACTGTTATTGAAGGTAAGTCTAAGTGAATTTTTTGATAACCAGCTTGCGCTAACGCAATTTTTACCTGATTGACCGTCGTGAAGCGATTGACGTGTTGATATGAATCAACTTTTAGCCATGCCTGTTGCAACTCAATCAGTGACCCTTCTAATAAGGTTGAGAGGTAAACTTGCCCCCTCGGTTTTAGCACTCGATAAATTTCTGTCAATGGACAGGCTAAATTGTCACACCATTGTAAAGCTAGGCTCGAAAACACCGCATCAAATTCGAAAGAAGCAAAAGGCAGCGCTTCTCCATCGGCTTGCAAATAACTCATGCGCTCACTACCACAGCGTTGATAAGCTTGCTGCAACATGGCGGAGGAGAGATCAACACACACAACGGTTGCCCCTCTCGATTGTAATATTTGAGAGCAATAACCGGTCCCACATCCTAGATCAAGAATACGCCATCCATCCAATTGCTGCGGTAATTTATTCAGTAATCGTAATCCAACATCTCGTTGAAAAGCCGCATGCTGATCATAACGAGCAGCGGCTTTACTAAACGCTTGCGCAATCGCCGTTTTATCATTTTGCTCATAAAGCACGGTACTCATCGCTGGTATCATCCGTGTCTCTCCAAGGTGTCAATTAAAGCTTGGGTCATCTTTTTTACTTGTGGAACGGAATGGTTGGCAGTCAAGGTAATACGCAATCTTGCATAGCCTTGAGCGACCGTAGGTGGGCGAATCGCAGTCAGCCAAATGCCATTTTCACGCAATTGATGCGCAACTCTCACTGCACGCTGGCTCTCCCCTAATATCAAAGGCTTAATCGGCGTTTGACTGGGTATAAATCCCGCCACTTTCTGCAACGCTTCCTCATAAGTGGCGGAAAGTTCTGCCAATTTATCGCGCCGCCAAGCTTGTTGTTGAATCATACTGACCGCATGAGTAATTGCATGCGCTTGTGCTGGTGGCATAGCGGTTGAATAGACATGGTGCCGAGCAAATTGGGTTAAGTAATCCCCCACCTCATCACGACAAAGAATCGCCGCACCAGATAAACCAAAAGCTTTACCAAACGTCACCAATAACATATCAGGCCAGATCCCCGCTTGCTCACAGCTACCTCGTCCGTGCACCCCCAACACGCCAACACCATGCGCATCATCAACCATCAACCAAGCACGCTGGTTTATCTGCTGATAAATCTCAGCCAGTGGCGCGCAATCCCCATCCATACTGAAAACGCCTTCTGTCACTACTAAGCATGCCGCCGATTCAGGTAATAGCTGACCCAGATGTAGAAAATCATTGTGTTTAAAGCGTTTCATGGTTGCCGGAGACAGCAGCCCCGCTTCCATAAGCGATGCGTGGTTAAGCTTGTCTTGCAGGAGTATGTCCCCTTTAGCTAACAAGGTGAACAGTAACGCTTGATTAGCACTAAAACCCGAACCAAATAAAATAGCTCGTGAATAGCCAAACCAGTCACACAACGTTTTCTCCAGCCGCTCATGCGCGACGGAAAACCCCGTCACCAAAGGAGAGCCACCACTTCCAGCGCCGTATAAACTCAAACCTTGCTGCCACGCTTGAATCAAGCTCTTATCCGTCGCCAGTCCTAAATAATCGTTACTGGAAAAATTGAGATACGCTTGCTCATTAAACTGAATATGAGGCTGATTACCACCCTGTAATGGTTGCAATTGACGCGCACCATTTTGCTGTTTTCGCTCCAATAATGCCTGCTGAATACGAGAGTTAAACGGTGGCATCATAAAAAAGATCATCGGCAGTAGGACGAGCAGCTACACGCTCAACAACTTGATCGAGCAACTCATTCTCGGTCACTTCATCGGGTTTCTGTGCGATGTGCTGACGATTAATCCCCAATTTGTTAAAGAGCAACATATCACTATCTTCCGCTGGATTTGGCGTAGTCAATAGCTTACAGCCATAGAAAATAGAGTTAGCTCCGGCCATAAAACAGAGTGCTTGCATCTGCTCGTTCATTTTCTCTCGACCAGCCGATAGCCGTACTGCGGATTTCGGCATCATGATGCGGGCAGCCGCAATTAAGCGAATAAAGTCAAACGGTTCCACATCCTCAGCCGTCTCCAGCGGTGTACCTTGCACTTTCACTAGCATATTAATTGGCACACTTTCCGGTTGAGTCGGTAAATTGGCTAACTCCACCAATAACCCAGCACGGTCATGAGTAGTTTCTCCCATACCAATAATCCCACCAGAGCAGATCTTCATCCCAGCTTCTCGCACGTGAGACAAGGTGTCTAACCGATCTTGATAAGTCCGTGTGGTAATAATATTGCCGTAGAATTCAGGTGATGTGTCTAAGTTATGGTTGTAATAATCTAGCCCAGCCCCCGCGAGCTCTTTGGCTTGCTCAGGCGTTAACATGCCAAGGGTCATACAGGTCTCTAACCCCATATCTTTCACGCCTGAGATCATCTCTTTCAGTAACGGCATATCACGCGCTTTCGGATTCTTCCATGCCGCCCCCATACAGAAACGAGTCGAACCGGACTGCTTCGCTTTTTGTGCTGCATCTAAAACACGTTCCACTTCCATCAAGCGTTCTTTATCCACATCAGTACGATAATGCGCACTTTGCGGACAATATTTACAATCTTCCGGGCAGGCACCCGTTTTAATTGAAAGCAAGGTACTGACTTGTACATGGTTATGCGGGTGGTAATGACGGTGAACTTGCTGCGCGTCAAACAGCAGATCCATAAACGGTTTTTCCAGCAGTGCTCTCACTTCAGTCACTGTCCAGTTATGACGTACTTCCACAGGTAATCCTTAACAGATGATCAGATTTTATTGGTTTTAATGCTTGGTTAGTCTACTGAGCCGCGCTAGACTGTCAACACAAAGAAATGAAACGAGTTTACACTCGGTTTATTTTTAAACAAATCTGAGCTTGACGTTTTTATGGATTTAGCGTTCGACCGCCAGCATATCTGGCATCCTTATACTTCAACACTGACACCTCTGACCTGTTATCCCGTTAGCCATGCACAAGGGGTTCATCTCTATTTAGACGATGAAAAACCACTGATTGATGGTATGTCTTCATGGTGGGCAGCTATTCATGGCTATAACCACCCCGTACTCACACAAGCCGCCCACCAACAATTGGATAAGATGGCACATGTGATGTTTGGAGGGATCACGCATCAGCCTGCAATTGATATCTGCCAACGTTTATTAAGGCTAGCCCCCCAAAATTTACAACACATTTTTCTCGCGGATTCCGGTTCAGTTGCCGTTGAAGTAAGCCTGAAAATGGCGCTGCAATATTGGCAAGCGAAAGGAGAGCCTCGCGCAAAATTTTTGACGCTACGCCACGGTTATCATGGGGATACCTTTGCTGCTATGTCGGTCACCGATCCTGATAACTCAATGCACCGCCTATATAAAGGGTTTCTCCCAGAACATCTCTTTGCCGATTCACCACAAATCGGTTTTTGGCAAAACTGGCAAGAGCATGATATCGACGATTTTCGCAACAAATTGATCGAACATCACAAGCAGATTGCGGCGGTGATCTTAGAGCCAATTGTGCAAGGAGCGGGCGGAATGCGGATTTATCATCCTGAATTTTTACGCCAAGTTCGAGTGCTATGTGATGAATATGGCGTACTGCTGATCCTCGATGAAATCGCCACGGGGTTTGGCCGCACAGGAAAACTGTTTGCCTGCCAACATGCAGGTGTGGAACCCGATATTATGTGTGTGGGAAAAGCCCTGACTGGTGGTTATATGACGCTGGCCGCGACCTTAACCAGTAAGCAAGTCGCGGATACGGTCTGTAGTGGTGACGCGCAGTGTTTTATGCACGGACCAACTTTTATGGGTAATCCACTGGCTTGCGCCGTTGCAGCCGCTAGCTTAGCGCTTATCGAACAAGGCGACTGGCAAACCCAAGTTGCGCAGATCGAAGCGCAATTTGCTGCGCGATTACCCACATTTCATACTTATCCTAGTGTCAAAGAGACTCGTTGGCTCGGCGCTATCGGAGTTATCGAAACTCAGCAACCAGTCAATATGGAAGTCATTCAAGCCCTGTTTGTTGAATTAGGGGTATGGATTCGCCCCTTCGGGCGCTTAATTTATTTGATGCCACCCTATATCAGTACGCCTGAACATATAGCAGCATTACTCGATGCGGTAGAAGTTGCGTTGCAGAGCCCAGATTGTTTTCAACCTGTTGAGCAATAAACAATCCACCGCCATCGTATATACATGGCGGTGGATTGGCTTTCGATTCTCATATCCAATACTGAGCAGCGATACCCAAACAACTTGGCGTTGCAAATAGGAAGGGGATATTATGCCGACAAGGCATTGACCACTTCATTAGCCACCAGATAGACCCTTCCCTGCTCGATAACCACAGGCCAGCAATCGATCTGAATCTCTGGCTCTTCTAAGCAGTGCCCCGTTAACAAGTTAAAATGCTGTTTATACATTGGGGAGGCGACACAAGGGACTCCTTGTACATCCCCCACAATTCCGCGGCTTAATACATAAGCTTTACTGATTGGGTCCCAATTTTGTACCGCATACACTTGTGGCTGACACTCGGGCAGATAAAAGAGCGCCACTTGTTGATCGCCAATCAATGCTGCGCAACCTTGGTAAGGGATGAGTTCATTCAGATGACAAATCCGTTCCATCATTACACCTCCTCTTGCTCAGCTGGAATTCGTTGCTGACGCAACCGTTGATAATTGAGCGCCATGCTACCTTGCTGATGATTGATAAATGGGCGGAATTTCCGCAGTTTCAGCTCAGATTCTAATGTACTTTTCCATTCACATTGATAGGTATCAATAACATGCTGCATCTGAGCTTCTAACTGTTCACACACCCCTAATGAATCCTCAACAATGACTTGCTTAAGGTAACTGATGCCCCCTTCTAAATTGTCCAGCCACACCGAAGTACGCTGTAACCGATCAGCGGTACGAACGTAAAACATCAAAACTCGATCAATCAGCATAACCAATTCATCTTTGCTCAAATCCACGGCGAATAAGTCACCATGTCGTGGCCGCATACCGCCATTACCGCCCACATACAAATTCCAACCTTTTTCTGTGGCAATAACCCCAATATCTTTGCTCTGCGCTTCTGCACACTCTCGCGTACACCCAGACACGGCAAATTTTAATTTATGAGGGGCACGCAAACCTTTGTAACGATGTTCAAGCTCAATCGCCAAACCAACCGAATCATCCACACCGTAGCGACACCAAGTTGAACCCACACACGATTTCACGGTGCGCAGGGACTTTCCATAAGCATGCCCGGTTTCAAACCCAGCATTGATCAAGGTTCGCCAAATCTCAGGTAACTGTTCCATTTGCGCACCAAACAGATCCACACGTTGTCCACCGGTGATCTTGGTGTATAGGTCATAACGCTTGGCAACCTCACCCAGCACAATCAGTTTATCTGGCGTAATTTCACCACCAGCGACGCGTGGGACAACTGAATAAGAACCATCTTTTTGTAGATTAGCCATAAAGGCATCGTTCGAATCTTGCAACCCGCTGAGATCAGGCTGCATGATGTGTTCATTCCACAATGAAGCGAACAGAGAGGCGGCGGTGGGTTTACAAATATCACACCCTAACCCTTGCCCGTGTTTATGCAGCAGTGTTGCAAAGTCTTTGATCTGCTCAACCTGACAAAGATGGAACAGCTCTTGACGTGAATAAGCAAAGTGTTCACATAGATGGTGATTGACCTCCATGCCCATCGAGACCAATTCTGCATCCAACACCGACTTAACCATACCGCTACAACCACCGCATCCGGTGCCCGCTTTGGTGACCGCTTTGAGATCAGTTAACTCGGTTGCCCCCGCATGAATCGCCGCCACCAAAGCCCCTTTAGTGACATTGTGGCAGGAACAAATCACACTGCTGTCTGCCATCTCGCCACGAAGTAATGAACTATCAAACAAGAGATGAGCCGGATGCTCAGGTAACACGGTTTGATTCAAATAGGCTTGCAATAGAACATCATAATCACCGCTATCACCGACTAAAATTGCGCCCAACAGCCGAGTGGCGCTTTCATCGACCACCAGTTTTTTATACGTCCCTTTATTGGTGTCTTGCAGCACCAGTTCTTTTGCCCCTTCGCTCTGCATCTGCGCATCACCAATCGAGGCAACGTCAACCCCTAACAATTTGAGTTTGGTACTCATATCCGCGCCACTAAAGGTATGGCTTCTACCTAACAGATGGTCAGCCACCACTCGCGCCATCGCATAACCGGGAGCCACTAAGCCAAAGATCTTTTGCTGCCACAGGGCGCATTCACCAATAGCATAAATATGCTCATCACTGGTTACGCATTGGTCGGAAATAACAATCCCTCCTCGTTCACCTATCTCTAACCCAGCTTGACGAGCTAATGTATCTTGCGGACGAATCCCCGCAGAAAAAACAATTACATCCACTTCCAGCGCAGGAGCATCTTTAAAGACCATCCGGTGTTTGGCACTTTCCCCGTCAATAATCTTTTCGGTTACGGTGGAGGTATGCACCTTAAGACCCAAGTGCTCAATCTTACTTTTTAATAACGCACCACCGCCGTCATCTAACTGAACTGGCATTAAACGCGGCGCAAATTCCACCACATGCGTCTCTAAACCAAGCAAACGCAGGGCATTCGCGGCTTCAAGTCCCAGTAATCCCCCTCCGATCACCGCACCACTTTTTGCGCCCTGACAAGCCAACCGAATTGCAGACAAATCTTCTAATGTGCGATAGACAAAGATGTTGTCTCGCTCACGACCGGGCACTGGTGGAACAAAAGGATAAGAACCGGTTGCCAGTACCAAGCGGTCATAGCCCATAAGCTCTTCTTCATCCAAGATAAGCGTTTTTTGTCCACGATTAATCGCGGTAACCTGACTGCCCAAGATCAGGTTAATCCCCTGTTTTTGATACCACTCTTCACTACTCAGCATTAAGTCGTCATGGGACTTTCCACTAAACAGAGAAGAGAGCTGAACTCGGTCATAAGCAATAAAGCGTTCTTCACCAATGACTGTGATCCGTTTTTCTAAATGCGCTTGTTTTTCCACTAACTGAGCGACCAAGTGGTGTCCGACCATGCCGTTTCCGACAATGACAATATGTTCCATCATCTTATAAATTCCTTATGCTCGTTTGGCGACCGTTGCAACCGGAAGGCTACGTGGCTCTGAATGACTCTGTTTTTCATACAAAAAACGCAGCACAGACTGACGATATTTTTGATAGGTCACATCATCGGCTAATTGCACCCGATCACGCGGACGCGGCAGATCAATGCTGAGCACTTCACCAATGGTGGCGGCTGGGCCATTCGTCATCATGACTATCTTATCTGAGAGAAGCACCGCTTCATCCACATCGTGGGTGATCATAATGATGGTGTTGCTGAGCTCCGCTTGGATATCCATCAACGCATCTTGCAAACGGGCCCGTGTTAATGCATCCAATGCGCCAAACGGCTCATCCATCAACAACACTTTGGGACGCAAGGCTAAGGCTCGGGCAATACCCACCCGTTGTTTCATTCCTCCTGATATTTCATCGGGTTTCTTATCGGCAGCATGCGAAAGCTGAATCAAGGCTAAATAATGTTCCACTTGCTCTCTGACCCAATGTTTACTTCGCCCTTGGGCTATTTGTTTTACCGCTAACTCCACATTCTGATACACCGTTAACCACGGTAGTAACGAATGGTTTTGAAACACCACTGCACGTTCGGGTCCGGGACCTGATACTTCCCGCCCTTCTAAGATCACGCCACCCTCTGTTGGTGTATGTAGCCCCGCCACCAAATTCAGTACCGTCGATTTACCACAACCGGAGTGACCAATCAGCGAAATAAACTCCCCTTTTTGGATGGGCAAATTGACATTTTTTAGCGCCACAAACTCACCTTGTGGTGTTGGGAAACGCATCCCTAATTGAGTTAAATCTAATAATGGTTTTGACATCCTGTTCTCCTTAGCGCAGCGCTTGTTGTTTGTTCCACGACAAGCGTTTTTGTAACTCCAACATGCCGCGATCGAGTAACAACCCAATAAAACCAATGGTGATCACTGCCACCATAATGCGACCCAGTGACGCTGAGCTACCACTTTGAAATTCATCCCAGACAAACTTGCCCAGTCCCGGATTTTGTGCCAGCATTTCAGCCGCAATGAGCACCATCCAAGCTATCCCGAGCGACAAACGTAAACCCGTAAAAATCATCGGAACCGCCGAGGGTAAAACGATGGTACGGATATGTTGCCACCACGATAAACGCAACACTTTACTGACATTGATTAAGTCCTTGTCGACACTGGTGACCCCAACGGCTGTGTTAATTAATGTTGGCCAAAGGCTACAAAGCGCGACAGTGAACAATGAGTTGACAAAAGATTTGGCAAAGAGCGGATCGTCACTGACATAAGTGGCACTGACCACCATAGTGACAATCGGCAACCAAGCCAGTGGTGAGACGGGTTTAAGCAGTTGAATAATCGGATTGACCGCTTGATACAAGCCTTGATTCAAACCAAGCAGGATGCCCAACGGAATCGCCAATAAAGAAGCAAACAGAAATCCCGCACCAACCGTTAACAAGCTGGTTCCTATCTGATCAAAAAAGGTCGCTTTACCGGTATAAGGGCGAATTTTGACTTCGGCTTGAGGATTTTCAGCCAAGGTCTCTGCATTACGTTGTTCCTGACGTTCAATAAATGCTTGAGCTTTCTCTCGTTGTTGAACATGTTCTTGCACCAGATGAGTAAACTGAGTAAACGTTTGTACTGGTCCGGGCAGCGTTCCTAATGAGGTTTGTACCTGTTTGGCAACCAGATGCCATCCCAGTAAAAAGAGGCACAATCCAATCAATGGCAGTAACACCATTTTACTTCGATTCATCACTTGAGCCCGATTAGGGATAAGTGAAATTACATTACTCGACATAGCTGACTCCTTCGCGATTCCCTTTCTAACTAGGGCTATCCATTAACTTCCTGAAAAAACCGCTTGAGCGTACCCGATATACGCCCTAAGCGGCTGGTTTATACTTTGTCGTTACCTTTAAGACCGATGGTGAGTTGTTCCAGATATTGATTGGGTTTGCGTCCGTCATATTCGATCTGATCAATAAAATCAGACTGTGGGGCACGAAATCCCTCTTCTTGGCTAAAATCAGGAAACACTTCCGCACCAATTCGACCTTCTTCAATTAAGGCTTGAGCTGCTTGTTGATAAATATCTGGGCGATAAACTTGTTTGGCGATTTGCTGATACCAATCATCCGACTTCGCTTGTGGGATCTGCCCCCAACGGCGCATTTGAGTGAGCGTCCAAATGGCATCACTGTAGTAGGGATACGTTGCGTGGTGGCGGAAAAATACATTGAAATCGGGCACCTGGCGGACATCGCCTTTCTCATATTCAAAGGTTCCCAACATCGAGTTAGCAATCACCTCTTCATCCGCTCCCACATAGTCACTTTTGGCTAATATTTTTACTGCTTCACGACGGTTCGCATTCTGATTTTCATCCAACCAGTGAGCGGCTCGGATTAATGCTTTCACTAACCGAATATGCGTATTGGGATTTTGCTCTGCCCACGACTTAGAGACCCCCAATACTTTCTCTGGGTTATTTTTCCAGATCTCATAATCGGTGATAACGGGTACACCAATCCCTTTAAATACCGCTTGTTGATTCCAAGGTTCCCCCACGCTATAACCTTTGATGGTTCCCGCTTCCATCGTGGCGGGCATTTGTGGTGGTGGTGTCACGCTGAGCAGAGCCTGTGCCTGAATTCGACCACTATTATCGCCAGCAAGAGGAGCATAAAAACCGGGGTGAATACCTCCGGCGGCGAGCCAATAGCGCAGTTCATAGTTGTGGGTTGAAACCGGAAACACCATACCCATCTTGAAAAGCTTACCTTCCTGATCATACTGCTCAATCACAGGTTTCAATGCGCTGGCACTGATCGGATGAACTACCTTTCCGGCTTGATCTCTTTGCAAATAAGGTTGCATCTGTTGCCACACATCATTGGCCACCGTAATCGCATTACCATTCAAATCCATACTGAAAGCGGTAATAATGTCAGCTTGAGTCCCAATACCGATGGTCGCCCCTAACGGTTGTCCGGCTAACATATGTGCACCATCTAATTCGCCATCGATCACTCTATCCAGTAGCACTTTCCAGTTGGCTTGCGCTTCCAACGTGACATACAAACCTTCATCTTCAAAAAAGCCTTTTTCATAAGCAATCGCCAGTGGTGCCATATCAGTGAGCTTAATAAATCCCAGCTTTAGATCTTCTTTTTCAGGCTTAGCAAGGTTTGCTTGTGCCCCCGTGGCAAGCAGAACTGAGCCTAACACCATGCTCCCTATCCAGTTCTTAATTGATCCCATCGCCATACTCCCTTTGCGGTATCATAAAAAAAGACGCCACCGCTTGAATAAGCCGTGGCGTCTTTGCCAATCATCCTTTAATCATCATGACTGATGTTTTGTGCGGATTAAGTTGTGTTTACGTTAGTGATTAATCCAATTACCGTGCCAGATATTATTTCAAAATAAAATCAAAGAGTTAAATGAAAAGCTATTCTATTGTTATCCTTTTTTGCCTTATTGGTGTGCAATCTGCACCAATTCACAGAAATCCAGATACTCCCAAAGTATTAGTTTCTTTCTAACGTCTGCACCACATTCTTTGCCACTTGAGCCAGTGGCAAGCTCGATTGCATCGCACTCTTGCGCAGTAATTGATAGGCTTTTTCTTCCTCTAACCCATGGAGACGCATTAAGAGCCCTTTGGCTTTTTCAACCCATTTACGCTCTTGTAATTGCTGAGCTAACTGAGCCACCTCTTTTTTTACCCTGCTATCTTTGTCGCGTACTTGCTGGGCATATTCAAGCCAAGGCTTTAATTCAAACTGGGTATCAAAAGGAAGCAAAATAAAATCATGCGTCTCTGGTAATCGTTTAATATCAGAGACTTGAAACTGTTTTAATAGGACAACCAATGGAGATTGGTAAGCTTGGCAAGCCTCCACCATCATCCTCAACTCGGCGCTGGGTTGACGCCAAGACACGACCACACTAGCCACCGATTCTTTCTGTAATAAAGCGTCAAATTGGTTCAGTTGGCAGGCAAGAATGTGATCGTAATACGGCGCAAGTTTGCTGCTCAGTGTGGCTTGATCATTCACACTATCGCAGCACACGATGATGGGTTGAGAGGGAAAAGAGAGTGGCATAAACCTTCCTTGTTTTATTCAAACACACTCGGTTTGTTTGCAAGGAGTAAGCCACTGTAAAAATAAAATACAAATACGATAAATAACAATAATTTAGATAATCAAACTTCTACTTTTATACCTCTTTATGAGTAGTTGATACTATGCACCAAAATATCATTCTCTATCCTTGTAACGATTGTTGCCAATAGTGATAAGCCGTGGCTATTGCACGTTCACGATCATGCATTTGGGTAAACAACACCGCGCTTATGGTCGCAACAATGGTATTCGCCATTAAAATCCAATCCTCTTGTGGCGTACCGAGTGGGCAATGCGTTGGCAGTGGAATGTCTGAAATAAATTGCTCCGGCCAGTAATAGGACTGCACCCCATCGGGCTGACTGAGCCAGACTGTCTGGCTAACTTTAGGGTTATATTCTGACTCCCCCGACTGACCTTTAAACGAGATCACAGCATGGGCTGTTTTGCCGATATGATGCTCAACTTCTGCGTGTAATTGTTGAAAACCGGGATGAAAGCTGCCCCGTAGCCCCACCTTTCCACCACCGGGATTGAGTGCTCGTACGACGGTATTAATCGGCGTTCTTAGTCCATAACGTTTTTTCCAATTCAACATCACCTCCGCTTGAGGGGCAAAAGCACGCAAAGGTAAATAAGCAATATTATCGGTTTGCAAAAGCCCTTGTGCATGCTCGGCGTTGGTGGCGAGCGGGATTTGACACGCAGTAAGATAATGCTCAGCGTGTTCACGATCACTCATGGGGTCGTGATAGCCGTGTAATAAGACTTTATGTCCATTATCAGCCAGTATTTTGGCCGCTCGTACATGCCATGGTTTACCTGAAGAAGAGCGTTTCCCTGCGTAGCAAGGCCAATCAATGTCCGCGCCAATCTCGGGCATACGCGATTGGAAAGCTTTCACAAAACCCGCAATTTCAGCATTCGTTTCATTTTGTACTCGTATCAACATCAGCAGCATCGCCATCTGATCATCACCAACGTCTCCTGCAAGATAAGCGGTCATCACCTGCTCTGCCTGCTCAAACGTCAAGGGTTTGCGCCCTCGCTCACCTCGTCCGACAGTGCGTATACACTCCAAAATAATACTCATGCTATCCTCATCAATCAGCGAAAACGGTCTGCAATTCAGCCACTCGTGCAGTTTGCAACAGTTGCGCTCGCAGTTTTACCACGTCTCCCATAATGATTAAAGCCGGGCTTAACCCTTGTTGCTGATGTGCCATGTCCGTCAACTCCGCTAATTCAAAGGTAATCACGGTTTGCTTGGCTGAGCAGCCATGACCGATAATCGCCACGGGCGTGGCTGGGCTTAATCCAGCTTGCACCAACCCTTGCTCGATCGACGCTGCTTTTTCCAACCCCATATAGAAAACCAGCGTTTGTCCGCTTGCCACTAACCCAGCCCAAGCGGGTAAAGCCCCGCTCACGACTTGACCCGTAATAAAGGTCACGCTTCGGGAGACTTGGCGATGTGTCAGCGGAATAAAGCTACTTGCCGCACAGCCAATCGCGGCTGTGATACCGGGGATCACTTGATAGGGGATATGATGCTTGGCCAACTCTAAGGCTTCTTCACCACCACGACCAAAAATAAATGGGTCGCCTCCTTTCAGACGTACCACATTTTTCCCTGCCTGAGCATACTTGACCAACAGTGCACAAATGGTTTCCTGCTTCATGCTGGGCTGACCACAACGCTTTCCTACATACACTTGCTCAGCTTTAGGGTTAGCGAGTGCCAAAATCTCTTTCCCCACGAGTCGGTCATACACTAATACCTGCGCCTTTTGCAAAGCTTTCAATGCTTTTAGCGTTAGCAGATCCGGATCGTTTGGCCCCGCCCCCACCAGCGAAACATAACCTTGCGGCTTTTTTTCTGCCGTGTTTAGAGGCTGAATTTGCTCCATCCAGTCACTGGAGTAACCGATAAGTGTAGGAGATTCCAACAAAAGAGGTCGATTCATGATTTCACTCCTACTTTTTTATTCATGATTAGGCTGTCATGTTCATTGAGTAGTTGACGAATTTCGGACACGCATGATCCGCAATTGGTGCCACATTTTAAACGCTGTTGCAGTTGATTAAGCGACACACATCCCTCTTGTTCTATTGCTTGATGGATTTGTTGATCGGTAATTCGAAAGCAGCTACAGATTAAACGACTGGTTTGCTGACCTTCTGCTAAAGCTAATACTGAACTTAACTGAAGTGGCTGACCAATCAGTGTCGCTATCATAGTGTAATCTTGTGCAATGGGTTGTGGTGACACCAGCACGATTCCCGTCACTCTCATCGCGCTGTCATTGGTCGATGAGCGACCTAAAATCATCAGCCATCCTTGGGGTAGATCCCAACGCAGCACTTGCTCCCCGGCATTCACTGCAAACTGCGCTTTATTGAGTGGCGTTAAGGAGGCAAAACGCGAAACGCCGCAATCTTGTTCTTGTTGATAGCTTTGGTAATCACACTCAGGCAATGCTCGCCGCTCCCCCACATAAAGCCCATAGCTATGCATCTGCGCAGAAGCAAGATGAACTAGCGCTGACTTAAAGGCGGGCTGCCCAGAAATAGGATCTCGCTGCTGACCGATGGCTCGATTGACTTGTGACTGCTCACTGTAGCGTCCCGCCCAGTGCATCGACATAAACAGTTGCTTGCCTTTTAACCCCTCATCTAACGCGACTTTCGCAAATAAGCACGATGTTTGCTCCTCCCCTCGCAGCGCCGCTATTTCGCCCGCTTGCAAGCCCAACGATTCGGCAGCAAGTGGATTCATATAGAGAGTGGGCTCAGGTTCCCCCGCCGCTAACTTTGCCACATGACCGGTGCGAGTCATGGTATGCCATTGATCTCGTTGGCGCCCGCTATTTAACCACCAGTGACCTTGCATTAACAAAGGAGCGGGAGTAGATATAAAGTTTGCCCGACCGGAAGGGGTGGAAAACTGACCATGTTGAAAAGGTCTCGGCACATCAATAGGCCATTGAGTGGGCTGCCAGTTGGCGTATTCTTCATCACTCATATGGGCAAACATGGATAAGTCTAATAAATAATGGGAAGCATGGTTAATCGCCGTTAAACCTGCATAGTCACGAAACAGATCCGCTTCATTGCGGTAGTCAAACCCATTTGGGACATGAAGGCGCTGACACAACTTTTCCCCCACTTGGCTGATGGCCCACCAATCCGGTTTGGCTTCTCCGGGAGCGGGTAGAAAGGCTCGTTGCCGTGATAACCGCCGTTCTGAGTTAGTCACCATCCCCTGCTTCTCTCCCCAACCCGCAGCAGGCAATAATACATCCGCATAAGCCGCAACATCACTGTCAACACTGATGTCAGAGACAATGACACAGTCGCACTTTGCTAAGGCTCGGCGAATATGATCGCTTTCAGGCATCGAAATGACAGGATTGGTGGCCATAATCCACAACACTTTGACCTCGCCTCTTTCGACAGCCTGAAACAATTCCACCGCTTTCAGACCGGGTTTGGCTGCAATGGTCGGTGATTGCCAATACTCTTGAACTAAGGTCAGTGACTCGGCATCAAAACCTCGGTGTACGGCGAGCTGATTCGCTAGCCCACCGACTTCTCTTCCCCCCATCGCATTGGGCTGACCCGTTAATGAAAATGGTCCACTGCCCGCTTTACCTATTTTCCCACTCGCCAAGTGTACGTTGATAATGGCATTGCCTTTATCCACCCCAGACTCCGACTGATTCACCCCTTGGCAGAAAAGAGTGAGTGCGGAAGGGCTACAACAGAACCAATGGTAGAAGGTCTCTAAAGCAGATGGGGTAATTTCTAGATCTTGGGCTACTTGCTTAACTTGATAACGTTCTAACCGTAGTTCCGCGGCTAATTGCTCAAACCCTTGGGTATGTGCCGAAATATACGCTTCATCTAAAGCATGGTTATCCATGAGATAACGCAATAAGCCATTAAATAACAGCACATCTCCGTCATTATTAATGGCGAGGTGTAAATCGGCTTGTTCGGCCGTGATGGTTTTGCGAGGATCAACCACCACTAATTTAAGGTGGGGATTATCCTCACGTGCTTGCTGAATACGACGAAATAAAACCGGATGAGTCCACGCACTATTAGCACCAACCAGCACTAACAGATCGGTGTGGTCAATATCTTCATAATTGACCGGCACGACATCTTCACCAAAAGAGCGAATATGCGCTGCAACCGCGGAAGACATGCATAACCGCGAGTTAGTATCTATATTGGCACTACCTACATAACCTTTCATGAGCTTGTTGGCGACGTAATAGTCTTCCGTAAGGAGTTGCCCAGAGACATACATTGCCACCGAATCAGGACCATGCTGCTGAATGGCTTGGTAGAATTGCTCAGCAATATGATCCGTCGCTTGCTGCCAGCTCACTTCATTGCCCGCAATTCTGGGATACAGTAAACGTGACGGCATCTGCAAACTTTCGGCTAACGCTGCCCCTTTGACACATAATGCACCGTAGTTCGCGGGATGCAGACTGTCGCCAACTATCTGGTTATGGTGAATAGCTACGCCGCAACCGACACCACAATAGGGACACGTTGTATTAATTTTCGTTTGAGTCATCATCACTTCCTTATGATCGGGCAAATAAAAAGCGCCTTACTTCTTAGAAGCAAGGCGCCTTTGCCTAGAGTGTAACTGGGACAAGTTATTGTTACCCGTTGATCAGAGCAAGTGATATACCAACTTGTTAAATATTATAAATCAAAGAGTTAAAACAAACCTACAAGAAAGAATGCACTATCACAGTGCAACGCGCCCCAAAATAGCGACGAAGTGCACATAAAAAACCGATGCATAAAGCATCGGTTTAAAGCCAGTTTGAAAAAATTAACCGATGTGGGTTAAACCATTCATATATTTCTGTAGTACCGCTGGGATCTCAATACGACCATCCGCTTGTTGGTAGTTTTCTAAAATCGCTACCATGGTACGCCCTACAGCTAAACCGGAACCGTTTAATGTATGTACCAATTCTGGTTTCTTTTCCCCTTTACGGCGGAAACGAGCTTGCATACGACGGGCTTGGAAATCCCACATGTTAGAACATGATGAAATTTCACGATAAGTTTTCTGCGCCGGAACCCACACTTCTAAGTCATAGGTTTTACGCGCACCAAAGCCCATATCACCGGTACACAGCACCACTTTGCGGTAAGGCAGTTCAAGCAGTTGTAATACTTTCTCAGCATGACCGGTTAGCTCTTCTAACGCTGCCATTGAATCTTCTGGTTTAGTGATCTGCACCAACTCCACTTTGTCAAACTGGTGCATACGGATCAAACCACGCGTGTCACGGCCATAAGAGCCCGCTTCAGACCGGAAGCAAGGCGTATGTGCGGTCATTTTCAAAGGAAGCTCTGCTTCATCAAGAATCACATCACGCACTAAATTCGTTACTGGCACTTCTGCGGTTGGAATCAAGGACAAACGGCGAGGCTCTTCATCACTCACCTTTTCAGCCAACGGTTCGGTATGGAACAAATCTTGACCAAACTTTGGTAGCTGCCCCGTTCCAAACAAAGTATCCGCATTAACAAGATAAGGCACATATAACTCAGTATAACCGTGTTGCTCAGTGTGTAAATCCAGCATAAATTGAGCAATAGCACGGTGCAGACGGGCAAATTGGCCTTTCATTACCACAAAGCGAGCACCGGTAATTTTCGTTGCACTCGCAAAATCTAAACCATCGCCCATTTCACCCAAATCAACATGATCTTTAACCGCAAAGTCATACTCTTTCGGTGTCCCCCAGCGTGAAACTTCCACGTTATCGTCTTCATCTTTCCCTTCAGGAACCGATTCATCAGGAAGGTTAGGCACACTTTGAGTGATCGCATCTAACTGCGCTTGAATTTTGTCTAATTCAACTTTCTTGGCATCCAAATCATCGCCTAGCGTACCAATCTGTTGCTTGATTGCGTCTGCGCCTTCTTTATCGCCTTTCGACATCAGTTGGCCAATTTGCTTGGAGATGGAATTACGCGTGGATTGTAAATTTTCAACTTCTACTTGAATTGATTTACGTTGCTCTTCAAGTGTGCGGATAGTTTCAACGTCCAGCTTAAAGCCACGACGTGCTAATTTTGCAGCTGTATCATCCAGCTCAGTGCGAAGTAATTTAGAATCCAGCATTGCTAATCCTATGCTTTTAATGTTGTGAAGAAACGTATATGCTTGCTTTTTAAGCAAAGCCATACGTATTGAAATTTACTGTGTCAAAGATAACGAAAAGCCACTACTTTTCATAGCGCTTTTGTGGGCTTTTTGCGTCTAACGCCGCCAGATATTCGAGTTTTTCGGCAATTTTAGTTTCTAAGCCGCGATTTGTCGGTTGGTAATAGCGCTTACCGACCATTTCAGGCGGAAGATAACGTTCCCCTGCAGCATACGCTCCTACTTCATCATGGGCATAACGATATTCGGCCCCATAACCTAACTCTTTCATTAAATGTGTCGGAGCATTACGTAAATGCACCGGCACTTCATATTCAGGAAGGTTTTGTACATCACTCAGTGCTTGTTTCCACGCTGTATAAACGGCATTACTTTTCGGAGCACAAGCAAGATAGACAGCAGCCTGAGCGATAGCCCGTTCGCCTTCGGCGGGCCCAACCCGCATAAAACAGTCCCACGCAGAAAGCGCAACTTGCATAGCTCGAGGATCCGCATTGCCGACATCTTCTGAGGCAATGGCTAATAACCGGCGAGCAATATATAAAGGATCGCAACCAGCGGAGATCATCCTCGCCATCCAGTACAACGCTGCATCAGGGTTAGAACCTCGTATCGATTTATGAAAAGCGGAGATTAAGTCGTACCAGAGGTCGCCTTTATTATCAAAACGGGCCACCTTTTCACCCGCCACTTCTGCCAGTAAGCTTAAGGTAATTTGTTTATAACCTTGCTCATCACTTTCAGCCATGTCATACAAAAGTTCTAAATAGTTTAGAGACATCCGAGCATCACCGTTCACAAGCTCTGCCAACCGCTCTAATACTTGGTCATGAAAGATCGCGGGCGTTTTACCAAGACCTCGCTCCGCATCATGCACCGCTTGGTTTAGCGCCTGAAGAATTTCTAGCTCACTGAGCGAGGTCAACTTATAGACTCGCGCCCGTGATAATAAGGCGTTATTGAGCTCAAATGATGGGTTTTCGGTTGTCGCACCAATAAAGGTCACGGTTCCATCTTCAATGTGCGGTAAAAAGGCATCTTGCTGAGATTTGTTAAACCGATGCACTTCGTCCACAAATAAAATGGTTCGCCGCCCTGCACGTTGATTTTCTCTCGCTTTATCAATAGCCGCACGAATCTCTTTCACTCCAGAAGTAACGGCTGAAACCCGTTCAACTTCCGCATTCGCATAATTGGCGGCCACCTCGGCTAAGGTTGTTTTCCCCGTCCCTGGCGGCCCCCATAAAATCATGGAATGGATATGGCCCGCTTGCAAGGCTCGGCGCAGCGGTTTCTCGGGCCCAAGAATATGCTGTTGACCAATATATTGCTCAACGGTTTGAGGCCTCATACGTGCGGCAAGGGGACGAAAATCCTCGTCCCCTGAAAAATCTAAACTGTAATTACTCACGATCACTCATTGTTCATGACATTAACGTTGGTCATCAACCTCAACCCCATCCGGGATGGTAAATTGAAACTGACGGCTTGGTGGTGTTTGTAGCTTCACATTGTGAAAGGTAAATCGGCTTTGCTGCCCATCTTGCTCAATCACATTGAACCCTTGCACCATGCCTTGGCTATTAATCGTAATTTGAAAATGGCCTTGGTTAGATTCAAAAGAAATCGGCGTTAAGGTAAACACATCTCCTTCTTGTTCAACCTGATAAGCATCCCAGTCACTGGCCTGATTACGAGTCAATAGTACAAAAGGCGTTTGCTCTGTGGCCTGTTTTTGATCATAAATGGTCACTTGTTCAATAAACGGGCTGTAGTACCAAAGTGATTGCCCATCAGAAACCAATAAGTTTTCATCTGGTGCTGTGGTTTCCCAACGAAAAAAGCCGGGGCGAGCGATGTCTACCACTCCTTTCCCATCCATGACGGTTTCCCCATCAGGGCTAATCACTTGCTGGTTAAATTGCCCACTAAACCCGTCGGTTAACGCCAAACGTTCACTTAACGTCTCTTTCGGGGTGGCGAAGACGGAAAAACTACAAAAAAGCAATGCAGCCCATTTTTTCATTTTCATTTGACTCCTAGAAACCTTATTAGCAAGGTTATAACGGTTTTCTATCCTTTGTATGTCAATCTTAGGTAGAAAAAGTTCTACTGCCCGCAGCACTGTTTAAATTTTTTACCACTAGCGCAAGGACAAGGATCATTGCGTCCAACCGATTTATAAGGGTTCACATGCTGCACTTGAGCGCCTATCATCTGTTCATCGGCTGCTAACGCAACTTCATGCACCATAAGGTCGATTTGATCAATCATATGACTCAAGGTGGGTAATGTCTCATACCCAGCAGCTTTCATTGCCTCATGCGTTTGTTCTTCGTCAATAGCGAGCATCAAGGTAGTTAATAGCGCCTGTAGCATACGATACGAACCATCGGAAACCTGCGCCGATGCCCACTGTGTCTCAATCTGTGGCCATAAGGTCATAAACCCTTCTGCAAAATCTGCCAGCCCTTCTTCTTTACTCTGCACCTGTGTTTGCAATAAGTGCAATAAACCGTATTCATTGCTTTTTAATTTTTGGTATTGGGTGTGGATCTGTTGCGTAATGATAGGCTCAAGCTCCTCAGCCTGATCGGGGAAGAGCTCCGAAAGCCAAGATTTTGGATCCAGTGGCTGAATTGTAAAATTGGCGGCCAACACCATGCCTTCAATAAAAAGGGGGGATTCGTTCACCTCTAGCTGCGACAAGTTTACTAAGGGATAGATCATACGATTTTCTGTGTTGCACTAAGAATGGCGACAGTATAAACGTAAAGCCGATAAAGTTGCAGCCCATGATAACAAGCTATGGAGGAGAAGCAGATAAAAGAGGATGACTCGACTGGCAACTCCCTCTACAATCTCGCCTCTTTCTTTATTGTTAGCCACCACAGTTTTTATTATGCGCGTTATTTTAGGCCCGATGGAGGGCGTCCTTGATCACTTGATGCGGCAGATGCTCACCGAAATCAATGATTATGATTTTTGTGTCACTGAATTCGTTCGAGTGATTAATCAAGTTTTACCTGATCATCTGTTCTACCGTCTGTGCCCTGAGTTAAAACAGGCTTCAACTACCCCATCAGGCACCCCCGTCAAAGTTCAACTACTGGGTCAAGAGCCCGTTTGGATGGCTGAAAATGCGTTACGGGCCGCAGAACTGGGAGCGAGTGGAATTGACCTCAATTTTGGTTGCCCCGCTAAAACCGTCAACAAAAGTAAGGGTGGCGCAGCCTTATTAGAACACCCAGAGCTGATTTATCAAGTGGTGAAGGCATGCAGAGAAGCCGTTCCTCGCCACTTAGCCGTCAGTGCTAAAATTCGCTTAGGTTGGGAAGATCCGAATGACTGCTTTGAGATTGTGGATGCGATTACTCAGGCAGGAGCTGATGAGTTAACGGTTCATGCGCGCACTAAAGCGGGTGGCTACAAAGCGAGTGAAATTCAGTGGGAATATATTGATAAAATTCGTCAGACAAGCTCCATTCCTCTGATTGCAAACGGCGAGATCTGGAACCATGCCGATGGGCAAGCTTGTATAACCACAACAGGGGTTGATTCTTTAATGGTCTGCCGAGGGGCACTGAATATTCCTAATTTAGGGAATATGCTGAAATACGACCATCCGCCCATGCCATGGCACCAAGTGCTTGATCTCTTACTCAAGTATTCCGCTTATGAAGTTCGAGGGGATAAGCGAAAATATTATCCTAACCGAGTCAAACAGTGGTTTGCTTATTTGCGTCACGCCTATCCACAAGCCGCCGATCTCTTCCGTGAAATCCGGACTTTCACGGAAGTAGACCCGATCGTCTCTCATTTTCAGCGCTATCGTGAAAAATTAACCGACTAAAAAACTAGCTTATCTTTTCCAGAGGTTTTTGCCACATAGAGTTTTTCATCTGCGGCTTTGAATAGCTTATTAAAATCATCGCCGTCTTCACGATGAACAATGTGGACGCCACCCGAAACCGTGAAACCTTTCTCTAATAAGCGCGTCGAGTCACGACCGATGGCTTCTTTAACCCGGTGCATCACGGTTTCAATAATCGACTCTTCTGGGGCGGTAACATATAGCACAAACTCTTCCCCACCAAAACGAGCAACCGCATCAGTATCACGCAGGTGTGATTCAATCTGCTCACCAGTGTAGCGGATCACCTGATCGCCAACATCATGACCAAAACTGTCATTGATGGATTTGAAATTATCAATATCCAACACAGCGATCGCAATAAACGTACTGTGCTGCTTGCCCTGCAAAAACTCTTCCATTCCACGACGGTTAAGCAACCCAGTCATAGGATCACGAGCCGCTAAATCAGCGTAGTAGGTTTTTTCTACACGTGTATTTAGGTAAAACATGCCGACGACTGACATAAAATAGGCCAGCAAAACAGTATACAAGCTGGTTTGTCTGTCATAGAAAAAATGCCGGGCCTCATCCATCCAATCCCAGTGGTAATAAACTCGGTGGTTAAATTGAGCGTACCCTACTTCTAAAACTTTGGGCCGATATTGATAAGAAGCTAGCGGTTTTTCTTCATTAATTTTTTCGAAATTGATTTTTCCAACCAATCTTGTGGTTTTCTCTGTAAGTTTATCCACCCCAACGTCAATAGCGACCACGCCCTGAAATATTTTTTGATGGAAAATAGGAGCCGCCAATGTCACGGTATTGCTTCTTGATAGTAACCCTATCTGGTTACTTGGCCCTGTAACCGTCACTAAATTAGGTTGTTCCAATGCTAAATGCCAAAAGGGTCGTAGTTTTAAAGTCACTAGATTACTTTTTGTTAATTCTTTCACCATCGCATCGGGTGAAGAAATAACATAACCGCCATCAGCAATATAATGCACACCAACAATGTACTCATCCAAATCATTTAAAAAAGAGACCATCGGAGCGAGTGACATTTTTCGAGAAACACGTAAATAGGCGGGATGCGATTCATCACAGAGCTGTGCTTCACCAACCATCATGTAGCTCACTTCGATAGGAAACGCCGCATGGCTTTGAATATCTGTTGGCGTTAATGACTCTTTAGGCCACATTTTACATAGACCATCCACCACTTCATGTTGAAAACCAATCAGTGAAGCGGGTGTCGATTCAAAATAATTGGTAAAACTGTAGTCTAGCGCTACCATCATTTTGACTGCATGCCCAAGCTCACGCTCTATCCTGGTATATTCTTCATCAATATCACTATTGACCACTCTTAAGTGAGAATACGCCACAGAAGCCAATAGCATTAACGCAATAACAAATGGCAGCAAAATGATTTTTGCGTGATCACGCTTTTTCATTAAATTCTTTATATCCTAAAACAGACCATTAACCGAGCATAGGCTGATATATTCAAAGCTTAGCAACATTTAAGGCGGTCATTGGCTGGGGTGATTAGATTCATACGCAGAGTGATTAGAACCATCTACTGAATCAATAGATTATGCCAAATCACGAGTCACTATCTCTAACGAAATTGACTTATATTGGACAAGTTTAACCAAATCCTGACAGAACGCACGTATAAAAAGCCCTTTAACACAAAAATTAAAGGGCTTTTCTCTGTTGATGAGATTTTAGGAGATTAATTTAATAACAAACTATCATCGCTTAGCTCTTCGCCACGTACTTTAGAAAACATATCCAGCAGATCAGGAACTTGCATATTAGTACGCTGCTCTCCTGCAACATCTAAGACAATATTTCCTTGATGAAGCATCACGGTTCGATCGCCACACGCCAATGCATCTTTCATTGAATGCGTCACCATCATGACCGTTAAATTAAACTCTGAAACAATTTTTTTAGTCAGATCAATAATGAACGCGGCCATTCTCGGGTCTAATGCTGCCGTGTGTTCATCCAACAACAATAATTTACTGTCAGATAACGTTGCCATCACTAAACTAACCGCCTGACGCTGACCACCAGATAGCAAACCAATGCTATCACTCAAACGATCTTCCAACCCTAAACCTAAAATGCTGATCCGTTCTTGGAACAATCGACGTCGTTGACTCGATAACGCATATTTCCACCCTCTTCGTTTGCCACGCATATAGGCTAAGGCCATATTCTCTTCGATCGTCAAAGCGCCACAGGTGCCGGCTAATGGGTCTTGAAAAACACGAGCGCACAATGAGGCTCGTTTATCCACGCTGTGCCGAGTTACATCAAGCTCATCAATCAACACTCGCCCCCCGACCATTGGTGTCTCTCCGGTTACGGCTCCCAATAAGGTAGACTTTCCTGCACCATTGGATCCAATGACCGTAAGAAATTGATGCTCAGGTACTGTAAGCGAAACCCCTTTTAACGCTTGATTTTCTAAAATGGTGCCAGGATTAAATGTGACTTGGATATTTTCCAAATGGATCATAACGATTCTCCTGACTGATTTTTAACCTTTTTCGCTTTCGATGTTGATAGCCATGCTTTGTTCGAATTTCGTTTTAAACGAGGCATCACTAATGCCACCGCAACCAAAATGGCCGTGACTAAGTTAAGGTCGGAGGCTTGTAAACCAAACATTCCCGAACTGAGTGCAAAAGCAACCGCAAGCCGATAAAGAATCGAACCAATAATCACCGCCACCACAGCCACCCAGATTTTTTTCCCCGGAATTAACGTTTGCCCAAGAATCACGGCTGCGAGACCAACCACAATGGTTCCAACTCCGGAGGTGACATCCGCAAAACTATTGGTTTGAGCAAACAAAGCTCCCGCAAAGCCCACAAATCCATTAGACAAAGCTAAGCAGAAATAAGTATAAAACGCTGTACTGGCTCCTTGGGCGGCAACCATACGAGCATTGACACCTGTCGCTCGTAACCCAAGACCAAAATCACTATTAAGTAAACGAATCACCAAGATGGCAGCAATCAAAACTAATATCGCCACAATAAAAGGGCGCACCAGCATAGGATCACCTAAGGTTTCAAAAGGCGTTAATATGGTTTCTTCACCTAATAAGGCCATATTGGGCCGTCCCATAATCCGAATATTCACCGAAAAGGCAGCAATCATCGTGAGAATGGAAGCCAGCAAATTCATAATGCCACAACGTACAGTTAAAAAGGCAGTTACCCACCCCGTGGCTGCGCCAGCAAGAATAGCAAGCCCCGTAGCGAACCATGGGTTCACCCCTGCAACAATAGCGGTTGCCGCAACCGCTGCTCCCATCGGAAAACTGCCATCTACCGTTAAATCAGGAAAATCCAGGACTCGAAAAGTCAGGTAAATCCCCAACGCGACTAATCCGTAAATTAGGCCAATTTCTAGTGCCCCAAACAATGCAAAAGCAGACATAACCACTCCCTTTCTGCTTAAAAAGCTGGGCTGACTTGCCCAGCATAACAACGTTCTATTTGATGCTAGTGGCTCGATCTAAAACTGCACTAGGAATAACCATGCCTAACTGGTCAGCTGCCGTTTTATTAATTACTAAATCAGAACCTTGCGCAATTTTGACATCTAAGCTTCCCGGCTTAGCCCCTTCAAGAATATTGACGACATATTCAGCCGTTTGTAGCCCAATTTGGTAATAGTCAAACCCTAAACTCGCCACGGCACCACGATCAACATAAGAAGTCGCAGCGCCAAACACAGGGGTTTTCGCTTGATTAGCCGCGACGATCATTCCTTCTATGGCACTGGCTACCGTATTATCAATCAACGCATAAATAATGTCAGATTGGCCAGAAATAGCCTGTGTTGCTGATTGAACATCAGCACTACGTAGTGCCGTGGCTTCTGCCAATTGCAGCCCCTGTTCTGCTACCGCTGATTTCAGTAACGCCAGTAAACTGATGGAGTTTGCTTCACCGGGGTTATATACCACCCCAATTGTTTTAACATTAGGGAGTAATTCTTTAATTAATTCTACATGCTGTTTTATCGGTGAAAGATCGGACAGCCCTGTGATATTGGCCCCAGGCTGTTCCATCTGCTTAACCAATTTTGCACCAACAGGATCTGTCACCGCAGTAAAAACAACCGGAATGTTACGAGTCGCCGAGGCCAGCGCTTGTGCGGAAGGAGTTGCAATGCCAACCAGTACATCAGGGTTTTGCCCAACAAATTGGCGAGCAATTTGTACCGCAATCGCGGGATTACCTTGAGCAGTTTTAAAATCAAAGATTAGGTTCTTTCCTTCTTCATAACCTTTTGCTTTTAAACCATCGAATAACCCTTGGCGAGTCGCATCTAACGCTGGATGCTCAACAATTTGAGATACCGCCACTTTAACGGTTTTAGCCATCAGTGTATGGGAAGATAGTAACGCAGTTCCGGCTAGAACGGCGGTCGCGATAATTTTGCCTGCTTTCATCTTAACTCCTTGATTCAAAGCATTTTATTATTAATGTTGTGTTTTTGTTTCTTTTTATTGTGCATAAGGTGTGCAACTAACAACATTATTACCAGCAAGTTAGTGCAAAGGGAAGCTTGAGTTAACACAGAAATAACAAAAAGAAGAGGAAAATGTGGTAGCTAAAGCAAAATTAACAACCATCTTCTCTTTTTAGGTAGGAAGAAAAAGCAAGACATGATAAACACAGCCGTGAGACGACTTCATCGGTTTATCCTAGTACATAGTGAAATACATTAGAACCAACGCTCCAATACCGTTTTATCGAGCTGGCGAAAGGCTCGATTCAACACCAAGGCCAGCTCTTTATAACGGGGTTTAGACTTCATTGGTTCAAGCGCAAATCCGGTTTCAATGATCTTTTGGTGCAGCTCTCGATACCACCCCGCTAATGAAGGCGGCAATTGAGTGTTGGCACGGTTGCCTAGCCACCAAATGCCCTGCAATGGCAAGCTAATAGCAAACAACGCCATCACCACGGTTTGTGGCATTGCTTGAATATTTTGAAAGCTCATTTGAGTTAACACACTGATCGCCGCAATCGCAGGCATCACCTTGATGCCAAAACGCGTCGCCTTAATAATACGAGCTTCTGGAAACAGTAAGTTCAGCTCTTTTCGCATTGGCCACGTATCCATATACTTTTGGCCATCTCTTAAACTATGAATAATGCCAGATCGATTGCTCATGCTCGTTCCTCACTGTTTCACGACAGTATTGATCGTTTTAGTTCACTCTTACTAAAAAATAGTTGAAGAATTCAACAAATGACGTAAAAATTTGACTAAAACTAATATCGCTTCAAATTTTTTTTGTTATATTGAGTCATTATCGCTATCCTTTGCGGACTCTCAATCTCATTGTTGCTGTTATTTACAATTTAGGCAACCGTGAGACTAAAAAGCATGGAAAGCAGTATTGATGGGACCGTTTTTGTTCCACCTTTTTAATAAGGATATTCGCTGTTTTATTGACCAAGATTAGTTCTCACTTTTACCGAGTTCAGCTATTCTTGTGATTAAATTTTATCCTAACCGATCATTACAGGTAGTTATACATGTCAAAGCTAGTTTTAGTTTTAAACTGCGGTAGTTCTTCTTTAAAGTTCGCGGTTGTTGATGCAGAAAACGGTACTGAGCATCTCTCCGGCCTTGCAGAATGTCTACACCTTCCTGAAGCACGCATCAAGTGGAAACTTGATGGTAAACATGAAGCACAACTTGGAAATGGTGCAGCCCACGAAGAAGCGCTTGCATTTATGGTTGAAACCATTCTTGCTTCTAAACCAGAACTAGCTGAAAACCTTGCAGCTATTGGTCACCGTGTTGTGCATGGTGGTGAACAGTTCACTCAATCAGTTCTTATTGATGATGCAGTCATCAAAGGTATTGAAGACGCAGCCACGTTTGCTCCTCTACATAACCCTGCACATATTGTTGGTATTCAGGCAGCGAAAAAAGCATTCCCACACCTCAAAAATGTGGCTGTGTTTGACACCGCATTCCACCAAACAATGCCAGAGCAAGCATATTTGTACGCGCTTCCATACCATTTGTACACTGAGCACGGCATTCGCCGTTACGGTATGCACGGAACGTCTCACCTCTTTATTGCGCGTGAAGCCGCTGAGCGTTTAGGCAAACCTGTAAATGAATTAAACATTATCAACTGCCACTTAGGTAATGGTGCTTCTGTTTGTGCGATTAAAAATGGCCAATCGGTTGATACCTCTATGGGTCTAACACCACTAGAAGGCTTAGTGATGGGAACTCGTTGTGGTGAAATTGACCCAGCGATTATCTTCCACCTACACGATGCGCTAGGTTATTCTGTTGACCAAATCAACACCATGTTAACCAAAGAATCCGGTCTGCTTGGTTTAACTCAAGTGACTTCTGACTGCCGTTTTGTTGAAGACAACTACGGTCAAAAAGAAGAAGCCACTCGTGCGATGGATGTTTTCTGTCACCGTCTAGCCAAATACGTTGCGGGTTACACAGCCAGCCTTGATGGCCGTTTAGACGCGATTGTCTTTACTGGTGGTATCGGTGAGAACTCTGCCCCCATTCGTGAAATGGTCTTAAACCGCCTTGCCATTTTTGGTATTAACGTTGACAGCGAAGCAAACCTTAAAGCTCGTTTTGGTGGAGAAGGCGTTATTACCACAGCAGATAGCCGCGTTCCTGCCATGGTAATTTCTACCAATGAAGAGTTGGTTATCGCAGAAGATACTGCTCGTCTGGCTGATATCTAATTAATTATCTGGCTAACTTCACAGTTAGCCAGATTTTTTTAGGGGCTCAAGACCTATTCTTCATGGAATACGGCGTTGGGCTTTGTTCCTTTCAATCTAAACCCCTTTAGATTGCAATCAATAGTGTTGAGGTACTTTACGAATGTCCCGTACTATTATGCTTGTTCCCATCAGTGCTGGTGTTGGTTTAACCAGTGTCAGCATGGGGCTCCTTCGTGCCATGGAGCGCAAAGGTGTAAGTGTTTCTTTTTATAAACCGATTTCACAACCACGCAGTGGTGGCGATCAACCTGATCTCACCTCCACCATCATCAGTCATAATAGCGATATGAAGATTGGCGAACCAATGCCAATGTCTACCGCTGAAGCCTTGATCGGTGGTGAAAAAATGGATGTTCTACTAGAAACCGTCGTAGAACGTTATAACCAAATCATTGTTGATTCTGATGTCACCTTGGTTGAAGGTTTGGTGCCGACGCGTAAGCACCCTTTTGCAAACCAAGTTAACGCAGAGATAGCGAAAACACTGGGTGCAGAAATCGTCTTTGTTGCAACGCCAGGAACGAATAATCCAACTCAGCTCAAAGAGCGTATTGAAGTTGCCTGCTCAAATTTTGGTGGAACAAAGAATAAAAACATCTCTGGTGTGGTGATCAATAAATTGAACGCCCCTGTCGATGATGCTGGCCGTACTCGTCCTGATTTGTCTGAAATTTTTGATGATGCAGATAGTGCGAAACAAGCTAACCTTGAAGTGATGCAAATCTTCAACAGCAGTCCAATTCGCGTATTGGGTTGTGTGCCTTGGAATGTTGACCTAATTGCAACTCGCGCTATCGATATGGCAAAACACCTAAAAGCAGAAGTAATCAATGAAGGCGATATCAATACTCGTCGCATTAAAAGCATTACTTTCTGCGCTCGCTCTATCCCACACATGATTGAGCATTTTAAACCCGGTTCACTGCTCGTCACTTCTGCTGACCGACCAGATGTTATCGTGGCTGCGGCTCTTGCTGCTATGAATGGTGTAGAAATTGGTGCGGTACTGCTGACTGGCGGTTACGATATGCCCAATGAAATCGTTAACCTGTGTAAACCTGCGTTTGATACTGGTCTACCGATTTTTAAAGCACAAGGTAACACTTGGCAGACATCTCTAAACCTACAAAGCTTCAGCCTTGAAGTCCCTGCGGATGATAAAGAACGCATCGAATTTGTCAGTGAGCATGTAGCAAGCCACATTGATGGCCCTTGGATTGATACACTCACTGAAGGCACTCAAGCCACTCGTCGTTTGAGCCCACCAGCATTCCGTTACCAACTGACTGAATTTGCTCGTCGTGCTAATAAGCGAATCGTACTGCCTGAAGGTGATGAACCTCGTACCGTGAAAGCGGCGGCTATCTGTGCGGAACGCGGCATTGCTCGTTGTGTGTTGCTAGGTAACCCAGACGAAATCAAACGTGTTGCAGCGCTACAAGGTGTGGAATTAGGTGCTGGCGTTGAAATCATTGATGCCGATGCCGTACGTGAAAACTATGTCGCACGTTTAGTTGAGCTTCGTGGTGCCAAAGGCATGACCGAAGTCGTTGCGCGTGAAAAATTAGAAGACTCCGTTTTCTTAGGCACTATGATGCTGGAAGCTGATGAAGTGGATGGTTTGGTTTCTGGTGCGGTTCATACCACAGCCAACACCATTGTACCGCCTTTCCAAATCATCAAAACTGCGCCTAATGCGTCTATCGTTTCTTCTGTATTCTTTATGCTTCTGCCGGATCAAGTATTGGTTTATGGTGACTGTGCCATCAACCCAGATCCAACGGCAGAACAGCTAGCTGAAATTGCGATTCAATCTGCCGATTCTGCAACCGCATTTGGTATCGAACCACGTGTAGCGATGATCTCCTACTCTACAGGGACATCTGGTAAAGGTGCTGATGTTGATAAAGTGCGTGAAGCAACACGTATCGCACAAGAAAAACGTCCAGATCTTATGATTGATGGTCCACTGCAATACGATGCCGCTATCATGGAAAACGTGGCTGCTTCTAAAGCACCTAATTCTCCTGTTGCCGGTAAAGCGACGGTCTTTGTTTTCCCAGACTTGAATACGGGTAATACCACTTATAAAGCGGTACAACGTTCAGCAGATCTTGTATCTATCGGTCCAATGCTGCAAGGTATGCGCAAACCGGTTAACGATTTGTCTCGCGGCGCTTTGGTGGATGATATTGTCTACACTATCGCTCTGACTGCGATTCAAGCGGATCAAGATCAGAAATAAACCCTCGATTTTTTAAAGATTTACAGGCAAAAGTAAAAGCCCTCGATTTTAATCGAGGGCTTTTTTATCCTTTCTCAGCTAAGATGATCGCGTCCATGTTCAGATTCTAAGTCCAAATCAGGCCCGACAGGCACCACTTGTGTTGGGTTAATCGTGGTATGGCTAAAATAGTAATGACGTTTAATATGATAAAAATCCGTCGTCTCTTTAATTCCCGGTATTTGATAAAGTTCTTTCAAATAACCACTTAAATTCGGGTAATCTGCAATACGCTTTTTATTACACTTAAAGTGACCCACATACACCGCATCAAAACGAATCAAGGTAGTAAATAATCGCCAATCGGCTTCTGTTAAAACTTGCCCTGCCAAGTATCGATGTGTCGCTAAATGCTGGTCAACTTTATCTAAAGCAGCAAACAGCGATTCATACGCTTCTTCATAAGCTTCTTGCGTTGTTGCAAACCCACAACGGTAAACGCCATTGTTAATATTTGGATAAATAAAGTCGTTCCACTCATCGATCACTCTGCGTAACTCTGTTGGATAATAATCCACATGGTTGCCCGTTAATTCATTAAACGCTGAGTTAAACATACGAATAATTTCTGAAGACTCATTGCTCACGATAGTCTGAGTCTTTTTATCCCACAGGACAGGTACCGTAACACGGCCAGTATAATCAGGCTTGGCCTGAGTATAGACTTGATGCAGTTTAGTGTGGCCAAATAACGGCTCAGGAATACCAAACTGCCAACCTTGGCTTAGCATATCAGGGCAAACAACTGTGACATCGATATGTTCTTTAAGCTGTTTTAGTTCACGAAAAATTAAGGTTCGATGTGCCCAAGGACAAGCTAAAGAAACATATAAATGATAACGACCAGACTCCGGTGTGAATATTGCGTCCGGCTTATTTTCGATCCAATCACGAAATCCCGCATCTTCACGAACAAATTTTCCACCGCTGCTTTTGGTGTCATACCATACATCATGCCATACACCTTCAACTAACTTACCCATGATTCACCTCACGTTTATTGCTCTGCTGTATTGATTACCATTATAGGCATAGGCGACTGCGACAAAACCGGAGGAAATTGGCTTAGTTGTTCGAAATTTTTGAAGGTAAGAAATAAAAAGAGCCACGCATCACCAGAGAGAGTCGACGTACGTGGCAAAAGTAGAGAAAGTGTCGTTCTTATTAATTTAGTAAATATCAACCCGACGGTTCTGAGTTCGACCTTGCGCTGTATCATTACGACTTAACGGTTTTCTTTCTCCATAAGAAATCACTTCAGTGTAAATGGGTTGATTAGACTGTTGCTGTAAATAAGCTGTCACGGACTGAGCTCGACGTAAACCGAGCGAAAAGTTGTACTCATCACTACCAATATTATCCGTATGCCCTTCTACTTTTAGGGTTTGATCATGCTGTAAACGTTCGATTATCTGCGCCAAAATATAACGTGAAGAATCCGTCAGTTCTGAGCGATCAAAAGAAAAATAAACCCTAGCTAAAAGATCACTATCTGGAGTGACAGAAGACTTAGCATGACTCAATAAATATTCTACACACTCCCCCTGAATACCTGCTTGTCGCATCTGCTGCTCAACAAAAGTAAAATTGGCAGAATACCGTTCTTGATCTTCAATTTGAGGAAAAGCACCTTGATTAAGATGGACTCGACGCCCTTCTGCAACTTGAACTTGTAGCTCAAACTCTAAATCCGGATTATTACAGTAATAGTGTAAAGCGTTTTGTCTTGTCGGTTGTTCAGTTGCGGTAACCACAGTGCTAGCCACCAGAACTAGAACGATGAAAAGAGTCTTTACTGTTATTTTCATTATGGAAATTCCTTTACTGGAGGAGGTAAATACTCCGCTAAAAAATCACTTAAGGGATAATGTTGTGTGATTCGTCCTGAACGAACCATGATAACTTCCGGTAATTGCCTAATATTTCGCCACATAACGCCCTTCACCATCATGGAGGTACTGAATTTCACCTCGAAATGGCTTCTCCTGACTTGCCGAATCAATAAGATAAATGTGCTCTGCTGGAATGCTTTTTTGCTCAAAAACCAAAGAATTCAGTTGATCTACCTGCTCTTGCTGGTATGGATCATCACTATTAATAAAAATCAGATAATGGTTGGCATAACTGAATTGACTAATCATCGCAAAAAAAGCCAGAAACCCTTCACTTTTTTCATCGTGCCAAATGCCCTATTTCTTCAGTGATCAGTTCTAAAATTTTGTTGATGATGTCATTTTGATTTTCTGCTTTAAAAACATTTTCTTGTCCAACACAACTCCCCATTTCCGGATACTTTTCTAATTCATAATCAAAACCCACCGCGGCCAATCTTGCATTAACTTTTTTTCCATCTTCAGATACTTTTGAATTTAATTTAGTATGAATAGTCGAGCAGAGATTAGCATTAATTAATTTACTCGTTGTTTGACGGTATGAATCTTGACCATCCGATAAGATAATAATCAACTGCCTTGGATTTTCACCTTGATGATAAGCCATTTGTGCACCACGGATTAACCCAGCATACGAAGAGGTTCCACTTCCTGAGTTTCTTGGAATTGAAAAATTAGATGAAAAAATACGATCCGTAATTGACTCCATATCTTCAGTTAAAATAATATCTTCAAAATAGGAAACATTAGTCACTCTATTTGAATTTATTGCTTGGTGAGCAATAGAATCCATAGTAAAGATGTCTCTTACCGTAGCCGTTTCATTAATGAGATCACTATTTCTTCCTGGATAATAAGAATCACACTTCACTTCTTTTAGATAAGAGGAATGGGATGAATTTGCACTTCCTCTACAAATTAAATGATCTCGAAAAGCCCGAGTATTACCAGACCTTTGTACCGTATAGAAATCAAAGCCAATAATCGCTAGTCTATTTTTATTCGACTCATCTTTTGTATAACCATTAAACAGTTCTAATTCATGCGCTATAACTTTTATAATATCTTTTAAATCAAGAAACTTTCTTTTCGAACCCCCATCCCAAAAATCATACATAGATGCTGAAAAATCCGCTACCAATATAACATCCACAGTCTCAGAGTGATATTTCCGGGTGATAGACCCATCAGAAACCTGATAACTTTCACCAAAACCAATAATGGACTCATTACCGGGAAACCAAGTGGGTTGAGTAATACTTGCGGTGACACGATATTCAAAAAATCGCCGTTCTTGATTTCGACAATTTGAATTATCCTCACAATTTAATTTCGTAATAGAGATATCTTTATCTTCCACCGTCGCTAATGGGAAATAATACTGAACATAGCTTTTGGCTAACGTTTTATCATCAGATCCTTGCCCAGCAACCGCAAGGCTCGCCACCTCTACGGCTTCAAGTAAACGGGCTTTATCTTGTATTGCTCTCGCACCATCAGTACCTAACGCAAAGACACCAAACAAAATGGGAATAAAGAGAGCAAATAAAATTGCTGCATGGCCAGACTGCTTTTGAATACGGTGAATCATGACTACCTCCCCATTGTTATCGAACGGCTAGAAACTCGGGAAAAATCGCGACCGATTAACTCTCCAAACCAGCTATCCGTGTCATAACAAAGCGTCACTTGATATAGCGTCGCATGCCGACCAAAAGTGGTGACAAAATCGAGTGAGGCATCAGGGCTTTGACTTTCACAGTCAATTCCCCTGTGATAAGGCAAAACAACATTAACGCCATTACGAACAATATCTAATTGAAAACCAAATTTCTTATCATTAAAGTTCCCCGTCGTTCGGTGTAATGAGCGGCGTACAATGTCATAAATAGTATTAACTTCTGTTTCCTCAACCGAAAAATTATCGGCTCCGGCTAATTCGGTTCTTTCTTTAATAATGCTCACCGCAGAATAGGACATACGATCTAACTTTCCTTTATAGGCTAGCTTTACCACAATATCTGCACTGAATACTAATAATAGAGCAAAAAACACCCCAACGATGGCAAATTCCACGGTAAAATTACCCCATTGATTAATGAGTGAACGTTTCACGTTGATACTCCTGAATCACAATAACTTCACGGGCAAATAGCGTTTCACGGCTTAAAAAGAAACTAAAAATAGGCTGATAATCATAACTAATATGGTAAACCGCTATCGCCATGTCTTTAGGGTCATTACAGTTAAAAGCCTCTTCCCCTTCTCCTAAACAGCGAGTTTCATAGTTATGTAAATCATCTAAGTGTTTAACAAATTGGACTCTCGCTTTGAATTTATTCGCATCCACAACATAATGCCATAGGCTATTTTCTTCATTAAGCAACTGATTAAATTCCGTGACATAATTAATGCCATCGGTTTTTTTAGCTTCTCTTGCTGCTTTTGCAATAGCGAGATCCCCCAAGCTGGAAACGTAAGAAATAAAACTCATCTCAACCCAAGCCATACACATCAACCAAAAAGCAAAAAATCCGCCCACAAACTCTATGGTTGCGATCCCTTTCTTGGGCAAGAGCGCGTAGTTTTTCATTCTTTATCTCCCCATTGCTGGGAGTGAACCGCATCAATCGGCTCATTAAGTGCCACATTTGACTTATTTTCTAATAAGACCGGAGAATCATTTTTTGCTGAAAATTGAAAGTTAGTGGCTAAATTTAAGCTACGTAATGATTGATATAATAGGATAATGTCTTCTTCATTATATTGACCCGCATAAAAAGCCAGTAAATGGTTTAAACTCCCCATTTTAGCCATGATAATAGCCAAATTTGCTTTAACTTGCTCATCGGCTTCTCCATTTAAATATATAGGTAATAAACGTGCAGCCGCGCTAGTATAATTTTCTTCTAACATATCGATTAATGCCAAATTGTTTTTAATCGTCATATCATCAAACATTAATACCCTTGCTTGCGTAAATAAATCTCTGGATTGAATAAAATCCCCTTGCTGAGCACGAATAATTCCAAGTAAATTAATGACTTTAGCATCGGTTGGATTCTTTTCTCGCGCCATCGCTAAGGAATGTTCAGCCGCTTCAATTTTCCCTAAACGAAAGAGCGCAACACCTTGTAGATAAAAGGCTTGATCGGTTGTTTGATCACGATTCATTAATGGGGTCAAGGTAAATAAAGCCGATTCGGCGTCTTGATAATTTAAGTAGGCTTCCGTGAGCTTTAACCGAGTTTCACTTTCTTCACGCTTTTGTAACTGACTTTTATAAAAATCAATCAACGCGGGATAATTTGAAGTTTTTTTATAAACTTGCTCTTGATCAACCGGACTTAATTCTATATCTCTACTCGCAGATTTTGTTTGATTTCCTGAGGTGGAAACACAACCAGAAACCGTGATGACGAAGAGAAAAAGTAATATTATTTTATGCATTGACCATCATCCTCATTATCCCCGGTGCCGCAATTAAAATCACAATCGGCACCATGATAAAAATAATCAATGGGATCGACATCTTCGCCGCCAATTTCCCAATTTTTTCTTCAATTTGTAACATTTGTACTTCACGAATGTCTGCTGATAATGTTGTTAATACACCGTATATAGAACTACCGTATTGCAAACTTTGCTTTAATGTCATGACGAAACTACGCATCTCATTAGAGGGAACCCGTTGGTAAAGTTCGTCAAGCGCTTGCTCTAAGCCCACTAAGCGTGCTCTGTCATCGGTTTTTACCAGCAAATAACTAATATCTTTATCAAACCCTTTCATCTCTTTTGCTAAGTAGCTAATGGATGATTCTATCGTCATCCCGGTTTGAACACATACCGCCATCAAATCTAATAAATAAGGTAATTTGGCAGAAATTTTGTAACTCAGTTGCTTTGAACGTATGGCTAAATAACTGTCTGGCAGAATTAAGCTGATCACCAACCAAATCGCCACAGCAATAGACAGACTGTTACCAGACCAATGAAAACGTAGCGACAAGGCGTAACAAACAAAGCATCCCAATAGCAATACCGTATATTTTATCGGCATAAAATAGGTCGCCAGTTTCGGGTTGTAAAACCCTGCAGCTAAAAACTTTTGTTGTACTTGCTGTTTATCAGAAGAAAAAAAACTATTGAGCAAGCGAGACAGTTGCTCAAGCCATGTTGACCTGACTTTTTCCTGTTCATGATGGTGAAAATCTTGCCATAGTTGTTTCTTTCGTTCACGACGCAACGAAGCAATCAGTAATAAGGCACCAATGGCAATGGCGATAATCGAAAATAGACTACCGAGTGAAGCTTCCAACCAAGGGAATATTTTATCGAACACTCTTCATCAACCCCCATACAATGGCAATACCGATCGCCTCACTGATCAACACATAGTAGAGAATGGGGCGTCCACCGGGATCAAACATGACAAACTCATAGTTTTCCGGGCTGAGGTATTGCAAAATAAACAAGAAGAAGAAAGGTATGGCTGCCACAATTTTGGCGGACGTTCGCGCTTCTGAAGTGAGTGCATATTTTTTCTTCTCAATAGCACGAGCATTAAAAAGTAGCCGGTTTAAGCGTAAAATAATTTCTTTAAGTTGCCCTCCTCGCTGCATATTGGCGCGTAGCGTAATAACGAAGAAGTGGAAAGAAGGATAAGGAAACCGCAAGCAGGCTTTTCGAAAAACATCATCGGGTGACTCACCTAACTGCAAGCGCTTGCCCATAATTTTAAATTCTTTACCCACTTCATTATTGAGCGTATTACCAACATACATGATGGCATGAGTAATACTCTCTCCTGCGGAAACGGCGCTACTGAGCATGTTGAGCGCATCAGGAAAATTTTCTTCAAACTGGTTTTGTTCACGCTTTCTTAGCCAAAGGTAAGCAAATAAAAGCCCAGCGAGGACAGTGATCACCACGACCAACCAGACGGAACCACGGACAAAACGCTGGTTAAATTCTATTCCTAAAAAAATCAGCACACAGAGGTAACTCACGACTTTAACAATGGCAAGATGACCGAGTTGCTTATTGAGGTTACTCCAAGCCTGCGTGGCTCTATCTTTCCAAGATCTATCAGAAAGTGATTTAATATCAATCGCTTGTTGCTCAGATGTCATGGAGTCAACATACACAGTTCGAGAGAACTGATCCAAGTAATCATAACGTTCGCTCTTACGTTTACGTTGAGCAAGCAGAAGTAAAATTACGCCAACGAAAATAAGCAGTATGGCTATCATGCTCACTTCTCCCCGACTTCACGAAAGGCTTTAGTCAAGTTCTCTTCTAACCCGAAAAAACGCGCCTTTTCGTACAGAACCGATCGTTGCATTAAGCCTGAAGTAATAAAGCTGCCGTTCACTTTACCGTTTTCGCTTTGTCTAAGATTCGGTTGAAAACGGAAAATTTCTTCCAGTACTACGTTCGAACCTTCTAGCCCTACCACCTCTGTAATGCTCATGACTTTACGGCTACCATCATGAAGGCGATTAATTTGGATGATGAGATCGACCGCACTCACTATGGTGCGGCGAATGGCTTCCAACGGTAAACTGCTGGTTGCCATCATTACCATAGACTCCACTCGAGCCAAAGCATCTCGTGGCGTATTCGCGTGAAGTGTCGACATGGAACCATCATGCCCCGTATTCATGGCTTGTAGCATTTCAAACGCTTCTGCGCCTCGACACTCACCCACAATGATTCTATCCGGCCGCATCCGCAGCGAGTTGATCACTAAGTCTCGCTGGTTGACTAGCCCTGTGTTTTCTATGCCCGCGGTACGCGTTTCCAAACGCACGACATGTGGCTGCTGTAAACGTAATTCCGCCGCATCTTCAATGGTAATAATGCGTTCATTTTCGGAGATAAACTGGGATAACGCGTTCAGCATGGTAGTTTTTCCCGACCCTGTTCCTCCTGAAATTAAAATATTTAACCGGCATCGAGCGGCAACCATGAGTACTTGCGCCATTTCTGGGCTCATTGCTCCAAATTCACAAAGTTTGGTTAAGTCGATGCTCTGTTTTTTAAACTTACGAATCGAGATAGCCGTTCCATCAATGGCTATCGGTGGAATAACGATGTTAACCCGGCTTCCGTCTTGTAAACGAGCATCACAGGTTGGGGATGATTCATCCACTCGTCGACCAACACGGGCTGCAATCCGTTTGGCAATATCTAATAATTGCCTTTCATCAATAAAATCTATGTGGGCTTTTTCAACCAGACCGCCTCGCTCAATAAAGATGTTTTCATGACCGTTGATCATGATATCGCTAATGGATTCATCATCCATCAAGGTTTGCAAAGGGCCTAACCCGACCAACTCATCCACCAAGTTTTTCACAAACTCTTGGCGAATGACTTTAGGCACGGTTAACCGTTCACGCTCAATCAACAACTCAATCGCTCCATTGAGTTGTTTGGCCAGTTGATCTTTGGTCATCTGAGCGATGGCTTCGGGCTCCAACGCATCAAAAATTTGCTTGCGCAGTCCTACATAAATCGCTTTTGCACCTATCATGATTTTTTCAACCATTGCTGGATGTGTTGCAAGAAGCTTCCCTTCGCTTGAACAAGCGTTTCACCTAGTAATAGTGAGGTCAGTTGTTTCAATGGCTCAGCCGCTTTCAACTTGGACGCGACCACGCGCTTGTCTTCCAAAATCGTGGAATTAATCGCGTCACAATAGGGGATCTCAACATCGATAGGTTGCTTAAGAATTGTTTCCGCTTCCTGCTTCCCAGCCGTTGCTAATTTACTGGCAACGGTATGGTTAAGTACGGTAATTAAGCGCAATGCAGAGTTACTATTAAGTTTATGCACTCGCTCTTTCAACCGAGCGGCTTCACGGACAGAAGAAACGGTTGGGTCAATCACCAGCACAACCATATCAGCATGAGCAAGAAATTTATCTGCCTCCAAGCTAAAGCCTACTGAAGAAGAAAGGTCTTCTAAAATAAAATTAACCTCCTCTGAAAGCTGATCGACAACCGCATTGGAATAGTCCAACAAAGATAAGGTATCGAGCTGTTCTGAAGCGAGGGCCAGCATGGACAACATCGGATTTTGTTTATGCAATAGGCTTTGCGCAGATGCGCTGTCCAATGATGAGGCCAGTGAACCTTTTTGGATTTTCCGTTTTTCTAATTTACGAATGCCCATCAAGATATCTAAGTTGCCGCCATGGTAGTTTTGCTCAACCACTAGACAAGAGGTTTTACGAGCTGAACTGAGCTGATGCGCGACTTCAGCGGTAATAAAACTGGTTCCTACGCCACCTTTACTACCAAGAATACTGATGTATTTGGCCCGACGTTTTTTACCAGGTCCTCGGTGGCTACTGCGCTGCCGATTATCATAAACACTACGCACAAAATCGATGAATTCTTGTTTACTGACGGGCCAAAACACATAGTAGAAGCCCATCGCTTTTAAGTTACGAATGGTAGAGATAGCATCTTCACTGCCCACCACTATCACGGAGGCATGGTTAGGGAGCAAGTGGCTAATTCGTTCTGCATCCGTGCTCACATCTTTACTATTATTTAGCTCAACAATCACGATCTCGATGTCAGATTGACGAACATGATCAGCGATTTGGTCATCTTGGTTTCTCGCCATTGCCGGAGGAACAATGCCTTCAAATCGAAAGGCTTCCTGCACGAGTTCTTGGCACTCAACCGTCTGATAAAACAGTACCGAGGTTATTTTTTGCTGCTCTATCGTTTCGGTTTGCTGTTTCTTACTGAGTAAATCGACTAAATCAAACATATTTTAGCTACTCCCCACGCTGAACTTTATTTTCTGGTAATAACATTTTGTGGGGATTTACCATCGACTGCCAGCGCATACTTTCTGTAAAACATCCCGAACCTTCTTGCCCAAAGCGGCTCACCTGAGCATATGGACACACAGGGACAACCACTTTATGCGCTAAAATTTCCATTTGAAAATCAAAATGTTGCCCGAACCCTGATGGAACTTGTTTAATCCGTAAGTGTTCTGGAGCCACACCTAATGTTCGCAGCTTTTGCATCGTTTTTTCTGCAAAACGTTGGCCATGAGATGTACTCCAATACAGAATGATTTGCTGTGTCACAAGCGCGGAATGCTGTTCACGTAAAAATGTCTCTAATCGAGTTTGAGCTTTAGCTTGCTGCTGGTGGTCGGTTTGTAAAGCCAACGTGGCATACACAGGGTACACATCGATGGCTGGGCCCGGTTGATCAGCTCGACCTGAACTACACCCCATTAGTACGACTAAAATCCCAAGCATCACGATTGTTTTTTTCATTGCTTAAACCCTCCCGTGGCGAGAATTTGCTGGCTCAACTGCTGTTCTACTCGGCTTTTTTCCGGATCTAGAGCAAAGAAACGCTCTAACGTTGAGGTTCGTTGCATACTCGGTAGCTGAATGCTTGATGGTTGAATGGGTTGAACTAAGTTCACGGTCGCAATGATCACTAATTCCGTTTTATTGCGGCTGGTTTCAGTGTGACGAAATAACGCACCAAGGACAGGAATATCGCCAATAAAAGGGATTTTTCTCAGTCGTTCACTTTCTTCTTTATTGAGCAACCCACCTAAAACAAAACTTTGTCCATCACCTAATTCAACCGTTGTTCTCGCTCGGCGAGTTTTTAGTGAAGGTAAGTTGTAGGTATCATTCGCATATTGGGTATCCAGTGAGCTAACTTCTGGCATTAATGAGAGCCGAATTTTATCGTCACGCAATACTTTCGCCATCATTTCTAACCGAACACCAAACTCTTTATAAAGAACGTTAGTGCCTCCATCAACAATCGTGACAACGGGTAATTCTCCCCCCACCAGAAAACTGGCAGTTTCTCCAGAAATGACCGACAAATTCGGCTCAGCTAACACCTGTCCAACCGTATCGTCACCAATGGCACTGATCAGAGTCATAATGTCGCTGCTGCTAAACTGTCTTAGTGGATTCACAAAAATCCCACTATTTTGTCCACTACTCCCAAGCTGGATACCAAACTTTTCCATAAAAGATTGAGAAACTTCGGCAATCGACAATTTCACATTAACCTGTTTGGTACTGGCAACTTCTATGTTATTCACAACCCCTTCAAATCGGCGACGCTGCATAAATTCCATTTTGTAAGTATTATCATCACCAAGATCCCATTCAATATCGGTATCTAATGAATTTTTTCCGAGCAGTTCGCCAACCAGTAGATTAATTTCATCTCGTTCTTTTTCGGTTGCAACGGTACCACTTAGCACCACTTGTTCACCTAAGTTGTAGACGGTAACTTCTGCATGAGGGTACTTCATTTGAATTTGCTGCTGGATGTGCACCATACTTTTATTCACCACTAGCCGCCGGCTGGCTAAAGTTTGGCTGTTATCACCAAAAACAATGAGATTGGCATTACCCACCTGTTTGCCAAAAACAACAACCGTGCGTCGATCAATCACTTGATAGTCCGCAACTTTAGGGTCTGAAATAAAAACTGATTGGATTTCACTCTCCATTCTTAAGGTTTGCGCATCACCTTCGGCTAAATTGATCATGCGCTGAGCCATAACGGGTACGCTCAATCCCCCAAGTAGGATCAAAAGTAATAAAGAAAAATAGCGATGAATCATAATCCGTTCCTTAGCGTACCGTGGCTTTATCTGCACGATATTCTTGTATGGCTTTGTAATCGGTTAACACATCACCCGCATTGGCCGAAAGCTCACTTGCTATGCGCTTGCCAGTAGAAAGGTGGATCTCTATTTGTGCAATATTCCGAGCAATGGTTAATGTGGCAACTTGCTTACGGGTCAACTCTAAAATGACGCTGGCTTGCGAGGTTGTTATTTCATTACGTCCTTTTTCTTCACGGATCTGCTGTTGATTCACTTGCAACACTTTGACTCCCATCAAAATAGGAGTGAGTGACACGGTTTCAAAACTGCGCACCGTTTCATCATTAGCCAAGTTTTGTTTCAAAGAAGCGAGCGCTAAAATATCGACCAAAGACCCCGGTTGAATAACACCACCAATGATTGACGCTTCTTGGACCTGAATGGGAAAAGGCACATGATCCGGTGTTAATATCAAGTCGATATAACCGGGTTGGTTAGGAACCAGCAGCATTTCAGGCCAAACCACAGCCCCTTGTCCTAATGGCTGAGTAATTCGCATCTCCGGTGTAAAATCGATAGTCATATCTTGATTTACCCCCAAAGCCAGTGCTTGAGGTTCATCTATAGGGCGTAGTTCTAGATCCGCTCGAGTAATTTGTTGTCCTTTTTCTAATGGATGGCGAGCAAACCATACTTGCCACTGCTTAGCGGGCACAGGTTGTGACTCTACCGCCAACGTAGATTGAGCCGGAGGAGGCGTAGCTGGGGCAAATAATCCATAGCCACCAGCGGCTATCGCAAGGAGAGCCAATGCGATTAAAAGCTTGGAATTCATTTCACCGTCCCAAGTGAGAGAAATTATAAAGAAGAGAGATAAATGGCAAAACCGCCAACTAAACTAATGGGAACTCCATAAGGAATACCTTTCTGGCGTACTGCTGTTAAATCGGTACAAAGACCATAAAGCAGGTAACCAAGAGCCATAATTCCACCTATCACTGTGATACCAACTATGGTCAATGGCAGATAATCCGGATGAATACCTAAACTGAGGACTGCCAAAAGTTTAGTATCTCCCGCAGCCAATAATTGAAAATAAAACAGTACTAAACCGATTAATAAAATCGCCAAGGTATAGGGCAGAACAGACCAATTAGGCTGGGTTAACCAGCCTAAGAGGACAAGAACCAATAATAATAAAATACATTTATTATCCAGATACCGTTTATAAATATCAGATGCTGAAAGTACTAATAATAAAAACAGACCTAGTAATTGTATTATTAAATGAAGTTCCATCTATATAAGCTATTGCTTATTCGCACTACCAATATTTGTTGTAATCGTTGCTACCGCATCTGTTAAAGCTTTTTTAAGGCCGTTATCACTTTGAAATACAGCAAGAACAATAGCTGAAACAGCCACCCCGATAATCGCATATTCAATGGCGGTAACACCGCGTTGATCTTGAGCGAAAGAGTCCAACAGTAAGCGAGATTTAACATATAATTTTGTCAACATGGAATTTTCCTTTTTTTATCATATAAACGAAATTTGAGAGTGACATCACCAAATTTCATTCCACTGGCGCAACTTTAACATTCACATTTTATATGTCTACAAAAGACATGATCAAAAATGTGGATTTAAAGACACAATCTCAACCACGAGACAAAACAGAGTATCAACCACAACTTAACCGATAATTAACCCAATAAAGACCATACAAAACGTGATAGGTATCACGCATGGTGATGGATAAGTTACATTCATTACAATCAGTAAATATAGGCCTTATATACCGATATCAGCCAAGTGATCAGCAACAGGTCGAAGATTCGATATTTTAGAAAAGAGGAGGGAGAATGAAGGGACAATAGCCGTTTATCAATATCCACTTCCCCCTAATTTATGGCTAGGGGGAAGCGTATTCATGAATCAAAGATTAACTTGCAGGCAAGAGACCGCGTGTTGATCGCTGCCTTGAATGCTGGGCCGCGTTTGCGCACAAGCCTCGGTCGCTTGCGGGCAGCGAGTTCGAAAAACACAACCCGAAGGCGGGTTAATCGGCGAAGGTAAATCCCCTTCCAGCATTTGAATGGTTTTACTGCGTTCAATTTTAGGGTCAGGGATGGGTACGGCTGACATTAATGCTTTGGTGTAAGGGTGCAAAGGGTTGGCAAATAACGCATCTGCAACCCCTAATTCCACCGCATTGCCTAAGTACATCACCAAGACACGATCAGAAATATGCTTAACCACTGAGAGATCGTGAGCAATAAAGACCAAAGATAACCCTAACTCTTTTTGCAGTTCTTTTAATAAATTCACCACCTGAGCTTGAATTGACACATCCAATGCAGAGACGGGTTCATCACAAATGATCATTTTAGGGTTTAAAATCAACGCTCGGGCTATTCCAATCCGTTGACACTGCCCGCCTGAGAATTCATGCGGATAGCGATTGATCACATTAGGCAATAAGCCAACTTTAGCCATCATTTCTTTGACACGATCTTTGACTTCTTGCTTCGACAGTTCAGGGTAAAATGTCTGTAATGGCTCAGCAATAATATCTCCGACTGTCATACGAGGGTTAAGTGAAGCAAGTGGGTCTTGAAAGATCATCTGAATGTCTTTGCGGGTATTACGACGCTTCACCGCATTCAAACGCGTCAGATCTTGTCCAAGCCAAACGACCTGCCCCGCGGTGGCTTCCACTAAGCCGATGATCGCTCGGGCAAACGTCGATTTACCACAGCCTGATTCTCCTACCACGCCTAAGGTTTCCCCTTCATATAAACGAACGTTCACCCCGTCAACGGCTTTTAAGGTCACTGGCTTGCTCCAAGGCCACGCGGACTTAGTGGCGATAGAAAAATGGACTTTTAAGTCTTTAATATCTAATAATAGTGATTTTTGATTGCTCATTTACTCCAAGCCTCCCAATCAGAAAAACAGGCACGCTGACGTCCACCTGCAAATGGCGTTAAGATCGGTGCTTCACGCATACATCGGTCCATCACTCGATGGCAGCGTTCTTGATACGGGCAGCCCGGAGGTAAACGAAGTAAGTTGGGTGGGTTACCCGGAATGGTGGGTAACACATCCCCTTCGGTATCTAAACGAGGGATAGCCTTGAGCAATCCTTCGGCATAAGGGTGGCTGGGGCGGTAAAAAATATCCTCAACGGAGCCATACTCCATCGTTCTTCCTGCATACATCACTAGCACTTTGTCACAAGAACCCGCCACCACCCCCAAATCATGGGTAATCATAATAATGGCAGTGTTAAACTCTTTTTTCAGCTCATTGAGCAAGTCCATAATCTGTGCCTGAACGGTCACATCCAAAGCCGTTGTTGGCTCATCAGCAATCAATAATTTCGGGCGACAAAGCAGGGCCATCGCAATCATCACTCGCTGACGCATACCACCAGAAAATTCATGTGGGTACATAGTAATGCGTTTACGTGCTTCGGGTATTTTTACCGCCTCCAGCATACGAACGGATTCTTCAAACGCTTGCGCTTTGCTCATTCCCTTATGCAGCATCAAAACTTCCATCAATTGATCACTCACCTTCATATAAGGGTTCAGTGAGGTCATTGGGTCTTGAAATATCATGGCAATTTGCTCAGCGCGGACTTTGTTCAGCTCTCGCTCAGGCAAGTTAAGAATTTCTTTCCCTTCAAACTTAGCACTGCCTGAAATTCGACCATTTTTTGCAAGCAATCCCATAATGGCAAAAACGGTCTGCGATTTGCCAGAACCGGATTCGCCCACAATACCCAACGTTTCTCCTTGTGTCAGAGAAAAGTTCAAATCATTAACTGCAGTGACTGTGCCATCTTGAGTGGTAAATTCAACCCGCAGATCTTTGACATCTAATAAGCTCATTATTCTTTCCTTAACCTCTGATTCCTGTGGGGTTATCTGTCTTTCGGGTCTAATGCGTCACGTAAACCATCGCCCACATAGTTAAAGCAAAAAAGGGTGATGACCATAAACACAGCAGGGAACGCCAGTTGCCATATAGCGATTTCCATGGTTTGAGCGCCTTCTTGTAATAATGCGCCCCAACTGGTCATCGGCTCTTGCACCCCAAGCCCAAGGAAAGAGAGGAAAGATTCGGTCAAAATCATACTAGGGATCAGCAAAGTTGAATAAACCGCCACAATCCCTAAGACATTAGGCACAATGTGTCGAGTGATGATCCGCCATTGGCTCACCCCACACACATGCGCCGCTTCTATGAATTCTTTGCTACGTAGGCTCAATGTCTGACCACGAACAATACGTGCCATATCCAGCCACGCAATGGCACCAATCGCCACAAAAATCAAAATAATATTACGACCAAAAAAGGTCACCAACACAATGACTAAAAACATAAAGGGTACGGCATAAAGAATTTCCAAAATGCGCATCATGACCCGATCAACTTTGCCGCCAATAAAGCCAGAAGTGGCACCATACAGGGTACCAATCAACACTGCGACAAATGCTCCCATCACCCCCACCATCAATGATATTCGACCACCGATTAAGGTTCGAACATAGATGTCGCGCCCGAGGCTGTCGGTACCAAACCAATGCTCGGCATTAGGGGCAACATGCATGGCATACCAATCGGTGTCATCAAAAGCATAAGGGGCCATCATGGGTAAAATAATCACCGCCAAAATCATCAATGATAAAATGACCAAACTCACCATTGCGGCTTTGTTTCGCATAAACCGATAACGCGCATCCTGCCATAAGCTGCGGCCTTCTATTTCTAAATTTTCAGAAAATTTTTCAATCGCCGCGACATTGTCTCTTTTTGTTAACATAGCTCTACTTCCCTGTCGTTTAATAGCGAATTTTTGGATCAATCATGGCGAGTAAAATGTCCACGATGGCGTTGAACAAAATAAACAGGAAACCAATTAAAATCGTCACGCCCATTACCAATGAATAATCTCGGTTAAATGCAGCATTGACGAAAAGTTTTCCGATGCCCGGTAAGCCAAAAATGGTTTCGATCACCACCGAGCCCGTAATGATGCCGACAAATGCGGGCCCCATATATGATACGACCGGTAAAAGAGCTGGCTTCAACGCGTGTTTGATCACGATGTAACGATAGCTCAACCCTTTGGCTCGCGCAGTACGAATAAAATTGCTGTTGAGCGTCTCAATCATTGAACCGCGAGTGATCCGTGCAAAGGTGGCGACATACAAGAGTGACATCCCGATCACCGGAAGTACCAAGTACTTCGCACTACCATCCATCCAGCCACCCGCAGGAAATAAATTCCAGTGAAGGGAAAAAAGATAAATCAAGGCTGGTGCTAGGACAAACGAAGGCATAACCACCCCTAACATGGCGGTGGACATAATGGTGTAATCAATCCAAGTGTTATGTTTTAAGGCGGCAATGGTGCCAACACTCACTCCCATAATGAGGGTAAAGACAAACGCAACTAACCCCACTTTAGCCGAAACGGGTAAAGCCACCGCAATTAACTCATTCACTGAATAGTCTAAGTATTTAAAAGAAGGACCAAAATCTCCTTGTAAAACATTCATCAGGTAAGTGGTGTATTGTTCAAACACCGGTTTATCTAAACCATATTTGGCCTCAATGTTGGCCATCACTTCCGGTGGAAGTGAACGCTCACTTGAAAAAGGGTTTCCCGGAGCGAAGCGCATAAGAAAGAAAGATATTGTGATCAATACCAACATGGTAGGGATCGCTTCAAATATCCTTTTCGTGATGAATTTAAGCATAAACTCACTCTTTCAGTCTGTGACAATTGAAAACAAGAAGACGCTGTATGCGCACAAGCACATACAGTGTCTAAACCGTTATTTAGAGGTAAACACCCGAACCTACTGAGCTTTAATATAAAGATCTTTCGAGTAGATTTTTTCTTCTGGGTTGTTAGACGGGAAGCCGCCAACTTTAGGAGAAAGTAACCGAGATTTTACATATTGATAAATAGGCGCGATGGGCATTTCTTTGGCAATTAATGCTTCGGCCTGAGCGTAGTACTCTTGGCGTTCAGACTCAGAAGTTGAGGTTAAGGCTTTCATAATGATGGCGTCATAATCGGTATTGCCCCAATGCTGACCACCCGTTGTATTATTGCTCATCATCAGAGTTAAGAATGAAGAGGCTTCATTGTAGTCACCACACCAACCCGCGCGAGCCACTTCAAAATCCCCTTGATCTTTTGATGATAGGTAGGTTTTCCACTCTTGGTTTTCAAGCGTCACATCAAGCCCCAGTGTCTTCTTCCACATAGAACCAAGCGCCACGGCGATTTTCTTATGGTTTTCAGATGTGTTGTACAATAGGCTGAATGTTAAAGGGTGACCCTTTCCATACCCCGCCTCTTTAAGCAAACGCGCCGCTTCTGCATTGCGTTCTTTTTGGCTCATTTTGCCATAAGCAGGGAATTCTGGATGAAAACCAGCGGTAATTTCAGGGGTTAAGAAATAAGCGGGTTTCTCACCCTGTGCCATAATGGCATCCGTCACAATGTTACGGTCGATAGCATAAGAAATGGCTTTACGAACACGCACATCATCAAACGGCTTTTTCTTAGTATTGAATGAATAATAGTAAGTACATAGGTTACCCACGACGGAAACAGACTCAGGATACTCTTTTTTCAGGCGTCGGAAGTGCTCAATCGGCAACTCATAGGTAATATCAATTTCACCCGCTAAAAAGCGGTTCATCTCCGCAACTTGGTTTTCAATCGGAAGGAAAGTGACTTTGTTGATGACGGTATGCGCATTATCCCAGTATTGCTCATTGCGCGTCAGAACTAAACGCTCGTTAACCACCCAACGATCAACTACATATGCGCCGTTTCCAACAAAGTGTTCTGGTTTGGTCCAATTATCACCATATGTTTCAATGGTTTTTTGGTGAACAGGCTTCATTGTAGTGTGCCCTGTCATCATCACAAAATAGGGCACTGCGGTTTCCAGTTCCACCACTAAGGTATGGTCATCCAACGCCTTCACGGCAAGTTCACTTTTTTCTTTTTTGCCCTCGACAATCTCTTTCGCATTTTTAATCTTGGTGTATTCCATATACCAAGCATAAGGAGAAGCGGTAGCAGGATCGAGAGCTCGTTGCCAGCTATAAACAAAATCTTGCGCAGTGACCGGATCACCATTAGACCATTTGGCATTTTCTCGCAAATGGAATGTATACGTTTGGTTATCGGTTGTTTCCCAAGATTCAGCAACGCCAGGAATAGTATTGCCGTCCGCGTCTTGATTCACGAGTCCTTCCAGCAAGTCACGAATGACATGCGACTCGGGTACGCCCTGAGATTTATGTGGGTCAATGGTAGCCACTTCGGTCCCATTGCCTCGGACAAGCTCTTGTATCTCTGCTAATTTGGTTCCGGCAGGAACATTTGCCGCGAAAGAGGTAAAAGAAGTGGTTGCCACTGCTAAGCTTGCACCCAACAGCAAGGTTTTTGTGATTTTATTCTTATTCATCGTAGAAAACTCCAAGTTTTTATCTTGCATCCATGACTTCCTTATTGGGTTTCCAGAACGGCTAGAATAAGGTCATAAACCACGCCCAATAAGGAACTTGGCACATTAGCAATCATTGAAGTAACTTGCCAATAAAATGTAGCTTCAGCAGATGATATTCTTAATCTACATCAATAATCAGCGTATAACTTCAGTCGAAATAGAGTTGACCATGATGATCCAAAATCGGCTCAATTTCGTGATGCGCGATGCCATAACTTCTAGATTTCTATAAAATTATAGAATCTTATGCTAGAAATCGATCAAAAAATTAACATTTGAAACAGAGCACGTCGAATTAAATGTCATAATCGACTCTTTAATAATACGAATCTGTGAAGGCAATCGCTACCTTGCACTAAAATGAGACGAACGCCCCATTTAATCGCATTCAAAAAAATCGAATTTAAAACAAACAAACATAGAAAAAAGGAATATAAGGTTACATTCGTGCTGGCTTAAACAGCATTGGAGTACGGTGATATGTCGGTTCTAATCACGAATACGACGGATTAGAACCGTTTTACATGGAGGAGATAAAAAGGGCTATACGTTACGCAATAACACGAGTGAATACTTCGACAATTTGCGGGCGAAAAATAAAAAAGACCGCCCCCAATAAGCAAAGCCCCGCCCAAACAAAGTCCATCCGAAATGGTTCTTTCATATAGATAAGCGCAAAAGGCACAAAAACCGATAAAGTAATCACTTCTTGTAAAATTTTAAGCTGTCCTAAATTGAGCACCGTATAACCAATTCGGTTAGCTGGCACCTGAAACAGGTATTCAAACAAAGCAATACACCAACTAAGCAATGCAGCGATAATCCAAGGTTTATGCCCCAGTTCACGTAAGTGTGCATACCAAGCAAAGGTCATAAAAACATTGCTAATCAATAATAATCCAATCGTTATCAACATAGGAGGAAGTGCAAACATGATAAAAACTCCACAAGAGAAAGAGATGAAGCACAAAACGCGTGCAGTGTGCGCTGAGTCCTCAGATTCGTCAATCGGTGATCCATCGTTTTTATCAAACTGGGAACGATACCGAAATATCCATCAAAAGGCTCCCTCTTTTATCGATTTATCTTTCGCTGATCACAATTTAACAAGCTAAAGAACCAGCATATCATTGAAAGACTTTCCAAGAGTTTTTCAACCATTACACTGAAGAAAATTATTGTGGGAGACAGTCAATGAGTAAAGTATGGGTCACTGGCGACGCGGTTGTCGATCTTATTCCTGATGGTGAGCAACACTATTTAAAATGCCCCGGCGGCGCACCTGCTAACGTTGCCGTTGCGATTGCCCGCTTAGGCGGACAGAGTGCTTTTTTTGGTCGAGTTGGGAACGATCCTCTTGGTCGATTTATACACCAGACACTAACCAATGAACGCGTGGATAGCACACACTTGCTGTTGGATGATCAACAGCGCACCTCTACCGTCGTGGTGGATTTGGATGGCTCAGGTGAACGCAGTTTTACGTTTATGGTAAAACCCAGTGCCGATCAATTTTTACAACCCAATGATATTCCTGAATTCCATTCCGGTGAATGGCTACACGCCTGCTCTATCGCACTGGCCAACGAGCCAAGTCGTAGCTCAACCTTCGAGGCTATGGATCGCATCAAACAAGCGGGAGGATACATCAGTTTTGACCCTAATTTGCGTGAAGAAGTCTGGCAGAATCCCTCAGAATTAATTGAAGTGGTGATGCAGGCCGTCGCCAAAGCGGATGTGGTGAAATTTTCAGAAGAAGAGATCACACATCTCACCCAAACAGACACTATTGAAGCTGGGATCAATGCTCTAAAAACGCTGAACATTCCTCTTATTATCATTACTCAAGGGGCAAAAGGGGCATTAGTCGTAACCGGTGATCAACAGACATTAATCACAGGAAAAGTAGTTAAGCCGATAGATACCACAGGGGCAGGCGATGCATTTGTTGGTGGGTTACTACATAAACTCGCAACCAGCGATCCGTGGCACAAGGATTTAGAAACCGCGATTTTATGGGCACATGGTTGTGGTGCATTAGCCACCACAAAAAAAGGAGCGATGACCGCCCTACCCACTCAGCAAGCTTTGCTCGATTTCATTCGCTAAGTACACCTTATCCCTCTTTCTTTTAAGCGAACCTCTTCTTGACAAGAAGGTTCGCTTTTTTATGCTGAAATAGTGTGATCACGCCCAATGCGTAAGATCACAAAATAACGCTATTGTGTGATTACGCTTAAATTCCCCACAATTTTATAGGGATCGTTCCCTAAATATCTTATACAGTAATATCGAACTAAAGATCACGTAAATCTCATTTTCTATCGCAGTATTCAGTATGAAATGAGAAAATTTGGTCTCGTTTTCTACGCTAATTCAATGATTAATTGGGAACGTTTGCAAGACTCTTAATTTTATCATCCAATTCAATGTGGAGAAAAAGCACAATGAAAACGAAAACATTAGCACTAGCCATTGCCTCAACCCTACTCCCAACCTCTGCCGTATGGGCAAACAGTGATATTGCGGCGTTAGAAGCTCGAATTAATGAGCTGGAATCACGCCTCACCACGACAGAACAAACCGCTCAACAGGCTGTCAATACTGCCTCTCAATTCGAGTTCCATGGCTATGCACGAGCAGGACTGTTAACCAATGATGATCTTAACGGTGCTACGGGAACAGGGCCTTATATGACCGCGGCCGGCAGTTTAGGAGCCCCTGTCGGACGTTTAGGTCTGGAAGCCGATAAATACTTGGAAGCCAACCTTATCCATAATCGCATGTTGGATGATGGCTCTAAAGCTCGCTTTCATATCATGCTGGCTGATAGCGTAGAAACCAATAATGAGTGGACTTCTGATGACAGCCAATTGAACGTACGCCAGGTCTATGCGGAGTTGTCTAATTTAACATCGTTTAGCGGCGCATTTGAAAATGCCACCGTTTGGGCTGGTAAGCGTTTTGACCGCGATAATTTTGATATTCATTTCTTCGATTCCGATATTGTCTTCCTTTCAGGTACCGGAGCCGGGGTTTATGATGTTCAACTCGCCGATAACTGGAAAGCCAACTTCTCACTCTATGGGCGAGATTTTGGAGAGATTGATAGCTCCAGCACCAATATCGAAAACTATGTGGCGACCATGAATAACCGATTCGGTCCTTTCCAAGTGATGATCAGTGGTATGGTTGCCGCAGATAATGAAGATCCAATGGTAGATGCTACTGCCTTGGTCACTAAACGAGCAGAAAACGGAATACATGCTTTATTCGCTTATCACGGCAGTGATTTCTTTGGTTTTAATCAGGGCTCCTCTTCAACTGGGTTACTGCTTGGCCAAGGACTTGGCGCAGAGTTAAAAGGGATTGGCTCTAATGGTAATTTAAACGATGATGCTAAAGCGCTTCGCCTCTTTAGTTATGGGGTGACTCGCTTTGCCGACAACTGGCGCTTTGCGCCTGCATTCATGGCGGAATACAGCAAAGATCGTATTAAAAAGAGTGATGAGTTCAAATGGGCTTCATTTAACGTACGTTTAGCCCAAGAATTAACAGAAAACTTTGAAATGGTGTATGAAGGGTCATACCAATATATGGATTTAGATAACAGTGTAGAACAAGCCAATGGCAGCTTTTACAAAGCAACCTTAGCGCCAACCTTAAAGTTATCGACCGCATCAGGCTTCTTTGATCGCCCAGAGCTACGTTTTGCTGTCAGCTATGTGGATTGGAGCAGTGATTTAGATAACTACGCCGTTAATGATGCCAGCACGATGGGTAATGGTGGTGAAACCGTGTTTGCTCTCCAAATGGAGACGTGGTTTTAATTCATCAATACTTTGAGCATGATAAAATCCCCTCACTTGACGTGAGGGGATTTTGTATAGAAGGCTATATTATTTACGCTTATCCATTCACACAACACTGCAACTACTGAGGTGCAAGCCCTCCGTTCATTGCGCTTAATTGTGCAAATTCTGCGGTAACCTCAGCACCAATCAACGAAATACGGGTAGCATCCGTCGCCGTGAAAACACGCCCAGTCATCACTTTTTCCCCTTGATTAATAAAGATTTCTAACGAGGAATGGTCAGCTAAGATCTGTAAATGCACATCTTCTGATTCTAAAGCGAGTTCACGGACAGTGTCTCCTTGACGAATCTCCGTTTGGCTACGATCAAAGCGAAGCACCTTGCTATCAGCATCAAATGACAACACCACTTTATGCTGCGCATTTTCCATTAAATGTAACTCACCACCCAACGGTAGGTTCAGTTTCAATTCGAAGCTTTTCGTCGCCACATCAACCCCGAGTTCATTTAATGTCAGGGTTTGAACGTTTCTCCGTAAAGCCTCCAGTTCAGCTACCGGGCGTTGAATGACTTTCCCTTGCTGCCAACTCAGCTCACGCAATGCCGTGAATTGATGTATCCAGCCATTGTCACAGCTTGGGTGATCTATCTCATCAGGAAGCCCCATCCAACCGCAAAGCACACGTCGTCCATCAGGGGTTTGAGTCGTTTGCGGAGCATAAAAATCAAACCCAGCATCCAACTGCCAACCTTGTAGAAAATGAAAGCGCCCTTGTTCATCTTGCTCGACGGTAAAAATTCGGTTTTGGTGTTCAATCGTATGATGAGGATTTTGAGAGCGAATCCCTTGAGGACCAAAAACAATGAAGGCTTGACCATTTAACTCAAACCAATCTGGACACTCCCACATATACCCATAAGGATCTAATTCTTCACCGTATAAGCGGTCAAATTGCCAGTCTTGTAAGTTTTGTGAATGATAAACAGCCAAACGTCCCTGCAATGACTCGGTCTGCGCACCGAGCAGCATGTGCCAACGTCCTTGTTGATACACCACTTTAGGGTCACGTATATGTTCTGTCACGCCGGGCGGTAAAGTGCGGATCACTGGGCCTAATTTTTCAAAAGTCCCCTCTTCAGTTGCTCTAGCAACACATTGCATAGTTTGTCGCTGACGATCATGACCTAAGCGTGTATTACCGGTATAAAACAGCCAAAGATCCTCACCATCACTGACGGCATGTCCAGAAAAAACCCCGTGGCTATCAAACCAATCCGATGGAGTTAGTGCAATCGACTGCCACTGCCAATGGATCAAATCTTGGCTTTTAAGCAGAACCCAATATTTATCTTTATGCTCACAAGCAAAGGGATGCCACTGATAAAAAAGGTAATATTCCCCTTGATGACAGACAAACCCATTCGGGTCATTCAGTAAACCTTGCGGTGGAGAAATATGCCATTGAGGGCGATAAGGACACGAAGTGGGCTTAAGGTAAGCCGAAGCTTGTTCTCGTTGCTGGTCAGCAATCTGTCGGCCAACCTCAGCTAAATGCTGATCAGTAATGGCATCATGACGTACCATCGAAAGTTGCCACTCACCTAAAACTGATTCAGCCAATACCTGACTGGGCAAGGGTTTCACTTGCTGAGCATCACGAACAGCAATAGTAATACGCCCTTTTGGGGCGAGAATACGTAGAATATTGGTGATACCACCAGCGAGATCAATCAACGAATCAAGAGACATATGCTTACCTAACCATTAAATTCGGGAACGTTCCAAAAATATAAAACATCACTCGGGTAGGCAAGTTTTTCCGCCACATAACCGCATATGGGGTAGTTGAATGTGAAGCAGAGCACAGAAACCCCTCTTTGAGTGACAGGATAATTCTGTATGCCTTTCCCACTTGAAGCTGCCACAATGTTGGGATACAACAATATTGAGATGCTGGCTAGGTTCACTCGCCTCATGAGCGAGCATCTCTATGCTCATAGATGGTGAGCCCCATCCTTGGCTCTCAACAAGTTTGGCGATCAATGCGCTGGAAGGTAAGCACCACTTTGCTCATCTCTAACCCTTGCCCAGCTATGCGCTCCAACAACATTTTGGCGGCATTTTCTCCCGCTTTATCAAAAGCATAGTTAAAGGTAGACAAACTTGGATTACTTACATAGGCCAATTCATCGTTCCCAACCCCCAACACTTTAATTTGTTGACCAACTGCAATTCCCAGCTCTTGTAGCGCCTTAATCGCCCCCACCGCTAAACGGTCAGTCGCACAAAACAGCCCATCCAAATGTGGATAAGCGGCGATCTGCTGCTTGGCTAGGCAGTATCCCGATTCAATCGAAAAGTCACCCCGCACATGAAACAGTAACTCTTGTTGATGCAAAGCTAGTGATTGTTCAAGCCCTTGAGAACGTAAAACATCCACAGCCACATCATCGCTTTGGACCCCAATAAAGCCGATATTTTTACAACCGGCAGCCACTAAGCGATGACCAGCCTCAAAACCGACGCGTTGATCATCATGAACCACACTAGGAATATTATAGAGCGAGCCATCTTGACCAATTAAGACAACGGGTACAGGAGACTGTTGAATCGCTTTGATCAAAGCGGTATCTAGGTGGGTCGCATAAAAAACAATGCCCTCAACCCGTTTTTGATTAAAAATCTGGATATATTCGAGTTCTTTTGCGTGAACTTGATGGGTATTGGCCAGTAAAACATGCTTACCCGCCTGCTCAAAAATAGTGGTTAATCCATCCACCCCTTGCGCCGTTGCGTGGGAAGAGACGCGAGGGACTATCACCCCGATTAGGTTCGTTTTTTGTGATTTCAGATCTTTCGCCACCTGATTGACAACATAGCCACAATCAGCGACAGCCTTTAATACTTTGATTTTTGTGGATTCTTTGACGCCATACTCATCATTGATAACCCGAGAAACCGTAGATTTAGATACCCCGGCTAAACGGGCAACATCATGTAAACTTGCCATTGCGACTCTTTTCCATCATCAGTTTGGGATTGATTGCAAAATCACTCGATAATCATTTTGCTGATAGCGTGATTCTACCCTTGTTTTATGCATTGTCGCTTAAGCTTTTGGCGATCATCTTCACATATTTCTTGATTTCATTTTGACCATTGCTGATTTATTGACAAGAATTAGTCTTGCAAACGTTCCCATAAATAAAATTAGCAAAACGAAAGACTATCATACAGACAAGTAACAAGAACCGGGGTGAGTTATGGACTATCCAGTCATAGCAAAACAACTTATGGAACACTTGGGTGGTAAAGCAAACATCCAAGCGCTCGCACACTGTGCAACTCGATTACGCCTAGCCGTCAAAGATGAATCTTTGATTAATGAACAAGCGATTGAAGAACTTGATGGAGTAAAAGGTCAATTTAAAGTCGCAGGCCAATACCAAATCATTTTTGGATCCGGAGTGGTCAACCAAGTCTATGCCGAAATGGCAAAACTAACGGGCTTAGCCGAAATGTCCACCAACGATGTTGCCTCTGCTGGCGCACAAAAACAAAATATTGTGCAACGAGCGGTAAAAGGCTTATCGGATATTTTCGTTCCCATTATTCCTGCGATTGTGGCGGGTGGTCTACTGATGGGGTTATATAACGTCCTGACGGCTACGGGTTTATTTATCGATGGAAAATCATTGATCGATGCCAATCCGGGCTTGGCTGATTTAGCCAGCATGATCAACACCTTTGCGAACGCCCCTTTTGTTTACTTACCGGTTTTATTGGCTTTCTCTGCTTCACGAAAATTTGGGGGCAACCCATTTCTTGGCGCAGCACTCGGGATGTTGATGGTACACCCTGACTTACTCAATGGTTGGGGGTTTGGGAGTGCTTCGGTTTCTGGTGACATACCCGTTTGGAATATTCTTGGTTTAGAAATTCAAAAAGTCGGTTACCAAGGATCGGTTCTGCCCGTTTTGGTGTCGGCTTTCATTCTGGCTAAAGTTGAAAATGGCCTACGCAGTATCGTTCCATCGGTCTTGGACAACTTATTAACGCCTATGCTGGCGATTTTTATCACCGGTTTCCTCACCTTTACGGTCGTTGGCCCTCTTACTCGTGATGTCGGCTTCCTATTGGGTGATGGGCTGAACTGGTTGTATGAATCCGCAGGCTTTATCGGTGGTGCACTCTTTGGCTTTATTTATGCTCCATTTGTAATCACAGGCATGCACCACAGCTTTATCGCGATTGAAACCCAGCTGCTGGCAGATATTGCCGTAACTGGAGGCACATTCATCTTCCCGATTGCTGCTATGTCAAACGTGGCTCAAGGTGCAGCCGCTCTTGCGGTGGGCCTCACCACTAAAGAAGTAAAAATGAAGGGGATTGCGATTCCTTCCGGTATCACCGCTTTACTCGGTATTACTGAACCAGCGATGTTCGGGGTGAATTTAAAACTGCGTTATCCTTTTATTGCTGCAATCTGTGGCTCCGCGATTGCTAGTGCCTTTATTACGCTCTTTACCGTTAAAGCACACGCTTTAGGTGCTGCGGGTTTACCTGGTGTTATCTCCATCAGCCCAGATAAAATTGGTTACTACGTCGTCGGTATGATCATCGCGTTTATCGCATCTTTTGGTCTTACTCTACTGCTTGGTATGCGAGCCAAAGCCAAACTGGGTGTTCAAGCTAACGCGTAATACGCCCCCTATAGCGTTTACGCTTTACCCGCTCGAAAGAGCGGGTATTTTTATGGCTTCAAAAAATGAATAGTGACATCTCGCCCATGTAAATATTTCACCGTTTCACACCGCCAGTGATACTGCTTAATAATTCGGTTAGTGAGTTCTAATCCGAGGCCAAACCCTAAATCTTCTGTTTTCTTGGGGCGGCTATCTTCTCGATTTGAAATCAAAACCTGAGCGCCCTCTTGGCGAATCACCACCTTTCCACATTGGGTATGCTGATATGCATTTCTAATTAAATTACTCAGTACAATTCGGTATAACGTTGCAGGAAGCCGATAGGATTGATAATGTATATTCACCTCTAGCTGCACTTTTTTATTATCAAGCAAATAGCTAAGTTCTTGGCAGATCTGTTCAATTGAGCTTCCTAAGTCAACCTCCACCAGAGGGAGCTCTGTTTCTTTTCCTCGGTTGAGCCACAATAAAGTTTCACACAGGTCGCTCATTGTTACGCCAGCGCGTAAAATACGTTCCAATACTTGTTGACGCTTTTCTGGTGCACTTTGTTTTTCAAGCAGTTTCATCAATAATTCGCTATTACTACGAACAACGGCTATCGGTGTTCGTAATTCATGACTTGCATGAGCGAGGAATTTTTGTTCTCGACGAAGCGCACTATCAACTGAAACGAGACTGTTTTTGACCACCTCAGCTAAGCGATTCAGTTCGTTATAATGAAAATCAGGCGCAGGGATCACTAACTGTTCAGGCGTTAATTGTTTTGCCCAAAGTGCTAGCCGCTCGACAGGTTTTGCCACTCGTTGTACTAAAAAATACATACACAAACCAAATAAACCAATACCAAGCACGGCATAACTAACCAGTTTAACAAAATGGGGAATTTCTCCCCGAGGTCGATTTTGTATCAGTTCAGGACGTTGAACATCATCCAACACACGATAAATGTAGAGAGGGTCGCCAGCCGTTTGATCATAACGCATTAAAAACACAGCACGCTCAGGTGCTGAAAACCAATGCTGATTTTCGATATATTTTGTAAATTGCATGGATTGTTCTAATGGTTCAAATAACGCGGCAATGTCTGATGGAATGGCTTGCCAATGATGAGCAACGTGAAAACCCATCATCATTTCTGGTTTTTGTCCCGTTAATGCGACCTCTCGACCAATATCCATCATCATCATCCGCATTCCACCATCCAATCCCTGCTCAAAATAGTTTGCCGCTAAATGGGAGAAGCTGACAACCGTGATGCTGGCCATTGCCATCATCACACAGATAAGGAAAATCTTCAGGCTACGGCGTAGTTTCATCGTTATCCTGCTGTTGGATACTGAACCCAAACCCTGGCACCGTCTGAACCATCGTCGGCCATCCCTCTTGGTCTATCTGCTTACGTAGATTAAACATATGCACTTTTAGGCTGTTACTGTCTGGCTGTGCCTCTCCCCAGATCATCTGAATGATTTTTTCCCGAGTGACGACAGACGGATATTCTCGCATCAATAATTCCAAAATTTTTATCGAGATAGGTGAGAGTTTCAACTCTTGCCCATAACGGCGAGCTTTACGCAGCGATAAATCGAGTTCGAGTTCACCAATCCGCAGTTTTGTAGCCTGTCCACTCCGCCGTTTAGACAACACCAACATGCGCACCATGAGCTCTTGCATAGCAAACGGTTTTACTAAGTAATCATCGGCTCCGTGGTGAAAACCTTGCAGCTTATCATCCAAAGTATCACGCGCTGTCAGCATCAAAACTGGTGTTTCAATGCCTTGTTCACGAATACGTCGACACACGTCTAAACCTGCAATTTTCGGTAAGTTGAGATCCAGAATAATCACGTCGTATTGATAAGACGTGATCAGGTTATAACCCACTAGACCATCGGCAGCAAAATCGCACTCTATCCCTTCCAATTGCATATAGTCGATCAGCGCCGTCGCAAGATCGAGGTCATCTTCAACCAATAAAACCTTTAGCATGATGCTTTACCTATCACTTTGCACGTAACGTTTTTTACTATACCCACGACTCCCTTCTGTATTTCATACTGAATATAGAGTAACACGGGTATTAACAGTAAAGTAATCATCGTAGCGAACATAATGCCATACCCTAGTGAAGCCGCCGCAGGTTTTAAAAACTGTGCTTGCATTGATGTTTCGCTCAGCAGAGGAATCAAACCTGCAAATGTGGTAATGGATGTCAAAAGAATTGCACGTAGCCGGCTATTACACGCTTCAATAATGGTATCCAATATGGGTTTCCCTTCTTCTTGTAAACCGTTATAACGGCTGACCAACAACAAGCTATCATTCACCACCACACCGCTTAAAGCTAAAATACCAAACATAGACAAAATGCTTAAGGTCAACCCATTCACCCAATGGCCTAAAATCGCGCCGACAATACCAAAGGGAATGGCCATCATAATCAGTAGGGGCTGAATGTAAGAGCGCAACGGTATCGCTAGTAAGGCATAAATGGCGATCATCGCAGCCACAAACATCAATTCCATCGATTGCATGGTTTCCGCTTGTTGCTCAGCTTCTCCGGCAAAATCAACCCGCAAATGAGGGTATTCTTTCTGCCACTGTGCCAAAAATTGTTGCTTAACTTGATTGACAACTTGGCTGGGTGACAACATGGCTTTATCCACAACGGCACTCACATACACCGCTCGTTGATTGTTAATTCGAGTAATGGCTGACGCTTGGTAATCAGAATCAATCATTGCAACCGAACTGAGGGGGATAACCGTGCCGTCACTGCTACGAATATTCGCATTCATGATATCTGCTAAGGTTTGACGTTCTTGTTCTGGATAACGAACACTCACCGTGACTTCATCTTGTTTACGCTGAAATTTTTGAACTTCTCCCCCCCAAAAGAATGCAGGACTTGATCAGCCAGCTGTGCCGTCGTTAACCCCAAAGCTCGTCCTTGTTCGGTTAATGTAAAGCGATACTGTGGTACTCCGGGGCTTAAGTTGTCATCAATACCGCTGATTCCCGGTAAAGCTTGCAGATAAGCTTTCACCGCCTTTCCCGCAGCCGTCACCTGTTCAGCATCGCTGGCTTTTAACTCAATTTTAAAGTTATCAACCATATCCATGCTGGCCAATACTTTGAGTTTTTTAGTGCCTTCCAGCAGGCCTATCTGCTCATTCCATATTTTTGTAAACTGATTGATGTCGTACCCCGGAGAGTCAATGAAGGCGACCGTAACACTACCTTCGGTATCGGATGAAGCCAATACCTGTAGGCTGGAAATACTGCTTTGTTCAGTAGGTAATCCCAGCTGAGCACGAAGATGGGTATCAGCCCTTTTCGCGGCCTGTTCAATCACTAATAAATTTCGATGAGTTTGTCCAAAGCTGGCATCGTCTAACATCGTGATATCTGCCGAAGCGATATCACGAGGAATATCGGGAAAGAAAGCCATTTTAACCGTTCCAGACATAGGCAATGTCGCAATCACGATCAGTAGGCTAAGAAATAGCAATAATGTTGCGTAACGAAATCGTAAACACAGTTTAATTACGGGCGTGTACACCTGATAATTCAAAAAATTCAATATTGAATCTGCGCTACGCTGAACTCGGCTCCAACCACCTTTTGTTGCATTGCGATGAGTATTTAGGTGAGCAAGATGAGACGGTAAAATCAGTTTTGATTCCACCATGGAAAGCAATAAACAGACCGTCACAACCGCAGCAAACTGAGCAAAAATTTGCCCAAGCCCACCTGTCACATTGGATAACGCCATAAATGCAGCAACGGTAGTCAGCACACCAAACACGGTAGGTATTGCGACTTTCATGGCCCCTTTAATCGAGTTATCTAGGCTGTCACCCTCGTTACGCCGAGTGTCATAAATGCTTTCGCCTACCACCACCGCATCATCAACAACAATCCCGAGTGCCATAATAAAACCAAAAGTTGTCATCTCATTGATGGTGAGGTTGGCAAACGAACCTGTCATGAAAAATAGTGAGCCAAAAAAGACAAACGGTAAGCCCGCAGCAACCCAAAAAGCCACTCGAACGTTTAAAAACAGCGCCAGAACAAAAAAGACAAGAATGATGCCTGATATAGCATTTTTCACCAGTAAACTGAGGCGATCATTAATCATCTGGCTTTGATCGTACCAAGTCTCTAAGAAAACCTCTTCTGGCAATAATTGTTGATCTCGCCATTGCTGGACGACTGCTTTTGCTTGCTCAGCAATCAGAGTGACATCACCATACTCGTCCATCACGATTTCAATCGACATGCCATTTTGTTGGTTATAACGAGACAATGTGAAGGTGTCTTCATCAAATGTTTCTCGAACAACGGCTATCTCACCCAGTTTAAGTGTTGTACCTTGTGAAGTATTAATAAGAGGTATTTGAGCAAATTCTTCCGCCTCATACCTCTGGTTTGCCACTTTCAGTCGAACCGCTTTATCAGGATGACGCAAACTGGTCGTAAGAGGGGTCGATGACTCCGCATTCACCTTATCTTCAACGTCAGACAAACTTAGGTTATAACTTTGTAAAGTGGCTTCATCAATATCGATAGAAATAACCGGATCAGCGCTCGCTTTGATTTCTAAATCTCGAATGGCAGGTTGTTGCAAAAGATCGGTTTTTAACTCTTGTGCTAACGACTGCAAGGTCGCTCTATCCACGCTACCATAGAGCTGAACCCAAATAGCGTGATCTTGCATACGATCTTTTTCAATGATCGGTTTTTCTGCATCACTGGGGAAATTATTGATCCCATCCACTTTTGTTTTAATGTCTGAGAGTAACGTGTTGAGATTGTAATCACTGGTTTTCTCAATAGTGACCGTACTGCCGCCAGCGTTAGAGGTAGAGGTAATCCGTTTTATTCCCGGAACGCTTTCCAATGCCTCTTCAATTTTAATCGCAACCCCCTCTTCTGCTTGCTTGGGGTCGCCGCTGTTATAGGTGACTGAAACCGTCACTCGATCTGGTTCCATACTCGGGAAGGCTTCTCGACGTAACTGGCTGAGTGACAAAACGCCCATCACGATCACCGATAGAAGTAATAAATTGGCCGCCACTGAATTTCGAGCAAACCAAGCAATAATACCCGATGGAGGAGGTGTCATACTCATAATGCTACCTCACTGATCACTTGCACCAAAGTACCGACTTGGTAACTGCTCAATGGGCGCTGAACAATTTGTACGCTTTCATGGGTAAAGGCTTTAACATACACAAAACCACCCGATTCAAACTGTTTCTCTGCTAGGATACTGGCCAATTTGCCTTGGCTATCGATGTACCAGATTTCCCCTTGCTGAGAAATGGCTGACTGAGGCAATTTCCAACTCTGTTCGAGGGGAGTTCCATCCACAATGGCGGTCACAAAGGTTCCTGGATATAACGGAGGTTCGATATCCAAAGGTTGAGCAACGGTTACAACCAATGCACGTTGGCGAGTATTACTGTCAAGGTGTTGCTCAACACGAGTTACATAACCGTTCCATGCCATTTGTCGATAACGCAACTCTACAGACCAGCTCTGTGGGTGACGAGCCAGCTCGGTATTGCTTCGTATCGGTAAATTCAACCATTGCGCTTCTGAAAGTGGAATAACGACTTCGACCACATCGGTACTGTATAAAGTGGCGACTTGTCCACCTTCTTGCAGATAACTACCAAGTTGAATGTCTCGGCTCACAACTAATCCGTCAAAGGGTGCATAGATCACGGTGTTTTTCAGATCATACTGAGCTTTTGCTAACACTTTCTGTGCATTCGTTAAAGCGGCTTTTGCTTGATCCCGCTGCGGTTGACGAAGGACCAATGGTGAATCAGGCTCCCCAGATAACCCCGACCGCTGCCACTCAAGTTTTGCTTGTTCCCCTTGACGCTCTTCTTCCAATAAGTTTAAGGTGGCCGTTGCTAATTCAGACTGAGCTTCACTCACCGCTTGCTGATATTTTGTTTGATCTAAAGTGGCCAGTACCTCACCTTTTTTTACCCGCTGACCACTTTCAAGGCCCGGCCCTAATGTCAACACTCGTCCAGAGACCTCAGCGGTAATATTAAGTGCATAACGAGGTTTCGCTTCACCATACCCTTGAACTTGTGCTGAATAGTGCCCTATGTTTACGTCGATAACGGAAACGGCAACGACGGGATCATGCTCAGGTTGAACCGTATCATGAAGCAACCCGCTCTCTTTGGGCTCATTCATTTGGGATAGTTGACTATGAGTGTAAGCCATCACTCCCAAAAAAATGGCACATGCCAGTAAAGTGGTTCCGAAAGTGACCTTATTGATCCTCATTTTTAACTCCTAATCCCAATGCTAATCCCAAATCAATCCGGTTACTTAATCGGTTATAAGTGACTTGAGCGAGTTTGATTTCGATATCGTAGGTTTGTTGCTGTATGGTGAGTAGTTCAAGAATGTCTACTAACCCTTTGCGATATTTATCCAGATAATTAGCGCTGCTGCGTTGTGCGCTGTCTAGGGCTAACCTCAAATGCTGTTGCTGACGCTCCAACGCCTGTTCCTGGCCAAGAGCGCTTTCTACTTCATTCACTGCCGTCAATAAGGTTTCCTGATAAGCCCAAAAGACCTGTTCTGTCGTTAAGGCTTCCATCTCTGCTTCCGCTTTAAGTTTTCCACCTTGAAACAGCGGTGCTGTTAACTGGCCTAAAATGCTCCATAAAGGGCTGGTCAGTAAGCTATCGCTTAAGTGGTGATCGCTGTCACTCAATGCCGCACTAAAACTCAGGCTGGGCAACATGGCTTTATATGCCACTTGAGTGGTGTATTGTTGTGCTTCAATGTTGGCATAAGCGGCAATAAGATCAGGCCGACGAGCCAGATCTTGCTCTGGCAAATGAGCCAACGAAAGCAATACCGTGGGAAATTGAGCAGGAATAATAAGAGGGTCTTGGCTTCCTAACTGCCCTAATAGGGTAGTTAAATCTCGGCGAGCTGACGCTAATGTTTCTTGATATTCAGCTAATGTCGCTCGAGTAGACTCCATATTGGTTAGTGCGCTATCTCGGTCTTCTAGCCCACCTAAACCTTGACGATAGCGTTCTGTCACCACCTTTTCATTACGTTGCAAAAGTTCTAACCGCTGCGTTTCGATATGAACTTGCTGCTGGTAAAGGTTAATCATGAGCCATTGCCGCATAATGCTTGCCGCTAAGGTGTCTTTTGCGGCTTGGTAGTCCGCAGCACGGCTACGCAAGTTGGCGCTAGCCGCTGCTTTACCGTCTGCGATTTTTTGCCAAATATCCAATTCCCAGCTTACACTCAACTCCGTGTTGTATTGAGAATGGCTGTGCTCTTCTTTCTCTCCACTTAAGGTCAACTCTGCACTGGGTAGTTGATCTGCGGCGATCTGTTGTTTTTGTGCATAAGCAATTTTAAGCGCTAATGCCGTTTGCTGTAGGCTAGGGTTATGTTCCAAAGCACGATCAATCCATTGCTTTAATTCAGGAATATCAATTAATTCCGTAATCGAAACCATATCAATAGCAGGCTCAGTATCAATAACAGACCAAGCCGTAAGTTGCTCAAGGGATTCAGAAACTCGCGCTTGATACGTTTGCTGAGAATGGGTGGCGCAGCCGATTAACCCCGCAATCAATAAACTCACGGCGGATAACCTTAGCCAATGCGATGACATCATAGTGGTGTACTCCTGTTGATGAACCTTAGCGTAAATAAACAGGGGTTAAGAGAGGGTTAACTTAAGAAAAATAACGCCCAGAAATTCTGGGCGTTCATATTCGAGAAAATCAGAAAACTGACGGTGAGATTAGAATTGATAACCCACTTTTAGTTCAATACCCCGCTCTGCACCATACCAACAGTTCACGTTGTTGTAGCAGCTGTAATACTCTTTATTGAACAAGTTGTTAGCCATCACATCCACACTAGCACCTTGTAGATTATCGCTCAATTGGCCCAGATCGTATCCTAAAGAGAGGTCAACGACCGTGTAGCTGGGTACTTTACCTTGCGTATTGGTGGCATCCATAAACATCTCCCCGACATAACGAGCCCCGGCACTGATGCGGCTACCACTCAGCACACCTTGCTCTTGACGATAAGTACTCCATAAAGTGGCGCTATGTTTCGGCACATAAATAGGGGTTGTCCCTTCTAGCCCATTCGCGCTGTCTTTGCTCACTTCAACATCCGCATACGTATAACCTGCGGCGATATCCCAATTGGGTAAAATCCACCAACGAGCTTGTAATTCTACCCCTTGAGAACGCACTTTCCCCACTTGGATATCATCTTGATAATTCGCAGAAGCGGGGTCAGTCACGACCACGTTTTTCTTCTCGATCCGATACAGTGAAGCGGTGGCCTGCTGACTCATATCGGCGGATTGGTATTTCACCCCAACTTCTGTCTGCTCTCCCACTTCGGGTTTAAATGGCTGGCCAAACTTACTGTCTTTGCCAGCAACCGGTGAAAAACTGGTCGCAAAATTGATAAAGGGTGCAAACCCAGAATCAAATTGATATAAAGCGCCAACTCGATACGACACCTCATGATGATTCGCTTTGGTAGCGGTCAAGGCATCCACATACTGGCTACGGCTTTCATAATGGTCATAACGAGCCCCAGCAATCCATACCCATTGGTTCCAGCGCACTTGATCTTGAAAGTAGACCCCTAACTGTTTAATCGAAATGTTATTTTTAGCTAAATAAAATGGGCTCAGGCTACTGGGATCCAACAGGTTATTATTGGGATTGAAAATATTAAATTGATAAAAACCGGCATTGGTAGTGGCATATTCATATTCCCTATATTCTGAATCCCCTTTTAGCCGCTGGTAGTCAAGGCCAAACAAGAGGTTATGCTCAACACTTCCCCACTGAATCACCCCAGATAACTGGTTATCGACCACAATGCCGGTGTAGTCTTCATCGGTGCTATAGATATTACGATATAACTCACCGCTGGTTTCATCAAAACCACTGGCGAGGTGATAGGTATTTTTTTGTGATAAGGAGGCATCGGTATAACGCAAGTTTTGTAAAACACTCCACTGCTCGGTCAACTGATGCTGCACTTTATAACCTAATATCAGCACCTCTCGCTCAAATTGGCTCCAATTGACATCCCCCGCATGAGTCGAGGGGGAGGTAGAACCATTAGCATTGCTCGTGACCATTCCTGAGGCGGGCAGTGCTGAGTTCATTCCCATCGATGGATCGTTTTGGTAATAGAGGTTGAGGTTTAACAAAGTTTTATCATTAATCTGCCAATCCAACGACGGGGCAATAAGGTAACGCTCCTCTTCTGTGCCATCAACCTGACCGTCCTGCTTACGGGCTTTAGCAATGATGCGATAAGCCGCTTGCCCCTCTTTGATTGCCCCCGTGGTATCCAACGTGACTTGTTTTAAGTGACGAGATCCGGTTGAAGCCGTCACTTCCGTATGGCGCGTTTTTTGTGGCGCTTTGGCGATCACATTGACCATGCCACCAGGCGGCATTGAGCCATACAGTACCGAAGTCGGCCCCTTAAATATTTCTACCTGTTGCATGGCAATCGGGTCAATCTGCGGCTGTAAGTTCCAACCTTTCAAATACTGCAACAGCAACCCATCGTAATAACTCTGATCAACTTGAAAGCCTCGGATATAGTAATTATCGTACATGGTAACCGCACCACCTTTGGTTTCAGTCACCACTCCCGGAGCGTAACGCAGCGCTTGCCCTAAAGAAGTCACCCCACGCTGTTCTAATTCAATACCATCAAGCACGGTAATACCTTGCGGTGTTTCATCCGGCTCAAGGGCGGTTTTGGTCGCCGTATTACGATAGGTTTGGCCTAAAATAGTGACGGTTTCTAATTCCGCCGAGACCGCTTCTTGAGCAAAAGCGGCTGGCATAATAAAACTGGCCAGCATGGCCAACGCGATCGGCGAATAAGAGATTGGTTTGTTAAATTCCATGATGTTTCAACTACCCTGCTTTTTCTTATATGAGAATAAATATCATTTTTATTCTATGGTAATAAACATGGAGAAAGTTAACAATTTGGAGCATCTTCCTATCGCTAAATCACTTCTATCGGTAGCCAATATTCCATTTCTGCCTCAGCATGATCACCACGATATCCAATTGGGTAGCGTTCTAACTCAATCCCATCGACACTGCGATACGAAGAATGAGGTAACCAATGAAAAATAAACCATTCCAGCGTATTAGCGAGGTGAATCACTGGGCCTTTATGTTTCACCACAGCATAGGTTTGGGCAGGAATAACAAGCTGTTTTGCGCCCACCAAAGGGTGCAACGTACCCGCTAAATAAGGTAAAACATGCCCATTCAGTTTGGTTCCAGTCACATCAATCACGCCCACTAAGGCTTGCTGTTGAACGCTTGAAAATGACTGATAGAACTGCTGCCACAATTGAGGCACTCGATAGGAAAAATCGGGCGCTTCAGAAAATAGCCCTTGTATTGTCCCACTCACCCCATAAACGGCGAATGAATCGGCTGACTCGACTTTGACTTCAATGAGTTGTGATCTGTGTTCATTCACCGATGAGCCATCGCTTCGATGAAAAGGCTTACGCAGCCCGATACGACGCCCTTGCTTTCGGTAGTCTCTCGGACTCACGCCAAAATGCTGTTTAAATGCTCGACTAAAGCTGATTTCGGAATTAAATCCTAAACTCACCGCAATATCGATCACGCGGCTTGAATCTGCCAGTAAAGTTTCCGCCGCGGTACTGAGTTTGAGTTCTCGAACATAGTTCGCCACCGTTAACCCTGTTTTACTTTGGAACACACGTTGCAGTTGCCAGCGCGACCAACAGCTCTGCTGGGCTAACTCATCTAATGTCAGCGGTTGATCTAAATGATTATGGATGTAATCCAATAACTTACAGATACGTTCAAAAGAAACAGAAGGAACATTCATTGAGCTACCACCTCATCATAAGGCTATAGTGTCGCACAACGATATCGATAATGAGAAGTCTTATCAATAAAATTATCAAAAAAAGGCAGCGGTCAGTAAGGGTCTATCAAGCACTGACCACCACCTAAAAAATGCTTAATGTACGGCTGAAGTATCCACCGCGTACTTCGGTTTAGGAGCAAACCAGATCATGCATGCAGCGACGGCAAAAATAACCGCAATCATCAAGAATAACTGGTTGGTCGCCACCATGACACTCTGGTTTTGTAAGGTCCAATCTATTGCTGATCGCGCCTGATCGGTACTCATTCCTGCATTTTGCATCGCTTGGCTCGCTACGCCCGCTTTATCCGTTAAACCCGATAATTCCGCATGCACATAGCGAGATTCTCGCTCCCAAAAAGTATTGATCATGGAGGTCGCAAAAGCGCCAGATAAAGTACGAATAAAGTTCATCAACCCCGCTGCCGATTCCATTTCATGCATTCTGACGCTGCCTAGCGCAATCGCAGTCAATGGAACAAAAAATAGCGGCATCCCGATACCTTGGAAAAACATCGGCCAGCTAATTTGCGAAAACGTCATGTCTACGGTGCCAAAACTACGCATAAAGGTCCAAAAGCCCAGCCACATTACCCCAGCAAAAACAAAAGGCCGAGGATCGTATTTCGATGATAAGTTAGCAATAATGGGGGCGAGGAATACGGCCAATATTCCCATGGTCGCCGTGGCATACCCAGAAATCGTCGCGGTGTAACCCATATAGATTTGCAACCACAATGGCGTTAACACAGAAATACTAAAGAAAGCACCAAAGGCCAGTGACAACGTCACCATGCTCATACTATAACCGCGATGCCGAAAGACCTTGAGATCCACCACAGGGTTACGTTCCGTCAACTCCCAAATCAGAAATGCCACAAAACCAATCGCCGCAATCACGGCTAATGTGACAATCCGTGATGATTCAAACCAGTCGTGATCTTTACCTTCGTCCAGCATAAGTTGCAAAGCTGCCACCCACACCACTAATAATAAAAGTCCAACTTTATCAATTTTAGAACGAACGGTTTTGGTCTCAAATTTCTGTAACAACGTCCAGCAGATCAAAGCAGCCCCTATCGCAAACGGCATTTTTACCATAAAGATATATGGCCAACTAAACTGGTCACACAGCACTCCACCTAAAATCGGCCCCATTATCGGTGCAATCAATGTGGTCATACTCCAAATACCAATGGCGACATGTCCTTTATTTTTAGGAAAAATTCGCATCATTAAGGTTTGCGATAACGGCATTAATGGCCCACCAGAAAAACCTAGAAAGACCCGAAACATGACTAATGTACTCATGCTGTTTGCCATTCCACATAGCAGTGAAAAAACGCCAAACAGCAGAAAACAAGTCACAAACACTCGGATAGACCCAAAACGTGAAGCCAGCCACCCCGTCAATGGTACGGATATCGCCTCGGCAACCGCATAAGAGGTGATGACATAGGTTCCTTGACTCGTTGATGTGCCTAAGCTTCCGGCAATGGTAGAAACAGAAACATTGGCAATGGTGGTATCTAAAATAGCCAGAAAGTTCGCCATTGCCAGACACAAGGCCCCCACAAACAGTGCCCCACCTGACAAAGGTTTGATCTCATGGTCAAAAGCGTGACTCATCCTCTCACCTTAACCTTGTTCTGCTAATTGGGTTGCCCGATATTGCACTAACGTTTGTGCGTTAATTTCAGCGGCGGTATCAATAGTGACAATCATTGAAAGCCCCACCTGCAAGGGATGACTCTGCAACTCTTTCGGATCCAATTCAATTCGTACGGGCAAACGCTGCACTACCTTAATCCAGTTACCGGTCGCATTTTGTGCCGGAATCATAGAAAACGCCGAACCTGTTCCGCCCGAAAAACCCGCTACCACGCCATGGTAAGTCACGTCATCGCCATACAAATCGGCCGTTAATGTGACTGGCTGGCCAATTTTTACATCACGCAGTTCTACCTCTTTAAAGTTGGCATCAACGTAAATCTGGTCAACAGGCACCACGGTCATTAATGGCATCCCAACTTGAACTCGACGCCCAACTTGAACCTGACGCTTAGCCACCACACCGCTGATAGGGGCACGGATACGAGTTCGTTCGAGATCAATCATTGCTTGTTCATAACGTGCTTTAGTTAATAAAACCTCAGGGTTGTTTTCTACGGTCGTATTATCCGTTAAAGCGGCATTGGCTTTTTGTGAACCGATACTCGACAGTCTCGTCGCTTTTGCTTGTGCCATTGCTGCTTGAGCGGCATGCAGATTCGCTAGTGCTTGATTATACCCAGTTTGTGCATTGCTCAGCTCTTCCCCTGATACCGACCCCGAGCGCACAAGCTCTTCACGACGAGTTAAGTCTATTTGCGCTCGTTCAAAGTCCGCTTGCGCTGCACTTAGCAGTGCTTTTGCCCGTTGTTCATTGGCGTTTTGCGCTTCCACCAAAGCGGTGAGCCCTTCATCGTTGGCTAAATAGCTCCGAACACGACGCTTCGCCAGCGCTAAATCAGCTTCAGCTTGATTCAAAGCCAAACGAGCATCGGTATCATCAATCTGTACCAATACTTCACCTTTGTGGACATATTGAGTATCCACCACATTAACACTGGCAATAATACCGCCCACCGCTGGAGTCACTTCCGCGATTTCGGCCGCAGCATACGCATTATCGGTTGAAACAAAGCGTGAACCAATAAAGTACCAATAAGTGCTGTATCCCCCACCAGCAATGATGAGCGCCAATAAAAGAAGTAAGAACCCTTTTTTGCGAGATTGTGAAGCACGGTGAGCATCAACATGTTCTGTTGTTTGTTCAGACAAATTCATAAGAAAAACCTTTTAAAACCAAATCAAGAATGAGAGAGCGAAAACCCACCGCCTAAAGCATGAATAAGCGCGAGATCTAAGCTAAATACACGAGACTGAAGGTTAACCAACGCCCGTTGGTTATTGAGTAACGTCTCTTCTGCGACCAAAACATCCAGGTAAGTCGCTAATCCCCCTTGATAGCGATTATTGGCAATGTGGCGAGCTCGCTCAGCTTGTATGACGGCTTGTTGCGTTTTTGCAATCCGCTCATCCAACGCCTGAGTACTGGTCAACACATCCGCAACGTCATGCAAAGCTTGATTTAACGTAGCGTTATATAAGCTGACCGACTCTTGATAACGGGCTTGAGCCGAAGTGAGTTGCCCTTCCAATCGGCCGCCCGTAAAGAGGGGTAAATAGATGGCCGGACCAATGCCGCCTGCATCATTACCACTGTTAAACAGATTATCGAGACCAAAAGCTTGATAACCGATGAATGCGGAAAAGCTCACATCGGGATAAAACATGGCTTGTGCGATCCCCACCCGCTCAGCCGCCGCCTCAGCCCGCCAGCGCGCAGCAACAATATCGGCTCTATGCCCTAACAGGCCAATACTGGCGTCTGCTGGCAAACCAAAACGAGCGTCGAGCGTAATGGTTGGAGCATAAATCGTTCGTGCGCGATCCGGCCCTTGCCCAACTAAAGCGGCCAGCGCATTTTTTTGTAATTCAATGGACTCATTTAATGCCAAAAGTTCAGCATCAACACTGGCAGCGATAGATTTTGCTTGGCTAACTGCACCCAATGTTTCAAGCCCGTTGTCGTAGCGTTTCTGTAATAACTCAACCGTTTTCTCCCGCACCTCTAAAGCCGCTTCTACCGTGGTTTGATTGGCATAGAGACGTGCCAGCTCTGCATAGGCATTGGCAATGGATGTCGCTAACATCAAACGAGCAGAAACGCTTTCAACCTCTGCGGCGGCCAACGTTGAGGTTGCCGCCGCAATCGACGCTCGGTTCTTACCCCAAAAGTCAAAGTCATACTGAAAATTAAGCGTGAGTGAGCCGTAATCATTCCAACCATGAGGTGGCGCATACGTTTGGTACTGATAACTGACTTTACTTTCTGTTACAGAAGCCGCTAACCCAACCTCTAACGAGCGAGCCGCCCCCGCTTGCTCGGCAATACCTCTCGCATTGTCTAACCGAGCCTTCGCTATTTGTAGCGTGGGGGAATACTCAAAGGCTTCAATAATTAATTGATTAAGCTGTGTGTCTTGATAGCGTTCCCACCAAGCATCCGTCGGCCATTCTATACTGGCATGATTGATAAAAGTCTGTTCGGTATTCCACTCCTGCATGGGCTTTATCTTGGTCAGATCTTGGTCTAGATCTGGACTTGCGCAGCCAAAAAGCAGCATGGCACTGAGAAAACTCATCGAAAAATAAGGAACCGATTGGCTCTGTATCGGCTTTATTTGAGTATTGAATTTCACATTTGATTACCTTATAACTGAACTGTACGGTACAGTTATACTCTTGACAGAAATGGATCGTCAAGAGAAACTTATGGAAATTTTTAGGCTGGGATCAATGCGCGAATGCGAGTAAAAAGTGAAGAAAAAAGACAAGCCATTTTAGAAGTTGCAAAAAATTCCTTTACACAACAAGGCTTTGAACAGACATCCATGTCTCACATTGCCAAAATGCTGGGCGGATCAAAAGCCACGCTCTATAACTACTTTAGCTCTAAGGAAGAGATCTTTTCTGCAGTTATGGCCTCTTCAGCCACCGAACAGATCGCCAATGCTTTCTTATCTTTAGATAAAAACCGTGATATTGCCCCTTCTCTGGAAGAGTTTGGCTCGAATTTTCTTAACTCGATCCTAGAAGCTGAAGCCATGGCGATTTATCGAATGGCGATCCATGAAGCGGAACGATCCTCCGTTGGACGACATTTTTACGAACAAGGCCCTAAAAAAGGCTGGACGCACGTCAGCGAGTATCTTGCCGCACAAATGAATAAAGGAATGCTAAAACCCTGCGATCCTTGGGTTTCCGCCATGCAATTTAAAGCTCTCCTGTCAGCCGAATACGTTGAACCGTTTGCCTTAGGGGCCATAGACAAACCCAATCAAGCACAAATAGATACCACCGTTCACCGAGCCGTCACCACCTTTCTTACCCTTTATTCTGCGCAATAAACCCTCTTTTGCATGGGTCAATGCTTACCGCACACTGACTCATGCGATCCATTTATAGTATCTAGCCCCATTTCTTTGCTATTATCCTCGCCATAGTCGGGGAGCCTTTGAGCTGAGATCGCACTGCGAGACCCGTTGAACCTGATTCAGTTAACACTGACGTAGGGAACTATCGCGGGCCATTTACGCTGCCAACGCAATCACGGCACAATACAATGCCAGTAGCGAGTTCCTCTTCGTCACATTTGGAGCCCGTTATGCCAACCACCTCTCTTTCTTCCCCTCCGATTGTATTAACCATTGCTGGCTCAGACAGCGGCGGCGGTGCGGGTATTCAAGCGGATATCAAAACTATCTCAGCGACTGGCAGTTATGCTTGCAGTGCCATTACGGCGGTGACTTCGCAAAACACGCTTGGAGTTTCGGCAATTTTCCCTATCCCGATTGAACATATTCATAGTCAACTGGATGCGATATTCAGTGATTTAAATGTGGCTGCGGTGAAAATTGGCATGTTAGCCGACAGCCAGATTATCCACGCAGTGGCGGATAAACTGCGTCAATATCAACCCACATTTGTTGTCTTAGATCCCGTTATGGTCGCAACCAGCGGTGATGTCTTACTGCGAGATGAAGCGATTAACCACCTTAAACAACGGCTTTTCCCACTTGCCACCGTGATTACCCCCAACTTACCAGAAGCCGCTGTATTAACTGGCGAGCCTTTACCAGAAAATGAATCTGAATTGAGCCAATTAGTGAGCGCACTCCAGCAGTTACCTTGTCAGGCGGTGCTACTTAAAGGTGGCCATTTTACTCAATCTTCTCACAGTAATGATTGGCTTATCACCAAACAGCAGGTCCATTGTTTTTCTGCCGATAGAATTCAAACAAACAATACCCATGGAACAGGCTGTACTCTCTCCTCTGCCATTACCTCTTACCTTGCGCAAGGTCAGCCACTTGAGCAAGCCATTGACAGTGCTAAACACTATATTTCCCAAGCGATCTTTTATGCTGACCAATTACATGTTGGTCAGGGACACGGACCCGTTCACCACTTTTATGTGACTCAATCAGGCGATCTTTCCCCTATTTTATCTATACTGGGTAAGAGGGAAAATTAGTTCCTTTTTTCGTTCGAATTTTTTGAACAAGCACGACAAGTTCCTCCGCTTTTTCAATCACGAACAAAGCAGTAAAGTAACTACCAAGCAATGAGGAACACCTTCTCAAATTTCAAATAGTTTAAAAGCACTTGGGTTGACCAAGTTCAAGGAGCAAAAGATGATTGAAGTAAGAAAAGCGGAACAACGTGGCCGTGCAAACTTTGGCTGGTTAGATAGCAAACACACCTTTTCCTTTGGTAGTTACTACGACCCACAACATATGGGTTTTTCAGAATTACGGGTGATCAACGATGATATCGTGACCCCCAGTGCAGGTTTTGAAACACATGGTCACCGAGATATGGAGATCATCAGCTATGTTTTAGAAGGCACCATCGCCCATAAAGACAGTGCTGGTAATATCAAAACACTACCAGCGGGTGAGTTTCAATTAATGTCAGCCGGTCGTGGTATTTATCACAGTGAGTTTAACGCTTCAGACAATGAACCATTACGCTTTTTGCAGATTTGGATTCAACCGAATGTTCAAGGCGGCGAACCGGGGTATCAACAAAAAGATTTTGGGAAACAAGTGGGCTTAACCCCCATTGCGACCCCGAGTGGTGAACAAGGCACACTACACATTAAACAAGATGCCTCACTGCATCAGTTGATTTTAGAGCCCAATACAGCGCTGACTTATGAAGTCACCTCTGGCCGACGGGTGTACATCCACCAAGTCCACAGCCAGTTAAATGTAAATGGAACCCTGCTCTCCCCTGGAGATGGCGCAAAAATCAGTAATGAATCAACGCTAGAACTGCGCAACGATTCTGATCTGCCCGTCACTGCTTTGCTGTTTGACCTACCATAGTCAGTCTCGATATAAACGCCCCAGAAATGGGGCGTTTGAGTGATAAACTATTTTATTGATCAGCTTTACTCTGAAGCGAAAAATACCCAACGACAGAGGGCTGAAAACCAAGCCATTCCCGACAACGCACCGTTAGCGCCATCGGGAATAAGTCAACAAAATCTACAGCTATTCAGGATCAGAGATGCAGGAGACGTAGTAAGTAACGCCATCGTTGTAGTTGGAGAACTCTCCAGTAGCAAGATTCATAACATAGATGTCAAGAGCATCATACGTCAAGTACTCTTTACCGGTCGGCCAATCACGTTTTTCAGACAGACTACCGTTTACTTTTTGAAGTTCTGTTAGTTCGCCCAAGTTGGCTACACGCCAGTTGCTTCGACCTTCAAGCTTCCCATCATATGCAGAACACAAATTGTGCGAATTAGCCCAAACGAATGTATAAAACTCGCCTGCAGCACCACTATTTCCGTGTTCAGTATAGGTACCATCTGTCATCCAAGTTGCTTCAATGCTGGTTAGGTAAGGCTTAGATGGTGAGTTAGTATACAGTGTCCCATCATCCTTACTATTGAAAATATCTATGTTCGCCCCAGCGATATCTGGTAAGCCATTGTTATTATTGTTATTGTTATTGTTATCGTCATCTAAATCTGAGACGCAGGAGGCGTAGCCAGAATTGCTATCTGGTTGATAGCCTTCGGCACCCAGGTTGAAGTACATGATCTGGCTGTCACCATCATTCCCTGGCTGAGGTGTCGAGGTGAAGTATGCTTGATCTATCGGCCACCCGAAGTCAGTATACATTAGTTTTTTCGAGCCAGAACTGCCATCATCTGGTAGCTTTTGAAGCTCATCTATTGTTGCTCTGCGCCAATTAGATTGACCAGCAAATTCTATATCGGCTAATTTCTTGCACCAACGCTCATACTGCCCATCGTTACGTAACAGAGCAAATTGGCGGCCAACGTAACTGTCCTTAAAAAGCTCAGCATAGCTATTACCACCGTTGATATCGGCATCTGAACTGTCTGACTCTTCATATCCCAGCGCCTCCATAACCGCAGCCGAAGGAGAACTGGTAAGCCATTTGTTATGCCCATCAGCAGGGTCTACAATTGCACGGATTTTTAAACAGTTACCCGCTGCATTCTCTTGGTCGGTATCGTTAATGCCATTTCCGTCGGCTAAATCCCCCACGCCATCGTGCCCACACACGGCAATGGGTTGATCATTTGAGCCGGAATCTGAACTTGAATTACACCCCGCCAATAAGGCGGTCATAATTAAAGGTAAACAGGCAAAACCACTTTTTAACGTTATTGCCATAAAGGCCTTCCTTATTTTCACTATTCAATTCAATCAAAACGTGACGTCATCCTTTACGCTAGGGTTACCCAAATCTATCCCCGTTACTATTTTGAATGAAATAGTAACGGGGTAAAAATAAGCTAAACGTCAGGAAGGCTAAACAAAAAAAACCACACGTAATGTGAGCGACTGCAAATAAATACCCACTAAAAAAAACAAAAATAAATATAAATCAACATGATATAAATTAAATACATTAATTAAAAAAAAACATTTCCAGCCAAAATCAATACATGAAAAAATAAAACATATGAGCAATATAATTTCCCTCTTTTTGAAATTATGATTCGGATATTAGGCTATTGATAAAACAGGCCCACTCGGATGAAATAACGATTTTTTGCGCTTTGATCACATCCTTGTCATTAAATGGTATAACAGGCTAACGCTTTTCGGTCATTCTTGATATATCGCAAGACATGGCGGGCTTAAGCCCGTTAATTATGACCTTTTCGTACCGAGCGCCTCTCCTAGCGGCTCGGTTTTCTCAAGCACGTTTTAGCAAGGAATTTTTATGTCTGACATTGCAACCAGTATTGATGCGATTCAACCTATGGCTGACGCCACTTCTGGGTCCATTTGGGGTTATGTTGTAGGAGGAATCGTTTTGGTTCTTGCTGCGGGGTATTTTGGATTCAAAAAAATCAATCAACCCGCCTTTGTCATTAAGCAAATGCGCAAACGCAATCGAAAAGAGATGCAAAAGCAAGGGATGGAAAGTACCGAAGCTTTAGCGGATTTGGATCATCTTCTCGATGCCGTTCAGCAATACGCTATTGATAACGGTATGAGTGGAACCGCAATGGTTCAACTGCTCGCCCCTCTCAATGATAAAGCCAAAGTGAACTCTGCCGCAGGTTTCTACCATGCGATGGCTTACATTGCGAAAAGCATTAATCAACCCCAGTTGGTCAAAAGCTTACAGAGCAAATCAAAGCAAGTAAAATCCAGCTCTCCACTGATGGCCGGGCTATTGAAACGCGCAGGCGTATGACCATATAACCTGTCTCAATCAAAAAAGAATTGACCTTCCCCCAAGGGGAACCTTTATGATTGGGACAGATTTTTGGGGTGGTTTACTATGCATTCAACGTTTTTTCGCATCACATGGATATGGGTAACGCTTTCGGCGTTACTGGTTTCTGGTTTTGCTGCGAGTGCCCCATCCCATTCTACTCTGCATGACCACCATGCACCGCCCATGGCGCAAACTCACTGTGCAGAAAGCAGTCACCTCACCCACTCTCAACCGCCAATGCACCATGCGCCGTCAGATACCGAAGATTGCCGATCGTTAGCAAACGATAATTGCTGTCCCTCCATGTGCATAAATGTGCCGATTATTCTTAATCAACGGGTTCTTTCCGCAACCGACGCCCCTTCAACACATTATCAAATTACCCTAGTCTCTGGTGACGTTATTCACCACACTCAAACCTTGTTTCGCCCTCCAATAGCGTAATCCATCACGATTTCACCTTTGTTATCGCGTTCTGTCTCCTAAGTACAGAACTCTGTTTTGCTGCGCTTTACGCGCTCAATTATGGATTACATCATGAAGCTAAAACCCTGCATGCTTGCGCTGCTTATCAGTGCATCGGCTTGGAATTCGCTACCTGTCTCTGCTCAATCAATCGAGCAGGCAAGTAACGCGTCTTCTCCCCGTTTGATCACCTTACCGCAACTGATAGAGGTTGCCTTAAATCACGATGCTCAGCGCCAGCAGTTCTATGCTCAGGCACAAGCCACTCGGGAAATGGGCATCGCCAGTGCGACCTTAATGGACCCTAAATTAAAAATGGGCGTCACCGGTTTACCCGTTGATAACTTTGCGTTAGACCAAGATCCCATGACCAATCTTTCCATCGGCCTGATGCAGCAATTTGAGCGAGGAAATACCCTCGACTTACAGCAGGAAAAAGCCAGCCAACAAGCCGATGGTATTGAACTGCAAATTGCCGTTCGTGAACGAGAAGTCATCAATAGCCTCACCCAACTCTGGCTTGAATTGGGCTACCAGCAACAAGCTGAGCGACTTTTATTAGAAAACCAAAAGCTGATGAAAGAGCTAGAAAGTGTTATCCGCACCAACTATTCGATTGGGAAAAACGAAGCCCAAGATTTACTCAATGCCCAACTGCTTGTCAGTCAATTAGATGAGAAACGGCAAGCGAACCAACAGGTACAGCAACGTATTTTGTCGCAACTGTCTGAATGGCTGGGTAGTGAGTGGTTACTCAATTCAGCCGCTTTTCAAGCAACCAATCAACTGGATTGGCAAGCATTAGAGCAGCAAATCAATACTGCCTCATCGCATCAGTATTTCTCTTTGCTCGCGCAGCATCCTATGGTCAAAATTGCGGAAACCAACATTACCGTTAACCAAACTCAGGTTAAGTTAGCTGAGCAAGCTTATGCACCTCAATTTGGTATCGAAGTGATGTATGCCTACCGCCAAGCTGACAATATGAAAGGTGAACCCGCTTCCGATCTCGTCAGTGCTTACCTCACGATGGATATTCCACTGTTTACGGGTAACCGTCAGGATCGCAGCCATGCAGCGGCTCAATATCAAGTGGGGGCGGCTCAGTCACAAAAAGATTTATTGCTTATGCAGATGAATGCCAAAGTTAATGCCTTACTGGTAGACAAAACCTCGCTAGAGCAGCGCCTAACGCATTATCAAACCATGCTTAAACAGGCGCGATCACGAACTCGTGCCGTTGAACGAGGCTACCAGAATAATACCGCTCAATTTAATGATGTGATTAGTGCAACACGAGATGAACTCGCTCTAGAACTAGAGCAACAGCGCTTACTGACGGACTTAAATCAGACGAACAGCCAGCTTGCCACGTTACTGGGCAGCGTCCGCTATACGGTGGATAAACCAACGCTACCCACTATTGATGCTAATCACTTTTGAGCAAAGGATACGACAATGAAAACATTACCGATAACAGCTATCGCTTTATTGATTGGCGGTACGTTGGGCTTCAGTGCGGCGCACTACTTCACACAACCAGAGATGGTTACAGACTCTGGTCATACCGCAGAAAACACCAAGGAGCCACTTTATTGGGTTGCCCCGATGGATCCCAATTATCAACGAGATAAACCGGGCAAGTCTCCAATGGGGATGGATCTCATTCCTGTGTATGCCGAAGAGGCTTCCCCAACACGTGACCAACCGGGCACCGTCCACATTGATCCTGCGGTTGAAAATAATCTGGGGGTCAAAACCGCCAACGTCGAATTCTCCAAACTCTCTCCTCGTATCGAAACCGTCGGCTACATTGCCTTCGACGAAAGCCAGTTGTGGCAAACAAACGTGCGCGTGTCTGGCTGGGTCGAAAAACTCTATATCAATGCGGTGGGCGAAAAAGTGAACAAGGGCGATGTGCTATTTACGCTCTACTCTCCTGAATTGATTAAAGCGCAAGAAGAGCTGCTCAATGCAAAACGTACTGGTCGAGAAGGATTGATTCAAGGGGCAACAGAACGGTTGATTTCGCTGGGTGTCGATCGAGAGCAGATTCGGCAGTTAATTCGCCGAGGTAAAGCCTCTCAAACCATTGAGATAAAAGCACTGGCCAATGGTGTGATCGCCAGCCTGAATATACGTGAAGGCGGCTTTCTCTCTCCCGCTCAAGCGGTGATCAGCGCGGGTCCTTTAGAGGAAGTTTGGGTGGATGCTGAAGTGTTTGAACGGCAAGCCCATTGGATAAACCAAGGCAGCCAAGCGACGATGACCTTAGATTCTCTGCCCGGCAGAGAGTGGCAAGGGAAAGTAGATTATGTCTACCCGATTCTTGATCCCAAAACGCGTACCCTTCGTATGCGGCTCAAATTCACCAACCCCAATGGTGAGTTGAAACCCAATATGTTCGCTAACCTGACGCTGCAACCCGTCAGTGATTCCAAGGTTCTGACGGTTCCGAAATCGGCTGTCATTCGCTCAGGTGGCATGACACGCGTGGTGCTTGCTCAAGGGCAAGGAAAATATCGTTCGGTACGAATTAAAACCGGCCAAGAAGCGGGCGATAAAATTGAAGTTTTGCAAGGGTTAACCCTGCAAGATCGCATCGTCACATCGGCGCATTTTATGCTCGATTCAGAATCGAGCCAACGTGCTGACCTCTCCCGTATTAATGGCATTGAGGATCCTGCACAAACAGTTTGGGCTAAAGGTGAAATCACCGACATTATGCTCAACCACCGTATGTTAACGCTCGTCCATCAACCGATCCCTGAGTGGAACTGGCCGGGAATGACGATGAATTTCACCGTGGCACAAGGGGTCGATCTACACGGATTAAGTCAAGGGCAAGCGATTGAGTTTGAGATGGAAAAAACGCCCTCCGACCAATATCAAATCATTGCCATCAAAGCCGATGACCATGTTGTAGCGGGTGAGGTTTGGATAAAAGGCGATATCTCTATGCTGATGGCGGATTTTGGCATGGTCACCTTGTCACACCCAGCTGTTCCTGAATGGAGTTGGGAAGCCGGTGAGCTCAATTTTTCCGTGGGCGACGAGATCAACCTTTCCGATTTTAAACAAGGAGAGAAGGTCCAATTTCTCGTTGCCAAAAACGGTTCTGACTATGTTCTAAAACAGCTTAAAGAACAAGGAGGTCAGCAATGATTAGTGCCGTTATTCGCTGGTCAATCAACAACCGTTTTTGGGTGTTAATCGCAACGCTATTTCTCATTTTAGGTGGGTTATATAGCGTTAAAAATACGCCCGTGGATGCCCTACCCGACCTATCAGATGTGCAAGTTATCATCAAAACCAGTTACCCCGGACAAGCACCGCAAGTGGTGGAAGATCAAGTCACCTATCCATTAACCACCGCCATGCTGGCCGTTCCGGGTGCAGAAACGGTTCGGGGTTATTCGTTTTTTGGTGATTCTTACGTTTACATCATTTTCAATGATAAAACTGATATGTATTGGGCGCGTTCGCGGGTATTGGAATACCTCAGCCAAGTCGCCCCTAAACTGCCGCCCAATGCAAAACCGACGCTTGGCCCTGATGCAACAGGGGTGGGTTGGGTCTACAGTTATGTGCTGCAAGATAAAACAGGCAAGCATGATTTGGCTCAATTAAGAAGCCTGCAAGACTGGTTCTTAAAATATGAGCTACAAACCGTCGCAGGGGTCTCAGAAGTCGCCACCGTCGGCGGAATGGTTAAGCAGTATCAAGTCCAGATTGATCCTGCCAAATTACGGGCCTATAACCTGACCTTGCAGCAGGTCAATATGGCGATTCAAAATGGTAACCAAGAGAGCGGAGCCTCGGTGATAGAAGTCGCCGAAGCAGAGCATATGGTACGCACAACCGGTTACCTCACCAATATTGAAGATATCCAGTCACTGCCGTTAAAAGTCACGGAGCGAGGTACACCGTTACTGCTTGGAGATATTGCCGATATTAATATCGGGCCACAAATGCGGCGCGGAATTTCGGAATTGAATGGCGAAGGCGAAGCGGTGGGCGGCGTTATCGTGATGCGTTTTGGTGAAAATGCCAGTCAAGTCATTGATAACGTCAAAGCTAAGCTGGCAACATTACAAAACAGCTTACCCGAAGGGGTTGAGATTGTGACCACTTACGATCGTTCAACCCTCATTAATGCTGCGGTGGATAATTTATGGCAGAAATTGGCTGAAGAATTTATCGTAGTGGCGATTGTGTGCGCCTTATTTCTATTCCATATCCGATCATCCTTGGTGATCGCCCTCAGTTTACCCGTTGGCATCCTGAGCGCATTTATCGTGATGCACTGGCAAGGTATTAACGCCAATATCATGTCGCTTGGCGGAATTGCTATTGCCATTGGCGCAATGGTGGATGGCGCTATCGTGATGATAGAAAATGTCCACAAACACATTGAGCGCACTCCCTTAACCGATAAAAATCGCTGGCAAGTGATAGGCAAAGCCGCAGAAGAAGTGGGTGCGCCCCTATTCTTCTCACTGCTTATCATCACATTAAGCTTTGTGCCTGTTTTTGCACTCCAAGGGCAAGAGGGAAAAATGTTTTCTCCTCTCGCGTTCACCAAAACGTATGCCATGGCCGCAGCCGCTGGGCTTGCCATCACTTTAGTGCCGGTGTTGATGGGGTATTTTATTCGGGGGCATGTACAACCTGAACATAAAAACCCACTCAATAGAGGGCTCATCGCTCTCTATCGCCCATTACTCAATTTGAGCCTACGTCATCCGAAATCCATCATTGCCTTGGCTTTGGTGCTCATGGCCTCGGCTTACTACCCAACCAGCCAGCTTGGTAGTGAATTTATTCCACCCTTAGATGAGGGTGACTTGATGTATATGCCAACCACGTATCCGGGAATTTCTATCGGTAAAGCGCGAGAATTGCTGCAACAAACCAATAAGCTCATTAAAACCGTACCCGAAGTTAAAACCGTCTGGGGGAAAATAGGTCGAGCAGAAACAGCCACCGACCCCGCCCCTCTGACAATGCTAGAAACGGTCATTCAGCTCAAACCAAAAGATCAATGGCGTGAAGGTGTCACCTCCGATTCACTGCGTAAAACGTTTAATCAGTTGGTGCAATTCCCCGGTTTAACCAATGCTTGGGTAATGCCGATTAAAACTCGTATCGACATGTTGGCAACCGGAATAAAAACACCGATAGGTATCAAGATTGCTGGGCCAGATCTCAAGGTCATTGAAAAAATTGGTGCCGATCTTGAGCCTCTGCTTCAGCAAATTCCGGGCACTGCTTCTGTCTATGCGGAACGTGTTGCGGGGGGACGTTACGTAACGATTGATATCAAACGACGGGCCGCGGCTCGTTACGGCCTCAGCATTAAAGAAGTCCAACAAGTGGTGTCAACCGCTGTGGGTGGCATGAATGTCGGTGAAACCATTGAAGGGTTAGAACGCTACCCGATTAACGTTCGCTACCCACAAGACTATCGTGATTCGGTTGTAAAACTGCAAGACCTCCCCCTTGTTACACCGAACGGGGCTCGTATTGCACTGGCCGATGTCGCAGATATCCGTTATGAGGATGGTCCACCAATGATCAAAACAGAAAATGCTCGCCCGAACGGCTGGGTATTTGTCGATATTGACGGGCGAGATCTCGGCTCTTATGTGCAAGAAGCACAGCAAGTAGTAGCGCAGCAACTGCTATTGCCTACGGGTTATTCACTAGCGTGGTCTGGACAATATGAATATATGGAACGTGCCAAAGCGCGGTTAAGCGTCGTTGTGCCCATCACACTGGCCATCATTATGCTCTTGCTCTACTTCAGTTTCCGCCGTTTAGGTGAAGTTCTGATCATCATGGGGACGCTTCCCCTTGCCATGGTGGGAGGCCTCTGGTTGATGCACTACCTCGGTTATAACTTCTCGATTGCGGTTGGCGTGGGCTTTATTGCGCTGGCGGGGGTTGCGGTGGAAATTGGGGTCATCATGCTGGTGTACTTAAACCAAGCTTGGCACTACCGAAAACTGCGGGCCGAAGAAGTCGGTCAGCCTCTTCAAGCCCACGATCTCATCGAAGCCATTCATGAAGGAGCAGGGCTACGCGTTCGCCCCATCATGATGACGGTCCTGACGGTCATCATCGGTTTGATTCCGATCATGTACGGAGAAGGTACGGGGTCAGAAGTCATGCAACGTATCGCCGCACCGATGATTGGAGGTATGGCATCGGCATTGTTACTCACCCTATTAGTGCTACCTGCAACCTTTAAGTTATGGAAAAACAAAGAAACCTCTCACCATTAACCAATGGGGCGAATTGCCCCTATGATGACAAACCGAAAAGGAAATGACATGAAAACACCGTTACTCGCACTCACGCTGACACTGGCTGCCAGTTCTGTATTGGCCGCTAAGATGGATCATTCACCAGCTCAGCACGGCAGCATTGACCACAGCCAAATGGATCATGGAACAATGCATATGGGCACCATGAAAATGGACCACGCTAATATGGCAGGAATGGATGATATGTCTGAGGTTGGTATGCCAGCAAAAGGGGCCAAACCGGATAAAGTCGTCCATGTCATATTAAGTGATGATATGACGATCACCTTTAAAAAAGAGGTCACCATCGAACCCAATGATGTCGTCCAGTTTGTGGTGATGAATACCGGGAAGATTGATCATGAATTTGCGATTGGTTCAGCCAAAGAGCAGTTGGAGCATCGCCAAATGATGCGCACAATGACCATGCACCACGATCACGATTCCGGCCGAGCCGTCACGGTTGCCCCCGGTAAAGCCAAGCAATTACTTTGGCATTTTCATGGTGAGCGACAGGTCGAACTTGCCTGTAATATCCCCGGCCATGCAGAAGCAGGCATGGTGAAAAAAATTCAGCTCTAATGAACAAAACGTAAGGGAGCCTAACATTGGCTTCCTTTTTTACCTTAGAAAACGGTATGACTATAATTGCCAGACAATTTTAAGGTTATAAATACCACCAGAATGTTTATCACGATCGCGCATCGGTTCTGCATATTCTAACCCAATATTCAGTTGCTCACCGATCCCCATTTCTGAGCCTACCGCAAACGAAGCAATATCATCATGTGCCAAAAGAGAGGGTTCAACATGATCAATATAAGCGTAATCAAAAACTAGATAAGGGTTAAAATAATATTCTCTTAGCTGCAGTTTTTTCATCACTTTTATTTCTGCCCCCACCCCTTGATCCCCTTTCAATTCGCCTTCTTTATAACCTCGACCATAATAAAAGCCACCATAGCTGGGTTGCTGGCTCGAAACCAAATGATCCTGACTGTATATGGCATTCGCTTTAAAAGACATTACCCAACGGGTATTGGTTTCATAGGACCCATAAAGGTTCGCTTCATAAAAGATAAAATCTTCGTCATAGCGATCAGAGCTATTAATTTCAGATTGATAGTCAAACCAAGGGGTAATGCTGGTATTTACCCCCAAATTTGTAAAAAAAATCATAGATTCTTTGATTTTATAATAATCGATATAAAGATTAGCCAAGCCATAATGGAGCTTTTCATTTAATGAACCTAGTGCATGGAAATCATATTTCCGTGACTCTTTTTCGTATAAAACGCTAGATTTCAAAAGCAGCTGTTGATCTTGCCGAATCAACATCGGATAAGAGAGTGCCAAGCTGATACTTTTCCTATTAAGGTGATGGCTATAATCCATTTCTCCATTATTAAATGTCAGTGTTTCTCTGTTTTCATCTGAAAAATAATCCGCCATCAACCGACTTTTCAAACCATTCATCTGCCAATCACTCTGAATGCCCACAGAGTAGTACTCTTCCTTTTCTTGGCTTTCTAACGGTACTAACCCTGAAACAATGAGAGTATCGATATAACCCAAAGCCGGATGAATCTGTAACCCTACAGACATATTTTTATCGGCATTTTTCTGTGAAGAAAAACCAACAAAAGGTTCAAAGACCTGCCTCTCTTGTACTGTAGTTCGAATACTGGTCGCTCCCGACAAGGTTTTGGGCCTTGGCAAAGCAATAGAAAAGCGATAACCCGGAATCTGATTAAGAAGATAAACAGCCCGATCTAAACGCTTTTGAGTCAACGGACGCTCATTAACTAAAGGCTCAAGAATATGCGCGACCCGTTCCTTGATAGATGGATGAGTGGCAATAATTTCTGTTCTTGCAATATACCCTTCAACTAAGGTGATAGTGAGCTTTCCATCCATAAAATGATTTTTCTGGATGGTGGCATAAGATAAGGCAATCCCTTTTTCTTGGTATAGTTGGTTTATCCGCTCTAGAGCATCCTTTAATAATGGCTCCGAATAAGATTGATGAGTGAGAAAATCAACCACTTTGGCTAAATCCACTAAATCGATCGCTCCTCCGCCAAGAAAATGGATGGATGATATTGTGCCAGACTTTTTATCGACGGAGATCTCCTGAGGTATAGGTTCAATATCCGCTGGAGAATAAATCTGTTTTTCATAGTCTTCATTTTTCTTTGGTTTGACGATCAAAGGTGGCTCATTTGCTCGGCTCAGCAAGGGAAGCGTAAACAGAGCAAATAAGATCCAACCTATTGAATGGTTTTTTATCATACAGAGCGCCTCTCTGAACCCGCATGGGTTCAGAATAAAGTGATATATCGCAGCAAACCATTACTCTAAAATCGGTTTAATCAGTTTACTTTTTAAAGAGTTTAATAATGATCCCTTATTCTCTGACTCTGAGATCACGGAAAGCGTATCATTAGGAATAATTTCCGCTATTTTCACATCCTCTAAGAGTTTATTTTGTGTCACACTCGAGACCCTATCAACCAAGTCACTTAATCGCTGTGATTTTTCATCCAGTAGCTTATCAATGGAGATGAGCGATTCAGGAAGCCCGAGTGACTCTCTATCGATGATCGAGGTGCCATTGACCACGTCATCCAATTTCGGGCCAAGGTTAAGCATGTCGCCTAAATTCTGTGTCACAATAGCGATGTCCCCTTCCAATAGCGCTTCAACTTCAAGCGTTAAGTGTGGTTCATTTTCTGACCAGAGAGGAAGTTCATCCACGTTTACCTGTTCAAAGAGCTCCTTATCTAACCCCAACTCTGACAAACGATCTTTACCATTTTGTTCAAGTAATAGAGCCGTGATACCATTTTCTCCTACAAATACGGTCCCTAAATCTTGCACAATGCCTTGGGTGTCCATTAATAGCGCTTTGGTTCCCGCCCCCACAGAATGCCCAGAGACATAAACAAATTTCGGTAGTTGTGTTTTCGCACTCCCCAAATCTTCAAATAAAATCAATGCATTCCCTTTCAGGTCAATCATGTCATTAGCCTGCATAACGACGGGAGCCGTCATCGCAGAAAGGTGCTCAGACAAACCATAGAGGCCGCCCGATTCAGAGGTATGCAGAGTCAGCCATTCACCAAGACTTTCCACTTCGCCCCCTAAGCTGGACACCGTTTCCCCGGTATAGGTGAGCAGCCCGGTATGGTTATTCAACTGCACAAAGACAGGTAAAGCATCCAATTGTTGGATGGCCGAACCGGTAGAAACAACCGTTGTCCCCACTCCCGTGGATGCTTCAGAAACGCCTTGTAGCGTCGTGGTTAAATAGGAATCGTCGAGTGCAAGCTGCTGATTTACAATAGGAACTCCTTCACCGAGTGTGGAGACCACATTCCCTAGGTTAACTAAAATTTCGCCTGAACCTGTGGTAATGCTATCCAAATTCTCGGTTAACTGACTCTGGGAAATCACCGCCCCCGATTCTGTGATAATATTTTTTGATGTCTGAGTTTCTGTTTGGTCATCGTCATTAGGCTCAGACACATCTTCCTCTTCTGAATTATTACTGGCTATTGTGCTTGTTCCTGCGCAACCAACAAATAACAGGGGAAAACACAATAACATTGCTAAAAAACGCATAGAAACAGCCATGATCCTTCTCCTCTGGTTTGCCGATTAAAAAGGAAAATAGCGATATACTCCGACATTATTGACCAACGTCTGCCAATAAAACCATCGATCATTCACCTAGCCTCGTTAATGGCAACCCATTACTGATTAATGCTCAGTTTTTAATTTACATACCTTAAAATAGATGGGAACTATTTTTAAGGTTTTTACAATGATGCAGATTAAATATCTAAGCCAAGTTTTATAAAAAATCCAGCTCATTGATATATTTATTTTTCAAAATTAAATCACTATTTTCTAACTCATTCACTTAACACAAATTATTATTTCCCCTTTTCAACCCAGTTTAATTAACCACACAAAAAGTCAGTGTTTCAGTTCTACTAGTTTCATTTCAACATGTGACATAGATCGCATAAAAAAAACCTTTACTCGATAAAAACTGTCTAGTCTTAAATTTGAACCAAGTGCACAAAAATGATCAAAAAATGGAACTTCTCTCTGGGCGATCATCAGCACGTAATCAAAAAGAATAAACAACGTGAGGGCTAAATTATGTTTATTATCAAACAACTAATAATAAAATCATGGTGTGAAGTTTGTGCATTCCTTTACGATAACAAAGGGGCTTCTGGTATTGAGTACGCCATCATCGCCACCATTGCCGCGATTGCAATTGCTATCTTTGCCACTGGTGATGACAATATTGCCGATCGTATTGAAGGGATTTTAAATACCGTTAAAGACGCGCTACCAGGTACTGGTACTGGTACTGCTATTGATGGTTAATAATAGTATGTGAACTATTAAATTTGTTTTTATTTTTTATTGGGTTGCTGTTAGTCGCAAGTCTTTACGATATAAAAACCATGAGGGTACCTAACCTACTCAGTTTTACTCTCATGTTATTGCCTTTAATTTCTTATGTTTTTTATTCTGAAGTGAATATTAACTTTGACATTAACGCCATACTCGTAACACTGCTACTAACCGTACCCGGTTATTTAAAAGGCACTTTCGGGGCGGCGGATATAAAAATACTGCTGGGTATATCGTGTATTCTATCATTATTAGATATGCTAATTTTTCTTAGTGCTTGTTTTATATTGTTTATTATTTATAGCTATCTCTTTTTTAATAAAAGACAGGAAGCCCCTTTTGTTCCTTCTCTGTTTTTTACTTATGGTGCATATGGTTTTATTACCCTGTAATAGGAGTAGATATGCTTCGCTTACGAACTTATCACAATGGATTCAATAACAAGCAAGCAGGATCAGTCGCAATAGAAACCGTTTTTCTCTTGCCTATTATCCTTATTTTGCTTTTTGCCATTATCCACTACTCCATGATTTTTTTTGCGGCTAGTTTATTTAACCATGCGGCAAAAGAAGGCATAAGACATGCTGTCTCTTATGTGGATGAAGAGTGCTATTTTTCCTCAGCAGGCTGTCAAGATGAAACCTTATTGGTTCAAATTAAACCGGTAGTACAAACCCATGCACTACAAGTCATCAAAGGGTTTGCCAGTGAAACATCCGGTGATGAATGGACTCTGTTTGGCGTCACGTTGCCCGATAAAGAAGAGCTGATCACATTGACCACAATTGAAGGGGGGGGCTGCTGTAAGGTCATCATTAATTTGCCTAACTATCATTCCACCCCCTTTTTACCGCTAAACATTATTGATGGGCTCATTCCCGGAGAGGGATCGGTTTTTCCCAACCAAATCATGGCATCAGCAGTATTGAAACTGAATTAGGAACACAACATGGACAGTCATATTAATAAAACTCAGTGGCTAAAAATTACCGCCGTGACGCTATTTATTCTGGCCTTAGTGTTTGCGGTATTAGGGTATTTAAGCCATTCCAATGCATCCGTTGGGCAGGAAAACGAAGCCGAACGCCCACTCTATCAGGGTTGGAAATTTAGTCAGTCGCTTCCTGCTGGGCAGTTAATTACAAGAGACCATTTGGTTCCTTTTGCTACGCTACAAGCGAATACACAGATGCTTTCTTCACCTGAAATGGCCATCGGCAAACGCCTGACGCGTGCCGTGACGCAAGAAACCTTACTCACCCAAAACTTGCTCGCTGAAGTGCACCCCATTATGGGCGAATTGCCGGAAAATTATCGAGCCATTGCCATCCGAGCGAATGAAGTGATGACCGTTGGTGGCTATCTACAACCCGGCGATCGGGTTGATATTATGCTGCTACTAAAACCCAATAAAGAGTCTGGGTTACACACCACGGCGAGAAGGGTCGCCAGCCATGTTTTAGTCCTCGCGGTGGGCGAGCATGTCACAAATGCAGAAGGAGCTCACCGAGAAGCCAATGCTAAGTCGGTCGTCCTCTCCATCCACGAAAGTATCGCTCCGCTTATTCTTTTAGCCGATAGCGCAGGAGAATTAAGACTTGCGGCAGTCGGCAGCCAAGAAAGAATGCGGACTGAAAACGTCATCGCTTCGTCTGCTGAGCCAACACTCACCACACTTGAGGCCGCCAGTATTTCAGATTCGACTTCATCAAAAAATACAGCCGACCCACTACATTCACACTATACGGTGGATCTAAAACGCTTCCAGTCCCCCTCTTCCAAACCTAGCCCAACCAAGGCGGTTAAAACGGCTCGTTACCGAGAGCCCGCGAGCTACATTGAAATTATTCAAGGCAGTGAACGTTCAATGGTTAAGACTAAAAACGAGTGGAGCAAACAATGAAAATAAACCCCATATCAACCTTATTCATTGCTCTCTTTCTTTTGTTATCAATGAAAAGCTATGCAAACCAAACACTCTCGTTAACCCAAGGGATGCAAGATCACTTCGTTGTCACCGATGCGGCCATTGTTAGAGCGGCCGTGGCAAACCCAAACGTGGTGACTTTAGATGTGATTGACAACTCAACACTATTACTGACCGGGCATTCGATTGGGAAAACCTCTCTTTTGGTCTGGAAAAAAGATCAAACCTACCCCAGTAAACATACCATTGAGGTTCAACCCAATACGGTTCGTCAGTCTGGGATACAGGTTCAAACCGATATTAAAGTGGTAGAAATCAGTAAATCAGCATTAAAAGAAGCAGGTTTTTTCTTTGGCAAAAGTGGTTCCAACACCACCATTGGTGTTGGCTCTTCCAATGCATTAGCCGGGGGGGATTTTGCAGGAGGTGCAGGAGGATTGCTGAGCAATAATAACTTTTCGCCACTCTCTGAGGCTTTTAACGTGATCATTGGTGATGCTTCTAGAGGCATACTCAGCTCAATCAGTGCGCTTAATGCGAATGGGTTTGCTTATACCTTAGCCGAACCGAGTTTAGTCACCATGTCAGGACATACCGCCACTTTTCTTGCAGGGGGCGAGTTTCCATATCCTAAAAGTTCAAAAGACGGCGAAATCAGCATTGAATTTAAAGAGTTTGGTGTCCGGCTCAACCTATCACCGACCGTCTTACATGATGATCGCATCATGATTAAAGTTGCCCCTGAAGTCAGCGAACTCAACTACCACAATGGGGTCAGTAGTGGAGGCGTTATTGTTCCTGGGCTGAGTGTTCGCCGTACCGATACCACCGTACAGCTCGGTGATGGTGAAAGCTTTGTGATCAGTGGCTTAATTAGCAGTAATACGATGAAAAATTCCGACCGCTTCCCAGGGTTGGGTGACATTCCCATTCTGGGCGCTTTTTTTAGCTCTAACCGCTTAGAAAAAAACGATAAAGAACTCATGATGGTGGTTACACCACACCTTGTGAAGCCTCTGGCTAAAGATGCCAAACTTCCTCCTCTACCGGGGGAGATCTACCGTCAGTACCAGCCTGATTTTATTGGTTTGGTGTTCTTACAAAGTGAACCCGAAGATTTACCCAGCGGAATCGGTTTTTCAAACTAAGCGTAAGGATGGCTCTATGCAAGGAATCAATTGGTTTAACTCTTTAGGGCAAACGACATACACCCCATTAGATCTCGAACTTAAAGCTCGTTTACACAAGTATGTGCTTGAACGGATGGAAGACGATGGCATTCTTTTTGATGTCTCTGTTTCCGAGAAGAAGAATATTTTACTGCCCATTACCTCCTATATTCAGCAGTACGTTGAAGATCAAGCGTTAGATCTCGCCTTCCCTATGGATGAGTTGGCCCGGGAATTATTAGATGAAATGGTCGGTTATGGCCCTATCGAAAATTTGCTCAGAGATCCCAGCATTGATGACATTTTGATCAATGGCCCCAAACATGTTTTTGTGGAAAGAAATGGCATGCTAGAGCGAGTCAACCACCACTTTCTTAATGATGAACATGTCATTCGTGTGATCCGCCGTATGATTTCCCCATTGGGCAGGAGAATTGATGAATCAAACCCCATGGTTGATGCCCGCTTACCTGATGGAAGCCGAATTAATGCCATTATTCCACCACTGGCACTCGATGGTGCATGTTTATCCGTTAGAAAATTTAAACAAGATATTTTGACTGCCGAGTTTTTGTTGCGAAACGGCAGCCTTTCAGAAGAGATGCTGTCCTTTTTGCAACGCAGTGTTAAAGCTCGTTGTAATATTTTAATCAGTGGCGCAACAGGGTCAGGCAAAACAACCTTACTCAATGTACTCAGCCAATACATCAATAGTCATGAACGTGTAGTAACCATTGAAGATGCGGCTGAATTACAGCTCCGCAACGATCATGTTGTCCGACTAGAGACTCGCCCACCCAATTCGGAAGGCTGCGGTGAAGTCACCGCTAGAGAACTGCTTAAGAACGCATTAAGAATGCGCCCTGACCGCATTATTTTAGGAGAAAGCCGAGGGGGTGAAGTGCTCGATATGCTTCAAGCCATGAATACCGGACACCTTGGTTCCATGAGTACCTTACACGCCAATTCCCCCAGTGATGCCTTAATTCGTTTAGAAATGATGGTCACCTTGGCTGGGTTTCATTCCAGTGAAACCTTCATTCGTAAAGTTGTCGCGTCTGCTATTGATATGATTGTACAAGTCAGTCGCTTAGCCAATGGGAAACGTGTCATCACAGAAATCGTTGAAGTTTCTGATGTAAAAACCACCAATATCACCACCAAAACCTTATATCGCTACTACCCAACTGACCATCACTTTGAACAGACAGCAAGCCCGTCTCCGCTACTGTCCACGCAACTGGAGGTGGTAAAATGAGTGCGCTCTATCTACTCATCGCTTTTATTACCATTGGAATGAGTGGCGTTTGTTTCTATTTAGCCCAAAAGAACAACATAGATGATGCGGTGGTTGAAAACACGGCGACCCAGAAACGTGCCGCACAAAAACACGCCCATTCTATGGTTACGATGGAGCGTTTACAGCAATTAGGGTTTAGTCGCTCACCACTGAAAAACATCTCCTTACTTGGCTTGCTGCTTGTCATTAGCCTGTTTTTTGCACAACCATTGGGTTGGATAGGTTTAATAGTCTCTTTTATGACGGGCCTGTTTATGACATTTGCTATTGCTCAATGGCGACGGAGCAATATTAAATTACGAGTGATCCAGCAACTACCCTCATTCGTCGATCAAGTCAATCGACGCATTAAAGTTGGGTTAAGTGTCAACCAAGCGATTGAACAATCGTCTAAAACAACAACCGCACCACTCAAAACCATCTTAGCGCGGGTGGCGCATCGACGAGCCCTTGGCATTGAGCTGCAAGACGCTTTCCATAAAGAAAGTGTGATCACCGGAGTCTCTGCCTTTCGTTTGCTTGGCTCTATCTTCAATATCAATACTCGCTATGGTGGCAGCATTAATGAGTCATTGGATAGCTTAGTTAAATTACTACGCCAACAAGATCTCAGCCGTCGAGAACTCAAATCCATTACTGGAGAAACTCGAATTACCGCTTGGGTGATCGGCAGCGCCCCCATCATTGTTAGCGCCTATATGATGATGCAAAACCCTGAATTGCTGATCAACATGTGGGACTCCCCAGAAGGACAAAAAGCCTTGGTTCTTGGTATCACCATGCAATGCTTAGGGGTCATTTTGATTTGGCGAATGTTTCGAACCTTATAAGGATAAGCAGTATGTTCAATGTACATGTCTGGTTGTCGCTGACTTGTTTTCTTCTATCGGTGATCTTCTATGCGCTAGCTCGCCGAGAAGTTCGCCTGCTTTCTGTTCAAAGCAAACCCCAGCGTGAAGTATTACTTCAGCATACTCAGCAATGGTGGAATCACTCTAAACAAAACCATCAAAAAAACCTTTCCAATATCATTATTGCGATGCGCCAAGCTGGCTATATTAGCAACCGCCAGCAGATCCTCTGTCTGCTGAAAGTACTTGTGGTTTGGGGAAGCCTTGTCCTGATATTTTCAGGGCAACAACTCCTCACTTCCGATTCAATGCTTAAAACCATTTTGTATTGCTTGCTGTTCATCACTTTTGGTTTTTGGGCCTCCATTCGCTGGTTTCGAATCCAAGCACAAAAACGCGCCAGAATCATTGATGAGGAAATGCTCATCACCATTCATTTAATGTCCATTCTTTGGCAAGTGGGTCTTTCTTTAGAAAGTATGCTGCGTGCTTATCATCAAGAGGCCAAAGATCTAACCCCTGAAATTTGTAAAGAAATTTCACTGATTTTGGCTCGTATTGATGCCGGACAAAATCGAGAATGGGTCTTTCGAGATATGGCTACCTTGAGTTTATCCATTGGTTTTCAAGATTTATTAACCATGCTTTCTCAAGCAGCAGACACGGGGGGAGAGCTGAAAAAATCGTTCCAATCATTATCTGAATTGATCTACGAACGAAAACGGGTCGCTCTGCAAGAAAAAGTGACCAAAATGTCCGGAAAAATCTCCGTCACGATGATGGTGCTGATGTTTCCAGCCCTATTCATTATCTTAGGGGGCCCCGCCGCCTTAGCACTAATGAAAGCTTTTGGAGGTTAAATGAAGCCTATTCTACCTTGTTTTCTGATCATGCTAATCACAGCATGCAGCCAAACCCCCACGACCGTAACGCAAAGTGTGGGGGCTTGTGGAGAATCGTTTTCTCCAACAACGGGGCTACAATTTTCAGCGGCACAGCAAGCTTTTGAGAGCCAGCAGTACTTTTCAGCTCTCGCGTTATTGCAGGAAATAAAAGGAGACTACATCACAAAAGATTCTCTTGAGGCTGACGCTTATTTAAAGACTCAGCAATGGGATAAAGCGCAGCAAATCTACATTATGCTGTTAACGACTTGCTTAAAAGGAAAAGCAGCCCATGGTTTAGGGTTGATCGCCAGTTATAAAAGCCAATATCCAGAAGCCTACCAATGGCTCAGCTTAGCGGTCTCCATTGAGCCGTCACAGTCAAACATTCGTAATGACTACGGCTTCATTCTGCTCTTAACCGGTAATAATGATGAGGCAAGGAATGAATTTCTTACGGCATTGGAGCTTAACCCGCGAAATCAGGTCGCGGCCAAAAACTTGTGGATGCTACTACACCGAACAGAGCGCCAGCAAGCGGCATCAAGCCTTCAACAACGCTTTTCATGGTCAGAGCAAGAACATCAAAAACTGGCCAATGCAGCCAATAACTTTACCCCTTTAAGTATTGCGGAGATGGAAAAATGGAAAAGACGTTAATATTACTGCTCCTGATTGCGCCTTGGTCATTGAGCCAAGCGGCACAGCCAAAAACCGCGGCTAAAGTTTCACAACCAGATCAATCAGAAACACGCCTTTGGCTTGAGTTGCAAAGAAAAAACACCTCAGCCACTGCGTATGATGACCAACTTTCTGCCGAAGCAGCTAAAGCGGCACAAGCCAGAATGGTCAAAAGCTTTACTCACGAGATTCCAGAGAAATTTATCAAAAATAAATTTGGTGAATAATGATGAAACGGTACACCCAAGATGGGGCTATTACGCTTTGGTTAGCAGCCGCCCTCATGAGTTTGGTCCTATTTAGCGCAGCGGCGCTTGATTTAGCGCGGTTGACCTTTCAGCGTCAACAATTGCAATCTGTTGCGGATATGGCCGCCATGAAAATTATGCAGAACAATCCTCATTTTCTCGCGCAGCAGCAAAAAGCCTCAATGGAAGCTGAACTGCTGGCTGAATTTCAACCTGAAATTGACGATATCCGCATTGCTTTGGGGCGAGCCCGCATTGTCAATAATCACTGGACCATCGATACCAGTGAAACGCCTGAACATGGCTATTCAGCCGCGAAAGTAGTCGTTTATAAAACCGTTCCACAAAGCATGATTGCCGGTGGGCTATTTAATAACCAAACCATGACCTTAACCGCCGAAGCCGCTACCCATAAAAATGGTTTTCTACGCTTTGCAATGGGATCTTATTTGGCTCAGATGTCACTCAAAAAACCGCAAGAAAATGACGATGACGATGAAGCTGACGGTGAAGCTAAACGCCTCAATAACCTTTTTAATATTCTATTAGGTACAGATCTCAACCTAACCGTAGCCAGCTACCGAGGGTTAGCTCAAAGTACCATTCGGGTGGGGTCTGTGTTAACGGAGCTTGCACTCAATCTAGGGTTAGGTAGCCCGCAAGAAGTATTAGAAACCCAAATATCCCTAAGGGATATCTTAACGACTTACCTCAATGTGCTCAGTCGTGAAGAAGCCGACTCAGAGGGGTTGAATCAACTCCTCAATAAATTGGCACTGGTGCAAACCGTTCCTAATATCACCTTAGGTGACATCCTTACCCTATCAAAAACCAATACAGATGGGGCAGCTCTCAACACCTCTCTCAATGCTTTAGATCTCATCACCTCCACCATTTACGCATCCAATGCTCAACATTTTGTTGAAATTCCAGAGACAGGGATTGATATTACAGGTGTTTCCAAGGTTACGGTGAAGACCAATATTATCTCTCCCCCCAGCTATAGGCTTGCCACACTACCGATTATTTCTGGGCATGAACCCGAGATAAAAAATGCTCAAGTTGAGTTGGAATTATCGGCTGACCTTGAGCTACTCGATCACCTCACCGCTCTCACCTCATTGCTTGGTTTACAGGTGGATGCCTCTCCAATCACTATGAGGGTTAAGACTTCAGAATCGAAGGCAACATTGATGGGGATTACCACTCAGCAAGACCATTTTTCTGCCGACTTTATGGTACATAGTTCGTTAGCCTCTGTGATCGTGGAGCCGATTATAGTTGATATACGCCTCCTTTCCCTCATCAACTTAACCGCCACTCTAGAAGTTGAAGTCATCAATGAAGATCCTGAACCCCACTTGGTCACGCTCGCATTTACCAACCATATTGACTCTGCCCCCTATTCCCATATCACCAGAGATAATACTTTTGATACCCATATTGATATTAGATTGGCAGGCCTTGGCACCTTACCGGGAGTAAGTGAGACACTTAGCAGTGTGGTGGGAGAGGCTCTCTCGACTATTTTGTCAAAGATCATCACCCCCCAATTAGATGTATTAGGAATTGACCTTGGTGGTGCGGATATTTGGGTTGAGTCGATCAATACCTCTTCAACGGGGTTGATCATGTAGTCAGGTCATACACTTTCTGCATTTATCCTGATCAAGCGCTAACCATCGCCCAAAAGCTTTGCAAACTTGCTCACATTTTTCACCCTTCCTTACTTCTACGCCCTAAATTGATGAGTAAGGGAGGAGTTAAACATCGCTCAGTTTCCCTACCCTAGTCATGACTTCATTTAGTAATGGTTAGGTTTTCGATGATGTATGCAGACCATAAACCCAAACGTAAACAGACCGTCTATCAAGTCTTCACTCGCCTATTTGGTAATACCAATAACGCCAATATTCCTTGGGGAAGCCAAGCACAAAACGGGGTGGGAAAATTCAGTGATTTTACCCCACGAGCACTACAAGCGATTGCCGAACTGGGAGTGAGCCATATCTGGTACACGGGTGTGCATCATCACGCTTTGGTGGCCGATTATCGTCAATTCGGTATAACGTCTGATCACCCAAGTATTGTCAAAGGTCGAGCAGGTTCCCCTTATGCGGTGAAAGATTACTACTCCGTTAACCCAGATTTAGCGGATGATCCTTCTCAACGTAATCAAGAGTTTTTCGATTTGATTCAACGCACCCACCAAGCGGGAATGAAAGTGATCATTGATATCGTTCCGAACCATGTTGCGCGCCACTACCAAGGCTTAAATAACCCGGATGGTGTGTGTGATTTTGGCGCAAAAGACGATACTCGCGTTGAATATGCGCGGGATAACAATTTTTATTACCTGCCAAAGAAAGCTTTTCAACTGCCAGACTTACCCAGTGAACGTCAACCACTGGGTGGCAAAGATCATCCTGATTTGGCTCAGCCTTATCGTGAATATCCAGCGAAATGGACAGGCAATGGTTCACGCCAAGCACAACCTGATGCTGAAGATTGGTATGAAACCGTTAAAATTAACTATGGAATAACCCCAGAGGGAGAGAAGGACTTTCCTCTCCTGCCTGAGCGTTACCGTTGGCTCTCTTATCACGATCATTTTGCGTTTTGGCAAGATAAATCCGTGCCTGATTCATGGCTTAAATTTCGAGATATTGCACGGTATTGGCTCCATCAAGGGGTGGATGGTTTTCGTTATGATATGGCAGAAATGGTGCCCATTGAATTTTGGAGTTTTATGAATTCAGCCATTAAACATGAAAATCCTGATGCCTTCTTAATGGCTGAAGTCTATCAACCCTCACTCTATCGTGATTATATTCAACTTGGGAAAATGGACTATCTGTACGACAAAGTCGATTTATACGATGGTTTGAAAGCGATTATGCAAGGCTCCGCCTCAACCGAAATCATTGGGGCACTTGAATATCAAATGCGTGATATTGAGCATCACATGCTGCATTTTTTAGAAAACCATGATGAGCAACGGATCGCCTCTCCCGAGTTTGTTGGTGATGGCGATAAAGCGCGACCCGCAATGCTCATTTCAGCCTGTTTATCCAGCGCGCCCACTTTGATCTATTTCGGCCAAGAAGTCGGAGAGCCAGCAGCAGAACAAGCTGGATACGGGCAACCCTCTCGCACCTCTATTTTTGATTACATTGGTGTACCCGAGCACCAAAAGTGGATGAATGGAGGCAAGTTTGATGGTGGGCAGTTAAATCACCAACAACGCGCTCTACGCCAATTCTATTGCCAATTAATGAACTTGGTCCAAGACAGCCCAGCATTAATGGGCGACTATCACGACTTATACGCAGAAAATTGGCCTAACTTTGCCAAAAATAAGGATACGCTGTTTGCTTTTGCCCGCTCTAATTCTGAACAAAAACTGATTATTGCTGCCAATTTCAGTGCTCACCACACTCAAACCGTCAAACTGCAATTACCGCACAGCCTTGTTCAGCACTGGCAATTAACGCAGGGTCAACACACCGCATTCGATCATCTAAATCAGCGCCTTTTGACTCTCAAAGTCTGCGAACAAGAAGCGTATTTGATGCTAGATTTCACGCCGCTCTCAACGCATTTTATTGAATTGCACTGAGCTCACTCTTATATAGGAGATTGGATAATGAACATCCCTTTTCTTTTTCACGGCCAAACCGACCATTGGGTAACTCGCAAAGATAACCAATTAACGCTCACACTGGCAGTGGATTCAGCCTTCCCATCGACCAAGGTACTGGTTCGCCATGAGCCAGATAACGAAGAAGTGTTAGTTGAAATGCATAAAGTTGGGGGAACCGACCGACTGGATTACTGGCAAGCCCGTATTCCGCTTAACCAAGACCGTCCTGTGACGCATTATCTATTCAAAGTTTTATACCCTAAAGGTCAATGGTGGTTAGATGCCCGATCAATATCAGCCCGTATGCCGGGGCGAGATTACCACTTCAAATATAATGCGCAGCATCAGCCACCAGAATGGGTCTGCAAACAAGTCTTTTATCAAATATTTCCAGATCGCTTTGCTAATGCTAACCCAGACATCAGTGTGAAAAACGGTGAATATGCGCTTAACGGGGGTAAAAAACCGGTGATCGTGAAACCGTGGGGAACGCCCGTCGATACCCATCAAGGAAATGGGGCGAGTGAATTTTATGGGGGCGATTTATATGGTGTGGAAGCCAAGCTCGACTATCTGCAAACACTGGGAATCACGGCACTCTATCTTAACCCTATATTCCATGCGCCCAGTAACCATAAGTATGACTGTATGGATTACTATACCATCGACCCACATTTGGGCAGCAATGAGCACTTTGCTCAGTTATGTCAAAACTTGCACCAGCGTGACATGAAAGTGATCCTTGATGCGGTATTTAACCATACCTCCACCGAGCATCCGTGGTTTAATCTGCAAGGCTGGCATCCACAGTGCGGAGCCTATCAATCGGTAGACTCTCCTTATCGAGACTATTATTTCTTTAATGGTGATGGTCAGGAGTATATCGGTTGGAAAGGCATTACTAGCTTACCGGTACTGAATTTTCAGCATCCTGAAGTTAAAGCCACGATTTATCAGGCAGAAGATGCCGTTATCAAGTATTGGTTAAAGCCACCTTATCAAATTGATGGATGGCGGTTTGATGTCATTCACATGCTTGGCGAAGGCGAAGGGGCCAAAAATAATGCCCACTATGTTAAAGCGTTTCGAGAAGCGGCCAAACAGGTCAACCCTGAATCTTATGTCCTAGGTGAACACTTCTTTGAAGCCACTCAATGGTTACAAGGTGATCAAGAAGATGGCGCCATGAACTATTACGGGTTTGCTCACCCCTTACGTGCTTTGCTCACCAAACTTGATATCGCTTTTGATCCCATTGATATTCACGTACCACAATTTCTTGACTGGCTCATGGAGGCAAGAGCAAAAATACCGTGGGCCAATCAATTGGCTCAGCTTAATCAGCTCGATAGCCATGATACTGCACGCTTTCTTGAATTAGTCTCAGGCGATCAAGCCTTATTCAAAATCGCCAGTACCCTACTCTTTACCTACGTGGGAACCCCTTGTCTTTACTATGGAACCGAAGTGGGATTAAGAGGCAGCCATGATCCGGATAACCGCCGTTGTATGCCTTGGGAGAGAGTGGAAACATCTCCTTACTTTGCTTTTTTCCAACAATTGATTGCCCTAAGAAAAGAGTCCATCGCTCTACAAAAAGGCGATTTTTATCTCCTATATCAAGCTTCTGATTGCTTTGTTTTTGCGCGGCAATATGCCAAACAAGCCGTAATTGTTGGAATAAATTTAGGTGAACAATGCGACGTAACCTTACCCTTATGGCAACTCGGTTTATCGCAAGGGGCTTTTCATCACTATAACCAGCCACAACGTTATGAGTATCAGCAAGGGGAGATGAAGGTCAATATTCCGGCTCGTCACAGTATCGTACTCATCGAACATGAGTAAGCTTTCAGGCCAGCGTATTGGCTGGCCTGAAAACCTGCCCCAAATTCACCAACCATAAGCTTCTTGTTACATAAAGACGTTCAAAACAAATCGACAACGTATGCAACTAAACTCAATCCCTATCAAAACATCAGAAAAACTTAGAATTACCAGAAAAACCTGACAAGCCATTTTTGTTTCTTTCGGTCAGAATCACACTTTCCTCACACCTTCCCTGTGTTATTCCTCTCTATCTCACCACAATTGGTTGATATAGCGAGCCATGAGAAACAAACAAAAATGAAGTTAAAATACCAAGCTTATATTCTTTCCGGGATAATTTTATCGGCCATGATGGCCTTGACCATCAGCGGCTTTGTCATCAGCGACATGGATAATAATGTTCGCGTTAAAGAACACTTCCAAAGTGCTTACCAAATTCTGACAGAAGTCGAACGTATGGAGCAAGATGGAACGCTTTCTCGTGAAGAAGCTCAAGCTCTTGCAACCCGAGTTATGCGTGCCAATGTATATCGTAATAATGAATATGTTTATGTTGTTAATGACAGCATGCAGATCATGGCTGCACCATTAGACCCTCAATTACATGGTACCAACTTTAATGATCTTAAAGATGTAAACGGTAAAGGTTTAGGCCAAGTAGTACAGGAATCACTCAGCAACTCAGGTAATAAACTGGTTGAATATTCATGGCAACAATCCACGGGCAACTCTTCTGAAACAAAATACTCTATCGCCCAAAAAACCCCACTTTGGGGATGGATTGTTGGTACAGGTGTGAGTGCGAGTGAAACCAGCTTTGTTTCTAATTCACAAACATCGCTCACCATTAGCCTTGTATTAGCATGCATCATTCTACCGCTATTGGTCTATGCAACGAAAAAAATACTGACACAAATCGGTGGCGACCCATCAGAGGTTCAAGAAATTATTCAACAAATTTCAGCAGGTAATTTGCATAGTTATTTTGAAACCCTAGCACCGAAAAAGAGCATTCTTCGTTCCGTTCAAGAAATGAGCATATCGCTAGCGCAGTTGATTGAGAATCTAGATGCCTCCATGGCTAAGCTACGCCTTGATCTTGAAAGTACTGAAACAAGATCAATGACAATTGCCAATCTGACTGATGAGCAACAACTGTCTACAACTATGATTGCCGCAGCCATGACAGAAATGGTCGCTTCATCCACTCAAGTGGCAGCATTGACAAAAGAAACGGTAGAAAAAACGACAGAGGCCGATCAACAAAGCCAACACACAAAAGTAATTATTAATAACACAGTTACGAATATCAAAGGGCTCTCTTCACAATTACAACGAGCGAGTAATGCACTTTCTACGCTTGATTCTGATGTCAATAATATTGTCGGCATTCTAGAAGTGATTGGAGATATTACTGAGCAAACGAACTTATTAGCCCTCAATGCAGCAATAGAAGCCGCCAGAGCAGGTGAACAAGGTCGAGGGTTTGCTGTCGTAGCCGATGAGGTTCGCAACCTTGCAGGGCGAACCCAAGCCAGTACCAGAAAAATTCAAGAAACCATTGAAAAGTTACAAGAAGGCTCAAAAAATGCGATTCAAACCATGCAGATCTGTGCTCAAACCAGCACAGAAACCGTGGTGGAGTCAGAGCATGCCTCTGACGCATTAGAAGATGTGGTTCTTGCGCTAGAAAGCATTTCGTCCATGAACCTGCAAATTGCAGATGCCGCTGAAGAACAAACGCAAGTGAGCAATGATATTTCACAGCAGCTTAACCAAATTGAAGAGCATGGCACCAATTTAGGCCATATTGTACTAGAAAGTCATGCCAGTGTTCAGTCACTCTCAGTCCTAGGTGCTGAAGTTGAAACTTGGATAAGTAAGTTTACTGTCAAAAAATAATATCTCATTAAGTGTTATCGCTGCTGTTTTAGTCAGCATCACGATAAGGGCTCCCCATGCTTTGGGGAGCCCTTAATCATTCTAACCATTGAACAAAACAAAGTGTTAATAAAAACCGTTATTTCATCCTTAATTAGCCGCTTTGTGAATGGTTTAAAAAAGTAAATTATTCATTAAAATCAATAAATTAAACAAATGAGACTTTAGTCACAAAAAAGCATTTCAAGCGTAGAAGATTTAATCGTTCGGCGTGAGGGTTGACCATGATCAGTATGTAACCCATATTTTACGTTCAAGATCCTATGCGTTCGATTCCATAAGCATAGGTAAATTTATGACAACTCCTGTTCCAACAGAACACAAGGTAACGATTGGAAGTTATATTGCTCTGGCGTTTGCTGTTGTGTTCTTCTCAGGCTTACTACAATCAAATCAGTGGTACGGTATTTTTGACTTTACAACGCTCAATGGTGCGTTTGGTAACGTGGCTTACGATGTAAAAGAAACAGCGGAAGGGGTTCAGGCAATGAGCACTTCTTTCCGCGGTATCGGCGGTAGTGGTGCGCGAGATGGCTTTATCTTCGCACTGACGCTAATCCCCACGGTAATGTTTGCCCTTGGTATGATTAACGTACTAGAGCATTACGGTGCACTCGATGCTGCGCGTAAATTGCTGACGCCTTTACTACGCCCTTTGATGAATATTCCAGGGAATACAGGGCTTGCGTTGATTGCTTCACTGCAAAGTACAGACGCAGGCGCAGCAATGACTCGTCAATTAAAAGATGAAGGTCATTTAACTAAACGTGAAACCGACGTATTCACTATGTTCCAGTTTACTGCTGGTGCAACCATCGTAAACTTCTTCTCTTCCGGCGCGGTGTTGTTCACTCTTACTATGGCTGACGGTTCACTGGCCGTCACTTCATCCATCGGTTTAGCTGTTGCCGTTATGTTCGTCTTTAAGATAGTTGGAGCTAACGTGTTTCGAGTCTACCTAAACCTAACGGAAGGCAAAGGAGATAGCCAAGACAACACGAATCAAAACAAACCACAAACGCTAAAAGAAAAGGCAAAAAAATGAGTGAAATAAAAACAAAAAAGCCGATTGTTACCGATATTTTTATTGAAGGAGCAAAAAAAGGCTGGGTAATTGCTACCACCTCTACCGTTCCTAACGTTCTGATGGCGTTTGTTATTATTAAAGCGCTGCAAATCACAGGCACTCTAGATTTAATGGGTAATGTCTTTTCACCTGTGATGGCCATATTTGGCCTACCAGGTGAAGCGGCGGCCGTACTCATCGGCGCTTGGATGTCTATGGGTGGCGCAGTTGGTGTAGTGATCAGCTTATTTGACCAAGGCATCTTAAACGGAACTCACATTGCTATCTTAGCTCCAGCAATCTATCTCATGGGTTCACAAGTACAATATATCGGCCGAATCTTAGGTTCCATCAACACGGAAGGCCGTTACATTCCCGTGATGATTGCTATCTCAGTATTGAACGCATTCGGTGCAATGCTAGTCATGAACCTGTTCGTTTAGGAGTCTGTAATGAAATTTTCTCTTGAGCAATATCTGGAAGAATTGAAACCCTTGATCAACGTTGATTGCGGCACTTATACCCTCAAAGGGATTGAGTTTATCGCAAACCAATTTGAACAAAAATTTCAGGCGATGAATGGCTGGAATGTCAAACGTGTAGATTGCGGCAAAGCAGGTATTGGGTTAGAAATTCGTAACCAACCTGATGCTGAACATATTGACATAATGATGATTGGTCACATGGACACCGTATTCCCTATCGGCACTGCAGAAGCTCGGCCAATGTCGCAAGATGCAGAGAAAGCCTATGGCCCAGGCGTGTCAGATATGAAATCAGGCCTACTTAACATTGTGTACGCGCTACGTCATCTTGAGCAAACGGTACTGGATAAATTGTCCATCTGTATCTGCATGAATCCAGATGAAGAAACGGGATCAAATGATTCGGTGGAATGGATTCAATCAGTCGCCAAAAATGCCAAAAATGTATTGGTGGCAGAAGCGGCACGTGCGGATGGTGGTTTAGTGAAAGCGCGCAAAGGTATGGCAGGCTATAAAATTAACTTTAATGGTATCGCTGCACACGCGGGTAACGATCCAGAAAAAGGTCGTAGCGCAATCACTGAAATGGCTCACTGGATCATAGCCATTAATGCTATGACCAATTTTGAATCGGGTACCACATTAAATGTAGGAGTCGTATCGGGAGGGGCTGGTGCCAATATTGTGCCTGAAAATGCTCAAGCAGCAGTGGATATTCGCTTCTGGAACAACGCCGAATATGACGATGTTAACACTAAGCTACACAACATGGCACAAACCCCATTTGTTGATGGTGTTAAAGTAACGATTGAGCGTGAAGCTTATAAGCCATCGATGGTGCCGAGTGAACAGACAGAAGGTTTAATGCACCTTGTTGAAAGCGCCGCCCAAGAACTTTCTATTGAGCTTAATTGGCACGCAGTCGGTGGTGGTTCAGATGCTAACAACACGGCTATTCTGGGCATACCAACACTCGATGGCTTAGGCCCAATCGGTGCCGGTTTCCACAGCGATCAAGAATACTTGTTACTCGAATCTATCGAACCTCGTATTCGTATGCTAATGCGTGTGTTAGAAAAGCTCGCAGCTTAACCACTTAGTGTTCATACAAAGCCCCGTGGAGCACAATAAACACGGGGTTTTTACCATCTATATTTTATTACATATGGTTTATCAAGATTTCGAGCATGTATGAGCCGTCCCTTTCCTGTGGAAAAACAACCCAGTTAAGTTGAGAATATTTTATGGCTTTTGGAGCAAGAAGTGAGTCGACATCAGATTCAGTTTGTACCAAGCCTTTCATATCGTTGACCATATAATCATAGATTAATACTAGAACGCTCACCCGCATTGAATGAGAGTTCTATCGTATAAATTTTGTGGCTAGTTTTTAGAGCAGGAATTTATAACCCAGCGAAATCATCAGTAGACTAAGTGATACTGAAATGGTTCGTTGAATCAGTTTGGCGCCATACTTCATTGCTGATGAACTACCAACATGGTTACCAAATAAATTCATTGCTACTAAAGGCATTGCCAGCATATATAAAACGTTACCTGCAATCATGAAGGCGAATAACGCGCCGATGTTAGAGGAAAAGTTAAACAACTTTGAAGTCGCTGATGCTGAAACTAAATCGAACCTAAGTAAGTAGTGTAACGCCAGAATTAGAAAGCTACCGGTACCAGGACCAAAGAATCCGTCATAGAAACCAATTACAAATACAGCAGTTGGAACACCAAATAAAATGACTGTTTTATTAATTGGAGCTGAGTTATCTTCATTGCGATTCTTCTTCGGAATGAACGATAAAATTATTCCGAAAGGGAGCATAAAGAGAATAATTTTACCGATAGTATCGGGATCAAAGTAGAGAATAGTTTGTGCACCCGCGTACGCACCGATGAGGCCTGCTGGGATACCAGTTGCCACGGCAGTCCAAATTACTTTTTTATTTCGTATAAAATTACGTATTGCTGCGATAGTACCTAATGTGCTGACAATTTTTTCTTGTCCAAGAGCTAATTGAGGTGGCAATCCAGCAAGGATAAAAGATGGAACTAAGATTAATCCTCCACCGCCGGCTACTGAGTCAATGAAACCGGCCGCAAAGGCCGATACCATTAGTGCTATTAGTATTAAAAGTGTAATGTCGTTACCGAAGAGTTCCATACTGAAAATTCCTGTCGAAGTTATTGATCGTAGATTTTGAAAAGCACAGAAGTATCCATGCGACCAAAACCTTGTTGCTGTAGGGACTGATATTCACTGTCTACTTTTCCTGTTAACAGAAGCTCAACACCCATCTTATTTGCTTCATTTAGGCAAATGCTGAGATCTTTGTGCATCCAATCAAAAACCAAAATCGAACTTACCTTGGGGCATAGTTACGGTTCTGTTCTCCATTTGCCATGAACCCGCCGCACCATGCTTTAACACATCAACTAACTGGTTTATATTGAGATCTGCTTTTTTTGCCATAAGGAGGCCTTCGCTTAGCCCTTTTAATACGCCTGCAATACAGATTTGATTGACCATCTTACTACGCTGCCCCTGACCATTTTTGCCCATTAAAGCCAATGGCTTGCCATAACTTTTCATCAGAGGCTCACATGCTAATGGTAAATCTGGGTTATCAACATGATGACCAAAGGTAAAAGTGGAGCCATGAGATGACTTTTCATGTAGAGCATTGAGTGCAGGTACCACATGCCTAAATAAGAACCCTTTATTTTCATTTTGGTATGACACAGGTTCAATTTGGGCTAATTGATATATGTCAATATGAGTAGCGCTAGCTAAAGGAACTTTTGATGGTGGAACATAACCGTTGTAAGGTGTCGCACATAAATTGCTATCAACAGGTAAACCGCGGATAATCAGGGCGCATTGATCATCATCTGACTTAAAGCCCTGAATAGTATTGATCACTTCATCATTAAGGCTGTGTTTTACTACGTTCCCAAGCCATTCTCTTACATTAAGCCACTCATTTTCCTCTCTAAACCGCAAGTTACTGAATGCACTTTTTAGCCTATTTGCAGCTTCATATGATACGTATACTTCTTGAACACTTTGCTTTTTAAGTGTCTTTACCACTTCTTTTAGCATTTCTTAAGCCTATTCTGATGTTGTTATAGCCTGCATTGAGTTAGCTCAATGTCGTTTTTTTGTAGATTATTCCCACAATTGAACTATGTCAATAATGATTTGTATATTTATTTAAAAAATAAAAACAAAAAAGACATATGTTATAATCTGTTATAAATCAGGATTGCCCGAGGAGCCACCTAGTGAGTAAGAGCAAATTCATTCGTATAGCAGAAGTTATAGAGCAGAAAATTGAAACAGGTAAGTTCCCGCCAAGTTCAAAGCTACCCACTCATCGTTTACTCGCTGAGGAGCTTGGAACGACGCCTGCAACCGTTGCAAAAGCTTATAAGTTGCTTAATGACAAAGGGTGTTTGGAGTCATTTATTGGTCGTGGTACGTTTGTTCGAGCGAACTCGGAACTTGATAAAGCCATCCAAGCTCCCGATGAAGAAACAAACTTTAACTTCTCTATACTTCAACCTTGTCTGGAGAGAAATGTACCTGCTTTGAAGAATGCCTACCGGCAATCTGCGGAGTTACTGACCCCTTCAGCTATTGGATATGTTGAGCATTCTGGGCATGAGCTCCATAGAGCGGCTGGTGTTAAATGGGCGAAAAAATACGGCTTAGAGGGTGCAAACAGCGATAATATATTACTGACGAATGGGGCTCAGCACGCTTTGTCTTTACTCGTTGATACTTTGACAAAGCCAGGTGACACAATTCTAGTTGAACGACTTACCTACCCAGGTATTTTGGCTATTGTAAATATGTCTGACCGTCATGTAATTGGTGTAGATCTTGATGAGAATGGTTTATGTCCAAAAGCTTTGGCGAGAGCAATTGATGTGCATCAAGCTGTAATGGTGATAGCTGTCCCTAGCCATCAAAACCCAACAGGGATCTCAATGCCGGAATCCAGAAAAAAGGAAATAGCACAAGTTATCAACGATAAAAGAGTCTGGCTGGTTGAAGATGATATTTATTGCTTTTTAGATGATGAACCAGTGCCTCCAATAGCTAATTTTGCTCCAGATTATACGTTCCACATTTCTGCGTTATCTAAGGCAATTAGCCCTGCTATGCGTTGTGGTTACTTAAAAGCCCCGGAAAGTCAGATAACGACTCTCAATGCGAATATTCGAACTAATATCTGGCTTGCGTCTCCAATTAATTTTATTGCAGCGACCTTGTTAATTGAATCCGGAGATGCTTTTCGGTTAGCGGACCAACAAAGGGAAGTTGCGAATGAAAGACAGAAGATGGTAAGGGATATCTTTACTTCTATAGAGCTCACGGCTTCTGGATACCATATTTGGCTACCATTACCTGCTCATTGGCAGCCAGATCGATTTGCTATGGAAGCAAAAAATCGAGGTGTAATAGTTACTAGTGGTAGTTACTTCTGCGCAAATAATGAAAGCACACCACATGTCAGATTGTCTTTGATGTCAATTGGGAATGAGGCTCGATTGAGAGATGGCTTGAATCAGCTCCAACGATTATTGGATTCAGACATTAATAGCTTTTTTCCGTACTAAAAAATCGAACTCATGATTTTAAAGTGGTTAAGATAGGGTGGATTTGCTAACCACCCTGAGTAGTACAACCTTTTAAAACTCGCAAACGGATACACTTTTTTGGGGTTACTGATAGTTTTCGAAGATGGACAACGTACATAACTTGCCCATTAATAGGGTAAAAACAACTGAATTAAGTTTAGGCGGTGTTTTTGGGGGGGAATTATATGTTTTGGAAGACGTTTTATGCTTTCAGCGGAAAAATATTGGGTGGAAGCCCCAGCCACATCCCGGCACACACGTCATCCGCTGTGGCTGCTTCCTTCCGGACCTGACCAAGTTCACGAACTAGTGTTGCGGGAGGACCAGAGCCTCCATAGTGCACTTTAACGTTACCGCTAAAGAGTGCGTGGATTATCAAGCATCCCTTACGCTATTGCAACCCTAAATCCTTAGAAAATCATACGAGAAGCTTTAACTGACCAGCAATTGAACAATTTTGGGATATCTAATTTCACCACTCTGCTCTCTTATGATATTGGCTCTTCTGTGCTTTTTAATAAGTAATCCGTCATCCAAGCCGTCGCCAGTAAACATAACCAGACCACAAAAACAGAATTGGGGACATCTATAGCTGGAGAAATGACCACCACCATGAAAGCAATAGCAGGCAGTGTCCAACAAAGCAATTTTGCCCAATTAAATTGAGAAACTTTGGCTAAATCGTTTACCAGAGCGATTAACCCAGTCATACATAACGCTAATAAAACAGCAAAAGTAGCTTCAGCTATCCACAATGGAATAAGTAAGGCCAATGCCCACCAGTTTCGATGTGAAGAGAGTTTCCAACTATTTGCAGCCCACCACATTGCCATTACAGAAAATAACTGAATCAATGTGATACTGGGCATGCCGTCTAACTTACCTGCCGACTGTGTCACCATAATCCCGACCTGTAAAGTCAGTAAGATTAACCCGCTGACCACCATAATTCCGAGATTACTGGAACGCGAAAAAGCCACCATCATAAGGGGAAACAAGACCCACATACTAACTGAGAGAGAGGCAGGCTGGTACGCAAGCGTCATACCATAGATAGCCATCGCCACCAAGAGGACTATACCCGCAACCCCATTTCGAGGAAAAATCCACAACGCAGGAATAATTAGCGTAATAAACGGGAGTTCATTCGCACTAAGCCCGATAGTCTGGCCGCAGACCATCGCCAAAATCATTGTGATCATAAATTGAAAGATGGACAATACCATACCCGCTCCTTATACCTATCCGTGGTAACCATTGAACTAGGGCTTTATGAGTATGGACCAGTTTTCACAACAAATCTTTGCGATCATTCACCAAATCCCCTTTGGACAAGTAGCAACCTACGGGCAAATTGCCAAAATGGCGGGTTATCCCGGATATGCTCGCCACGTCGGCAAGGTGCTTGCTCAACTCCCTGAACAGACTCGCTTACCTTGGTTTCGAGTCATTAATAGCCGAGGGGAAATTTCATTAAGCGGTTCTGATAAAGAGCGCCAACGAACAAAGCTGATGGCTGAAGATATCGCAGTCAGTGCGGAAGGGAAAATTCGGTTAAAACAGTACCAATGGCAGCCATAAGGCTACCATTGGGATAAAGAATTAATGGCGGACGCCAACGAGGTTTAAATCGACTTGAGTGGTATGAGCCGTATCAGTAATCACGCCATAGTACATGTCAGTGATAAACAGTAGTTGTCCATCCATCTCAATGCGAGCGCTCACACTATAGCGGTTTTGATCGATAATTTTTGAAGCATCATAAGCCAACTCAAAATTAAAAGGAACTTGCTTACCTTGTGTTTCGATACGCTGTGTCGCAATTACTTTTGCTGGAGCATCCGCTAATGACACATCTTGTAACGAAATGGTCACCACCGCTTGCTCAGGCAGAGCAATACGCTCACGATAAGCCACCGTTCCGGTGATAGATGCTAAGGTATTTTCTGTGTTTTGATGGCTACCATACTGACATCCAGCTAAAACAGCGCCAAGTACAAGTGATGTCACCAATAGTACGATTTTTTTCATTATCATTCTCTTAATAGAAACAGGAAGTGTGAGTAAGTATAAATGCCGTTTCATACTGTGTCATGGCTAAGATTCAATCTTGACAACTATTTGACCTATTTCACAAAATAGTTGCTAATAAATCCGTTAATCAATAACGTAAGCTTGCAAAAAGACAGCACCAGGTGAGGTTCATGAGTAAACCATTAAGCGAATTATTACGCCTACTTCAACTAGAAAAACTCGAAAAAGGCTTATACCGAGGGGAAAGTGAAAACCTTGGCCTACCACAAGTTTACGGTGGGCAAGTCATTGGGCAAGCATTGTCTGCGGCCCGTTACAGCGTTGACTCTGATCGTACCGTTCATTCCTTTCACAGCTATTTTCTCTACCCGGGCGATCCTGAGAAACCCATTATTTATGATGTGGAAAACCTACGCGATGGACGAAGCTTTAGCACTCGACGCGTAAAAGCGATCCAAAATGGTCGCCCTATCTTTTATCTTACTGCATCCTACCACGTGGATGCTTCCGGCTTTGAGCACCAAAAAGCGATGCCTGATGTTCCGGGGCCAGAAAACTTTGCATCAGAATCTGAATTAGCCGCGCAAATCGCTCACTTACTTCCTGAGCCTATGCGTAAAATCTTCTGTGGAGAGAAACCCATTGAGATTCGCCCAGTCACAGTGATTAACCCACTTAAACCACAAAAAGAAGAGCCGAAACAGTACTTATGGATTCGTGCAAACGGTGAAGTGCCAAATGAACAATTAATTCATCAATACTTGCTCGGCTATGCCTCAGATTGGGGGTTTTTAGTGACCGCTTTACACCCTCATGAAGTTTCGTTGATGACACCCAAATTCCAAGTAGCGACGATTGACCACTCTATCTGGTTCCATCGCCCATTTAAGATGGACGAATGGTTGTTGTATGCTATTGAAAGCCCAACAGCCAGCGGTACTCGTGGTTTAGTGCGAGGTGAAATCTATAATCAGCAAGGTGATTTAGTCGCGACCGCCGTTCAAGAAGGGGTGATGCGCTTTAAATAATAAAATCGACTCATAGCGGTAAAGCCGTGGTGTATTTCAAAGACTCCATCGCAAACGTTGACGTCACATTATTTAAACCATCCACCCGATTAACGAGTTTTTTATAAAACTGGTCAAAGTGTTTCATATCTTTGGCCAGAACTTTCATCATATAATCGTATTCTCCAGCCATTCGATAAAACTCCATCACTTCCGGGTATTCATCCACAGTCGCAACAAAGCGCTGATACCATTCATGGGAGTGATCATTCGTTTTTACCATCACAAAAGCAATGAATGACAGACCTAGTCGTTCAGGATTAAGTAGAGCCACCCGTTGCTGAATAACTCCAGATTCTTCTAGTTTTTTCAAACGTTTCCAGCAAGGCGTTGTGGTCAAGTTAACCGCTTCCGCTAATTCATTCAGCGATAATGTGCTGTCTTTTTGTAACATGGATAGTAATTGTCGGTCGATCTTATCTAATTGCACAAAACCCCACTTATATAGAAAATTTTTCTACAAAATTAGCAAAACAAAGGCAATTTAGCCAAGCTTTTCTCCTAAACATGAGGTTCAATTATTCTTATGCCTTATTCATCATTTATAGGCGATTGAGAGTTCACCCTCGTTCAGATAATAGGAAGAAACCATGTGTACCGACCATCAATGGATTAACAGTGCGATTCGTAAAATAGAAGCCGATTTTCAACGCTCTGCAGATACGCATTTAATCAAACTCGACCTCCCTTGTGTTTCAGGTATCGATCTCTATCTTAAAGATGAGAGTACTCACCCAACCGGCTCTCTCAAACATCGTTTGGCTCGTTCACTCTTTCTTTACGCTATTTGTAATGGTTGGGTTGGCCCCAATACTCCGATTATTGAATCCTCATCGGGCAGTACGGCTGTGTCTGAAGCGTATTTCGCTCGTTTACTTGGCTTACCGTTTATTGCGGTCATGCCCAAATGCACCGCTCGTAAGAAAATCGAACAGATCGAATTTTATGGCGGGAAAGCCCATTTGGTTGAAAGAACGGATCAGATCTATGCAGAATCGTATCGTCTTGCTCAAGAATTAAATGGCCATTATATGGATCAATTTACTTATGCAGAACGAGCTACCGATTGGCGTGGCAACAGTAATATTGCCGACAGCATCTTTAAACAAATGCTGAAGGAAGAACACCCCATCCCAACTTGGATCGTCATGAGCCCGGGAACAGGAGGAACCTCTGCAACGATCGGCCGATTTATTCGCTATCAGCAACACAACACCAAACTGTGTGTGGTGGACCCAGAGAATTCGGTTTTCTTTGATTATTACCAAACACGTAACCATGCACTCACCTTAACATGTGGTAGCAAGATTGAAGGCATTGGTCGCCCACGTGTCGAACCGAGTTTTATTCCAAATGTGATTGATGAAATGCGAGTGATCCCAGATGCGGCGAGTATTGCAACCATTCATTGGTTAGAACGTATCTTAGGAAGAAAGGCGGGGGCTTCCACCGGAACTAACCTGTATGGTGCGTTACAGTTAGCCAGTGAAATGAAACAGAAGGGAGAACGTGGTTCTATTGTCACTTTACTTTGTGATAGCGGCGAACGTTACCTAGACACTTACTACGATCCAGAATGGCTAGCCACCAATATTACGGATTTATCCCCTTATTTTGCCAAGCTAGAAACATTTCAATCGTGCGGTGTTCTCGACTAATCTGCTCGTCTCTACCAAATGGTTAGAGCGGTATGACGCCTCTCTGACCATTCATATCAAAAATATGACGCACATTTGACCCTCCTGACATAAATCTGCTCAATAATAAAAGCATCACCAACCACTTCAGTTTGGACAAGGGAAGAACACCATGAAAAAGACATTTTTCGCGTTTAGCGCACTGACATTAATTTTAGCAGGCTGCGATAATGCAGAGCAAACAACAGCCTCGGTTGAACCATCGGCGGTCCCGTCTCAAACAGCCTCCAATACAGAAACCATCATTAATGAAACCTTTACGTCAGAACATACCGCATATAACAGCCTAGACTGGCAAGGTACTTATCAAGGTGTCCTTCCTTGTGCTGATTGCGCTGGAATAGAATATACCCTAACGCTTAATGACGATCTAACCTACACACTAACCCAAGTGTATCAAGGTAAAGAAGATGCCAAAGCGTTAACAAGTGAAGGGAAATTTCACTGGGAGAAAAATGGCAGTGTGATCACGTTAGAAGATAAATCTGACACGCCTAATCAATATTTTGTGGGGGAGAATATCCTGATGAAGCTGGATATTAACGGTGAAAAAATCACTGGTGATTTAGCATCACTGTATAACCTTAAAAAACAATAGCCCCCCACCTAGAACACAAAGCCCCAAGCTTGCTGAACTTGGGGCTTTGTATAAGCTACAATGTTTTATTCTGTCGCGCTTCAAAAGCCGCTAATTGCTCTGGTGTGGCCGGCAATTGATGGTTTGTTTTCCACTCGTCATAGGTCATGCCATAAACACGTTCACGAGCATCATCCAGATTAAGCTCAACCCCAATATTTTCGGCTTCCGCTTGATACCATTTGCAAAAGCAGTTGCGACAAAACCCTGCCAAGATCATCAGATCAATATTTTGCACATCTTTATTATCGTCTAAATGCGCTAATAAGCGACGAAAGACCGCCGCATCAATTTTATCTTGCTGCTCTTGAGTCAAATTTGGGTGACTAAATTCTGGCATGAGACTTTCCTTTCTTATTCATCATTATTTTATAGCTAATATTAAGCACGGATCACAAAATAGCAAAACGCCCAAGACCAGCTTGGGCGTAAGACACAATTAAAGCGACGAGCTAGCCTTGAATACCAACGATGAGCCATGGTGCATTTGGCACACTCAGATCTCGCTCTAAGTGCCAAATATCTTCGATGTCTTCTTCAATTTGTTCCCCGGCATCACGGTAACGACCACTAAACTGCAAACTTAATTGAGCTTTGTTTGCATCATAATCAGCGCGAACGATTTCCGCGTCAACATACATCACATCAGTTTGAGGTTCATTATCCAGTTTTGCTCGCTCCGCTTTTAAGTCATCAAATAAACTCGCAGAGACATATTCTTGAATGGTTTCAAGCTGATTATGATTCCATGCCCCTTGCAAAATACGATAGTGCTCACGAGCGCCATTAATAAACGCTACTTTATCAAAACCCGGTGGATAGTTATGAGGAACATCACTGTGCATTTGTGATCCAAACCCTCCCGTGTTATGTGCCTGCTCAAAATTGTGAACATTCGGCTGACGATTCATACCACTGTAAGCAGGCTGCTGTTGATGCTGATTCATTGAGCCTTGCTTAGCGCCAAGCAAACCACGCATTAATTTGAAAATAACAAAAGCGATAAAACCGATGATCAAAATATCCATAAACTGGATACCTTCAAAAGCGCCCCCAAAGAAAGCCGCCAGTAACCCACCAGCTAAAAGGCCACCAAGCATCCCGCCCATGAAACCTTTTCTATTCGGCGTTGCTGCCGCTGTTTTCGTCGTATCTTGTTGCTTTAATGTGTTGGTGTTTTGATTTTTCTGCGCAGGCGCAGTTTTAAAGCTTTTACCAAATGATTTACCACCGCCAAATTTTTTCGCGTCAGCGGACGGCACAACCATCACCGATATCATCAGTAAAGCCATAAAAGAGAATAGACGTTTCATATTTATCCTTAGAGCACGAGTCATCGCCAGAAAGGCTTTGTTATACGCTGTCATCATATCCGCTTCATTTATCCAAGCAAACCATTTGGCTTTATTGACATGTATCAGAATATTGCAGCCTGATTCAGTTGACGCTCTATAAGGGGGTGTTTAGAATATTGAACATTGTTCATTTTTTATTATGCGAATATTAGCAGTCAACTATGGCCCGAAGAAACGATCATACTCGAGAAGAACTGGTCTCTCTAACGCTGAAAGCAGCAAAAGAGTTTTTAGGTAAACATTCTTACCACGAACTGAGTTTACGTAAAATAGCAACCATGATCGGCTATGTTCCTAGTACACTCGTCAACATATTCGGCAACTATAATTTACTGCTACTGCATGTGGTAGCACAAACCCTCGATGAATTAGCTTACGAAGCGAAATTGGTGGTGAATCAGTGTAGTGAGCCACAAAAAGCTCTGCATCAGCTAGCCATTTGTTACCATGATTTTGCACAGAAGAATCCTTATCGCTGGCAACTGATTTTTGAACACAATATGAATGGGGAAACCTTGCCTGAATGGCAATCAGAACGTATTGATCATATGACCAGCATGTTGGAAGAACTATTACACGTGATTGCTCCCCATAGAACCCACAGCGAAGTACTGCGTACCAGTCGAGTTCTCTGGGCAGGAGTACACGGGATCACTTTACTGAGTGTTGATGATAAATTTTTTGCCAAAGAACCGATCGATGGTAAAGCGCTGATCGAAGATCTCATTACTCAATATTTGTCGAATTGGTAATATTAAGGAACGGTAATGCCGCATTCTCAGTCATCGTTGTTGACTCAGCAGCGTTTTCTTCCCTATTTTATTACCCAATTTTTTGGGGCCTTCAACGATAATATCTTTAAAAACGTATTACTGTTGCTCGTTGCTTTTGCCAGTGCTGATACACTCGCCATTTCCAGCCATCTTTTTATCAATCTCGCTGCGGGGCTCTTTGTGCTCCCCTTTTTCTTATTTTCAGCATCAGCAGGAGTGTTAGCCGATAAATTTGAAAAAGCATGGTTCATTCGTCGTGTTAAGCTATTTGAAATCGGCATAATGGGGATCGGAGCCGTGGGATTTATGACCGAAAACTACACGTTATTGCTGCTCATGTTATTTTTGATGGGGACGCAATCGGCATTTTTTGGCCCCGTTAAATATGCCTTACTCCCTCAACAGCTCAAAACCAATGAACTCGTCGCAGGCAATGCTCTGGTTGAAACCGGAACATTTTTAGCGATTTTGCTAGGTACACTCGGGGCTGGAGTGATCGCTTCCTCTGAAAATGCCCCCATGATTGCAGCAAGCTCGGTAATGCTGTTTGCTCTACTTGGTTACCTCTCAAGTCGTTTTATTCCCACCGCTCCGGCGAGCAACCCTAAGCTCATTTTTAAATGGCAACCTATACAACAAACTCGACAAACAATCGCTATTGCCAAAAGTGATCGCACCATTTTTCAAGCTATGATGGCAATCAGTTGGTTCTGGTTTTTAGGTGCCACATACCTCACCCAATTTCCCAACTTTACTAAGTTATTTTTAAATGGTGGGGAAAGTGCAGTATCATTTTTGCTCGCCCTATTTTCCGTAGGAATCGCCGTCGGCTCACTAGCCTGTGATAAATTGTCTAACCATCGAATTGAAATCGGCCTTGTCCCGTTAGGTAGCTTTGGAATCAGCCTTTTCGGGTATTTCATGGCCAGTAGCATTCCCGTATCCTTGCCTCAATTTACCCAATTTACCGATTTTATTAACCATTCATCACTTTGGCCTCTATTTGCTTACTTATTACTGCTCGGGATATCAGGGGGAATTTTTATCGTACCACTGTATGCCTTAATGCAGCAGCGGGCTAAAACCACTGAACGTGCACAAGTGATTGCTGCACTAAATATTTACAATGCGCTATTTATGGTTGGCAGCGCTCTGCTGGGGATTGTCTGCTTAACCCTGCTCTCCCTTACCATCCCACAGCTCTTTATCTTACTGGCGTTGCTGAATTTTTTAGTGGCAACCTACTTATTTTTACAAGTTCCGATTTTCGTTGTTCGCCTACTCGTTTGGGCATTAACACATACGATTTATCGTGTAAAACACAAACAGCTTCACCACCTACCAGAACAAGGGGGAGCCTTAATTGTTTGCAACCACGTCAGCTATATGGATGCATTGCTACTCAGCGCAGTTTGCCCAAGGCTAATTCGCTTTGTAATGGAAGAGGATTATGCCAATGTGCCTATTTTAAGACGCTTTTTACGCAGAGCTGGGGTTATTCCCATCTGTGCCAATAAACGCAGCTCGATTCGCCGTGCTTTTGCCGATGTTGAACAAGCGCTGCAAGAAGGACACTTGGTGTGTATTTTCCCTGAAGGGCGCTTAACCGCAGATGGTGAAATGAACCCCTTTATGCGGGGAATTGATGTGATATTAAAACGTAGCCCCGTCCCTGTTATTCCTATAGCGATCAAAGGGTTGTGGGGAAGTTTCTTTAGCCGCTATAAAGGTCGAGCCTGCACAGGGTTACCACGTAAATTATGGTCTAGAATTGAAATTGAAGCCGGAGAAGCCGTACCGAGTGGCCAAGCATCAACCAAATTGATGCAGCAACGAGTCGCTCAGTTACGTGGTGATTGGAAATAGCCAATGATACGGATTTATTTATCGCACGCTCCCTGTGCATATTGCTTTATTTAAGAGTGGTGTACTGTGGGTACCGCTCAATTAACCAATGTTTGAGCGCTTGACGCGACACTTTTATTCCGCTTGAGGTCAACGATTCAGGCATAGATAAGTAACGGATCGGCCATTTGAATTTTTCAAGTCTCGGCTCACACCATGCATTCCCTTGTTCAATCGAAAAGGGTGATGTACTTTGTACAATCGCAATAGGCCGCGCCCCAAAAGTATCATCCATAATGGGGATGATAAACGCTTGGTGGATCGTTGGGTGGCGATTTAGCACAGCCTCAATTTCTTCACAGTGGATATTTTCTCCTCCCGAGATAAATTGGTTATCCGCTCGACCGATAATCACCAATTCATTGTCTTGCCAATAACCTAAATCTTTACTATCAAACCACCCCTGAGCATCTTTCAGCGGGCTTAACTCACCTTGGTGATAGTAGCCACAAGCCAAGGTATCACCACCAATATAGATACGTTTATCGATAAGTTTTATCTTGCGACCATCCAGCACATGGCCTGCACTGGATGTAGTATCTACCCGTTTCGCCGTGACTGTTGAAGCCGCTTCTGTCATACCATACCCAAGCCAAGCATCAATCCCCCGCTCTGCAGCTTGGCAAGCTAATGCATGAGGAATATGGCTTCCTCCCAGTAAAACATGGGTAAGTGTAAGTGGCTGCTCACTATCAAGTAGACGTTTTAGCTGAGTAGCAACTAAGGAAGCATGGCTCACACCCTGCACATCTTCCGTTAAATTACCGTCACCTATTTTTAAACAAGCGCCCGAATATAACCAACGATAAACAATCGCTAACCCTGACACATGATATAAAGGTAGGCTGAGTAACCAAGTATCTTGTTGGGTAAAGTGAAACTCACGTAATAACCCTTGTGCTGACACAAAATGTTGCTTATGTGTATGCGCAACCGCTTTAGGGTCACCTGTCGAGCCTGAAGTAAAAATTAATGTTGCTAGCTGATCTTCATGGTAGAGCAACGGGCCACATTGTGCTTTTAAAGCAAGCGCTGGGTTTATCGTCACAAGCTGTGTTTGAGGTCGCTGCTGTAATAATGCAGATCCTGCTAACCCAGCCGAAGGAGCAAGCCACACCCACGCTTGACCCGAACCATATAACGAGGTCAGTTTCTTATGCAGTTGAGTTAACGGCTGAGGCATTGTCAATGCACAGCTTACCCCCTGTTGCATTGCGGCCAGCAGCCAAAACAGCGTCTCTGGGTGATTTTTACCCACCAAGGTCAATACGTGGCCTTGAATCATTCCAGCTTGCTGTAAAGATTCGGCGTACTGATTCACCTTTCGACTCAACTGCTGCCAAGTGAGCGGCTGCTTACCTAACCACAAGGCAACTCGCAGAGGATCGTGTTGCTGCCAAGGTGTCATGCGGATTCCGATTGCCAAACCAGCATTTGTTGTTCCAGTGGTTGTACAGGTAAATCACATCCCGGCCACGCCACTTCTAGCTGCGCCTTAAATAAACCGATAGTGTCTAATCCCGGAATTTCATTGGGCAATTGAGCATGAGCCAAACGGGCTAATTGCGTCAAACCTAAGCTTGATTCAATACTTGAGCTAATTATCGCTTGTATACCCAAAGTCTGAGCTTTTTTAATCAAGCTGATACAACGAGGCACCGAACCAATTAATGTGGGTTTGATGATAATGGTTTTTGCCCCAGTTAGATCTTCAAGCTGAAAACCATCACCGCGTACCGCCTGTTGTAGCGTTTCATCCCACGCAATCGCAATGCCTGTATCAATGGCAAACGAAAGGCTGTCACTTGGGGTGTGACACGGCTCTTCTAAAAAGGCTATCCGCCCGCGTAATGAGGGAGCGATATATTGAGCAAACTTCGCGGCCTTTTCTTTACTCCAAGCTCGATTGGCATCCAATCGTAAATAGAGATCCGGCATGGACTCTAAAAAGAGATTCACCAGCATACCATCTCGGATAGGCTCATAAAGCCCAACTTTAACTTTCGCTACTTTTTGGCCTGGCATGGCATTGAGCTGAGGAATTAACTCATCTGGGTCTCCGGTGCAAAGCGGCGCAGCCTGATATTGCCCTGTTTCCGGCAAGCCTTTCGAGATCTCCAGTTCAGCCATTGAAAAGCCAAAAGCCACCGATGGGAAAAGACGATCCAAACAGAGAGCTTCGCCCTGTACCCATAACGCGAGCTGCTCTTTTGCTAACGCTCCAGCGTCTTCAAGTGACTCAAGACTAAATCCGGCTAAAGGGGCGATTTCACCACGTCCAATTTGGCCATTTTCATGTAATTCGACGATAAACCCGCTCCGTTCTGTTAACTTTTCATCACGGAGAATCACTCCACTATCCATGGGCAATCGATATTGATACAGTTTTGCGCTACGCGTCATCCGTTAATATTCCTTTGCATTCATTGTGGATCACCGCCGTTTATGCTCAGCGGTGATATTTAAACAGCCTTCTTCTCGTTATGGATTACGAGGGAATTTATTAAAGTCCGGACGACGCTTTTCATTAAAAGCATTACGGCCTTCTTGGCCCTCTTCTGTCATATAAAATAACATGGTGGCATTGCCCGCCAATTCCTGTAACCCTGCTTGACCATCACAATCAGCATTCAGCGCCGCTTTCAAGCAACGTAATGCCATTGGACTATGCTGCAACACTTCACGGCACCAGCGAACGGTCTCTTTTTCCAAGTCAGCCACAGGGACAACCGTATTCACCAGCCCCATATCCAACGCTTCTTTGGCATCATAGAAACGACACAGGAACCAAATTTCACGCGCTTTTTTCTGACCCACAATGCGCGCCATATAAGAAGCACCCCAGCCACCGTCGAACGAGCCGACTTTAGGGCCGGTTTGTCCAAATTGTGCATTTTCTGCTGCAATGGTTAAATCACACATCATATGCAAAACATGACCGCCACCGACAGCCCAACCCGCAACCGATGCAATGACGGGTTTAGGACAGGTACGAATTTGACGCTGAAAATCCAACACATTGAGGTGGTGAGTACCACTATCATCTTGGTAACCGCCGTAGTTACCTCGAATTTTCTGATCACCACCAGAACAGAAAGCGTCTTCACCTAACCCAGTCAAAATAATCACGCCGACCCCTTCGTCATAACGAGCATCTGCCAACGCATGAATCATTTCTTTCACTGTTTGAGGACGAAAAGCATTGCGTACTTGAGGGCGAGCGATGGTAATTTTAGCGATCCCATCTGGAGATTTGTGATAGTAAATATCTTGATAAGTATCGGTACAATCGTGCCAGACAACTGGCGCATAAAGTTCTTGTTCTGAAATGCCTACTGTTTTAGCCATGGTGATTTCCATTGTTGTTGTCGCCTACGCCAAATGAAGACGTAGGTAGGAGTTTTTTTAGTCTCTGAACAAATGCATCCGGTTGTTCATGATGCACGTTATGCCCAGCATGGTCGATTAGACTGTAGTACAACCCGCTTTGCTCAGCGAGCTGTCGAAATTTTTGATCATTTTGCCCACACACATAATGAACAGGGAAAGGCAGTCTCATCAGTTGAGGAAGCACATAGGGCTGTGTTGCCAATGATGTCGCTAGCAGCATCATGGCGATCCGATGACCAAGGTTATCACTTCGCAAATGAATCAAAGTTTGTCTTTGCTCATGATTGAGTGAAGAAAATACCGGTTGCTGATACCAATCGGCTAATACCTGAGCAATTGGCTCGGATATAAACCGTTTTGCCCATTGTTGATCATGATGCCAGCGGGCTTTTTTTTCAGGGTCGCTGAGGAGCCCAAAGTTCCCCCCCTCAATCACTAATCCTTGAATATTCAACCCATCAAACCACCCCTCAGCACTGCCTGTCATTGCAATACGCCCACCCAGTGAATACCCCACCAACCAAATGGGCGTTGTTGCATCATAATGGGTAAGAATCGTTTGCTTAACTTGTTGACAGCACATAGCAAAGTGATGACATGTTATGTCTTGGCTTTGTCCATGTCCCGGCAAGTCGATAGCCAACCAGGCTTCACCTCTCAAGCGAGAAAGTACCGGTTGCCAATCCTGACTGCTACCAAGTAAGCCATGTAAAAAAACCCATACTGGCTTGGCAGATAAAGGGATGGCAGAAGAGGACGTACGACTATAGAGCATGAATTTGTGATAATAGCTGCTGAATATGAGCGGCGGCTTGTTGTGATGGTGTGACCACTTCAATCAGTAACGTGCCTTGTCCTTCCCTCAAATGCTCATCAACCGCCGCTTGATAAGCCGCTAAGGTTTCAGGTTTGTGATACATCAACCCAAATTGCTTGGCTGCGAATTCAAATTGTAAACCATGCGGCATTTGATAAAGCGCTTCTCGCTGCTGAGCGGGTACGGGCAGTAAGTCAAAAATCGCTCCACCATCATTGTTAATAACGACAATCACCAAAGGTTGGGACGTTTCTCGAACGAGTGCTAATGAGTTTAAATCATACAGTAACGAGGTGTCTCCCATGAGCATTAGCATGGGTTTCTCAGATGCTCGTTGCACTCCTGCTGCTGTCGCCACTAAACCATCAATGCCTGAAGCACCACGATTAGAGAAAACCTCTCTTGGAGAGAACGTGCTAAACATATCCGCAAGACGCACAATTAAACTATTACCAAGGAAAAGAGGGATAGCCTCTCCCCGTTCCCCCAAATCAACCGCTAACGCCACCTCACTGAGGACTTGGTTAGAAAGGGGTAACTGAGCCAGTTGAGTAATGCTTTGTGCATAATGTTTAAGTTCATCGCCCCAACCAATATAAGCCTGTTTGAGTACATGCTGCTTACTGAGCTGCATGTTAACCCAGCTTGGGATGTCACATACCCAATGCTGCTGTGCTAGATGCGATTGATTATTGCGTGCTGCCTGCCAAGAAAGGTACATATAATCACACCGACCTGTGGAAACTTGCTGCTCAATCCAATGATTAAGCCGTTTAGACACAATACGTGAACCAAACTGAACAACTTGATCGCATTCACTCAGTAAGGCTCGGGCGGCACGATTTTGTAACCATAAATCGTAATGCGCCCATTCACTGCTTACCCCTGATTGTGGATCACACAAAACTGGCCAGCCTAGTTGTTTCGCAAAATAGAGAGCCGCTTGCGCTTCATGCAATCGAACGGAACCAATAAGCACAACCCCTTTTTTACTCAACAGACCATTATCGATAGGAGCGACGGAAGTGCTGGGGTAATGGCGTTGAGTATAACGTTCATCTCCCGCTCGCCAACGTTCTATGCTCTTTAAATAATCCGCATAAAGCTGCCGATCGTTGCTGGAATAAAGAGGTTCGGGGAAAGGACAGTTAATGTGGATCGTTCCACCTAACTGAGCTTGCTGGCTTAATGCATCATCGATCGTTGTTAATAACCAATTGAGTGATAAACCGATATTAGGGCTAGGTAACGCAACCGATTGAGTCACATGATGCGCATAGATTTCTGGTTGATAAATCGCCTGATTTGCACCACAGCCGACTAAATCCACAGGGCGGTCGGCCGTCAGTACAATCAACGGCTCCCCTGTCAGTTTTGATTCAGCAATGGCTGGCAATAAATTCGCCACCGCTGTTCCTGAAGTCACAATCACCGCGACCGGTTTCTGGCTGCTCTTGGCTAAACCAAGAGCAAGAAAACCTAATCCACGTTCGTCAAAGTGAGTGTGAATGCTAAGCTTGCTATTCGCCGCCGCTTCCAATGTAAGTGGCGTTGAACGCGAACCGGGAGCAATGCACACATCCGTCACACCAAAACGAGTCAATTCTTCTAATAACGTTTGTGACCAAATTCGATTCAGTAAAGCTTGATCGTGATTCATGAAGCAAGACCTAACGGTAAATGATCCGTAATTAAACTGAGTAAGGTCGACATTTTTTTATCCAATTCTTGCCATTCATATTCAGCAACGGAGCCGGGAACAATGCCAGCGCCAGCAAATAATTGTACTTCATCATTCACGACGAGCGCACTGCGGATCGCAACACAAAATTCGGCTTGCTGCTGGCTAAAATACCCCATTGAGCCCGCATACCAACCACGGGCAAAAGGTTCATTTTGAGTAATAAAATTAAGCGCGGCTTGGCGGGGTAATCCCGCCACTGCGGCCGTCGGTTGTAATGCGCTAAGTAACTGCACCCCATTCACCCCAGGCTTTAGCTGCGCATGAATACGCCGCTTCAAATGCTGCACTTTACGTAACCGAACTAAATGAGCCTCTGATTCCACATTGACTTGCTCTGAGTACGGGGTTAACCGTTCAATAATGTCATCAACAACAAACTGATTTTCATTGAGGTTTTTACTGTCATGAGTTAACCAATCAGCTAACTGTTCATCTTGAGAAGCGTCACACCCTCGACCAATGGTTCCAGCTAACGCTTCGGTTTGTAGCTCTTGTCCCTGTCGATAATAAAGCCGCTCTGGCGTTGATCCCATAAAACTGTGCTGATGGTCTAAAGCCAACAAGAAGTGAAAACTATGATGATTTTCTAAATAGCTGGCTTTGAGTAATTGAGCCGCTCGGATCGGCTGATTCAACGTTATTCGTGTTTGTCTAGCCAACACAACTTTTTGAAACGCATGCTGGCGGATACCATCCAGCACTTGATGCACTAACTCTGTCCAATCCGCATGGTTCGGTGAATGCGTAACTTGTAATACTTCATTATGCAGAGATGCAAGCGGTACAACTTCGTACTGTAGCTGCTGTAACGTCGCCAGTGTTCGCTGCCTATCTTGATTAATATTCGCCGCTATCGACCAGTGATCATCAAAACGAATCAGTTCTACTTGTGGTAAGAAAAAAAACGATGACACGCAACGACGGTTTTTCTCGGTTTGCCCATCAAACGAACGTCCTCCCCAAATTCGTTGTTGCTCACCGACAATCGCATAAGCTGGCGCAGGATCTGAAAATGTATACAGTTGCCCAAGCGCGACCACCTCTTCACGAGTATCTCGAGACTGCCAATAAAATTTAGGGAATACCGGCTGGGCTTCAAGCCAATCGATAAACGCGAATGGTGGCTTCACTGCCAACTCTTGGGTGAAACGAACGTCGTTATCCCTCGCGTCGTTTATTTGCTCTATCAACCGAGCAATGGCTTGATAAAAATTAGACAAAGCGACCTCGTCTACTATGAGATTCGATTTAACAGTGGCTACTCTATTGAGAGTACCCGCTGAAATCAAGGTTACCGACCCTCTTTTATGGCTTTTCTGTTTTAACAATGAAAAGCATTAGAGCCGCCATTGGGCTGTTTTCTCCTCTAGGTTCACCATAGTTTTCTAATTATGGTGAACAACCTCCACCTAGCCACTTTTCTCTTCGAAGATTCAGTATTTTAACGCTAGATTTATATTCTAAAAAAAGGCAATCTGGTGTAGTTTAATAAAAAGTTTCAATTATTTTCAGGAACATTGCAATGCAAAATATCGGGATGTCATCAAAACTCGATAATGTCTGCTATGACATTCGAGGACCAGTACTTAAACATGCTAAGCGCATGGAAGAAGAAGGGCATAAAATACTAAAGCTCAACATTGGCAACCCGGCCCCTTTTGGCTTCGATGCCCCTGATGAAATTTTAGTCGATGTCATTCGAAACCTTCCAACTTCACAAGGTTATTGTGACTCTAAAGGGATCTATTCTGCTCGTAAAGCGGTTGTTCAATATTACCAAAAACGCGGCATTCGTAGCCTAGACGTAGAAGATGTCTATATTGGGAATGGAGCGTCAGAACTCATCGTGATGTCGATGCAAGCTCTACTTAACAACGGCGACGAAATGCTCGTGCCTGCGCCTGATTATCCACTATGGACCGCTGCTGTTGCGCTTTCTGGTGGAACGGCTGTCCATTACCTCTGCGATGAGCAAGCTGATTGGTATCCTGATATTGACGATATTAAAAAGAAAATCACGCCAAAAACACGAGGAATTGTTCTGATCAACCCGAACAATCCAACAGGGGCAGTATATAGCCGAGATTTTCTGTTAGAAGTTATTGAAATTGCTCGTCAGCATAAATTGATGATTTTTGCTGATGAGATCTACGATAAGGTTTTATACGATGGAGCAACCCATACTTCGGTTGCCGCTCTCACTGAAGATGTATTAGTTATCACCTTTAATGGCTTGTCTAAAGCTTATCGGGTGTGCGGTTTTCGTGGTGGCTGGATGTTTTTAACTGGCCCCAAACACCTCGCGCAAGGGTATATCGCGGGTTTAGAAATGCTCGCCTCCATGCGTTTATGCGCAAATGTACCAATGCAACATGCGATTCAAACGGCATTAGGAGGATACCAAAGTATCAATGAGCTTATCTTACCTGGTGGCCGTTTACTTGAGCAGCGCGATAGAGCTTGGGAACTGATCAACCAAGTTCCAGGGGTGTCTTGTGTCAAACCCAAAGGTGCCATGTATCTATTTCCCAAAATTGACACGAAAAAGTACAACATCAAAGATGACCAAAAAATGATTCTAGACTTTCTCATTCAAGAGAAAGTTTTACTGGTGCAAGGCTCTGGGTTTAACTGGCCCAAACCGGATCACTTTAGGATTGTCACCCTACCTCATGTTGAAGACTTGGAAATTGCCATCGGTCGGTTTGAGCGTTTCTTGGCAACTTATCGTCAATAACAGCTTCGACACTCAAGCGATGATCCGTTAGGCTTAACAGGCTCTCTTTTGCACGCGCACAGAGAGCCTGTTTGTTATTATTTAATCCGCAAGGAAGAATACGCGCTATGAAAGAGAGTCATTTTTTTGCTCATCTCGCCCGAATGAAGTTAATTCAACGCTGGCCCTTAATGCGCTCCGTTTCCAAAGAGAATGTTTCCGAACACAGCTTACAAGTTGCCTTTGTCGCTCATGCATTGGCAGTCATTAAAAATAAGAAATTTGGCGGAACACTCAACCCTGAACGCATTGCTCTGTTGGCCATGTATCACGATAGTAGTGAAGTTTTAACGGGTGACTTACCGACCCCAGTAAAGTATTTCAACCCAGAAATTGCAAAAGAGTATAAAAAAATTGAAGCTTGCGCTGAGCAACGTTTACTGGAGATGTTACCGGAAGAGTTGCAGCCAGACTTTGAACCTTTTTTACTGACCACCTCCGCTCATCCAGAAGACGCTGCCATTGTAAAACAAGCAGATAGCTTATGTGCTTACTTAAAGTGTTTAGAAGAACTGAGCGCTGGCAACCATGAATACGCCCTAGCAAAAAAACGGCTTGATGTCACATTAAAAGAGCGACATACCCCAGAAATGGCGTATTTTTTGGAAACTTTCGCGCCAAGCTTTGAATTAACACTGGACGAAATCAGCTAACTCACTGTACGTTTTATAAAAATAGGTTTCATATGGGAGTTGGGTATGCAAATAGCAATAAATCCTGAATGGCAAGAACGCAATAATGATGAACATAAGATCCGACGTAATGATCATCGCAGCCCTTATCAACGCGATCGAGCGCGTATTCTCCATTCTGCCGCTTTTCGCCGGTTACAGGCGAAAACCCAAGTCCATGGTACCAATTTAAATGATTTTCATCGGACTCGTTTAACTCACTCCCTTGAAGCTGCACAAATCGGTACTGGCATTGTTGCTCAACTGAGGCTCAAACAACCCGAATTTTCTGGCTTATTGCCTTCCGATAGTTTGATCGACGCTTTGTGTCTTGCGCACGATATTGGCCATCCACCTTATGGGCACGGGGGTGAAATTGCTCTGAACTATATGATGCGGGAACAAGGCGGGTTTGAGGGCAATGCACAAACCTTTCGTATTGTCACCACGTTAGAACCGTACACTGAACATCACGGAATGAATCTATCTCGACGCACCTTATTAGGGTTACTTAAATACCCGGCACTACTCAGTCAAACTTGTGCGGAGAAACGACCCGAATCCGTTCCTCATCAGCGACAACTAAAAGCAAAAGACTGGCCCCCAGCCAAAGGCATTTACGATTGTGACAAAGCTTGCTTAGCATGGGTGCTCGCCCCCCTCAGTGAACAAGACAGGCAACAACTAGAGCAAATGCGTCCTCTTCCAACCACCCCTTATCAGCATAAAAAAACGCGTTTCAAATCATTAGATTGTTCCATTATGGAACTGGCGGATGATATCGCCTACGGTGTTCATGACTTGGAAGATGCCATAGTCCTTGGTATGGTCAATCAAACTCAGTGGCAACAAGCAGCAGAAGCTCCGCTCATGCACAGCGGAGATGCTTGGTTTGCCGAGCACACTAAAACCATGACCAAAATGTTATTTTCTGGTCAGCATCATGTGCGTAAAGATGCCATTGGTGGACTTGTTAATGCATTACTCACTAGTATAAGCGTTAAACCTGTTGATGTCGCTTTTGAGAATGATTTACTGGCTTTTAACGCTTATTTACAGCCTGATATGGCGAATGCGTTAGAGGTTCTAAAATCATTTGTCAGCCAATATGTGATTCAAGTCCCTCAAGTCCAACGTTTTGAATATAAAGGACAACAGTTAATCATGGATCTCTTTGAAGCATTAGCCGCTGACCCTGAACGATTACTGCCGCAAGCCACCCGAGAGAAGTGGCAAATGGCAGAACAACATTCCGGAGGCGGTATGCGGGTGATTTGTGATTATATCGCTGCAATGACCGATGCCTATGCACAGCGTCTGCACCAACAACTTTTTTCAGCTCACAGCCTTTATTGATGAAAATTACGGCTCTATTTTGTCGGTAAAACTAGCACCGCTGTCACTCAGCCGGATTTCCATTGGAATAGTGCCTTTCGAATACCCCCTTTGGCATCTGTTGAATTTGATAGTCAATCATGGCTTCAAATGCGTTCAATAACGGTGAAAAGTCTTGTTTGGGTTGCCAACATTGCAGTAAATGAAACCCAGCTTCAACCGTAGATAACGCATTATCATTCGGTGCTTTACGAATACGATAATTGCCTTTTAATGTTTCCGGCAAATGTAGGCAAGGTAAAGAGTGTAGTTGAGTATTGATTTGCCACATCTTAAACGCTTTTTTCCACGTTCCATCAAGCAGGATAACTCGAACTTTTTGGTTGTTCGAATGTGCCCCTGCCGAGATGCAAGTAGAATGCTCACAGGGATACAACACCTGATGAACGACATCCGGCTCTGCCAATAACTGATTTAATGGGGCATGTTCACGAAAATCTTCGCCCACCCATAAACGACAATTAGCAAGCGATAAATTCAAAATACGCGCCGTTCCCATCGGACGATGTTCTTCAGTTGGATGTTGAAGAATGATAAGCTCCACAGCAGATTCTAGCGGTACAATATCCGCACAGATACAAGCTTTATGCGCTTTTCCACATTGAGAACAATAACGAGACATGTTGTGAATCTTTTCCTATTGTTGTGTTTAGTGAGTTTAGTCTGCTTCGGTTTGCAATTTGAGCCGCTGAGTAGTGTCAGTGCTTGGCATCTAAGTTCTATTGTACAAGGAGAATGGTGGCGCATCCTAACAGGAAATTTTACCCATACCAACTTTGCCCATCTTATGATGAATCTTGCTGGGCTATGGGCCATAACTTTTTTATTTAGGCCCACGTCTAAATTACTACTGGTGGCTCTGCTTCTTCTCAGTGGATGGGTGGGAATGGGGGTCTATTTTACTGACATGACTCTCTATGTCGGGTTGTCTGGAACGTTGCACGGCTTGTTCACCCTTTTGGCTGCTCAAGAATGGTTTCATGGTAGAAAAAATAGCCGTTGGCTGGTTTTCGGTATCATTGCCAAGGTCGCATGGGAACAACGTTTTGGCGCATCTCTTGGTACCGAAATTTGGATAGATGCTCGCGTTGCCACAGAAGCACATTTGATTGGGCTACTCGGTGGACTGCTCTTTGCGGCCTTAGAAAAAGGATATGCATTACAAACAAAGCGCCCTCATTAGGCGCTTTGTCAACAGCGTTTTAGACTACTGGACGCTGACCCCGAGCGATTAACTTAAGTAATACTGAATCGGCGGCCTCCCCCGCAACACCCGCCAATTTATCGGCCAGTTTTTTCTTTTGCACATAACGAACCGAGAGTACGGTTTTATCTTTACAAGCCTTCACGATCAAATCGTCTGATGTTGAAATCTCATCGACTAAGCCTAAATTTTTTGCTTGAGTACCAAACCAGTGCTCCCCGGTCGCTACTTTCTCTAGCTCTAACGCAGGGCGGTGATCACGAATAAACTGTTTAAACAATTCATGCGTTTCTTCAAGCTCTTGTTTGAATTTATCTCGTGCTTTATCGGTATTTTCACCGAACATGGTTAGCGTGCGTTTATATTCACCCGCCGTCAGTTGCTCAAATTCAATATCATTTTTCTTAAGCAATTTATGAAAATTGGGTAATTGCGCAATAACACCAATCGACCCTACAATCGCAAACGGCGCTGAAACAATTTTATCCGCAATGCACGCCATCATATACCCACCACTGGCCGCAACTTTATCGACAGCAATCGTCAAGGGCAATTCAGCCGCTTTCAAACGATCCAGCTGAGAAGAAGCCAACCCATAACCATGAACCATACCGCCCCCCGTTTCTAAGCGAAGCAGAACTTCATCTCCTGCTTGAGCGACCGCTAAAATAGCCGTCACTTCTTCTCGTAGTGAAGCCACTTCTTTCGCATCAATACTGCCATGAAAATCGAGCACAAACAGATGAGGGTCACGCTTTGCGGTTAACTCTCCTTCTTTAACCGATTTTTTCAATGCTTTCTCACGCGACTTTTGCTGCTCTTTTTCACTTTTCTTCTCCGCTTTATGGCGAGCTTTTAAAAAGCTGTCATCATGCAGATAAGACTCTAGCTGCTCAACCGTCTCTTTATGCTGATCGGTTAAGTTAGTAATAACCAACTCTCCCTTCGCCGCGGCATGTTTTCCTCCAACCGATTTCACAATGACTAACACCATGACGAGCGCAACCACAACGGTCACAATCTTGGCTAAAAATAAACCATACTCTAATAAAAATTCCAATGTACTCATCCTCTTCAGTGCGAATTGGTGTATTGTAACCATCTTGTCACGAAGACGAAAAGCAAATCATAACAATAAGGAAACGTAACGTGGATTATTCTGTTTCTGTTGACGCCTTAAAAAACAAAGTGATTTTAGTAACGGGGGCGGGAGATGGCATTGGCAAACAAGCCGCCCTCACCTATGCCGCTCACGGCGCAACGGTCATATTATTAGGCCGAACGGTGAAAAAACTTGAAAAGACTTATGATGAAATCGAAGCGGCTGGATACCCTCAGGCTGCGATTGTACCCTTAGATATGCTCGGTGCCACTAAGCAGCACTACTTAGACATGGCAGAAACCATTGAAGGTCAATTTGGTCGATTAGATGGCGTACTACACAGCGCTGGCCTACTCGGTGTACTCAGCCCATTTGACCAGATTGGTGAAGATACCTTTGATGAAGTGATGCAAGTGAATGTCAAAGCCCAATTTATGCTCACCCAAGCCATACTCCCTTTATTAAAAAAGACTGAAAATGCACGGCTAATTTTCACCAGCTCAACCGTTGGCCACAGTGGACGAGCTTTTTGGGGCACCTATGCAATATCGAAATTTGCAACGGAAGGGATGATGCAAGTGCTTGCCGATGAATTATCTGAAACCACGATTCGGGTCAATGCCATCAATCCGGGTGCCACCCGAACCGGAATGCGGGCTAAAGCCTACCCTGCTGAAGATGTCAATAAGTTAAAAACCCCCAAAGAACTCATGCCTCTCTACTTGTATTTAATGGCACCCGAAAGCCAATCTGTACATGGCCAATGTATCGATGCCCAGCCCAAGCGTTAGTGGGGATTGGCTAAAGTAATAAAAAAGCCTTGCTTTCCAGCAAGGCTTTTTTATTACGCTAAAGTTGCTCGCAACCTATCTTGAACGGCTTCTACCAGCAGATCGGGTTGAAATTTAGAAATGAATCGATCACAGCCCACCTTTTGTACCATCGATTCATTAAAGCTACCACTTAATGAAGTATTCAGCGTGATATAAAGATCCGACATCCTAGGGTCATTACGCACTTCATACGTCAAACGGTAACCGTCCATCTCTGGCATTTCTGCATCAGTGATTAACATTAATAGTTCTTGATTAATGTCTTTACCCTCATCACACCATGACTTAAGTAAATTCAATGCCTGTAAGCCATCCCAACACTCAATAATATTGAGTCCAAGCTGAGATAACGTTCCTTTTATCTGACTTCTTGCCGTAGCAGAATCATCCACAATCAAAATATTACGTCCGACCATTTCACTCAGTAGCTCATGATCCAACACTTCTTCAGAAATAGAGACGTCATAATCGATGATTTCAGCTAAGACTTTCTCAACGTCAACCACTTCAACAATATGATGTTGATCTTGCTCTTTAATATGAGTAATCGCGGTTAAATAGTTGGAACGACCAACCGATTTAGGGGGCGGTTGAATTTCTGTCCATGCGGTATTAATAATATTACGCACCTGCCCCACCAAGAACCCCTGTACCGTACGGTTATACTCGGTAATAATCAGATTTTGCTCTTGATTTTCCAAGCGCGAAGGAGGAAAACCGATCGCTTGACGTAAATCAATCACAGGAACGGCTTCACCACGCAAAGATGCGACCCCTATGATATTTGGATGCGAACCTGGCATCTTTGTGGTCAGCGGTACTTTAATGACTTCACGAACTTTGAAAACGTTAATAGCGAAGATTTGTCGACTATTCAAACTAAACAGCAACAGTTCTAGGCGGTTTTCTCCCACCAAATTGGTCCGTTGATCGACCGTGTTTAAGATACTCGACATACAAAATCCCACCAATAGAAAAGCATTATCGCTTTACAGTATATACCTAAACCGTCGTAAGGTATTTAGATACACACACAAATTTAAGTGACAAATGTAAACGCTCACAGAGAAAAAACGAAGCAAAAGTTACCCTTCGACCACCTTCATCAGTAATAAACCATCATACAACGCTTGTTTTATCAATGCGGCCCCCGGCATCGTAGCTTGTTTATAGAAACGCGATTCTAGCAATTGAAGGCCTTGGTGATAAACCGGTAAGCTTTGCTCCTCAATACAGCGTTGGATGGCTGGGTATAGCACACTTTTCGCTTGATTAATGACGCCACCAACCAAAATTTTCTCCGGATTAAATAAATTAATCACAATCGCAATCGCAGCCCCAAGATAGCGTCCTAATTGTTCGATCACTTCAACAGCAAGTTGATCGCCTTCCGCCGCTGCTAAACAAACATCTTCAATGGTGATCTCAGATTTCTCCGCTAATGAGGTTTCCTCCCCCAGAGCAATGCGGATAGCCACCTGCTCTCGAATCGCTTGAGAACTTGCCACCGTTTCTAAACAGCCAATATTACCGCAATGGCAACGTTTCCCTTGAGGATCAATTTGAATATGACCTAATTCACCAATATTACCGTGGCGACCTTGTAATACACGTCCATCGACAATAATTCCAGCACCTAAACCATGGTGAATAGAGATCAACACAGAATTATCAACATCTTGTGAGTGGCCAAATAACTTCTCCGCAAGTGCCCACGCCCGAGTATCGTTAGCCACAAAAACAGGAAGCCCCGTTGCTTTATAAATTTCCGGCCCGAGAGCCAAGTTTTCAACATTGTAATGTGGCATCTGTAGCACAATGCCCTGCTCTGAGTTAACCAACCCCGGTAAAGTAAGAGCAATACTGGTTACACGATCCAACTGAGCAGAATAAGTTTGAAAAAATTCTTCAATTTCAAATAATAACCGAGCTAATACATCCTCTTGATCAATTTCATGAATATCGATTTTGGTGTCAATTAACACCTCACCACCAAGCTCATGCAACGCAATCGTGAGATAGCCACGCCCAAGGCGCATAGACAAAAACTGCCAACCTTCATTATTGGTTTGTAACCCCACCGCTGGGCGACCTCGACTGATCGCCTCTTGAACGGTCGTCTCATGAATCAGATGAGCATCGATCAATTCACGAGTAATCTTCGTAATACTCGCGGGGGCTAATTGGCTCTCCTTTGACAAATCGATACGAGAGATAGGACCTTTTTGGTCAATGAGTTTATATACACGGCCAGCATTGACCTGTTTGATATGATCAATATGGCCTGGTTGAGCCATGTACATGGTGCACTCCAAAATTCAACAACCCGTCAATTTTTTTACTTTGCGAACTAATTGTGAAGTGCTTTGGTGAATACCCGTGACAAGCATCACGCATATAGATAGAAGTTTGTGTTTTTAGTCAAAGAGTGCGTAGTCAGATCACGACAATATTACCAATTAATGTCTTTTTTTACTCAGTGAATTAACGATTTTTTCTTTATTTTCTGAATGTAATACGTCAAAAACACCTCATTCTAATGTTTGAGATTCAACTATACTTATTTCAACACGGCACCATCTTATTGGAGTAAGTATGACGGTCCTATTAAGAAGAACCAAAATTGTCGCCACCTTAGGCCCTTCTACAGATAAAGAAGGGGTATTAGAGACGATGATTCGCTACGGAGTGAATGTTGTGCGAATGAACTTTTCTCATGGCAATGCAGAAGACCACCGGTTGCGAGCCGCTAGAGTACGAAAAATTGCGAAAGATCTTGGTAAAAATGTCGCTATTTTAGGTGATCTTCAAGGCCCAAAAATTCGTATTTCTACATTTAAAACAGGAAAAATTATTTTAAACGAAGGGGAAACGTTCATTTTGGATGCTCAATTTGCCTCGGGAGAAGGTACAGAAAGCATCGTCGGGATCGACTATAAATCCCTACCAAACGATGTTAACAATGGGGATGTGTTACTTCTTGATGACGGACGCGTTCAGCTAAAAGTCATAAAAGTAAAGGAAAATAAAGTCTTCACTCGTGTACTGATTGGTGGCCCTTTATCAAATAATAAAGGAATCAATAAAAAAGGAGGTGGCCTTTCTGCCGAAGCCCTGACTGAAAAAGATAAGCGGGATATTATACTAGCAGCAGACATTGGCGTGGATTATTTAGCGGTTTCTTTTCCCCGTAATAGCCAAGATATGGATTATGCTCGAAAATTGGCCAGAGATGCAGGCCTACATGCGCGCTTAGTCGCAAAAGTTGAGCGTGCAGAAACGGTATCTTGTGATGAAAATATGGATGATATTATTCGCGCTTCGGATGTCATTATGGTTGCTCGTGGCGATCTCGGTGTTGAAATTGGTGACCCAGAGCTCATTGCCGTTCAGAAAAAATTGATTTATCGATCCAAAGCCTTAAACCGAATTGTGATAACCGCCACACAGATGATGGAGTCGATGATAACCAACCCAATGCCAACCCGAGCAGAAGTCATGGATGTTGCTAATGCTGTGCTCGATGGCACGGATGCAGTCATGCTTTCAGGAGAAACCGCCGCGGGGAGATACCCAATAGAGACCGTTAAAGCAATGGCCGACGTCTGTATTGGTGCTGAAAAAATGATTGAAGCCAACCAACAAAACTACCGAATTGATCGCTCGTTTCAAACCGAAGAAGAAGCCATTGCAATGGCGACGATTTATACAGCCAATCATCTTGAGGGAGTAAAAGCCATGGTGACACTCACTGAGTCGGGAAGAACCGCATTAATGACTTCTCGCCTCAATTCCATTTTGCCCATCTTTGCGATGTCACGTAATGATGAAGCATTAAATCGTTGTGCCTTATACCGCGGTGTTACCCCTTTTTATTTTGATAGTCATTACACAGAAGGAATGATAGTAGCACAAGCGGCTTTGCAGGCATTAAAAGAGAAATGCCTACTTGAATTTGGGGATTTGGTCATTATCACTCAAGGTGACATTATGGATGTTGAAGGTACCACTAACTGTATGCGTATTGTGCCCGTTCTGTAATAGAGACGCTATAAATCAAGAAAACGAGAATACGTTGAGTGTGTCTTTTGCCGCCGCTCTGCTTGTTCTTTCGCGGCAATAAATGTCTCGATAAATTCATATCCAGCCTGTAAACCCAGCTCATAGTCATGTAACAAATCATCACGACGGCTCAACAATGAACTCGACTTTAATGGCTTACTCGGCACAATTTGCACAATAAATGCGTCATCCGGTGGAGAATGTAAAAAATCACTGGTCAGCGCATAAGTTTGATAATGAACCATCAACATATCAGCCAACCCAGAATCAAATTTGTTACCCAGCAGATGGCTTAACCGATAAATATTATCGGCCCCAAACAACCAACGCCCACCATTAAGCGTTTCTAAATGTTGATGGTCTTTTTTTAATTGCTGAGATTTTGCGATCTGCTGATGAAGAAAACCTTTCCAATCTTGTTTCCAATTTAACAACGTATTTTGCCAATGGGTTTGAATGGAATTCACTGACTCTCTTAACCACGGTACCTGAGCCCCTGTCGACGCTTCTGTCAGTACATTTTGCTGGCTCTCTTCATCAAGAGTTTCAGTTCTAATCACAGTAATAAAACGGGCTTCTTGTCGCCATGCCTCTTGTACTGGAATCGATGCTGACACACCACCATCAATGTAATTCTGCTCACCCAATAAGACTTCTTTCGTGTATAAACCCGGAATAGCACAAGTTGCCGTCAACACTTCTCGCCACTGCTCCCCTAGCATGGGAAAATAAGCATCTTTCAACGAGTTCACTTCGGTTACGGCCGCAAACGCTTTACGGCCTCCAAGTGTTGAACGCCCCATATCCAAATCTAGCCGATAAGGATACTGACAAATTTTATCCAACGCCCAATCTAAATTTAGATGCTGTTTACGTCGAATATAACTAAATAAATGAAAAAATTGTGGATTCGTGGTCAATTCAAGAATAAAGGCTTTACCTAAACCGTGTTGTCGACAAAGGTAAGCACAAAGGTTTAGTGCACCTGCAGAGGTACCATAAAATTCATGAAATGGATCAAAATTGGATAGGATAAAGGCATCTAACACACCTGCGGTAAAAATCCCCCGTTGACCACCTCCTTGAGCGACTAACGTATTCTTACCTGTAATAAATTTTGAGAGTCGATGAACATCGACCCTCTTTTCTAACTCAGAGACTGTACCATTGTTCACCATAGGCGAACCCTTCTTCTTGATTAGTTGGCAATAGCAACAACGCCGTACCCGATTAAGATAACAAATACTGTTGCCGTAATCACTAAAGCATACTGAAGATCGCGTTCCATAGACACCTCATTTTTAAGTTATACCCAAACTACTTAGCAGTGCAGGTCAGCAGCACAAGCGTCCATTCCCAAGAGTATAAAAAGACGCCCCATTAGGATGAACGAGCACAGCCAACAACTCAGCAACATCGAGTAAGAAAGACACAACCAAGTAATAACATTCAAAGAGTATTGATACAATCATTACGGCTTTTACTGCAATAAATATGAAGTTGTTATCACATTAATCAGAATAACCTTCGCTACCGACAATGAAACAAGCACAGTAATAAAATAACCAATCCAGTATATTGGAGCCATTCTCTGATGTGTGTCTACTTTTTAGTCACTTCCTCTGTTAATATATATAGTGTTATACGTTAACGATTATGCTCAGACCAGTTAATCCGATTATTAAAATAGAAATTAAACAAATATATAACTACCTTTATCCGTAATATTCTATTTTTCCACTACCTAACCAGTATAGGGTTATGTTTACATTCTATTGCCATTTCTAACATATATCTGTAGTCTCTTAACTAATGCGCAGCTGATTATTTCAGATAACGCAAACACACATCGATGTATATAGAGTAATATTCTGAGTTCTTGGTAATCTGGAGAAATATAAATCTAAGTTTTGACTTAATCATGGATGATGGAACAATATTTTAACAATTAGACCGGATTCAAATCTGATTACTTAGCCACGGATAATCGGCAAGCTACACTTCTGATTCTTAAGCGCACATGTACTTAAGCAAAGAGTCCACTTAGCCCTATCCACTATAGTAACAATGTCTATCGTCTATGAATGTGCCAGTTTATTAAGAAGCTTCATACCTCAGGGAAGTAATAAGGAGTCAATAATGAAGCGAGAACAATGGGGTTCCCGAGCTGGGTTTATATTAGCCGCGGTAGGCTCAGCGATAGGATTAGGTAATATTTGGCGTTTCCCCTACATGGCCTATGAAAATGGGGGGGGCGCATTTTTCATTCCTTATTTGTTTGCCATGTTGACGGCAGGGATTCCTTTTATGATCCTTGAATTTAGCATGGGGCAAAAAAACCGAGGGTCAGCTCCGTCGACACTCTCTAAAATTCATGCAAAATTTGAATGGCTGGGTTGGTTTCAAGTCGGTATAGCAGCAGTCATTGGTGTCTACTATGTGGCGGTCATTGGCTGGGCAATTTCTTACTTTGGTATGTCTTTTACACAAAGTTGGGGCAGTGATACCAATACCTTCTTCTTTAGCGAATACCTCAATCTTGGTGATAACTCTCCGACACAACTTGGCTCTATTCAGTGGAAAATCGCTCTGACCATGGCCATTGCTTGGGCAATAACTTATGCCGCCATTGTGGGAGGTGTAAAATCAGGGATCGAACGCGCATCGAGAATTATGATGCCTATCCTATTTATTATGGTCCTACTACTGATTGCACGAATGATCTTCTTACCTGGTGCATTGGATGGCGTAAACTATATGTTTGAGCCAGACTTCAGTAAGATCTGGGATGTAAAAGTATGGGCTGCTGCTTATGGGCAAATCTTTTTTACCCTCAGTATTGGCTTTGCGATTATGTTAGCCTATTCGAGTTATCTTCCTGAAAAATCAGACATAACCAACAACGCATTCATGACCGTGTTGATCAACTGTGGTTTCTCGATTTTGGCCGGTATTATGATCTTCTCAGTATTAGGCTACATGGCACAAGAGCAAGGAAAACCACTAACCGAAGTAGTTTCTGCTGGAGTAGGATTAGCCTTTGTAACGCTACCCGCAGCCATTAACCTATTACCAATTCCTTATATTTTAGGGCCTCTGTTTTTCTTAGCACTGGTGGTTGCTGGACTAAGTTCACACATTTCCATTTTAGAAGCAGTAACCTCAGCAATTATCGACAAACTGGGCTGGAGCCGTAAGAAAGCCGCTAATGTTGTTATCGGTTCTGGTTTTGTTATCTCCATGGCTTTTGCAACGAATGGTGGCCTATTACTGCTTGATTTAGTCGACCACTTTGCAAATAACGTAGGGATCATGAGCAGTTGCTTGATTGAGCTCATTTTAATGACTTGGTTGATGAAAGTTTCAGAGGCGCGTAAATACGTTAATAGCATTTCTGATTTTACCATCGGCGTATGGTTTGATATCTGTTTACGCTTTGTGTCTCCGGTGGTACTCGCAATTATTGTCGCCACGAAGTTCAGAGCACTGCTCACTGAAGGATATGGCGGCTACGACCTCACATTAGGTTGGGCAATGATCCTTTTCTTACTCGTAATTGGAGTAATCGTTAACTTAACCAGCCGTAAGGAAGCATACTAATGACAACAAGTGCAATTATCATGATGGTCATCGGCCTAGGGCTGACATGGGGTGGAGCGATCATTTGTATTAAAAAAGCCATGGAAAAACAATCGTAACCCTCGCTTTTTATGCCAAAAAGCCGGTCAATCGTACGACCGGTTTTTTGTTTTAAAACCGATAGGTTGCACCCACTGCAGCACCAACTTGTAGCTCAATACCAGAATGCATATTCAATTCAGGATGTACTTGCCCATAAAGGGTAAAGTTGGTATTAATGGGCCAATCAACACCAAGCGGTATACGTGCGCCAAAATCATCATCCCATTCGGCCCATGCCCCGACTCCAATATACCAATCAAAAGGAATTTCAGCCTGTTCAAAGTTTCCTCGCTTCGCTAGATAATCAAATGCCGCACCATCATTTCCGACAATAAATCGATATTGATCATTCGCTTCTAGCACCACACTGAGTTGCTGATCGACCGCCATCCCAACTTTAATATTGGGTTCTGGCTGTGCATAAACACTGCCTGCAACAGCTGATATTAATGCGACTATTCCTATTTTATTCATTCACTTTATCCTGTCTTCTCATCAATACGTCAGGCCTATCGTGTTACACAAGCAGAACCCGACAAGCAATAAGTCCACTTTATCGGTAGGCATCAATCATTATGTCAATGGTAGGTAAAGGGAACCCAAATCTGCTGTAGGATTTATCACTATGAAATGAATCAAGCAAGGGAACGATGGGGTGATAATGACCAATAAAAAGGAGGCCGAAGCCTCCTTATTTATAGGGGAAAGAAAAAATGAGAATTAACCGTGGTTACGGATCCACTCATCCATTTCTGTTTTTAGGTTATCAGATTTAGTACCAAAGATAGCTTGCACACCACCAGAGACAACAACAACACCCGCAGCACCAAGTTGTTTCAATTTCGCTTGGTCAACAACTTCTGTCTTAGCAACAGAAACACGTAGACGAGTGATACAAGCATCTAAGTTAGTGATGTTTTCTTTACCGCCGAAAGCCGCCACCAAATCACCTGCGAGTTCTGAGCCAGTAGAAGTATTTGCATCTGCTGATTCATCTTCACGACCCGGTGTTTTTAGATTCAAAGTACGAATCACAAAAGTAAACACAACGTAGTAAAGAACTGCGTAAGCAATACCAAGACCAACAAGCAGTAACATATTCTCAGCACGTGGTGATTGAACAACAAAGTCAATGAAACCATTTGAGAATGTGTGTCCGTGTACAACACCTAAAGCATTAGTCAGCACATAAGCTAAGCCAGCTAAAACAGCGTGAACAGCATACAGTACAGGAGCAATAAATAGGAAAGAGAACTCGATAGGTTCTGTAATACCAGTTAAGAAAGAGGTTAATGCCGCTGACGCCATGATACCCATGATTTTTGCACGGTTTTCAGGTTTAGCACAATGCGCGATAGCAAAGGCAGCGGCAGGAAGACCAAACATTTTAAATAGGTAACCACCAGCAAGCTGACCAAAACCATTACCAGCAGCACGGCTAGCATCATCAGCCGTTAGGAAACAGGTCATAATACCACGAGCCGCTTCACCAGAGTTGGTCACACATGAACCAGCTTCATAGAAGAAAGGTACGTTCCAAATGTGGTGTAAGCCGAATGGGATCAGTGAACGCTCAACAATACCGTAAATACCGAATGCTGTTACTGGGCTCTGGTTTGCAGCCCAATCAGAGAATGAAGCGATCGCATTACCAACTGGAGGCCAAATAAATGAAAGAACAAGACCTAAAGCAATGGCTAAGAAACCAGTAATGATTGGTACCGCACGTTTACCAGCAAAGAAACCTAAGTACTCTGGTAACTGGATTTTGTAGAAACGGTTGAATGACCAAGCCGCAACACCACCCGCTAAGATACCACCAAGTACACCTGTTTCGATGCCATCAACACCCATAACGCCCGCCATTACTTTCAGCGTAGCAACCATGATGCCGTAACCTACAATGGCAGAAAGGCCCGATACCCCATCGTTATTAGTGAAACCTAAAGCCACACCAACAGCAAATAGCAGAGCCATTTGACCAAAGACTGAACCACCGGCCTGTTCCATTAGGTGAGAAACTACCTCTGGCAACCAACTAAAGTTAGCCGCCCCTACACCAAGCAAAATACCTGCAACAGGTAAGACTGATACTGGAAGCATCAGAGCTTTACCTACTTTTTGCAGGTTAGCAAAAGCGTTTTTAAACATGTTTATGCTCCTGATTAAGTTATTAGAATTTTTTGGGTTCTAACGGCACACCCCCGTAGCCTAAATGTTAGCACCCAATGAAAATGTAACCACAAAATGTATTATATTTTCCGCCTCTAAATATATCTTGATGCCCCTCAAACTTTCTAGTTAGTTAAGAAATTTAGTTTCAAAGTAATAGGCAGATCACAAACTATCTTGTGCTTTTTCTCACCACCAATAAACAATAACCAATTGTTTTATAAGAATAAAATCAAGCCATTGATTAATTTCGTCGAGTAAATAAAATAAATACTATTGTTATTTTTCGTAACAAAATTACACTTTTGATGTTTTTGCTGCAAAAAACAACAGATTTAGTAAACACGCACAAAAAAAGAGCAAAATGCGAAAAACTACACAAAAAAACCTATTTGCATCACTTTTTTAATAACTTATTAGATTTCTATCGCAAAAAAAGATCTTGGAAGTTTTTGCTAGTTTTTTCTGCAACATCATGCAAGGCGACACCTTTTAACTGAGCAATATAAGCAGCAACCTCAACAACATACGCAGGTTGATTTTCTTTACCTCGATGTGGAACAGGAGCTAAATAGGGCGAATCGGTTTCAATCAGTAGCCGCTCAAGAGGTAACTGTTTAACCACTTCTTTCAGTTCTGTTGCTTGACGAAACGTCACTATTCCGGAAATCGAAATATAAAAGCCCAACGCCATAGCAGCTTCAGCGAAGGGGAGATCTTCAGTAAAACAGTGAATCACCCCGCCACATCGCTCTGCTCCGCCTTGCTTAAGTATAGACAAGGTATCTTGCCGAGCGTGTCGAGTATGAATGATTAAAGGCTTGTTGAGATCGACTGCAACATCAATCTGTTGAGAAAATCTCAATTTCTGCAAATCTGCCGTTTCTGGTTGATAGTGGTAATCGAGCCCTGTTTCTCCAATGGCGACCACTTTTGAATGGCTCGCATATTCACGAAACCGATCAAGTTCAAAATCACTCATCACATCGAGAGGATGAACACCGCAAGATGCATAGACTTGATCATAAGGCTCAATCATCTCCAACATAGATGGAAATGAATCCAGCGTGACTCCAACAGATAAAAACTGTTTAACCTTTGCTTGCTCAGCTTTAGCAATCACATCATCGATGCTTTTATAGCACTCTTGATAATTTAATTTATCAAGATGGCAGTGTGAATCTACAAACATGAATCCTCATTAAATTTAAATAGCCAATCGGTGATTAACAACTCAGCATTCAATCCACTAAATAGGCGTAACTGCTCTATCAGCTTAGCTAAGCTCTCTGTCTGCTGCTGTAAAAGTGCCAAAGAAACCGTAGTGGAAACGCTCTGACTGCCCGGTGTAAAATAAGAATCAATGATTCCAAAAGCAACTTTTTGGGCATCAGTCAGTAAAAACCAAATCCAATTCAAATAGGTTAATGGCTGAGCACTAAGCAATTTACTGCAAGCGAGTAAGGCGGAGAGATCACCTTGTAAAGCTGAAACAAATTGCCGCTCAATTTCAACATAGTGATCCATCTCACCCGATAAAATGGCATTTTGGGTGACTAATGGCGCATTACCGTGTATATGCGCAGCGAAATTAGGGATAGGTTCACCAAACTCTTTCTCTAACCACTTTTTCACCATTTGAGAACTTGGTTCTGGAACAGTAATTTTTTGGCATCGACTCACCACGGTTGCAAGTAATTGGCTTGTCTTTGCTGTCACTAAAACAAAAATGCACGTTTCAGCTGGCTCTTCGAGCGTTTTTAATAATGCATTCGCCGCTGATTCATTCATGGCTTCCGCAGGTTCAATAACAATCAGTCGAAATCCAGATAGCTGAGAAGACTCTTGCGCTAAACGGTTTGCATAACGAATTTGATCAACGGTAATATTTTTTCCCGCTTTCTCAGGACGAATCCGATGGTAATCAGGATGGCTGTCTGAGCGCATCAGTTCACACCCATGACAGAAACCACATGGCTCGCTCGGGTGTGTCGTGCACATCAATGCTTGAGCAAATCGTTCAACCACTTGAAATGCACCACACCCCTCTGGAGCTGAGATCAAGGTCGCAGAGGCAAAACGCGCACTATCCAGTTGCGCTTTCCATCCCATCCAGGCTGGTATTAACCAAGGGTAAAGGGAATTCATTGCTGGCCTTGACTCGTTGCTAACCAATGATTGAGTGCTTGTTGAATATCATCACTCACCGCTTCAATCGGCTGTTCAGCATTGATGATAACTATCGACGTATCAATACCAGCTAATTCCAAATAGCGTTTTCTTGTTCGCTCAAAGAAGCTGATGTCCATTTTTTCAATTCGGTCTAACTCTCCTCGCCCGCGAGCACGCTCGAGGCCAACCCTAGGGTCAATATCTAAATATAGGGTAAAATCAGGGCAAAAATCCCCCAAAGCAATCTGCTTTAGTTGAGACATGGTTCGATGATCGATTTGCCGTCCACCACCTTGATAAGCTTGCGAAGAAAGATCATGTCTATCTCCCACTACCCAATGCCCACTTTCTAAGGCCGGTTTAATTACGTTCTCGACCAATTGAACTCGGGCAGCATACATGAGTAAAACTTCCGTAATATCGTGAAGGACTTCACCTGAATGCTCTTCTTTGACCAAGGCTCGCATCTTTTCAGCCAATACGGTGCCTCCTGGCTCACGCGTTTGCGTGACCTGCGAAATACCGTGTTCATAAAGTGTATTGATGACAGCTTGAATTGCGGTGCTTTTCCCAGCCCCTTCTAGCCCTTCAACTACGATAAATTTTGTCTTCATTATTGGTTTCTAAGCTGTTTTAAGTAGGCGCGTACTGCGCGATTATGTTCTGTTAATGTTTTAGAAAAAACGTGTCCACCCTGACCGCTAGCGACGAAATATAGATAAGTACTCTGCTCTGGATTCAAGGCGGCATAAATCGAGGCTTCCCCAGCCATAGCAATAGGCGTCGGAGGCAATCCATTGATCACATAAGTATTATAAGCCGTTGGTTCACGAAGATCGGCCTTACGAATGCGCCCATTATAACGCTCTCCCATACCATAAATCACAGTAGGATCGGTTTGTAGTCGCATGCGCTTATTGAGTCGATTAATAAAAACTGAAGCGATTCGTTCCCTTTCCGCATCAATCGCTGTCTCTTTTTCAATAATAGATGCAAGAATCAGCGCTTCATATGGTGAAGCAAGCGGTAAGTCAGCTTGACGCTTTTCCCATGCCCGAGTCAATGTTTGATCCAGTTTACGATGCGCCCGTTTTAAAATATCAATATCTACCTCACCTTTTGTGAAGTGATAGGTTTCAGCCAAAAACAATCCTTCCAATTGTTTATGCTCAAGACCAAGTTGTTGGGCAATCTCCGCTTCGGAAAGGTTATTGATGGTTTGTTTCAACTCTGAAGTGTTCGCTAAGATTTCACGCCAGTCACTAAACCGGCTCCCTTCCACAAAGGTAATCGCAAACTGAAATTCTCGACCAGAGACCAACAAAGTAAGACTGTCTTGTAGCGACATATCCGGAAGTAACTGATAAGTCCCAGCTTTGATTTGTGTCAGCTCAGGATGCAAATGACGAATCAATTTGGCAGCAAAATTATCGTCAATCCATCCCTTTTTCATCAGCAAGGACAAAGTGCCATTTAAACTGGTTCCAGAATGAATGGTGATCTGCTGCGGCTTAGAAATGGATAAACGTTGTGCAAGGTAATCGTCCGATGATTTCACTATATAGAAAGCACTGATAAGCCCCAGTATCAAAAGTGCTAATAGCAAGACCGATAACTTTTTAATCACGAATCAAATATCTCCTGAAAAGCACGCACATAAGTGCCAATAGTATAATGGTGAGAAGTAATGCTAGTGACAGGTGCCACTTCTAACAGTGCGTTAGATATAAATACTTCATCTGCTTGGTAAAGATCTTCCACAGGGAAATGACCAAGCTGTACGGTTAAACCTAACGATGCCGCCGATTGTAGAATAATACGTCGAGCAACACCGGAAACCCCGGCATGGCACAGATTTGGGGTATATAACTCATCTCCTTTTATCCAAAAAAGATTTGCCATTGTGGTTTCCACAATAAAACCATCGAGATCAAGACAAACGCCATCAGGATAACCCGCCCGATCCATTTCACCTTTAAGCAAGACTTGCTCTAAACGATTATTATGTTTGTGCCCGGCCAATAGAGGGTTACGCCCCATTCTTTGTGAGCAAACCCCAAGTGTGAGGCCTACTTTTCGCCACTGGGAATAATATTCAGGGTAATCAAAAGGATGAATCGTTATATTCGCTGGCCGCTGTTGATCAGGACTGTATCCCCGCCCGTTCCCAACTCGGCTTACATGCAGTTTTATTCCCGCTTTTTCATCTAGTGTAATAACATTCGCTAACGTGTCATTCACCCGTTGCCAATCAGGCATCATAATACCTAACCGCTCAAGACATGCTTCCATACGCTCACGATGATAGTCCCAGTGCTGAATACGTCCACACTTGGTTAGCATCGTCGTAAAACAACCATCACCATATTGAAAAGAGCGATCAGCAACACTCACTGAATCAACGACTTTCCCATTGTGCCAATACATATTCGATTCCCTGAAAAAAACAAACGGCCTAATGCTAAGCACTAAGCCGTTGAAATACAAGTTAAGTCAAAGATGGAATTATATGCGTTTGAAAATCAATGAACCGTTTGTACCACCAAAGCCAAACGAGTTACACATCGCATATTCCATACCATCAACTTTACGCGCGGTATGAGGAACCAAATCAATCTCTAACCCTTCTTCAGGATCATCAAGATTTATGGTTGGCGGAACGATCTGATCAACCAAAGAAAGGATGGTAATGATCGCTTCCACGGAACCCGCGGCCCCCAGCAAATGACCAGTCATCGACTTAGTTGAAGAAACCAAAACTTGCTTAGAGCCATCTTCTCCCAAAGCACGTTTAATACCTTTTACTTCAGCAACATCTCCCGCAGGGGTAGATGTACCATGTGCATTCACATAACCAATTTGGCTACCTGTCACACCAGCATCACGCATGGCTGCTTCCATCGCAAGTGCGCCACCAGAACCATCACTACTTGGTGATGTCATGTGATAAGCATCACCTGACATACCAAAACCAACGACTTCAGCATAGATGTTAGCACCACGAGCTTTCGCTTGCTCATACTCTTCAAGGACGATCACACCCGCCCCATCACCCAACACAAATCCGTCACGTTCTTTATCCCAAGGACGAGAGGCCTTTTGTGGCTCATCATTACGAGTCGAGAGTGCTTTAGCCGCACCAAAACCCGCCATACCTAGCGGAGTGGACGCTTTTTCACTACCGCCCGCAACCATGGCATCTGCATCACCATACGCGATCATTCGCGCTGCATGGCCGATATTATGCAATCCTGTTGTACAAGCAGTCGAAATAGCAATGTTTGGGCCACGTAGACCACGCATGATAGAAAGGTTACCCGCAACCATATTCACGATGGTTGATGGTACAAAAAACGGACTCACTTTACGTGGACCTTTTTCAATTAAAGCTTGGTGACCCGATTCAATCAGGTCAAGACCACCGATACCAGAACCGATAGCCACACCAACACGGTGAGCATTTTCTGGTGTAATTTCTAAACCTGAATCGTCTAACGCTTGAATACCCGCAGCAATACCATATTGGATGAAGAGATCCATTTTACGGGCATCTTTTTTAGACATGTACTCTTCGCAGTTAAAATTTTTAACTAAACCTGCGAAACGAGTTGAGAAATTTGTAGTATCAAAGTGCTCAATATTAACAATACCACTTTGACCAGCTAGCAGGGCTTTCCAAGAAGATTCCACTGTGTTGCCCACTGGTGACAACATACCCATGCCAGTGACAACGACACGACGCTTGGACACGATCTTATTCTCCGGAATTGAAAAATTCTATGAGAGGGATAGAAGAATGAGAAAAACTCAGGCGGCCAGAGGGCCGCCTGGGGAGAACATTACTGAGCGTTGCTGGTTACGTAATCGATCGCAGCTTGAACAGTAGTGATTTTCTCTGCTTCTTCATCAGGAATCTCAGTATCAAATTCCTCTTCTAGAGCCATTACTAGCTCAACAGTGTCTAGAGAATCAGCACCTAGATCTTCAACGAAAGAAGATTCATTTTTCACTTCTGCTTCGTCTACACCTAGCTGTTCAACGATGATTTTCTTTACGCGTTCTTCAATGTTGCTCATGTTTTCTTTTCCTTTACAGATTTCGCCTAATGCGATGATTCCGTAGTTTATTCGAACTAGTGAAAGTTGCAAGAGGGACCTTGCTGGTCAAACCACAAATTTGCCGATTTTAACCGAAATTCACACCATTATTGATATAAATCATGCACAAATGTTGCGCAGATCAGAACCAACTGTTACGAGAAGTCGGTATAAGCTTACATTATTACCCCAACTTCACCAAACAATCAGTATTAAACCATGTACATCCCGCCATTGACATGCAATGTTTCACCGGTGATGTAAGCCGCTTCAGATGATGCTAAAAATGCAACGGCTGAAGCGATTTCCCGCGGATCACCTAAACGACCTGTAGGGACTTGTGCTAGTGTAGCAGCACGTTGCTCATCATTCAGCGCTTTTGTCATATCAGTTTCAATAAAACCTGGCGCAACTGTGTTAACCGTCACACCACGCGATGCAACCTCACGAGCCATTGACTTAGTAAAGCCAATCACACCCGCTTTTGCTGCCGCATAGTTTGTTTGTCCAGCGTTGCCCATTGTACCAACCACTGAACCCACATTAATAATACGACCATGGCGTTTTTTCATCATGCCACGTAATACCACTTTCGATAAGCGGAAAATTGAAGTGAGGTTGGTATCGAGAATATCCGTCCACTCTTCATCTTTCATTCGCATCAATAGATTATCACGGGTAATACCCGCATTATTCACTAAAATATCGACACCACCAAACTGTTCAGTAATCGCTTTTAATACTGCTTCAATTGAACGGGTATCGGTGACATTTAAAGCAAATCCTTGCCCATTATCACCGAGGTAAGCACTGATCGCTTCCGCACCACTTTCACTGGTCGCCGTACCAATAACCGTCGCACCACGAGCAACTAATGTTTCCGCAATCGCTTTTCCTATACCACGGCTTGCGCCCGTAACCAAAGCAACCTTACCTTCAAGACTCATAAATTCAGCCATGTTTTTTCCCTACTTTATTTTGCAGCATCCAATGATGCAAGATCATTTACGGCCGCTGCATCTAAGGTTTTTACAATACGTTTTGTTAAACCCGTTAAGACTTTGCCTGGGCCAACTTCAAACAGTTTTTCAACCCCAGCATCACTCATTTTCTGTACGGCTTCAGTCCAACGTACTGGGCTATACAATTGACGAACTAGTGCATCTTTAATTTTTTCCGGATCCGTTTCTGCAATAACATCAACGTTATTGATCACTGGAATATTAGGTGTATTAAATTCAAGGTTCGCTAATGCCAACGCCAGTTTCTCCGCTGCTGGCTTCATTAATGCGCAGTGAGAAGGCACAGAAACGGGCAGTGGTAGCGCTCGTTTGGCCCCCGCCTCTTTACATAACACACCCGCACGCTCTACCGCTTCTTTTTGACCAGCAATCACAACTTGACCTGGTGAGTTAAAGTTAACCGGAGAGACAACCTGGCCTTGGGCTGCTTGCTGGCAAGCATTCGCAATAGCGTCATCGTCTAAACCGATAATCGCATACATAGCACCGGTTCCAGCCGGTACCGCTTCCTGCATCAATTGACCGCGCAATTCAACCAGTTTAATCGCTTGTTGAAAATCAATAACGCCCGCGCAAACCAAAGCCGAATATTCACCAAGACTGTGTCCTGCAAAATACTCAGGTTGCTTAAGCTCCAACGACTGCCAAACTCGCCAAATGGCCACAGAAGCTGCCAATAGTGCCGGTTGAGTACGAAAGGTTTGATTGAGATCTTCCACTGGGCCATTTTGGATCAAAGCCCACAAATCGTATCCGAGTACCTCAGAAGCTTGGGCAAAGGTTTGTGTAACGACATCATACTGTTGTCCAAGTTCAGCAAGCATACCAACGGCTTGTGAACCTTGACCGGGAAATACGATAGCAAACTTGCTCATATTTTATTCCTTAACCTTAATAATGAATAAGGAGTCGTTAAAACTCCTTAAAACCAAATCGATCACTGAATTAGGGCTCAAAAACGAACTAACGCTGAACCCCAGGTAAAGCCACCACCAAAAGCTTCAAGCAGTAATAGGTGGCCTCGCTGAATTCGTCCGTCACGAACCGCTTCATCTAATGCTGTTGGAACGGTTGCTGCTGAAGTATTACCGTGGCGATCTAAGGTGATGACCACCTGATCAAGGGACATCGATAATTTTTTGGCCGTTGCTGAAATAATGCGATAATTTGCTTGGTGAGGCACAAGCCAATCAAGCTGTGATTTATGCATATTGTTAGCCGCTAACGTGTCTTTAACCAGCTTCGACAATTGCGTCACCGCGACTTTAAAGACTTCATTACCCGCCATATAAAGCCATTTATCTGTATTACCACCACGTTCTGGCACTTCAAGGCTCAATAAATCACCAAATTCGCCATCAGCATTAATATGTGTTGATAAAATACCGGGTTCTTCACTTGCCCCAATCACAACCGCTCCAGCGGCATCACCAAATAAAATGATGGTGGAACGATCGGTCGGATCACATGATTTTGATAATGCATCGGCACCAATCACAAGCACATGTTTGCACATGCCCGATTTAATATGTTGATCGGCAACTGATAAACCATACATAAAACCAGAACATGCGGCAGCCAAATCGAATGCTGGACAGCCTTTAATACCTAGTTTAGCCTGAACCTGACAAGCAGAAGATGGAAAAGTATGGCTACCACTGGTTGTCGCAACAATAATGAGATCAATCTCATTTTTATCAATTCCCGCCATTTCAATGGCATTTTCAGCTGCATAAAAAGCCATATCTGCAACTGTTTCGTTCTCAGCGGCAATACGACGTTCACGAATACCTGTACGAGTAACAATCCACTCATCACTGGTTTCTACCATTTTCTCTAGATCTGCGTTAGTACGCACCTGAGCTGGCAGGTAGCTGCCTGTACCTAAAATTTTGCTATACATGAAGACTAATAATGCCTCTCGAGTAAAACCGCTTCCAAACGATCGCTGATGCGGCTGGGGACCTGTCGCTTTACCTCATGAACCGCTTCACCTATCGCATTGACGACTGCGGATACATCAGCACTTCCGTGACTTTTAATCACGATGCCGCGCAATCCTAACAAACTTGCGCCGTTATACTGGTCGGGGTTCAAGGTTTTTAATTCATTAAATAGATCAGAAAATAACTTTCTTGCTATCCAACCCTTTATGGATGAGGCTAAAAATCGAGCCTTTAGCTTATCAATAAAGAGTTGCGCTGTTCCTTCACAAGTTTTTAAACAGACATTACCGACAAATCCGTCACAAACAACGACATCCGCAGCATCCATCAATAACTGATTCCCTTCAATATAGCCAATAAAATTCACAGCCTGTGTCTGCTTTAACATTTGTGCGCATTGTTTGACAAGATCATTGCCTTTAATTTCCTCGGCTCCAATATTTAAAATGGCAACCCGAGGAGGATGATGTAAATGCTGTTCAGCCAATGCCGCTCCCATCACTGCAAATTGAAAGAGTGAGTCGGCATCACTAGAGACATTGGCCCCTAGATCCAATAACCATGTTTTTTCCCCAGACGCAGTGGGTAAAGCAGAAACAAGCGCTGGCCTATCGATGCCTGGCAAAAGCTTAAGACGAAAGCGAGACAACGCCATCAACGCTCCGGTATTGCCAGCACTGACACAAGCATCCGCACGGCCTTGAGCCACTAAGTCAATAGCCAGTCCCATAGAACTGCCCTGACTATTACGCAATGCTAACGAGGGTTTTTCTGAGTTAGAGATAATTCGGTCACTATGCTCGACACTCAAACGCGCATCGGGTTCGTAACCTAGTAAAGACAACTGTTGGTTGATCATTATTCGATCACCAACGAGAATCACTTTTAGCTCTGGGAAATGCGACAGTGCCTGCACGGCGGCAGGCACTGTAACGCGAGGACCGAAATCCCCGCCCATTGCATCAAGTGCAACGGTTAAATTTTGCAAAGGTCAACCTTACTTGTTGATAACCTTTTTGCCACGGTAGTAACCGTCAGCAGTTACGTTGTGACGTAGGTGAGTTTCACCTGAAGTCACATCTACAGAAAGAGCTGCTGTAGTTAGTGCATCATGTGAACGACGCATACCACGCTTAGAACGTGTTTTACGGTTTTGTTGTACGGCCATGGACCCTACTCCTATGTTAATGTCTAAAGATTTACTTCTTTAAACTTTTTAAAACATCGAATGGATTCGGCTTGTCTTCCAACACTTCTTCTGGAAGTTCACCAAACACCAAATTGTCTGAATTAACGCTACAGTCCGCTTCATCATGCATCGCAACTTGGGGCAAGTTTAAGATGAACTCGTCTTCAACTAACTGAATGAGATCTACTTCACCGTACTCATTAAGATCTACCAAATCGTATTCGTCCGGGGCATCTTGTTCACTTTGCTCACTATAATAGGGAGTATAAGTAAACTCGACTTCACACTCATGTGCGAATAACTCATTACAGCGTTGACACTCTAAATCAACTTCGATGTTAGCTTTACCAGAGATAACAACCAGTTGCTGTTCATCCATCCCAAATGACAATGAGACGTGAGCGTCGCGTTTTACGCCTGAGACTGACTCATTTAAACGCTTCAAAAGACTCAGTTGGATGATGCCATCGTAATCAAGTCGTTTTTGAGCGGCTTTAGCCGGGTCAACCGTCCGCGGTATTTTTACCTTTTGCATAGGGCGCGAATATTATCTTCCAAAATAGTTTTAGTCAAAGGAAAAGGCAAAAAAGTTACTTTCCCCACTCTTATTTATCGTTATTTTACGAGAACGCAATACCGAATGAACGAGGCTCGCCCTCTCACGCCAGAAACAACGGTTCTCTACTCTGCTTGAGATAATATGAGAAGATCCGATATGCTGCCCATAAAACCGCGACAATTGTAAATTAAAATGCAGAATTACCAACTAGTTTTAGCGTCAACCTCACCCTATCGTCAGCAATTGCTGGAAAAACTCTCTATCCCGTTTATCACCGCACAGCCGGATTGTGATGAAACGCCATTAACCAACGAGGCACCAGAACAATTAGTCACTCGCTTAGCCACCAATAAAGCGCTCTCCTGCCCGCTTGACAAGCCCAGCTTGGTGATAGGTTCCGATCAAATTTGTGTTATTGATGGGGAAATTGTTGGCAAGCCCCACCATCGAGAACAGGCTATTGAACAACTACTCAACCAAAGCGGGAGAGCCATCACTTTTTATACCGGGCTTGCACTATACAACTCACTCACCCAAAAAACTCAGGCTATCGTGGATACCTATACCGTTCATTTTCGTCAACTAACGTATGAGCTGGCCGCTCGTTATGTCGATAAAGAGCAACCTTTTTACTGCGCCGGAAGTTTTAAAAGTGAAGGGCTCGGCATTGCACTATTTGAACGACTAGAGGGGGATGACCCCAACACGTTAATCGGCCTACCTTTAATCAAATTAGTCACATTGCTCAATAATGAAGGTGTGTCTGTTCTATAGTCACAAAAATGCGCCACTAGTGTGACTGGCGCATTTTATCCAAAGCTTGCAACAAACGTTTCTCTAATGGTGCATTAATCTCCATTTTTTCGCCCGAGGCTGGGTGCAGAAAGATAATGTTTGCCGCATGTAAAAATAATCGATCAATGCCAAATTGAGCGGTATAAGCATCAAAGCGGCGATCACCATATCGATCATCCCAAGCAATAGGGTGCCCTGTATATTGAGTATGGACACGAATTTGATGCGTTCGTCCAGTAATAGGGCTGGCCTGAATTAAGGTTGCTTGAGGGAATGTTTCAATCACTCGAAACCTTGTTTCTGAAGGTTTTCCGGCTGGATTAACCCGCACAATGCTGTTGACTTCATTTTTTAATAATGGAGCATTCACGACTTTGCATTGTGCCTTCCACTGCCCCATCACTAAGGCAAAGTAATACTTTTGGACAGTTTTCTCTCGAAACTGACTCTGTAATTGGCGCAATGCTGAACGTTTTTTGGCAACCAATAAAATGCCCGAGGTATCTCGGTCGATACGGTGAACCAACTCCAGAAAACGTGCCTGAGGACGCAAGGCTCTCAATGCTTCAATAGCACCAAATTTTAAGCCACTGCCACCATGCACCGCGGTTCCCGAAGGTTTGTTTAATACCAGCAAATGCTCATCTTCATAAAGAATACACGCTTCTAATTCAGCAACCCTATTTAGCTTAGTACTCGGAGCTACGTTCGTTTGTTCTTTTATCTCCATCGTGACGGGAGGAATACGAACCACATCCCCCGCAGCCAGTTTATATTCGGCTTTGATACGCTTTTTGTTAACGCGCACCTCACCTTTGCGTAATATTCGATATATCACACTTTTAGGTAAATTTTTTAATTGGTTACGCAGAAAATTATCAATGCGCTGGCCAGCCATATCATCGTCGATATCGACAAATTGGACTTCAGTTCTGATTTCATTCATATGAGCATTTTAACGGTAATTTGTGGAAAATCACTCTTTTCTTAACTCACTAAAATAACTTTATTGCTGTAACTTTCGAGTTACTTTGTCGAAAATAACAGCAAATCTGGCTTATACCCGATCATCTCTACTCTGTCTTATTGACAAAAAACAATTTTAATCGTCGTTTTCTTCACCACCCTGACTAAAACTGTGACATTTTTGTACAGAGTATGAAAAATTTAAGCGCTTTCTAATAATGCTGATTGCTGAGTTTACCAGTCACTGCTATAGTTCATTGCTGCAACGAATTATAAAGGTTGGGCTTGATGTTTTCCCTTTTTGTTCGCAGCAAAATTGTGAGTAGTTCCGCTAAACATCAATGTGCAGCACACGGCGTAAGACACCATTGATTAAGGCTTTCTTGTTGCCCTACTCCTCGTCTTTTCATGTTGAGTACTCTCCGCCACTATGCGGATCACAGGCAATCGTGTGCTTGTGATGACTGAAGTGCCCTCAGAGCATCCCCTCCAGCCGGGAGGCTGTAACCAATAGCCATGGGATCTGGCACCATGAAAACGAAAAAAAGCAGCAAGAATAATAATCAAAACGAAGAAAAGACAACGAGATTTTAAATGAAAAGAATGTTAATTAACGCAACTCAAAAAGAAGAGTTGCGTGTCGCCTTGGTCGATGGCCAGCGACTGTTCGATCTAGATATCGAAAGTCCTGGGCATGAATCAAAAAAAGCAAATATCTACAAAGGACGTATTACCCGCATTGAACCCAGTCTAGAAGCCGCATTTGTTGATTACGGCGCGGAAAGACACGGATTCCTCCCTCTCAAAGAAATTGCCCGCGAATATTTTCCAGAAGGTTATAGCTATCAAGGCCGTCCTAGCATTAAAGAAGTGCTAAAAGAAGGTCAAGAAGTGATTGTCCAAGTGGAAAAAGAAGAGCGAGGCAGTAAAGGCGCAGCATTAACGACCTTTATTTCCCTTGCTGGTAGCTACTTAGTTCTGATGCCTAATAACCCTCGTGCCGGCGGAATTTCTCGTCGTATTGAAGGTGATGAACGCACAGAGTTAAAAGCCGCTCTTAGTACGCTGGTGCTACCCCAAGGTATGGGCTTAATTGTCCGTACTGCTGGGGTTGGAAAAAGTGCCGAAGAGTTAGAATGGGATTTAAACGTTCTGTTAAACCACTGGAGTGCGATTAAACAAGCCTCTGAATCTAACCCTGCCCCTTTCCTTATTCACCAAGAAAGTAACGTCATTGTCCGTGCTATTCGTGACTATTTACGCCGTGATATTGGTGAAATTCTTATCGATAGCAATACTATTTATGAACGTGCATTAGAGCATATTCGTTTAGTTCGTCCAGATTTCGTCAATCGGGTGAAAAAATACGAAGGGGATGTACCACTATTTAGTCACTTCCAAATTGAAAGCCAAATCGAGTCGGCGTTCCAACGTGAAGTTCGCTTGCCTTCTGGTGGTTCTATTGTTATTGACCCAACAGAAGCATTAACCTCTATTGATATCAACTCCGCTCGAGCAACCAAAGGCGGTGATATTGAAGAAACGGCATTGAACACAAACCTTGAAGCCGCAGATGAAATTGCTCGTCAATTACGCCTGCGTGACCTAGGTGGCTTAGTGGTAATTGACTTTATTGACATGACACCAGTACGCCATCAACGTGAGGTAGAAAATCGACTGCGTGAAGCGGTTCGCCTTGATCGTGCTCGCGTGCAAATTGGCCGAATTTCTCGCTTTGGTCTATTGGAAATGTCACGTCAGCGCCTAAGCCCATCATTAGCAGAAGCGAGCCATCATATTTGTCCTCGTTGTTCTGGCACAGGCGTCATTCGAGATAATGAATCATTAGCGCTGTCTGTGTTGCGTTTAATTGAAGAAGAAGCATTAAAAGATAATACTTCTCAAGTTCTAACCGTTGTGCCCGTTTCGATTGCTTCTTACTTACTGAATGAGAAACGTCGCTCGGTTAACCATATTGAACGTAATCAAGAAGTAAAAATTACAATTGTTCCTAACTCTGATATGGAAACCCCTCACTTTGAAGTGATTCGCGTCCGTGAAGGTGAAGAACAAGATATCCTTTCTTATCTGGTTCCTAAAAAGCTTGAGCAGTTGAAAGAAGCTGAAGGCAAAGAACTCGCCGAAGTGGATGTCAAACCTAAACGTCTTGAAGAGCCCGTATTAAAAGGGTTTGCCGCTCCAGCACAAACGGCCCCAGCGCCAAAACCTAAAGCGGAGCAGCCGACGGCTGATGTCGAAAAATCCTCAAAACCTGGGGTAATCCGTCGTTTATTTAGTGCATTATCCGGGCTATTTAGTCATGATAACGAAGCACCTAAACAAGAAGAGACACCCGTTAAACCGGAGCAAAATAAACCGTCACAACCTCGTCGTGAGCGTAATGATCGTCGTCGTAACAATCCTCGTGACAAAAACAATCGACGCAAAACAAATAGCGAAGAGATTACGACTACCAACAAAGTAGACAAAGACAACGCTCCTCGCAAGCCGCAACAAGAGCGTAAACCCAAGCAAGAGCGTAGTGAACAACCACGTCGCAATAAACGTGATAATGCACAGTCTGCTAAGTTACAAGAGCAAGGTCGCCAATTGGCTGAAGAAGCACTAAAAGATGCTGCTGCTCAGCCAGAAACCGCTGTTAATGTTGAAGCAAAAGAGCAAAAACCAGCTGTAATTAAAGAGCGCCGTCAACGCCGTAAGCTAGAAAAGTCGATTCGAGTGGTGAAAGATCAACCCGTATCAGCCATCGATAACGAGGTCGTTACAACAGCGAACAATACCCCTGTGACAGAACCTGTTGAGCAAGATCCCGCGATTGACACACTGGCTTCGGAAATACTACCAGCAGACAATGGTAATGGAGAGAAAGAAGAGCAGAAACAACGTCGTAATCGTCGTTCTCCTCGTCACCTCCGTGCCAGTGGTCAACGTCGCCGTCGTGGTCGTGATCGCCGTCCTAACCCATTCCGCTTACGTAAAGGTGGGGTTGCTTCACCTGAAATGGCTATGGGTAAAGTGATGCCGCGTTATGATCTGGCTAAACCAGCTCGTGAACAAAATCAAGCGACACTCTCTGTAGTGAAGCCTGCACCTCAACAGTGGGTTGAGCAAACCGGTTCACTAGGTGGCTTCGCTTGCCCAGAAATGGCCATGGGTAAAGTTATTCTGCGTCGTGAACTAGCCGATACTGAGTTTACTGAAAACCAAGAGGAACGAGTAGTCGCTGATACTCAGGCAAAAGCAGAGCCTATTGTTGTAAACAACGAAGCAGTTGAAAGCATCGAGATCGAGACAGGATCAAGCGATAAAAGTGTTGAATCAGTCTTTATAGCAGAAGCTCAACCCGTCACAGCAATTGAAGTAGTCGAGGAAACACCAGAAAGTGATTTACTCCCTGAAGAAGCACCTATCGTCATCAATGAACCTAAGGTAGCTAAAGCCGTTAAACGTAAAGCAGGACATGCATTTGCGCCGATGGCTAAAGCACCGGGAACTCAAGATCTCAAAGAGATTTCAGTTATCGCTGCGCCATTACGTGATGAACGATACCAACCTAAAGGGGCGGGAAGTCAGGCTGCAAAAAATCAAGCAAGCGCTGAGATGGCAAAACCTCAAGCTTTCTAAGATAACGTAACCACGCTCAAGGCTGCCCCACATGGGCAGCCTTTTTCTTTCCGTTTTATATGAGTCGACAAAAAGAAATAAAGGGCTTAGCACTCCATATTCAGTAAAATATTTACTCTTCACCTTCACTTGGATTTCATCTGCCCATGACATGGATTTTTCTTACTCTTTTTGCTGCTTTCATGCAATCTTGGCGTAATGCGTTACAAAGCCAGTTATCTGAAGAGATAAAAACAGCAGGTGTCACTTTAGCTCGTTTTCTCTGGGCTGGCCCATTAGCCATAATCTATCTACTCAGCTTATATGCTATTGCGCCTGTGGAAGCCCCAACATTCTCTCTAACATTTCTAAGCTTGGTGAGTTCAGCTGCCATCATGCAGATTCTTGCTACCGCATTGATGGTCAAACTGTTTAAATATAATAATTATGCCGTTGGGGCAGGCTTAGCCAAAAGTGAAGCTTTGGTTGCGGCTATTTTAGGAATGCTTTTTTTTGGCACTCACCTGAGTTTATTGGGCTGGCTCGGTGTATTTCTAGGAGGAATCGGAGTCTTTCTGATGAGTACACGCGGCAACTTACGCCAGCTATCGTTAACAACTGTAATCTTAGGGCTTAGTAGCGGCAGTGCCTTTGCATTAACGTCTTTATGGGTTCGTGAAGCCAGTTTATCACTCGGGCTCCCCTTTCCTTACAGCGCGGCTTGGGTGCTGCTGTTTGTAATCAGCATACAAACTCTTCTATTGATCGGTTATCTTGCTCTGACAGATAATGCCACCCTCATCCAATTATTTCGCAAGCCTAAAATAACGCTGTTAACCAGCACCAGCAGCTGTATGGGCTCGATTGGTTGGTTTAGTGCAATGTCCTTACAAGCGGTGCCTTATGTCAAAACATTAGGCCAAGTGGAAATCTTTTTTACTTTATTAATCTCAATTTTCTGGCTAAAACAAAAGATCAGAATTAAAGATGGCGTCGGTTTAGTTCTAGTCGCGTTTGCCGCTATCATGGTGATGTGGACAGAATAACGCCAAGGCTTGAAGCTAATCTGGCGTTATTTGACATCCGCTTACATTTTGTTATTTAAGGGGAAAGTGGCTATAGATTTATCTTAAAAGGCATAACTTAAACTCAGCGTACTGTATATTTCATCGTGGCTTTTTCCTTTCGCCACCGTGGTGTTATTAATGTATTCCGTATCAAAAACTAGCGCTAATTTTTCTGCAAGTTTATTCGATAAAGTCCCTTTTAAACTGGTCGTGGTATTGCTGTCACCATAATCGACTCGTGCCGATGCCCCAATTGAAACACTTTGAGTGACTTCACTTTTTGCTTGCACAAAAGCATTAGCTATCCATTCATTATCGCTTCGAGAGCCGTCAACGCTTGTGGACGGTTGACGAACAGAGTGCCGAAAACCGGGGCCAAGCCCCATATCTATTTTGGTGGTCTTTGTGTTTACCAGCGTCGCCCCCAGACCTGTAACTCCCAATGCTTGATGACGATAAGTCGCATACTGATCATGCTCATATTTGCCGTTACCAAACACAAATAAATGCTGACTGACATCATGCTTCACATCATAAATTAATCGATATTTGTTCGTTCCGTCTTCATCGCTATCAGATTTATAGGAATAGAAGGTTGCCATGGCCAACTGCTGACGCCACTGTTCTTGATCATATTTAATGGTTGCCCCAGAGTTGATCGACGAGGTTGAAGTGTTATTTTTTGAATAGATAAAGCCAAGTTTTGCATCCCCACTCCATGGGCTTTTTTCCCCTTCAACATCAGCTAAGGCAAGGCTTGAAGTAAATAAAGTCACAAGTAAAAGATTAATCTTAGTCAATGGAATTCGCCGTCTCATTGTTATCCTTTATAGTTTTGATAAAGGGGCGACTATAGCAAACCCCTTTACACGCTAAGTAAACGTCACGTAAAAATCCAGTCTCTATAAAGCATCTGCCCATAAAAAAAGCCCTTCCATAAATAGAAGGGCTTGTGTATCTGTTTATTGAGATATTTCGTGCTAGCGAAAACCTCTCATTAACTCAGCTTACTTTTTCTTTGCTGGTTTTTGGTCTTCTTTTTTCTTAATGACGGTCGTTCCTTCGAACGTTTCACCTTCAACAAATGGCTTACCGTAGTAAGCTGCAAGAAGTACATCTTTTAGCTCAGAAATTAGTGGGTAACGAGGGTTTGCACCTGTACATTGGTCATCGAACGCTTCAACAGACAGTTCATCAACTTTTGCAAGGAAATCTGCTTCGTTCACACCTGCAGCTTGGATAGATAGTGGAATATCAAGATCTTTCTTCAGCTCTTCCAACCAAGTTAGCAAACGTTCAATTTTCTGTGCAGTACGGTCACCCGCTTGGCTCAAGCCTAAATGGTCGGCAACTTCAGCATAACGACGACGTGCTTGTGGACGGTCGTATTGAGAGAATGCAGTTTGTTTGGTTGGGTTATCGTTCGCATTGTAACGAACCACGTTAGAGATTAGCAATGCATTAGCAAGGCCGTGTGGTAAGTGGAACTCTGCACCAATTTTGTGAGCCATTGAGTGACATACACCCAAGAAAGCATTCGCAAAAGCAACCCCTGCGATTGTCGCAGCATTGTGTACTTTTTCACGAGCAATTGGGTCTGCTGCGCCATTTTTGTAGCTTGAAGGTAAGTACTCTTTTAGCATTTTCAGCGCTTGTAGTGCTTGACCATCAGAGTATTCGTTAGCAAGAACAGAAACATAAGCTTCAAGAGCGTGAGTCACGGCATCGTAGCCACCAAACGCAGTAAGAGACTTAGGCATGTTCATCACAAGGTTCGCATCAACGATAGCCATGTTAGGTGTTAATTCATAATCCGCCAGTGGGTATTTCGCCCCTGTTGCATCATCAGTAACAACAGCAAATGGCGTGACTTCTGAACCAGTACCTGAAGTGGTTGTGATACATACCAATTCTGCTTTTTGACCCATTTTAGGGAATTTGTAAATACGTTTACGAATATCCATAAAGCGCATAGCGAGTTCTTCAAAATGCGTTTCTGGGTGCTCGTACATTACCCACATAATTTTTGCAGCATCCATTGGTGAACCGCCACCAAGAGCAAGGATAACGTCTGGCTGGAAGCTCATCATGGCTTCAGCGCCTTTCTTAACAACAGAAAGTGTTGGATCCGCTTCTACATCAAAGAAAGTTTGTACTTCCATACCTTGTGCTTTTAGCAAGCTAACCACATCATCAGCATAACCGTTATTAAATAGGAAACGGTCAGTAACTAGGAATGCACGTTTTTTACCTTCTAGATCACCAAGGGCAATAGGAAGGCTACCACGACGGAAGTAGATAGATTTAGGAAGTTTATGCCACAACATGTTTTCAGCTCGCTTAGCCACTGTTTTCTTGTTGATTAAGTGCTTAGGACCTACGTTTTCAGAGATAGAGTTACCACCCCAAGAACCACAGCCAAGCGTCAAAGAAGGTGCAACGTTAAAGTTGTAAAGGTCACCGATACCACCATGAGTAGTTGGGATATTTACAAGAATACGTGCTGTTTTTAGACGGTCACCGAAGTAACGGATACGGTCTGCATTCACGTCTTGGTCTGTATATAAGCCAGAAGTGTGACCGATACCGCCAATTTCTACCATTTTCACAGCTTGATCTACTGCGTTTTCAAAAGAAGACGCGCGGAACATGCCCAGTGTTGGAGATAATTTCTCATGAGCGAATTCGTCATCATAAGACACTTCACCGATGCCTTCACCCACAAGAATCTTAGTATCAGCAGGAACTTTCACACCCGCCATTTCAGCGATAGCGGTAGCTGGCTGACCAACGATTTTTGCATTTAGCGCACCGTCGATAAGCAGAACTTTACGTACTTTATCAGCATCAGCTTTGCTTAGAACGTGTGCTTTGTGTGTAGCAAAACGTTCTTTAACTTCTTCATATACTTCATCCATAACAATAACGGCTTGCTCAGAAGCACAAACCACACCGTTATCAAAAGTTTTAGACATAAGAACAGAAGCTACTGCACGTTTGATATCTGCGGTTTCATCGATAACAACAGGTACGTTACCTGCACCCACACCAATCGCAGGTTTACCAGAAGAGTAAGCCGCTTTAACCATACCAGGACCACCGGTCGCCAGAATCAAAGCAATACCATCATGTTTCATCAGTGCGTTAGATAGTTCAACTGAAGGCTCATCAATCCAACCAATAATGTCTTTAGGTGCACCAGCAGCAACTGCCGCATCAAGTACCAATTTCGCCGCAGCATTTGTTGAATTTTTTGCACGTGGGTGCGGAGAAAAGATGATAGCGTTACGAGTCTTCAAAGAGATAAGAGATTTGAAGATAGCAGTAGAGGTTGGGTTAGTGGTAGGCACGATACCACAGATAATACCAACAGGTTCTGCGATAGTCATTGTTCCTAGGTTGTTGTCTTCTTCAAGAATGCCACAGGTTTTTTCGTCTTTGTATTTGTTATAAATAAACTCAGACGCAAAGTGGTTCTTGATTACTTTATCCTCAACGATACCCATGCCAGATTCTGCTACCGCTTGTTGCGCTAGAGGAATACGAGCTTGGTTAGCGGCTAATGATGCGGCGCGGAAAATTTTATCCACTTGCTCTTGAGAGAAAGTGGCAAATTCTGCTTGTGCTGCTTTAACGCGAGCAACGAGAGCATCAAGTTCAGCCAAATTTGTTACAGGCATAATGAATCTCCTAAAAATAGAAAAATGTTAAAAACTCTTTATTAAATCGACCGCTGAATGTTTTTCCACCGTCTTCACAACCGATTTCATGTCTGACTTAGTAAATAGCTTTCACGACTGAGTATAATATTTCACTGTTTGAAAAAAATTGACTCAGATCAGTTATCAAAAAGTAATTACTACTCAAGGGGTAGCTACTAGAAAAAACACCACTTAACCCAATGAATTAAAAGAAAAATAAAACAAAAGATCGAGTGTTCAAAAAACACACTTCACAAATCAAAAAAATAAAAAAACTACAACAATCTGTAAAAAAGTTTCATTTTTAAACAACATTCCCACTTGTGACCAATGTTTTATGTGCTACTTCGAGTATATGTTCTCCCACTTAACTCTCCACTATTCTGTCTGATTTTTCACTAAACTGTGCGGATGTTAACAAACTATCGTCCTCATTCCGTTTATCGTCCACAAATTGCAACAATTTCTTTGCATTTTTCATTAAGCATTAGTTTTCTTAATCATGAGCAAATAAATGCGATAGTTTTTTTTCATTCGTGATTTTGCGCAGATTAACATACATTACGCTGGCTTTATTTCACCCCAATGATCGCCACGAGAATATTTCATGCATCTTGAACTTGCTATTTTTCTTCAGTTTTTTTTAGGACTGGTTGCTGCCGTAAACCCGATAGGCATCATGCCGGTATTTGTTTCTTTGACCAGCCATATGACAGTAGAAGAAAAAAATAAAACCGCCGCTACTGCGAATATTGCTGTTGCTGTCATCTTAATTACAGCGTTACTTGGTGGGCAGGTTCTTTTAGACATGTTTAGCATTTCCCTTGATTCCTTCAGAGTTGCGGGCGGATTACTACTACTTAGCATTGCCTTTTCAATGATGAGCGGAAAACTAGGAGAAGATAAACAGAATAAACAAGAAAAGTCTGAGCACATAAGCCGCGAACAAATTGGTATTGTGCCTATCGCCATGCCTTTAATGGCTGGCCCTGGAGCGATTAGCTCGACGATTGTTTACAGTGCACGCTATCCAGGAATGCTGGATACGTTTGGAATTGCATTAACCATTGCCCTATTTAGCATCAGCTCTTGGTTATTATTTCGCTCAGCCCCTTATATTGTACGAATTCTTGGACAGACAGGAATCAACGTGATCACCCGTATCATGGGGTTAATCTTAGGAGCATTAGGGATTGAATTTATTGCCAATGGCTTACGCAGCCTATTCCCTGGCCTTGCTTAACCTTTGTCAATCTCTCTTCAAATAGAGAAAGCGCCCTAGGGCGCTTTCTCTATTTGAAGGATTACAATATTTAGTGTTTTTCAGTAAGGATGATACGCAATGTTCTACGTAGTGGCTCTGCCGCCCCCCACAAAAGCTGGTCTCCTACGGTAAAGGCATTGAGGAAATCATCTCCCATCGACATTTTACGTAAACGTCCGACTGGAACAGAGAGGGTCCCAGTAACTTTAGCAGGGCTCAGCTCACGAGCGGTAATATCACGCTCATTTGGAATCACTTTCACCCAATCATTGTGAGAAGCGATGATGTCTTCAATTTCATCGAGAGGGACGTTTTGTTTTAGCTTAATGGTCAATGCTTGAGAATGACAACGCATCGCACCAATACGGACGCAGGTTCCATCAATTGGAATCGGAGAATTTTGGAAGCCTAGAATCTTATTCGCTTCAACGCCTGCTTTCCACTCTTCTTTACTTTGTCCATTATCACGTTTCACATCAATCCACGGGATCAGTGAACCCGCTAGAGGCACGCCAAAGTTATCGGTTGGGAAAGATGCTGAACGCATGGTTTCTGCCACTTTCTGATCGATATCCAAAATAGAACTCGAGGGGTTCGCAAGTTCTGAACTCACCGAATCATTGATAACCCCCATTTGTGAAATCAGCTCACGCATATTCTGAGCTCCAGCCCCTGATGCCGCTTGGTAAGTCATAGCACTGGTCCATTCAACCAGTCCTTTTTCGAACAACCCACCTAGCCCCATCAGCATTAAACTTACGGTACAGTTTCCACCAACAAAAGTGTTGGTACCTTGATGAATGCCTTGTTGAATTTGGGTAAAGTTGACTGGATCTAACGTGATGATGGCTTCAGGATCCATCCGTAAGGTGGATGCAGCATCAATCCAATACCCTTTCCATCCAGCTTGACGAAGCGCCGGATAGACTTTTTCTGTATACCCCCCACCTTGGCAAGTAATCACTGCATCTAGTTGCTTCAAACTATCAAGATCAAAAGCATCTTGTAATAATCCCGCCTCTTTGCCAAAGTTAGGCGCGGCAATGCCAATTTGTGATGTACTGTAGAATACCGGTTCGATGAGGTCGAAGTCTTTTTCTTCAACCATACGCTGCATCAGTACCGAGCCAACCATGCCACGCCAACCTACTAAACCTACTCTCATTGCACTAACTCTCCGTGTGTTCAAATAAAAAATCGTTGCCAACATCTATAAGTGGTTCGATCTAAAATCTCAAGGATTTTCTTACGTTAATTCGAGACTTTTCTTTCTATCTACTGTGCTTTATCGCTGTTTCAAGTTCAACCCCTTAAAAAGCTTATCTTTTCTTTTTTTTAGGGTTTGTTAATCAAAACTTTACTTAATTAATGCGTTTTCGTTACACGGAAACACCACACTACAAACCTTTTTATTTCATTGAGTTTGCGAAATACCAACATTTAAGGCTAATTAATAACCACATTGGCGATATAAATCACAACAGTTGGCATTGAATTCGATATATTGTGCCTTTTCATGTAAAGTTCCCCCGAACTGATAAGGATGCCCCATCTCCTTAGTACAATCATCGAACACGAGGTTCTAAAAATGACACAGGCCCCCCTACGCTTACCCAGTTTGCTACAAGTGATTGTTGCACTGGGTCTGTTTTTATTATTGGCTTTTTCGTTTACTGCTAAGTTTGATTTACCCATCCAACTCGCCCTTTATATCGGCTGGTTTATTATCATGGTGCTTGGTATTCGCCTTGGTCACCAATACAAAGAATTAGAAAAAGCTGCGCTCAATGGTATTTCCAATGGATTGGGTGCGGTATTAATCCTTCTTGCGGTTGGTGCTCTTGTCGGCACTTGGATCGCAGGAGGAATTGTTCCAACCATCATTTATTACGGATTAAAAGCGATCCACCCTTCTATTTTCTTGCTGGCGACAATGATCATCTGCTCTTTGACTGCGTTAGCGACAGGAACCTCTTGGGGAGCCGCCGGAACGGCGGGGATTGCAATGATGGGGATAGGACAAGGGCTCGGCGTCCCAGCGCCAGTGACGGCTGGTGCTGTTTTATCTGGGTGTTACTTTGGTGACAAAATGTCTCCCTTGTCAGACTCTGTTATTCTCGCCTCATCCATGTCCAATGTTGAAGTAATGGAACATATTAAAGGTATGCTCCCAATTGCTTTGATTAGCTACATTATTACCGGTTTAATGTTTACTTTATTTGGTTTTCACTACGCAGGTAATGTGGATATGTCTCAGGTTCAGTCGGTTATCAATGCGATGGAAACTCAGTTTTATATCACGCCATACTCTTTTATTCCGGTATTGATAGTTTTGGGCCTCCTAGCCATGCGTATGCCTTCTTTCCCTGTCATTAGTTTTGGTTCCTTGCTTGGTATTATTTGGGCCATCATGATTCAAGATGTCGAATTTCTCCCAGCATTCAACACCGCATGGGCCCCATTTAGTATTTCATCTGGCGTTGATTTCATTGACTCAATCCTCAATCGTGGCGGCATGTCCTCTATGCTTGGTTCGGTTGCCGTCATTATTTTTGGTCTTGGCTTTGGTGGACTGTTAGATAAAGTTGGTGTACTAGAAACCATCGCCAAACTGTTTGAACGCCGAGTGACAAATAGTGGTTCACTGGCCACCAGCACGATCGGAACTGCATTTATGGGTAACGTGTTTGGCTCAGCCATGTACGTTTCGTTGATTCTGACCCCAAAAATTTGTGCCAAAAACTATGACCGCTTAGGTTACCAACGTAAGAACTTGTCACGAAATGCGGAATTTGGTGGCACGCTAACATCAGGGATGGTGCCATGGAGTGATAACGGTATTTACATGGCAAGCATCTTAGGGGTTGCAACCCTTTCTTATGCACCTTTCATGTGGCTCAGCTTTGTCTGTATCATTGTCACAATTTTCACTTCATACATGGGATGGTTTGTAGACAAATGTGAGCCAACCGCTGAAGCCAGTGCTGAAAATACAGGTGAAGAAACAGAGTTACAACGTCAATCGGTTTAACCCTCTTCACTAAATCAAAAAAGGAGCGTTTATCGCTCATTTTCCATTTCATGGGGATTTTATTGATGTTTTCTCGTCAACTGCTCACGTAAATTGGGTGGCGTGCCTTTGATCGTTAAAGTATCCGTTTCAGGGTCGTAAAATACTCGTTCACCCATTAATAAACTATCGAAGCTAATGTTAAGCCCACCACCAGCCCCTACATACTTAGTCAATTTCCTTACGGTTGAACGATCCCCCGGAAAACTTTCTTCCAACTCGTAGCCATGTTCTCGCGTGAATTCAAAAAAACTGGTTCCCTCTTGGCTAGGAGGTAATTCTCCAGAAAGTTCTTTTACCTGAACTTCATCGCCCGATTTGATTTGATCATTACAGTAGTCATACACCTGTTTTTTGTAACTGATGGCCTCTTCTTTCTCCAACTTGGCATCACTACAAAAATCTTCCACTGCTTGCATTAACACAAGATTCTGCTGTTTTGGATCCAACCCAATATCGGCTTGTAAAAAATCCAAGAAAAAATCAGACACTTTACGCCCAACCCGCCCTTTAATGTAGGAGAGGTAGCGGTTAGAGTCTTTATCTGTTTCAAAGCTAGAGAGATCAACCCTTGCGGCAATATCCATCTTGCTGATATCTAAATAATCAGTCGCGCTAATATCTAACCCTTCTGTCACTTTTAAGCTTTGATTTAATGGCAGCAAACCAATAAACAAGAAATGCGTAGACAGCGATTGATACTCTGCTAACACAAGAATACCTTCATCAGCAAATGGGTATTTGATCAGTTCATTTTTTAACCTTTGCGCACTCATCTGAGAAAAGGTGTAAAAATCTTGTTCACCTTTACGCAGAGCGTGCAACCAGCTTTGAACCTCACTGTCGGATTTAAACGAACCAAACCCCTTCCCGGCCTTTGCATTAAAGACACGGTGTAACTCAGCGACTAAGTTTTCGGTAGAAGTATCATTATCAAGAGATTGAGTTCGGTAGTTAACCATTAACTCATCGTTATCGTTTTTACATAGTTGATGCAAAATGACATTGGAAAGGTGCAAACTCATAGTGAAATAATCATCGTACTGGTTTCAGTTGTAAGGCATAGTAGGTTATCATAAGCCGCTTTTACTATCATCTATAGAGTCTTTATGCCAATTACATCGAAATACAGTGACGAAAAAGTTGAAACTATCCTGACCGAAATCGCTGCCGTTCTTGATAAACATAATGCGTCTCCAGAATTAACGCTGATGATCGCAGGCAACATCGCCACAAATGTTCTAAATCACAATGTGGCCAGCTCACAGCGTAAAGTCATTGCAGAGAAGTTTGCTCAGGCATTAACCTCTTCTTTACAGAACTAATTTCATTTACAACACCGGATAAATAGAAAAACCCATGGTAGATAGCGGAAACACATACGGCGAGCGAGTATCACGTTTAGTGAGCTGGGGACATTGGTTTGCTTTCTTTAATATCATTGCAGCCATGCTTATCGGTACACGTTACATCACACAAGCGCCATGGCCAGACACACTTTTAGGGCAATTTTATCTTGCTTTTTCTTGGGTTGGTCACTTCGGTTTCTTAGTGTTTGCGCTCTACCTTCTTATTCTGTTTCCACTCACCTTTCTTATTCCATCACGGATGTTGTTCCGGTTTATTGCGGTTTGTTTTGCCACGTTAGGTTTAACCGTTCTCTTAATTGATACGCAAACCTACCAGACCATCAATTTGCATTTAACACCAGTCGTATGGGAATTGCTGTTCAGCGATGAAAGTAGCGTGAGTACCGATCTACAGCACCTATTTGTCGTTCTCCCTCTGATATTCTTACTGCAATTGGGTTTATCTGAATGGGTATGGCGAAAACAACGTCGGCTTTCTCATAAGCGAGTTGGGCGTCCTTTAGCTGCGGTATTTTTCGTTAGTTTTATCACTAGCCATATTATTTATGTTTGGTCTGATGCCTATTTTTATGCACCCGTTACCAGCCAGAAATCTAACTTTCCTCTGTCCTACCCGATGACAGCTAAATCCTTTATGGAAAAACATGGCTTACTGGATAGAGATGAATACTTAAAACGGTTGGAAGAAAACCAAAATAGTGTCGATCTGGTTAATTATCCTTTAGAAAAAATCGAATTTGGTCGCAGAGCAAATCATTTAAATATTGTGGTTGCCAGCGTCGATAATCTACGTGCAGATGTTGTCACCGAGCAACTCATGCCAAATACTTACCAGTTTGCCAGCAACGCGCTTACTTTTAGTAATCATTTTAGTTCCAGCAATGATATGTATGGCATGTTTGGCTTGTTCTATGGGCTACCCAGCAGCTACGCCAGCAGTATTAAAGTACAAGGTACGTTACCCGTTTTAATTGACGCCTTACAAAATCAGAAATACCAATTTGGTTTATTCAGTAGTGATAATTTTGCAGACCCACTTTTTCAAGAAACGGTCTTTCGAGGCCTGCCTCTAAATCAAGCTCCTTTTGAATCAGAGACCAGCCACGATCAGCAAACCATTCTACGTTGGACACAATGGGTACAAGAACAAAACTCCCCTTGGTTGAGCTTCATAGAACTCACTACGGTTAGTCAATTTAACACCATGGCTAAAAGCGATAAGCAATCAACGACTACCGACAGGCTCCGTAACAGCTATTATGAATCTGTCACTCAGGCTGATCACGAGTTAGCTCAACTCTTTGCTCAACTAGAGTCTTTACAGTTGTTGGATAATACCATTGTTGTCATTACATCTAACCACGGTACCGAATTCAATGAGACCAAAACAAATAGCTGGGGCGCAAACAGTAATTACAGCCGTTACCAGTTACAGGTGCCAATGATTATCTACTGGCCAGGTAAAATTCCCACTACATTTACGCACCGATCCAGCCATTTAGATTTTTCAGTCACTTTATTACAAGATTTACTGGGCGTCTCTTCTAATCCGAATGATTTCAGTAGCGGTAAAAATTTATTTAATGAGAATAAACGACGCTGGATACTCGCGGGGGACTCACGCGAATTAGCCCTTATTACAGAGCAACAAACCACAGTGATAGACAAATTTGGCAACTTCAAGCTGTATGATGAAAACTATCAGCGATTAACCGATGAAAACCCAACACTGCCTATTTTGATGCAAGGGTTGACGGAATTGCAGCGTTTTTATTCAAAAGACAATTAAATCATGACTTTAAGCTTTTTTCAGCTTGACGGTCACGATAAAAATAAGTACATTACGCCCATCGGACTGTAGCGCAGCTTGGTAGCGCACCGTCATGGGGTGTCGGGGGTCGGAGGTTCAAATCCTCTCAGTCCGACCATACACCTAAAAAAGAGAGCTTCGGCTCTCTTTTTTGCTTTTGTCAGAAAAATAATGGCGGCTATTCAAGCCGCCAAATAATTCATCCCCCTCAATATAAACCCAAATAGGGTGATATGAGAGATAGAAAGACTTAAACCCTATTGGGATGGTTTATTATGTGGTCCTCCCAATCGACCACATCAATTTCGTAGACGACTTTATTGCGGACACTTTCACCAGCAGCATGCATCGCCGCTTTAGAACCGGTAATTAGCGGATGCCACTCAGGAAGCGGCTTACTGTCAGCCAGTAATCGATAAGCACACGTCTCTGGTAGCCAGTTAAACTCATCGATCTTATCTCTGGTCAGTTTGAGACACTCTTCCCCAGATTCAAAGCGATTAGGATAATCTTTACAAGCACACGTTTTACTATTTAACCAGCTACAAGCCACATTTGTGTAATAAACGTCATCGCTATCTTCATCCATTAACTTGTGCAAGCAACACTTACCACAACCGTCACACAGCGACTCCCACTCTTCTTCTGTCATCTGTTCTAACGATTTGCTTTGCCAAAATGGAATACTCATAGCACCTTACTTTTATCAGCGTATTTTGGTCAGGTGTTATACCCCTCCCTTTTGGAAACTTCAAGTGATGAGCGGGAATTTCACTGTGTATTATGGTGAGATCTGTTAGGATCGACGACCTGATTATGACGGTGTCTATAAAGGTGAAAAAATGGATTGTCGACTGGGCTGTGGTGCTTGCTGTATTGCACCGAGTATCTCATCTCCTATTCCGGGAATGCCACACGGTAAACCTGCTGGGGTGCGCTGTATTCAACTGAATGACGAAGATTTATGCCAACTGTTTGGAAAACCAGAACGTCCAGCGGTCTGCCACCAATTTAAGCCATGTACCAGCGTTTGCGGAGAAAGCCAACACCAAGCATTACAAAATTTAACTTTTTTGGAACAAAGCACTCAAAAAATACCGTAGCAACAATAAAAAAATGCTACCTAGCTCTATATTTTTCATTCCTCTGACTTTTCAATACTAGCAAAGCAGTAGATTTTCATCGCTTGGGTTATACCCATGAATTTTATAAGGTTAGGAATCATGAATAAATATTATGCTGAAGCGTTTGGTACCTTTTGGCTGGTACTCGGTGGTTGTGGTAGTGCGGTTTTAGCCGCAGGTTTTCCTGAAGTTGGAATTGGCCTACTCGGTGTTGCTCTGGCTTTTGGTTTAACCGTTCTGACGATGGCTTTTGCTATTGGCCATATCTCTGGCTGTCATCTAAACCCTGCGGTGACAGTTGGCCTATGGGTGGGTGGTCGATTCTCAACAAAAGATGTTATCCCTTACATTCTTTCGCAAGTGATTGGTGGAGTCATTGCGGGCGCAGTACTTTATGTAATCGCAACAGGCCAAATGGGGTTCGATGTCGCAGCCTCTGGTTTTGCCGCCAACGGTTTTGGTGAACACTCACCGGGCGGTTACTCAATGACAGCCGCACTGGTCTCTGAAGTGGTTATGACCATGATGTTTTTGATCGTTATCATGGGGGCTACAGATTCCCGTGCTCCACAAGGCTTTGCCCCTATTGCCATTGGTTTATGCCTAACGCTAATCCACTTGATCTCGATTCCTGTCACCAATACATCCGTTAACCCAGCACGGAGTACGGCTGTTGCACTTTTTGTCGGAGATTGGGCAACATCACAGCTGTGGCTGTTCTGGGTCGCACCGATTGTTGGTGCCGCTCTGGGTGCGTTGATCTACAAACAATTATTAGGTCGCCAGTCGGCATAATGCGATTGATGATGTGACTATCTCAAGGCTCCATCATTATGATGGGCCTTGAGAGAAAAGAATTAAAAACCAGAATGAAGTTTTTGTCGCCCCAATAGTGAATGAGAGAGCGTAGTGCCATCCACTAACTCTAATTCTCCCCCCACAGGCACACCATGTGCAATACGGCTGACCGATATTTGGTGTTCATGACATAACTCAGCAATGTAATGTGCCGTTGCTTCTCCTTCTACCGTCGGGTTTGTTGCCAGAATCACCTCGCTGATCCCCCCCTTCTGCAAACGAAAATCCAACACATCTAAACCAATATCACTAGGGCCTATTCCATCGAGTGGGGAAAGGTGCCCCATGAGCACAAAATAGCGACCAGAATATTGTCCCGTCGCTTCTAAAGCAGCAATATCGGCAGGACTTTCCACCACACAAAGTTGGCCATTTTCTTGTCGTTTCGCATTACGGCAAATATGACAGACTTCTTCCTCGGTAAAGGTACGACACTCGCTACAGTGGCCAATTTCAACCATTGCTTGGCTAAGGGCATCGGCAAGCTGTAAACCACCTTTTCTATCTCGCTGTAACAAATGAAAGGCCATACGCTGCGCTGACTTGGGGCCAACCCCAGGCAGGCAACGTAAGGCCTCCATCAAATGCTCCAGCATATGACTGCTACGCATTATGAATACTCAAGTTTAAAATGGCATTTTCATACCTGGAGGAAGCTGCATTCCACCGGTAATGGCTGACATTTTTTCTTTCTGAGTCTCTTCAATTCGACGAGATGCATCATTAAAAGCGGCTGCGATCAGATCTTCCAGCATCTCTTTATCGTCTTCCATCAAGCTTTCATCAATTTCGACACGACGTACACTATGGCTACCCGTTACGGTAATTTTAACCAAGCCAGCACCAGATTCACCGGTGATCTCCATATTCGCGACTTCTTCTTGTAGCTTTTGCATACGTTCTTGCATTTGTTGGGCTTGCTTCATTAAGTTGCCCATACCGCCTTTACCAAACATAATTATCTCTCTGGTTTTTCTTCAATCGTTTTAAATAAATGGGGGTAAAATCAATCAATCTCAACCCCACTCGTTAAATAGGTCGAACGCTTTGTTTATCAAACTCTGCATTAAAACGACGCTCAATAAATTGCACGTTCGGGTCTTGTGTTAGGCTCTCTATCGCAAAAGAAAGTTTTTGTTGGTACAGACGCTCTCTTAACTCTAGTGGGGTTTCCCCCTCTTCTCCGATTGTCACAGTTAAATGACACTCTTCTCCCAGTTGATCATTAATGGCTTGTAGCAGCTCACTTTGTGCTTTATCTGTATTGAGATGAGCATGAGAAGGTCGTAAGGTTAATGCTATGGAAGAACCTTGTTTTTTGTATGTTGAATTTAAAGCCAATTGCTCAACTAATTTTGCGGTTTCTAGCCGCTGTATCAATGCAGCCCATTCATTGAGTTGTACAGACTCTGTAATCAATTTTCCAACCATTTCAGGCGTTTTCTCATGCTCTAACGCTTGCTTGATCTGAGTTGGCGTTAGGTCATTGCTCAGCAAGGGAGCTGGCTCTATATCACCGGAGGGGCGCCATTGATACATTTGTTCATCGGGTTGTGCTGGTTCTGGAGCTTGAATACTCGGCGACATCGGCATCGCTGTCGATTGGCTACGTTGGGCCACTCGCTCTAATACCGACTGTGGTTTTGCTGATGTCGCACTAGGCTTTTTTGGCGCACTCCCTTTCGGAGTAAGTCCCTTACGCTGAGAACGCAGTTGATGCCGCAACCCAACAACCGGGGAGGTGGAATTCGATATCGTGCTCGCAGCGACTGGCTCCGATTCTTGTGTCACATTATCTTCAACTGACGGTGATGCTTGAGTTGACGGAACGTTAGGTTCGGATACGATTTGAGGCACTGAAGAAACCGAAGGCGTCACGTTCGGTACTGATGATGAGGCCTGGGTATCCATCGAACTTTGAGAGACCAGTGAATTAACACCAGAAACGTGTGAAGGTCGAAAAGCCATCATTCGTAATACAGTCATCTCAATACCAATTCGCGCAGTCGGAGCCAATGGAAGATCTTCTCGCCCTTTTAACGCAATTTGATAATAGAGTTGTACATCCTGAGGGGCCAATGAATGTGCCAACCCACTGATTTTTTCTGCATCAGGCAGTGACTTATCAACGCTAGATGGCAAAGCTTGACACATAGCAATACGATGTAATTGCGCAGCACATTGTTGCAACAACCCGTCCCAATCGACCCCATTATGAGCAAGCGACTCGATACAGCTCATGGCCGTCTGTGGTTGTTTACTGCTGATTGCCTGCAATAAGGTTAATGCTTGGTCAGTATCTAGTGTGCCCAGCATATGGGCCACCGTATCATAATGTACATGGCCATTGCCGAGTGCAATGGCTTGATCTGTCAAGCTTAATGCATCACGCATACTACCATCAGCTGCATGAGCAATAAGTGACAGAGCTTTAGACTCTCGCTCAACCTGTTCAGCTTGAAGAATATGCTCAAGTTGCTGTTGAATATTTTCAACCGTGATCGGTTTTAAATGAAACTGTAAACAACGGGATAAAATCGTGACTGGCAACTTCTGTGGATCCGTCGTTGCCAGCAAAAATTTCACATATTCAGGTGGCTCTTCTAGCGTTTTGAGTAACGCATTGAAGCTATGACGAGACAGCATATGAACTTCATCAATCAGATAAACCTTAAAACGGCCTCGGGCAGGTTTGTATTGAACATTATCTAGTAAGTCACGGGTATCTTCTACTTTCGTTCGGGAAGCAGCGTCAATTTCCAATAAATCAACAAATCGACCTTGGTCAATTTCTTTACACGTTGTACATTGCCCACACGGTGCCGAGGTGATCCCGGTTTCGCAGTTCAACCCTTTAGCAAACAAACGCCCAATGGTTGTTTTACCGACCCCTCGCGTACCACTAAATAAGTAAGCGTGATGAAGTCGATTTTGCGTTAAAGCATTTTCTAGAGCAGTTAATACATGCGCTTGGCCGACAACTTCTTTAAATTTAGTGGGACGCCATTTTCGCGCTAAGGCTAGATAACTCATGAAACCTTCCGTTTTGGCTATTTAGTGGCCTTCAAATTCACAAATACTGAAAACATGTAAACCTAAACGTTCAAGACGCTTATCACCACCAATTTCGGGTAAATTAATCACAAAAGCAGCATGTTCAACATCACCACCAAGCTGGCGAATGAGCTTAGTCGTGGCTTCAATAGTTCCGCCAGTCGCAAGTAGATCATCCACGACCAATACTTTGTCACCCGGTTGAATGGCATCAACATGAATTTCCAAAGTATCAGTACCATATTCTAATTCATAAGACTGAGCGAGCGTCTCTCTCGGTAACTTCCCTGGCTTACGAACAGGAACAAATCCCACTCCTAGCTCTAATGCCAGTGGCGCACCAAATAAAAAGCCACGGGCTTCTGTTCCGACGACTTTATCAAATCCCATCGGCTGATACTTTTCAACCAGTAGCTGAATGGTGGCTTGATAGGCTTTGGCATCTTCCAATAAGCTGGTGACATCACGAAATAAAATGCCTGGCTTTGGGTAGTCTTGGATACTCTTGATGCTTGATTTAATAAAAGAGAGAGTTTCGGTTGTCATAACTAAATTAACTTCGATTGGCTCACCACAGCTTAGGCTACTGGTAAGAATTAGAGTTCTATGCACATTCACGGATATGCATACTAAAAAACAAAGGCCCACTCGAAGAGTGGGCATACTTCCCCATAATGCTAGTGATTTTCTGATTGATTAGCAACTAACTCATACGTGGGTAAACGCACAAACCAAGCAATCAGGACTACAAGCGCAATAAATAGCAGAATTTTTAACCACAAATGGGGCACAATGACAATAGAAAAGGTAAAGCTGGCAAGAATAAATACACTACCACGTCGTTTTACTTGCTTAGAAACCGCCCTATGTTGCTGCCAGTTCGCTAATATTGGACCAAACAGGGGATGATGATGTAACCAGTGATAAAACTTAGGGCTCCCACGAAGAAAACAAGCACTGGCTAAAAGGATAAAGGGGGTAGTTGGAAGAAGTGGTAAAACAATACCCAAAATACCAAGGCAAAGGCTTAGCCCACCAACAATATTAAGAATCCAATGTCGAATATTGATGATGGACCTCACTTATACCTAAAATCCTGAATATCCGTTAGCAACACGAATCCACGTTAATAACGCAGGTAAGGTTGGGATCAGGAGAGCGGCGATAAAACCTAAAAAATAAAATACATTATAGGGTTCTTTAAATACTTTGTCTGCCATCGATATCCGTCTCTTTCTTTATCTCTATCACAAGATTTTGTTGCGATTAGGTAACCTATTTGTTAGGCAAATTACTCGTCAGCACTATACCGGAAATCAAGAAAGACAAACACAGACAAACTATAGGGTTAACCATTCCCGCGGAAATTGGGGGAAATTTTCACATCACCATCGCTAACTTTGGATACTTTGATAAATATCCAAAGTAAAACTACTCGACCCGAGGCAATTCACTGAAATTTGACAACCTCTATGAATGGAGAGGTCCTTGGTGATAAAATTTTTCAAACAGTTTTCCCCAAGTTTAGTGCCCGAAGGAATAGAGTGCATAATGTAACCATTTGACCACTGACAAGCTAAACCAGCGGGGAGCAGTGACACTGAACCGTCCGTTAAGTCGGCTAAGCCAAATAAAGCCGAGATGGAAGTGCTCCCTTCAGAGCATTCAATCCCTCGTTCAAAAATACCAGCTAAATCTTTCAAATCGGCACTGAGGCTGCGCAAATTGCGTAAATAATCATTAAATAATGCACGAATCAATAAGGTACTGGCGACGCCTAACTCTTCATCACTCGATGAGTCAATGATATAAAAAATAAACTGCCCATCCATCAGCCATGCATAATCAAAGACCAATGGCATCACATCGGTTGACTGTAACAATCGATAGCTGCATTTCCAAATTCCTTGGGCTGTGTCGTTTTCTGGTAACAATGCTTGTAAAAGCTCCTTGGCCGTATTTGGGTTTTCTCTCAAGTATTCTAAATGCCAATGGAGCTCTTGTTCTTCTGGTATTTCACCACCGCCATCCACTCGAAACCATTGGCTAGCAAAATCTCGTTGGTCACACAAATGGTGGGTTGCATCTTCTAGAGTGCTTTTGATCGCACAACGTAAATATTCGTGATTACCAATCGGTTTTGGTAAAAAATCTTTGATTCCATAGCGAAGTGCTTTGGCTATTTCTGCCATTTCATCCGTTGCAGAAACGACGATCAACGGTAATGACGGGTATTCAAGGCTGACTTCTTCAACAAATTCAATACCGTTTAAAACCGGCATCGATAAATCACACAAAACCAGATCGGGTTCATTGCTACGTAATTTTCTCAGCCCATCAAGGCCATCTTCCGCTTCAACAACTTTATATCCCTGAGCAGAAAGATAACCGCTGGTAACCCGTCTAAAAATAGGATCATCATCCACCAGCATAATCAACGTATCCTGTTCCGGTGGTTTTTCTGATCGCTGGTTCTCTCTAATATAGTTTTTATACATAGCACCGACCCTACTATGTGGTTACTTACCCTGTTCGATCTCACTTCCGACAGTCTGTAACCCGTAATGTTATTTTTTTGATGATTGTGAATGGTCATTTCCCCAATATTGCCGTACTTAATTCTGTATATTGATAACAAGTCAGCAATATAAGAAGGTCTTTTACCTTACTTACAAAATAGTCATGAAATAAGATTTATACAAATATTCCTCTTTTCATCATCGTTGCATACTATATGTATGGAATATCACGAATCGTCCAACAAGTTGATGTGACGCAACCTTTAGATGAGGATATCCGTATAAATTACTTAGATTCTCAAGATAATGTGGCAGGAATAATGAAATTAGATGATCTCAATCTCTTTCGACTGGTTGTCGAACATGGTAGCTACACCGCCACATCTCGTAAAACGATGATTCCTGTAGCCACCATCACTCGACGTATTCAGGCGTTAGAAGACTCTTTAAATCTTCGGTTATTAAACCGTCACGCTCGTAAGTTATCTTTGACAGAAGCAGGGGAACGTTTTTTTCGAGATTGCTCTCCGTTACTTGAACGCCTCGCCGCAATGACTGAGGAAATCACCGATGAGTGTCGTGGTGCATCAGGTACGATTCGGCTCTCCTCTCCTTCTAACTTAACCAAACGGATGATGATGCCCATGTTTAATGAATTCATGCATCAATATCCAGAAATCAACCTTGAGCTCACCACAAGTAACCATGCAGACCAACTAGATCCAACGGAATGGGATGTGATTTTTCGAGTTGGCCCTCAGCGTGACTCTAGCTTAATTGCCAGAAAAATTGGTGAAGTCAAAGATATTTTAGTCGCTAGCCCTCACTACCTCACGAAACAAGCAGAACCCGTCCATGCCGAAGATCTCTCCCATCACTCTTTATTAAAAGGTGAACCCTTACTCAAATGGCAATTGGTTAACAGCCAAGGTGAGCACGTCATTAATAACGATCCCGGACGCTTTCAGTCTAATGCACTGAACGTCATTCGCAGTGCTTGCTCTGATGGCTTGGGGATAACGTTAATGCCTGATGTTATGCTGAAAGAATTTCTTGCCGATGGTAGCTTAGTGCGCGTTCTACCAGATTGGAGTGCAAACCCCCGTGATATTTATATGCTGTATAACCACAAAGATCATTTACCAGAGAAAGTACGATTATTTATCGATTTCGTGATCGCTTACCACATTCACTAAACAGCTTTTGTAACAATCGAAAGAAAAAGAGAGCGAGCGTTTATGATCGGCTCTCTTTTTCTTTTTTACAACGAAAGCAGACGTTAATAAAACGTTTCGTCTAGCCCAGCCCGAGTGACTAAACCATCACAAGGGGCAAAGTGATCACCATATTTTTGCGCATGTTGATTCATCATTTCCACCAGTTTTTTTAATCCGATATGATCCATATAACGGAAAGGGCCACCGAGGAATGGCGGGAAACCTATGCCGAAAATAGCACCAATATCACCATCTCTGGCTGAATGAATAATACCATCATCAAGGCATCGAACTGCTTCATTTAACAGAGGCAGCACACAACGAAGCGCGATGTCTTTATCACTCCATTTTGATTCAGGTGTGAGATTCAAAAGCTTGTAGACCGACTTATCGACTTGCTTCTTTTTATTCCCTTTATAAGAGTAAAAACCTTTCCCCGTTTTTCGCCCTTTTCGATTATCGTTCAGTAACGTTTCAAAAACCTCTGGCCCCTGAAAACGCGGCCCAAGCTCATTAACCAATACTGGCATGATTTTCGAGCCAACATCGATACCAACTTCATCTAATAAGGTAATCGGGCCAACTGGAAAACCAAAGTTGAGTAGTGCGGTATCAATCTTCTCAACCGGCTCCCCTGCTAACAATACTTTTGCAGCTTCATTCATGTACGGAGCAAGAATCCGGTTTACGTAAAACCCCGCACAATCTTTAACCACGATTGGCGTTTTTCCTTGTTTCTTCGCTAAAGCAACGACCGTCGCAATGGTATCGGCTGAAGTTGTTGGATGAGGAATCACTTCTACCAAAGGCATTTTTTCAGCAGGGCTGAAATAATGCAGCCCGACGATATTCTCAGGCCGTGTCGCTTTGGCCGCAATTTTTGTGATGGGTAACGAAGAGGTATTGGTTGCGAAAATGGTCTCACGTTGAGCATGTTGCTCCACCTCCGCCACCATTTGCTGCTTGAGAGGCAGATCTTCAAACACCGCTTCGATCACAATATCTAGGTGTTGAAAACCCGTAAAATCCGTCCCGCCTGACAGCTTCATCATTTGATTCTGTAATTGAGCTTTACTGATAATTTTTCGTTTACGCTGCTTATCAAACAATGTGTAGTTATAGCGAAGAGCATTGAGTACACCATCATTCGTAACGTCTTTGATTCTGACCGGTAATTTGGCTTTAGCAACACTAACATGGCTGATACCTGCTCCCATCAAACCGCCACCCAACACACTCACACGCTGGATATCACGAGGTTTCGCATCACTACCATGCTCTTTTTTCATCTCCGTGGTAGCGAAAAAGATTGACCGTAGCGCTTTCGATTCTGGCGTCATCACCAACTCACCAAAACGTGTGGCCTCTATTGCTAACCCCACTTTAAAACCTTTCTCTAATCCCGTTTCTATTACCTCTAAAATCGCCTTGGCAGCTGGGTAATTTCCTCGGGTTTTTTGATCCGTTTTTTTACGAGCCTGATCAAAAATCACCTTACGACCTAACCCAGTATTTGCCATCAACTTTTCTTTCACTGACCGCGGCACTTTGCCACGCTTTTTACCTTTATCACGGATAAAACGTTGGGCTATATCCAGCAAAACACTTTCAGGTACACACGCATCCACCACACCCAATGTTTTCGCTTTTTTAGCCCTTAACTGTTTACCCGTTAAAATTAAATCTAATGCGGGCAACAGGCCAATCAAACGAGGCAAACGCTGAGTTCCCCCTGAACCAGGAAGCAACCCAAGCATCACTTCTGGTAGGCCTAACCGTGTTTTATCATCATCACTACACACTCGATAATCACAAGCTAGCGCTAATTCAAGCCCTCCACCGAGGCAAGAGCCGTGAATCGCTGCCACCACAGGGAAAGGAAAAGCTTCCAACTGCTGAAACATCTGTTGACCTTGAGTTGCCAATGCTTGTGCTTCCGAAGCAGAACGACAAGCATCTAGCATGCGAACATCGGCCCCTGCAATAAAATTATCTGGCTTTAACGAATGAATGATCAGGCCTTTTACCTGTTTTTTCTGTTCATCTAACTGCTTAAATACCACCTGCATTTCTTGAGCAAAAGCCGCTTGCAAGGTATTCATTTTTTCTCCAGGCACATCAATCGCCAGCCAGGCAACCTGTTGATCATCAATATTTAAATGAAATGCTTTTGCTTCGCTCATTACTCGACCTCCAAAATCATGGCTGCGCCTAGCCCACCTGCAGCACAAGCGGTATTCAATGCTAACCCTCCCCCACGACGTTGTAATTCACGCAGTGTTTGGGTAATCATCCTAGCTCCTGTCGCAGCAAAAGGGTGCCCATAAGCAATTGAGCCACCGAGTACATTAAACTTATCCATATCAACTTCCCCAATCGCTTTGGCCCGGCCTAAATGCTGCTGAGCAAATTGATCACTCGCAAACATTTTTAAATTCGCTAATGTTTGTGCCGCAAACGCTTCATGCATATCAATCAAGGTTAAATCTTTTAGCTCAATACCAGCACGTTCTAACGCTAGAGGTGTTGCAAATGATGGCCCCATCAGCATATCTTTCTCTACGCCTATCGCAGAAAAAGCATAAGAGCGGATGTAACCCATAACCTCCAGACCGAGCTCTTTTGCTCGACCTTCACGCATTAAAATAATGGCAGCTGCACCATCGGTTAATGGAGTACTGTTTGCTGCAGTGACTGTGCCATATTGGCGATCAAAAGCAGGGCGTAGCTTGGCATATCCTTCAACCGTGGAATCAAAACGAACGTTATTATCTTTATCGAGCCATGTATTGTATGGTTCTGGAAATGCGGTCATCACTTCACCGCTGATTTTCCCTTCATGCCATGCTTTTGCTGCAAGGGTATGGGAACGGTGGGCAAGCGCATCTTGATCTGCACGCAAGATTCCATGAGATTTTGCCATCTGTTCGGCGGTTTGCCCCATTGATAGCCCCGTTGAATATTCAGCAACCGCAGGGGGAACGGGCATAAGATCTTTGATAGAGAGCGAAGTTAATATCGAGAACTTTTGACTTAAGCTTTTCGCTTTACTCAACGCCAATAAGCTTGCGGCCAGCTTTTTGGAAACGCCAATGGGCAAAACCGATGAAGAATCCGCCCCACCAGCAAGGCCAATATCGATCGTCCCTGCCATAATGCTTTCCGCCACGTTAACAGCCGATTGAAAACTGGTTGCACACGCCCGAGTCACGCTGTAAGCATCGGTGTGAATATTCATTCCAGTACCCAATACTATTTCCCGAGCAATATTCGGAGCTTCAGGCATTTGTACGACTTGCCCAAAAACCACTTGTTCTATTAAGCGGGGATCGATATCAGTTCGAGTGAGCAGTTCATTCACCACCATTTTGCCTAAATCTACAGCGGGGACTTGAGAGAATGCTGTACTTTGGCGTGCAAATGGCGTTCGTAATCCTGCGACAATGGCGACACGTTCACCAGAACGTGTTTTCACTTCCTGCTTGCCCATTATTTCTCCTTAGAATAAGAGGTCTGACCTGACAAGCATTGTAATCAAATTGTTACACCAATCAAACAAGTGTTTAAATAAACGTGATTTCGGCAGCGAAAGCAGGCAAAAAAAAACCACACAGAACTGTGTGGTCGGAATGTATATAAAGCAATTAACTTACGCCAATTGAAATAATCAGTTTCCTGATTAGGAGAAAGTAAAGTCAGCCTTCAAAAGGAAGTGTCATCTTGCTCAACATGTCAGCCACAAGGACCAACGAGATGACAAGGGTTACTATAACGGCTTACGGGCAGGATATTTTGAATTAGATCAATTTTATGCCCGTTTTATCTCCCTTGCAGGACCAAAAATTGATTCAAAACAATCTCTGGACCCTTTCTAGCCCTCCTTCTTTCTGACAGAAAGTGCTTACCCTAGCCAAATATCAAACCTACACGCTGACAATATACACTTGTCTCATTTCCCCTTCGTCTCTCCATATAATAGAGTTCCAACTCTATAATTAACCTTTTTGTTACAATTTAATGCCAATTTACTAGCATTTTTAAAACTTTACCATCCCATTATCCAATGGTCGGATTTCTATCTTCTATACTAGCGTCTAGTATCAGCCACCAAATGAGTAAATGCTCAACACAACGCCCATCAGAGGCGATATAACAAAGGAAAAAGTCTAATGAACAAGACGCGTCTGTTTAAACAGTCACTCTTAGCAGTGACCATCTCTCTTGCTACCCAGCAAGCTATTGCCGCGGGCTTCCAGCTCAACGCACAATCTGCCACTGGCCTTGGCCGTGCTTTTGCTGGTGATGCCGTGATCGCTGACAATGCCGCGGTCATGTCTCGTAACCCTGCTGCGATGGCTCTCTTTGATAAAACCGCTTTGTCGCTAGGGTTTGAGACCATCACCACTATGATCGATGTAAAAAATGTGCAGTATAATAATCTTTGGGACGGTGGTTCTGTAGCGGTACAAAATACTGACGATATTGGTGGTACTTCTGTCGCACCTAATATTCACCTGATTGTACCGGTGAATGAGCAATTTGCTTGGGGCGTGAATGCCTACTCTAATTTCGGAACCAAAACCGAATTTTCAGATAATTACCCTGCGGCTGAGTATGGCGGCTTAACGGATGTGAAAAGCTTTAACTTTGGTATTGCTGGCTCTTATCGTCTTAATAAACAGCTCAGCTTTGGTGCTGGTCTTGATATAATTTATGGACAGGGAACCATGAAACGCAAAGCTGGTGAAGCATTTCCTCCTCAACTATCACCACTCCCTCCTAGAGGTACATCATTAATAAATGTCGATAAAGCCGATGGTTGGGCTGTTGGGTTTAACCTAGGTACGGTCTATGAGTTAGATGAAAACAACCGTTTTGGTTTTGCTTATCGCTACAGTCCAGAATTTGATGCTAAAGATGATGATGGACAGAAAATAATACTCCCTCTGCCTGATATTGCAGAGTTCTCAGGCTTCCATAAGATTCAAGACACACAATTTGCCGTGCATTATAGTGTGCAATGGATTGGTTGGAGTTCTTTTGACAAGATCGACTTTGAAAACCTAGATGCTTCACGTTCTGCCGTTGGTGCTGACAATGGTCGCTTTGTGAAAGAGTATAAATGGCAAGATGGCTGGCATTACTCGATTGGTGGAACCTACTACCTAAACCGTGATTGGACTCTGCGAGCGGGTTATATGTATGACACCAGCGCACAAGATAATAAGACATCAATCTCAGTCCCAGATTCAGATCGCCAATGGCTCTCAACAGGTTTCACATATCAGTTAAGCGAAAAGTCTAATGTCGATTTTGGTATAACCTACTTAATGGGTAAAAATGTTGATGTTACCGAGAAGGATGCTGGTAGTACCTTAAGTGCAACAACTAAAGCCGATGCTCTAATGCTGGGCTTACAATATAGCCGCACTTTCTAATTAATTACTCTTATCTACTCCATGATAAAGGGCTGAACTTTCAGCCCTTTTGTTATTTTTTCCCGTTACCCTCATTACTTTAAGCGAACACTTGTACTGATTTACCCCGCTTACACACTACATATGTACGCTGAAACCTGATAATCGCCTTAATCAACACAGATTAAAAAACTAAAATAATTAAATTTATTAAAATAAAAATCTGAAAAAAGGCTTTTTGCTGTTTTTCATTATCCTCACCCTTATCCAACCTTTAGACTTTTCGGCCACCTATTAGATAATTTCAGCGAACATGACAATGAAAACAAATCGAACCTTTCTCTCCACCGCTATGGCTTGTAGCTTTATGATGATCTCCTCGACCTCATTTGCAGCGGGTTTTCAATTGGCAGAATATTCAGCAACCGGGCTTGGCCGAGCGTACGCCGGAGAGGCCGCAATGGCTGATAATGCTGGCGCTCAGTGGCGTAATCCAGCCATGCTGACTTATCTTTCAGGCACACAAGTCTCTGCTGGTGCGATTTATGTCAACCCTAATGTGGATGTAAAGGGTACCGTTCATTTTAACAACGCCCTCTCTCACGGCAATGCTTCAGACTATGCCAATGATGCGGTTGTCCCAAATTTTTATTTCTCTCATCAGTTGAACGAGCGCGTGTTCTTAGGCTTAGCACTAGGGACCAACTATGGCATGGAAACCGATTTATCAGGCTTTGCAGCCAGTCATTTTGGTGACGAAGCGATGATCAAAACCATGGAAGCCAACCTAAACTTAGGTTATCAATTAACTGAAACCGTCAGTGTTGGTGGTGGAGTGCGATATGTTATGGGCGAAGGGCATTTTGGTGCTAGTGTGCCTAAAAATAATATTGTTGGCATAGATTCCAATGACAGCCCTATCTCTCTTCCCCAAGGTACAACCTTAAAATATATGGAAGGCGATGACACCAGTTGGGGCTGGCAAATCGGAGCCGCTTGGCAGCTTCATCCACAACACCGAATCGCCTTTAGCTATAAATCGGAAGTGGTGATGGATTTTGAAGGCCATGCGGAAGGATTTGCTGTTAATCCTGTACAACCCACTCAACATAAGCCAGGGCAATTATCTGTTACACTCCCAGCCACCGCAGAGCTAGCGAGCTTTCATCAGCTTACCGAACAGTGGGCGATTCACAGCAGCATTAACTGGACAGATTGGAGCAGCTTTGATCAATTAACAGCTGAGTTTAATGATGGTTCCAGTGATTTAATCAAGTCGGAAAACTGGAAAGACAGCTATCGTTTTGCACTGGGCACAAGCTATGCGTGGGATCAAGACCTCACACTACGTGCTGGGGTTGCTTATGATTTATCGGCGGTCAGTACCCGTTTTCGTACCGCAACCATTCCAGAAACGGATCGGACTTGGTTAAGTATCGGTGCCGGTTATCAGGCAACAAAACAGCTCACGCTTGATGCAGGCTTTACTTATATCTTTGCGAAAAAAGCCTCTCTCTATGAGCCTAGGGAAGACACAGATTATGACTCACAAAAACTTGCAGGCACATACACGGGTAAAGTCAGTGGTAATGTCTGGCTGGTGGGGGTTCAAGCCAGTTACCGTTTCTAGCTAAGTTCATCCGCCTGTATCAAAAGCAAAGAAAAAGACTGAGGGGAAAACCTCAGTCTTTAGGTGCAAGCAAAGGTGTATCAATCAGTGGTTTATTTAACCGTAGTCGGTTATTACGTTCACTGCCAATATTTTAGCGCTACAGTGGTATCATGCGACGCAATCGTTATTTTGATGAAATTAACACTTCTCTCAATTTCCCTCCCCCAACACTTTCTAACCCGGATGAAAACCCTTAGGTTTACTTGGTGTTTCATAACATTAAGTTAGGCTACTATAAATCCATTCGTAGCAAAGAAAGGGATTAAGCATGTCCAATGACGACATTAAACAGCAGCGGCACCAAGCACGTCAGCAAAAAGTGAAAGAACAGGTTGATGCTCGTATTGCACAAGCACAAGAAGAAAAAGGACTATTGTTGATTATTACCGGTAATGGCAAAGGCAAATCCACCTCAGGTTTTGGAACCATTGCCCGAGCCGTTGGGCACGGACAAAAATGCGCCGTTGCACAATTTATCAAAGGTACATGGGAGAATGGTGAGCGAAATCTCTTAGAAAAACTCGGAGTAGAATTTCAAGTCATGGCCACAGGTTTCACTTGGGATACACAAAATAGACAAGCAGACACTCAAGCCGCACAACTAGTCTGGCATGAATGTCGACGAATGCTGAACGATCCTTCACTGGAAGTGGTATTATTTGATGAGCTGACTTACATGGTTAATTACGGCTATATTGAGTTAGAGGAAGTCGTCTCTGCCTTAGCAGAACGCCCCGCAATGCAGTCCGTTATAATCACGGGCCGTGGGGCCCATCGAACCCTCATTGAAATGGCCGATACCGTATCGGAAGTCAAAAATATCAAACACGCCTTTGATGCCGGAGTCAAAGCTCGGCAAGGCGTTGACTGGTAAGCAGATAAGCCGATGATAATTCCCGATAATGCGCAACCACACATCATCGGGAATCGATGAGTAACAAAGTATGACTCGATCTCGGACGAAAGCTTTGACTCCGAGCAACGTCTCGATTACCGTTTCAGTAACCCTTTGAGCAACCCATCTACTGCTTGTTTTGTCTCTTCATTTTTAATTTTATCGCCCAGTTTTTCTATTCCTCGGTCAATCTCTTTTTGTGCTTTTTGTTTCAATACATCATCAAACACCAAGCGGAATTTAGGATCGGCCCATTGACCGGAAATATGAATAGGCACCGTCACATCGCGTAACTCATCAATATCTTTCCCGCCTTGGCCTTTTAGTGTTCCAACAATCGAGGTTCGTACAAGAAAATCAACGCTTTCCTGTATGTAATTTGCCTTCCCTTCACCATGAACACGTAGGAGTGGTGATTGCATGGTTAGATTTGAGGTGGAAACTTCCCCTTTATTCAGTTTCAGCGTCGCACTCATAGCACTGAAATCCGTCTTCTTCACCGAATCCGATTCCTCTGCGCGTTGCCCTTTAATTTTGGCGTAGCTAGTACGAATCAACTGAGCAATATTAATTCCGTTAACAGCGCCATCAGAAAACTTAATGGCTACAGTACCAACAAGGTTTTGCTGAATACCCGTCGGCGTTAAGCTCTTTCCTTGAATATCAGCCTCAATATTACCCGTCCCTTCTAGCATTTTATTGTTCAGTACATCAACCAATAAGGGCTGCACTTTTACCCCGGTTATCGTTTTTTTTACGTGATAAGTGGCCGGTGTTTTTCGAGCATCAATCTGAGCACTGGCCTGAACTTTGCCTTGATAAAGTTCAGCCGTCAGTGAACTGAGATCAATGACACCGCGATTAACAGAGAAACGAGTCTGTACCTTATGCAGTTTGGCATTGGCGGCTTTTAATTGGTCAATCGTTACTTGCCCAGCAATATCCAATCCTTTCAAAGCCGATAAATCAGGCTCAACTTCTTGTGTCGGTACTGATGCTGTTTTTTGCGCATTCTGAGTAGGTTGAACATTTTCAGCAGGTTCCGTTTGTGATTGGCCTATCCCCAAAAACTCATCAAGGTCGATATGTTGACTGTGTAACGTAAAGCGAACTTGTGGAATATCGGTCAATTTCACACTCGCCTTACCCGCCAATTCCAGTGTGTTAGCGGCCAGTTTATCCAGTATCAGATTGAGCGAGCTTTTCGCTATATCGAAAGAGAAAGAAGCATTCATTGCAACCTTCATCGGTGATTGAGGTAAAGCTTCACCTTGCAAATTGGCGATCAGATCGAGTTTATCAACAGATACAGTGGAGACGGTGGAATCCACTGTGAGTGCCGTTTTCCCTGCCACATCCAATTGTAAATCAGCGGCTTTCCCTTTCATGGTGAAAGCCATCGAGTTGGCTTTATCAAATTCAAAGGTAGCCAGTTCAACCGTTAGAGCGTCGATCTGAGTAGCGCTATCGTTAAAATGCGCACTCAAGGCAATATTTCGTAAAGCGTATTGCTTAAAATTCTCTGATAACTTAATTTCTGCTGCACCTGCGGCGCCAAATTGCTGCTGGTTATTGCTACCTTGTGCAGAAAAATCGACTTTTGTCCATTTGTTCGCTGCAAATTCAGATACCGTTAACTGAACATCGTATAGCTTAAGGTGAGTTGCCGCTTGGTTATCTTGAATGTCTAACCGAGCATTTTTGATAGTGACACCCGCCAAATTAATATCCCAAGCCTTATCTGTCGTCGTAGACGCTGAGCTTACCTCCTCTGTCTCTACTTGCATTTCTTTGGCCGATGCTGGTTTCATCTCCTCGGTATTGGATGCCTGAGTTAAGCTGTCAATATTTGAACGGCCATCTTCCAAAGTTTCCAGATAAACTTCAGCACCTTCTAACTGAACATTACCAATATGCAGTTGGCTATCCAGCAAGGGCATGACCGAGATCTCTATACCAACCCGATCGACTTTAAACAAATTGGTTTGACTGAAGCCAACGGGGTTTCTTAACTCCGTTTTGCCAAGTTCTAAGCCTATCGATGGGAAGAATGTCCAACGGATATCCCCCTCTATGACTAGCTCAAGACCCGTTTGTTTCTTGGTTTGTTCCACAATCAAAGGTTTAAATTGATTAGGATTAACAAAAATAACTAACGCTGCGATTGCGCCAACCACAATAACCAACAACGCAGCAATGAAGAGGGACAGTTTTTTCATCTGCTTTTCCTTGCTTGACGAGATAAAGAAAGTGGCACTTAAAGTGCCACTGATACTGCAAAATATAAAGTCAACTATCGGTTAAATTTATGATTTTAGCAACTTCGCTATATGCGCTTTCAACACATCAATCGCAATACGATTTTTTCCTCCGCGAGGAACAATAATATCGGCATACTGCTTTGAGGGTTCAATAAACTGCATAAACATAGGGCGAACCGTTTTTTGATATTGCTTTAATACCGATTCCATCGTCCGTCCACGCTCTTCTACATCACGTTTTACGCGACGCAATAAGCAAATATCTAGAGGGGTATCCATAAAAATAGAGGCATGCATTAAATCACGTAAACGGGGGTCGGTAAGCAGTAAAATGCCTTCAAGAATAATGACTTTTTTAGGGGTCAAAAGAGTGGTATTCGCGGTGCGGGTGTGTTCACTGTAGCTGTATTCTGGAACTTCTACCGCTTCACCTCGTACCAAAGCTTGTAGATGTTCACATAACAGATCGTGATCTAAAGCATTCGGGTGGTCGTAATTGGTTTTGACACGCTCGTCCATACTCAGATGGCTTTGGTCTTTGTAATAGCAATCTTCCGTGATCACACCGATTTGATGGTCGCCTACTTTAGCGCGAAGTTCATTATAAATGGTACTCGCTATGAGGCTTTTCCCAGAAGCAGAAGCGCCAGCAATACCGACGATGACGCATTGATTATTATCAGACATGGTTCAGTGTACCCGATACGTGTATGTGAGGAATGAAGATAAACCGCCTGATTATAGGGAGTTCATTCTATAGATACCAGTTCGTAAAGGGGTAAAATATCAGTAATTTCTTGGCTTGAATAAAATGACAACAACGCAAACGATTACCTAGTGATAGCTGAAAATTTTGTGAGGGATAAAATGAAGCGGTGCATTCAAACACCGCTAACATAAGCGACTTAATCGACCAAGGCTAAGTCAATCATCTCGGGTTTTGCTTTACCTTGCCAATATAAGCTGGCACAAATTCGTTCAGCGAGAGCATAGAAGATCTGGCTGTGTTCACTCTCTGGACGAGCCATGACGGTTGGAGTGCCAGCGTCAATATCTTCACGCATATGAATATGCAAAGGGATCTGAGCCAGCAACGCCAAACCATATTCTCCCGCTAATGTTTGTGCTCCACCCACACCAAAAATCGCTTCTTTTTCTCCACAGTGGCTACAAATGTGGTAACTCATATTTTCCACTAAGCCAACCACAGGCACTGCCACTTTCTCAAACATAGCCGCCCCCTTACGGGCATCAGCTAGGGCTAGATCTTGGGGGGTTGTCACAATCACAGCCCCTGTCACCGGAATTTGCTGAGAGAGCGTCAATTGAATGTCTCCCGTACCCGGCGGCATATCGATCACCAGATAATCAAGCTCTGGCCATTCGGTTTCATTCAGCAGTTGGGATAACGCTTTCGACGCCATCGGGCCTCGCCAAATGGCCGCATCGGCTTTATCAACTAAATAACCGATAGAATGGGTATAAATGCCATGCGCTTTCACAGGCTGCATCCATTTGTTCTCTCTCACTTCAGGCTTAGCATTTAGCATACCAAACATCATAGGAACAGAAGGCCCATAAATATCTGCATCGAGCAAGCCAACCTTCGCCCCACTGCCCGCAATAGCAAGTGCTAGGTTTGCAGCCGTAGTGGATTTACCAACCCCCCCCTTGGCGGAGGTTACCGCAATAATATTTTTAACCCCTTTCACACGATTGGCCACTTGGGTCACTAAGGCTTTAGGCACCACAGAAATATGATAATCAAAAGAGGCAACCTCTTGCGCAGTTTGCTGCTGAACAATCCAATCTTGTAACTGGGTAACGAGCGTTTTGGCGGCAAAAGGAAGCGCTATTTCAAACTTTCCAGCCGCGGTCACTTTGACAATGTTCGGTGAATGCGCCCAATCTTCAATCAGGTTGGGATGAGAAAACTGAGTCAGCCAAGAGCAAAAATCGTGTTTGGACGTAAATGTGAGCATAAGCCCTCCTTTTTTGATCATGCTACCACTCTCTTTCATGACACTGAACCCTAAAAAAGTTAAGGCCTTATCTCGACTCTTGCCTTGGCGTTGGTAGCGTCATCAGGTAGTATTAACCATTACTTTCAATACCTATCAAATATAGCGAATAATTAAGTATGGCAACTGAACCAAGAAATGTTTCTCCAAGGAAACTGCTGGTAACTTGTGCCCTTCCGTACGCTAACGGTTCCATCCACTTAGGTCATATGCTTGAGCATATCCAAGCGGATATTTGGGTGCGTTACCAACGCCTACGCGGCAATATTGTAAACTTCATCTGTGCAGACGACGCTCATGGCACGCCAATTATGCTTAAAGCACAGCAGATGGGTATCACACCGGAAGAGATGATCGCCGCGGTCAGCGAAGAGCATCAAAAAGATTTCGCTGGATTTGATATCAGTTTTGATAACTATCACAGTACACACAGTGAAGAAAACCGTGAGCTTGCTTCTCATATTTATCTGCAACTGAAAAAAAATGGCTTTATCTCAAGCCGTACCATTTCTCAACTCTATGATCCCGAAAAAGAAATGTTCTTACCGGATCGATTTGTTAAAGGTACTTGTCCAAAGTGTAAGTCAGAAGATCAATACGGCGATAACTGCGATGCTTGTGGCGAAACCTACAGCCCAACCGAGCTGATCAACCCTCGCTCAGCCGTTTCTGGTGCCACACCCATTATGAAAGATTCGGAGCACTTTTTCTTCGATCTTCCTCAGTTTGAAAACATGCTCAAAGAGTGGACTCGTTCCGGTTCCCTGCAAACAGAAACCGCGAATAAAATGCAAGAATGGTTTGAATCAGGCCTTCAGCAATGGGACATCTCTCGTGATGCACCTTATTTCGGCTTTGAAATCCCTGGTGAGCAGAATAAATTCTTCTATGTTTGGTTAGATGCCCCTATCGGCTATATGGGGTCATTTAAAAACCTCTGTAACAAACGTTCTGATCTCAATTTTGACGAGTATTGGAATAAAGAGAGCCAAACGGAACTGTATCACTTTATCGGTAAAGACATTGTTTACTTCCACAGCCTATTTTGGCCCGCCATGCTAGATGGCAGTGGGTTCCGTAAACCAACCAATGTTTTTGTACACGGTTATGTTACGGTCAATGGCGCTAAGATGTCTAAGTCGAAAGGAACCTTTGTTAAAGCAAGTACTTACCTTAAACATATTGAGCCGGAATGCCTACGTTACTACTACGCAGCCAAACTCAACAACCGAATTGATGATCTGGATTTGAATCTGGAAGACTTTACACAACGCGTTAATGCCGATGTGGTGAATAAAATTGTTAACTTGGCCTCTCGTAATGCCGGCTTTATCGCCAAACGTTTTGAAGGCAAATTATCCGCCCATTTCGCCGAGCCCGAACTTTATCGTGAGTTCATTGCTGCGGCTGAACGCATTGGCGAATTGTATGAAAACCGTGAATTTGGCCGTGCCATTCGTGAAATTACTGCATTAGCGGATAAAGCTAACCAATATGTAGATGAAAAGGCACCTTGGGTTGTAGCAAAACAAGAAGGTCAGGATCAAGCACTACAAGATATCTGTACTGTTGGTATTAACCTATTCCGTGTGCTGATGACCTATCTAAAACCTGTGATGCCATCACTCGCTGAACGCTCTGAAGCTTTCTTAAACCAACCCTTAACTTGGGATGGTATTGCTCAACCTTTGACGGATCATCCAATCACTGCATTTAAAGCCTTGTTTAATCGTATTGATCCTAAACATATTGAAGCAATGATTGAAGAATCAAAACAAGAAGCTGCCGCTGAAAAAGCCGCCGCAGAAGCCGCTGCGCCAAAAACACAGCAAACGGAATTAAGCAAAGATCCCATCGCCGCAGAAATTGAATTTGATGATTTTGCTAAAGTCGATTTACGCATTGCAAAAATTCTTTCTTGCGAAGCCGTTCCGAAAGCCGATAAGTTGCTTAAGTTCCAATTAGATATTGGCGGCGAAACACGACAAGTTTTCTCTGGAATTAAAGCCGCTTATAACCCCGAAGATCTGGTCGGAAAATACACAGTAATGGTGGCAAACCTTAAGCCTCGTAAGATGAAGTTTGGGATGTCAGAAGGGATGATTCTTGCTGCTGGCCCAGGTGGCAGCGAACTGTGGATTTTAGAACCACATGAAGGAGCTCAACCGGGCATGCGTGTGATGTAACCCACTTAGAATCATTCAGCTCTATTTAGTTAGCCCCTATGAGTCACCAGCATTAGGGGCTTTTTTGTATCAGCGATCACTCTTTTCGAGCATCTCGCACCAACTCAGTGCAGTCCATTTTATCATCAAAAATTAACCGATTGATTTATAAGGCATAAAATATTGGCACCAAGCGTGCTACTCCTTGGGTGGTAACCAACATAAACAAGGAGTGGCTTATGTTTGTCTTGATCTCAATGCTTATCTCTGTAGGCGTGTTGTATTTGATGTTCTTCTTTGCAAAACAAAAGGAGTCTACCTTACAAAGAAAATACACGTTATTGGTTGATTTGCGTCAGTTACTCTACTTATGTCGTCAACATCGTAGTGCCACACATCATAGCCTGATGTTTGGCCAAGAACGCGAAGTAGAGCTACAACATTTACAACAACAGATAGAAGAAAAATCAGAGCATCTTATTGCTACTGCCCACTTTGACAATAAGCCGATGTATCGAATTTTACAGCTAAAGTTAAAGGCGCTAACGAATGAATGGTCAACGTGGAGCGTGGCTCGTAATCAAATGCTGCATGGTAAAGCTATCCGCCACTGCCTATTTTTACTCGATGAAGTCATGTTGGCTTGGCTGGTCGAATCCAACCGAGAAGATTTGAGCGATGAATACCACATGAACTGGCAGCAAGTGCTCGATAGTATGGATGCTTTAACTCAACTTCGGATTTGTATTGAAGAGATGCATACTGAGGAGGGGCGGTCACGACTAAAACATTATTGTGATGCAGTACGACGTAAACTCAATCAATTGGCGTTAATAAGCCCGTTGTCTATCGCGTCGCCTACCTGCAGTGAAGCGATGCGTCGCTTAGCAGAGTACCACGATAGCCGGACTTTTGAGATGGAGCCAGAAGCCTTTTATCAGCTCACTTCAGAAATTTCGCTCAGTATTGCTGATGTATATGATCAAATGCTGGCAGATCTGACCGAAAACCTATATTTACCCTTACCGAAACAGGTTCTGGCTTAACTAAATAAGCACCGCATTCGCGGTGCTTTAGCGCTTATTTGAGCATTTTACGAGCGGCTTCCACCACCACTTTGATAGAGCGTGCTTCGGTTTCTTTTAGCGTAGCATGATCAGGAATTTCTTTTTGTGTCCGGTTAATAATCACCCCCGCAACACACCCCGCTTTTAACCCAGAGCTAGCACACATGGTCAATAACGTTGCTGATTCCATTTCAAAGTTAAGCACACCCATTTCTTGCCACTCTTTCATCGAACCTTGAAAACGGCGCACAACACGTCCAGTAAAAGTATCATAACGCTCTTGGCCTGGATAAAACGTATCGCTTGATGCCGTCACCCCTGTATGAACAACTGCACCACTTTCCTCTACCGCTTGTTTCATTGCCAAAGCCACGTCAAAATCGGGAACCGCAGGAAACTCCATTGGTGCGAAATGCAAACTTGCACCATCAAGTCGAACCGACCCTGTGGTCACAATCATATCCCCAACATTGATATGGGGTTGAATCGCACCAGTTGTACCAACGCGTAAAAATGAACGAACCCCTAACTGTGCTAACTCTTCAACGGCAATTGACGTTGAAGGGCCACCGATTCCTGTTGAGCAAACCACCACAGAATGGCCATCTAACTCAGCACGATAAAGTGTGTATTCACGGTGGCTCGCTAAAAAGACAGGGTTATCCATCAATTCAGCAATTTTTTGCACACGAGCCGGATCACCAGGAATAATCGCTAAAGTGGCTCCATTTAAATCGCCCTGAGTAACACCTAAGTGAAATACAGCTTGAGACATAAGTAACTCCTTCATCGTGGCTTATTCAGCACATCATTAGTATTGGGTACATCACTACTCTAGCCCAGCCCTGAGCACCAATAAGTGACAAGAATCACAACAACGAAAGTAACAAATCAATAATTTACAAAGGAAAACGATTTGCATCACATATTCATGCTGTATTGATGCAATCAAAAACAACATCCTGTCAAACCTAGCTTGCGTGCTGATGAAAGTATCAAGCACGCAAGATCATCCTATTACGGCTTAAAACGCAATAACCGTAAAGCATTTAAGGTCACCAGTGCAGTCGCACCACTATCAGCCAATACTGCGACCCATAGTCCAGTGATACCCAATAAACTGGTCACAAGAAAAATGCCTTTCAACCCTAAAGCTAATGTCACATTTTGCCGAATATTATTCAGGGTTGCCCGTGAAAGCTGGATCATTCCCGCTAATTCCAACAGTCGATTATGAGTTAATGCTGCATCTGCCGTTTCTAATGCAACATCCGTCCCCCCACCCATGGCAATACCAATGCTCGCTTGTTTCATTGCAGGCGCATCATTAATACCATCACCTACCATCGCAACGGCGCGTTGCTGAGATAAATGCTCAATAAAGGCCACTTTATCTTGTGGTAACAACCCAGCTTGATAATTCATGGATAAAGCCTGAGCAAGTGCAGCGGCGCTGCGAACGTTGTCTCCTGTCAGCATAATGCTATCTATGCCCAATTTTTTAAGTTGTGCAATCGCCCCCTGCGCATCTTCTCGCAACGTATCTTGCCAAGCAATAATGCCGATGGGCTCCCTACCTTTCAGAGCCACTGCCAGCGTCTTTCCTTCGTTCTCTAAGCGGTCGATCTTGTCTTGCAATGAGGCGTCTAATGTTCCTTCAATTTTACTCGGTGATAATAAAGAGTAACGCTGCCCTTCAACCACACCGGTCATACCTCGTCCAACTAATGCTTGTTTATCGGTAGCGACGTCAATCGAGTATCCTCGACGTTGCACATCCTCAACCAATGACGTGGCGAGTGGATGTGTTGAACCTTGTTCAATCGCCGCCACGGCACTTAACCAGGTTACATTCGAATGGGTAAGGTCAATCGTGTCCGTCACTGTTGGCTTGCCTTCCGTGAGCGTCCCCGTTTTATCAAACGCCATCACTTCAATACGTCCCAGTTGTTCTAATGCAGCACCTCCCTTAATTAGAGCCCCTCGCCTTGCTCCTGCCGCTAGCCCTGAAGTAATGGCGGCAGGCGTTGAGATAACCAGCGCACATGGACAGGCAATCAATAACAATGCTAAACCTCGGTATGTCCAAGTTTCCCAAGGTTGGGCAAACAATAAAGGGGGAAGAATCACCACCAACAATGCAACCCCCATCATCAGCGGGGTATACCAACGGCTAAATTTATCAAGAAAGCGTTCCAGCGGGGCTTTTCGTGATTCCGCTTCTTCAATCAGATGTAAGATCCGATCAATCGCGTTCTCTCCCGCTTTCGAGGTAATACTCATCTGGATCACACGGTCAACCACAACCGTTCCGGCAAATAAAGACGCACCTTGCTGCCGTTCAACGGGGATCGATTCACCAGTCAACGCACTTTCATCAAAGCTTGCCACAGGCTCAAGCAAAGCCCCATCAGCAGGCAGGCGGCCGCCCGGGGCTACTTCGACTTTATCACCGGGTTGTAATTGCTGAGCTGAGACTGAAATTCGGTGACCTTGTTCATCAATTTTGGTTGCCATTTCAGGCACCAACGCCATCAAAGCTTTTACCCCTGAACGCGCACGAGAAGCGGCAACCCCTTCGAGCCGCTCACCAATCAAAAAGAGCAACAATACCATGGCGGCTTCAGCCGTTTCGCCTAAATATAAAGCTCCTAATGCTGCCACCGTCATCAATGTTTCAATCGCAAAAGGTGTGCCTGATTTGGCCAATTGCCATGCCTTTCGTGCAATAGGGAACAGACCCAATAAACAGGTTAGGGTAAAAATCCACATCGCCCACTCAACTGACCACTGATCAACAATAGCCCCGATTCCCATCGCGGCACCAATAGCCATAATGCGAAGATTATCCGATTGCAACGACCAAGAGGGCGATTGATTCTCTTCATCTGATGCTGCATCTGCCGGTGATTGGATACGAAATCCAGCATCCATCACCGCTTGCTCCACAGCTTCTGCGGTTTCAGCTTGATTAAATCGCACGACTAATTTTTGAGTCGCAAATAGAACTTTAGCCTCTACGATATCGGTGACTTTCTGCAGAGCCGTTTCTATTTTTCTAGCACAAGAAGGGCAGTCCATCCCAGCCACTTGCCAACTTTGTTGATACTGAGCATTCGTGATGGCGGGCTCTTCCCCTTCAGGTGGCGTCCCTTCACTACAGCACTCACTGTGGCAATGGCTGCTCTTCGTAGCTGAAATGTCTGCAGATGTAGAACAAGAGGTTGAGGAACAGCAAGAGGCTGAATGTTGATGATGAGAGGACTGAGTAGAACAACAACTGTCATGCTTTACACACATAAAGAACGCTCCTTGATTGGGTATGTGTAAAGCTTACACCTTGGAGTTAGCTCTAAGGTCAAGCAATAAATAAAACCACCCAGCGCATGAATAAGGCCCATAAGCTGAGAAAGTGTCTATGGGCCAATAGGTGCCATCATTTCTTCATTGAAACTATACTGGGTGTTTAAAACAAGCCGTGAGATTTTTCGCTATGGCTAACAATACATTACGTCGAGTAATAATGCCGACTAACCGACCTTGTTCAACAACCGGATAGACTTTCGGTTTACCGACTTTCATCATATCAGCCAGCTCAATAATTGACATATCCGGTGAAACAGAAAGGACTTCCTTATGCATACAATCACTGACAATGTGTGTATCTTGGCAAAAATAACTCACCTTGATCAGCTTATCGAGTAAATCTTGCTCAGAGAGAAAGCCAATCACTCGCTTATTCTCATCAATGACAGGCCCCCCCAAATGATGAGAGTGCATCACTCGCTCAAGAGCGGCACTCAATGGCATGTCGGGGCTGAAGGTGACCGTTTGAACGGTCATATAATCTCTTACTTTCAATGAATCCATTACTGTCTCCTTGCGTTATTAAGCACGCCGATACAGTAAGTGTTGACTAATTTCTTGATTTTACTAAATAGAAATCACTTTTTTTTGTCTATAGAAGAGCAGAATAAGACGGGAAAAAATAGAGAAGCAGCCAGCACAAGCGTTGTGCTGGGCAAAAGAAAGGTTACCAGCGCTGGGCGGCTTGATGATCTGAATCACGAGATTCAACCCAACGGGTACTTTCCGTTGTGCGCTCTTTTTTCCAAAAAGGCGCTTGGGTCTTTAGGGTGTCCATAATAAATTCACAAGCAGCAAAACTGGCGTTGCGATGCGCGCTGGTGACGCCAACAAAAACAATTTGCTCACCAGCATCCATATCCCCTATTCGATGAATAACCCGTACTTTGTGTAAAGGCCAACGGTGTTGTGCCTCATCACAAATAGCCAATAGCGCTTTTTCTGTCATACCAGGATAATGCTCTAAATGCAGGCCAACCACATCATCACCTAGGTTCATGTCTCGTACTTTACCAACAAACGTCACAATCGCACCAGCACCACTGCCTTGTGCTAACGCCGCATACTCATCAGCCACAGAAAAATCGTTATGTTGAACAGAAATTCTTGAATCCATCGTGATTACCCTCCAGTGACCGGCGGAAAGAAAGCCACTTCATCTCCCGCTTGTAATGGATGTGCCATCGGGACAATTGATTGGTTAACGGCAGCAAGTAATTTATCAGCCTGTAAAGCGAGTGACCACTTACCCTCTTGTTGAGATAAATGGTGACGGAGCATTTCTACCGTTTCAAAACATGCTTCAAGCTCAATATGATCACAGCCCACTAACTCTCGGGTTTGTGCAAAAAAAAGTACTTTAATCATTGGTCTACCTTAAAGTGTCCAGATTTACCACCGACTTTTTCTAGTAAGCGAACCTGTTCAATCACCATGTCTTTTTGTACCGCTTTACACATGTCATAAATGGTTAATGCGGCAACAGAAGCTGCGGTTAACGCTTCCATTTCTACTCCAGTTTTACCAGCCAATTTACACACAGATTCGATACGAACTCGGCTCTCATGTTCTAATGCTTCAAGATTTACTTCTACTTTTGACAACAACAAAGGGTGACAAAGTGGGATAAGATCCCACGTTTTCTTTGCAGCTTGAATTCCCGCAATTCTCGCCGTCGCAAACACATCGCCTTTGTGATGCTGCCCTGAAACTATCAATTTCAATGTTTCCGGGGCCATACGTACGTAAGCTTCTGCTCGGGCTTCTCGTACCGTATCAAGCTTGGCAGACACATCAACCATGTTTGCTTCACCGCTGGCATTAATATGGCTAAATTGGTTCATCATGCTCCCTTTTATACACTCAGATGTGGCATAAAATTACAAGGGCGATGGCTAGCGTCCAGCTGCTGTTTAATGATTTTCGTCCACCCGGTTCGACATGCTCCCGTTGAGCCCGGCATCGCAAAGACGACGGTATGGTTAGCAAAACCAGCTACAGCGCGAGATTGAATGGTTGATGTACCAATCTCTTCATATGACACCATACGAAATAGCTCGCCAAAACCTTCGACTTCTTTATCAAAAAGAGGCTTTAATGCTTCGGGGGTGCTATCGCGAGAAGTAAAGCCTGTACCACCCGTGATCAGTACAACCTGAACTTGCTCATCAGCAATCCATTGCGAAACAATGGCTCGAATTTTATACCTATCGTCGATCACAATCTGTTTATCGGCCAGCGTGTGTCCCGCTTCTATTAGCTGATCCACCAAGTAACGACCGGAGGTGTCATTTTCTTCCGTACGAGTATCTGACACTGTTAATACAGCAATACTAGCGGGTTGAAATTTGCTTTCTGCGTGCCCCATTTGTTTCTCACCTTAATAATTAATTCTGACTATAAAACAGCCACAGGTTGTTACTATCCACCAATAGAAGCAAGGTGTGGTGTCATTCCCGTATTGCCATCATGCAAAAAGTGGCTCTCGGATTTATTCTGTAATTGCATCTGAATGCGTTCAATCAATGCGGCTTGTTGCTCATCTTTTTGTAGTAGATCACGCAATGGAATCCCGTGTTCACCAAAAAGACACAGATGCAATTTTCCTAATGCTGAGATACGTAACCGATTACAGCTGTGACAAAAGTTTTTCTCATACGGCATAATGAGCCCAATTTCACCCTGATAGTCAGCATGAACATAAACTTGGGCTGGCCCATCATTATGAGCTCGCGCCTTGAGTACCCAGCCATCAGCCATCAATTGGTTACGTAGTGCAATACCAGACACATGGTGCTGAGTAAACAGTGAGTCCATCTCTCCGGTTTGCATTAATTCAATAAAACGTAATTGTATCGGGCGATGTTTAATCCAAGCAAGAAACTGTGGCATTGCTTGCGCATTTAAATCTTTCATGAGTACCACATTGACTTTGACTTGCTCAAAGCCGACTTCAAATGCACGATCAATCCCTTGCATCACCTGATAAAAACGATTTTCACCGGTAATTTGCTGAAACATCCGAGGGTCAAGGCTATCCACACTGACATTAATATGCGTAAGCCCGGCCTGTTTCCACTCACCTATCCCCTTCGCCATGCGATAACCGTTGGTTGTGGTGGCAATTTTTTCAATGCCATTTTCATCAGCAACCGTTTGTATTATCTCGGTAAAATCTTTACGCAGGCTGGGTTCTCCTCCTGTAATTCTTACTTTGGAGGTTCCACAATAGGCAAACGCACTGACAATGCGTTGAATTTCAGACAGGGTTAAAAATGAGGAATTTTTTCTCCCCGATGGCTGGTAGCCATCAGGTAAGCAGTAGGTACATTTAAAATTACAGACATCTGTAATAGACAAACGCAAATAATAAAACTTGCGTTGAAATCGGTCTTCAAATTGTTGCGCCACGGAACACCTTTCCAAATACGGGAGGCATGACCATTTCCAATCATGCCCTTGTGACTTGCAGTCACTGGCTTATGTCGCTTATCGTTATGGACTTAGCGACACTAAGCTCGGAGTTATGGCAACTAAAGAGGTCACTCAGGCCCACTCAATTGCAGCTAGTCGTTAAAATACTTAATATTTATGTGTGATTCCAGTACAAGCACGAAAAAAACTTACTCATTCCTCAAATTACCTCAAAATGAGTACCATCTGTACGGACATTACTCTAAATTGTAGGCCATCACTGAGCATAAGAAGAAATTTATGAGTCTCTATGAACATAAAAAAGTGGTCGCTATTGGTGGCGGCCACGGATTAGGCCGAATGTTAGCGGCGTTAAAAGTGTTTGGCGCTAATGCCACTGGTATTGTAACGACAACCGATAATGGCGGCTCAACAGGGCGAATTCGCCATTGCCAAGGCGGCATAGCATGGGGAGATACCCGTAACTGTATCAATCAGTTGATCACCGAACCCTCTATTAGTTCAATGATGTTTGAATACCGATTTAAAGGTGCAGGTGAACTGGATGGACATAATCTAGGAAACTTGATGCTCACCGCGCTTGATCATTTGTCTGTCAGGCCGCTGGATGCCATCAACCTTATCCGCAATATGCTAAAAGTTGATGTCAATATCGTTCCGATGTCTGAGCACCCCTCTGATTTAACCGCGCTGTCAACAGAAGGGAAATGGGTTACTGGGGAAACCAATGTTGATGAGATGCAGCAAGACTTGTTAAGGCTTGATCTCGATCCCGAGGTGCCAGCAACTCGAGAAGGCGTGCATGCGATTGCTCAGGCAGATGCGATCATTCTCGGCCCAGGCAGCTTCTTAACCAGTGTAATGCCGCCATTGCTGTTGCCTGAAATTGGCTTAGCGATTGCCAACAATACCCATGCTAAGCTTATTTTTGTCGAAAATCTTTCGCCAGAGTATGGCCCAGCGGGGCGGATGAGCTTAGAACAAAAACTGGAATGGTGTGAACGAGCCTGCCAAGCTCGTCAAATTGATGTCATTATTGGTGCTGAGCCTCATCCTGATTTGACCGAAAAATGGAACTGTGTCACTCGAGATTTAGCTTCTCCTAACCGTGATTGGCGACATGATCGCGTCAAGCTTCGTCAAGCCATTGAAGAACAATTAATTGATTAATCGGTAATAGTGTTTTGCAGTATGATTGAGTTCATCAATCATACTGGCCACTTCCGTTGCTTCATCCATAACCACCCCTTGCTTAAACTGGCTATCGAGCACTTGAGCCTTCGCATGTAACCGCTCTGCGCCAAAACTGGCAGCACTACTCTTTAATGCATGACTAATTTCAGCCAAGTAATCGAGGTGTCCATCCACCGATTCACTGGTTAAATTTCTCTGGTACGTTTCCAACTCACCAAGAAAAATCTCGATCAACATCGGGATGTTTTCTGCACCAATTTCTTGTGATAGGCGATCAATTTTGTTTTGGTTTATCCACTCCATGACCAATTATTGTTCCTTCTCTTGCTCTTTCTCATTCCATGCTTGTAGCTTGCGATAGATGGTTGAAGGGCTAACATCTAAATAACTGGCCGCCCGTGGAATATTGCCATCACACGCTTCGATCGCTTTTTCTATTGCTTGCTTTTCTGTCATCCATAACGGAAAGATATCCTGTACCGAAAGTCCGGTATCCACTGGCTGAGAAGCAACCGAACGCTCTTGAGTTCGAGGCAAGTTTAAAGGTGGCGGCAGCATGGGCAAAGTAATCTCCTGCCCATTATTGAGCACCACCACATTACGTAAAACATTCTGTAGTTGGCGCACATTTCCCGGCCACTCATAATGTTTAAAACGCTCTATTACTTCTGGCGAAAGACGAACAAATTCTTTTCCTTCTTCTTTCGACATATGCCCCAGCAGCGAGTAAGCAATTTCAATCACATCTTCTCCCCGCTCTCTTAATGGCGGCAAGTGGAGAGGAATCACATACAACCGGTAGTACAAGTCTTCACGGAAACGGCCTTCTTGTACTTCCTTCCATGGATCTCGGTTAGTCGCACAGACAAAGCGAACATCTACACTGTGCATTTTTGATGACCCTACTTTTTGAAAGGTTCCGGTTTGAATGAATCGCAACAGCTTGGTTTGTAGATCCAAATCCATTTCACACAATTCATCTAAAAATAGAGTGCCTCCATCAGCTAACTCGGCAGCCCCTTGTCGATCCACGGCAGCTCCTGTAAACGCTCCTTTCACATGACCAAACAATTCACTTTCGATCAAATCTTTTGGAATCGCGGCACAGTTGATCGCAATGAAAGGTTTTTCACCTCGTTTACTGGCAGCATGAATCGCCTCTGCACAGACTTCTTTTCCGGTGCCACTTTCCCCAGTAATAAAAATGCTTGCTTTACTGCTGGCGGCGGAATCAATCGTTCGATAAACCGCTTGCATGGTCTGACTGCTACCAATAAAACCTTGATAATTAGAATTGGTTGAATGACTGGGGTTATTTTTTAATTTTGAAGCTTTACGTATCGCGTTATTTACAGTAACTCGCAAACGATCAGCCTCGCAGGGTTTAATTAAAAAATCCTGCGCACCATAACGCATGGCTTCCACAGCGGTATCAATAGAACCATGAGCTGTCATAAAAATAATCGGCACATCAGGAGAACGTTCTTTAACCGCGTGCAAAACATCCATACCCGTCATATCAGGCAGGCGTAAATCCAATAAAATTAAGTCAGGTTTACGTCGATTAAGGCTTTCAATCGCAGCTCGCCCTGTACCAACAATAGTAATATCAATCTCTAGTGGAGTTAAATAAGAACGATACAACGCCGCAACCGAGGCGGTATCCTCCACCATAAGTAGATGTTTAGATTTAAATTGATTGTCAGTAAGTTGCATAACCTAGCCATTTATTTTTTGCATTTTGATCAATAATTGCATTGAGAGTCGCATTTTGCAAATGTCTCTTCACTATTTTGTCAGAAATGGGACAGCGAATCCATCAGGAAGCACTGACAAACCGCTAATTCAGGCGATTTTATATTCGGCATGATACATGCATTACTCAACATGACCCTAGCGGGTCACCTAGCCAACTGACGTTGTTAGTGAATATTATATTCATACTATATCAGCCAATAGAGTTCTTTCTATTGGCTATTTTTTTATCTTTTAAAGCCGAAAAAACTCAACTATTAACAATAAATTGCTGACGTAGCGTTTCTATCTGATCGCGCTTAGCTGCTGCCTGTTCAAATTCCAGCTCTTGTGCATGTTTATACATTTGCGCCTCTAATTTTAAAATCTCTTTTTCTAGTTGCTGAGGGGTTAAACTTCCATATCCCGCTCCCTCTTCGGCAACTTTAGATAGTGGCACAACTCGGCTAGTTTTCTGCTTGCGAGCTTTGGTGGCATCCCCAAGCTCCATAATATCGTTGATATTGCGTTTTAAAGCCTGCGGTTGAATACCCATTTTTTCATTATAAGCATGCTGTTTTTCTCTGCGTCTCTGCGTTTCATCCATTGCTTTTTGCATGGATTTTGTCACCGTATCGGCATAGAGAATGGCCTTTCCTTCTAAATGACGAGCCGCTCGACCTATAGTTTGGATTAATGATCGTTCTGAACGCAAAAAACCTTCTTTATCCGCATCTAAAATCGCAACCAAAGAGACTTCAGGCATATCTAACCCTTCACGCAATAAGTTGATACCCACCAGTACATCAAAAACGCCTAATCTTAAGTCTCGAATAATCTCAACACGCTCAACTGTATCAATATCTGAGTGTAAGTAACGAACCTTGACGCCATGCTCATGTAAATATTCAGTGAGGTCCTCTGCCATCCGCTTTGTCAAGGTGGTAACCAAAACGCGCTCATCTTTCACGGATCGCAAACGAATTTCAGATAACAAATCATCCACTTGAGTCGCCACAGGGCGTACTTCTAGTTCAGGGTCAAGTAACCCCGTTGGCCGAACTACTTGTTCAACCACTTCTCCGGCTGATTTCTCTAATTCATAGTGGCTCGGTGTCGCTGACACAAAAATCGTTTGTGGAGCTAATGCTTCAAATTCATCAAACTTCAATGGGCGGTTATCCAGCGCCGAAGGCAACCGAAATCCAAATTCAACTAAAGTTTCTTTACGTGAACGGTCCCCTTTGTACATCGCCCCAATTTGCGGAACAGTTACATGCGATTCATCAATAACCAACAAACCATCATGCGGCAAATAATCAAAAAGAGTCGGTGGTGGCTCCCCTTCACTACGACCACTAAGATAACGAGAGTAGTTTTCGATACCCGAGCAAAAACCCAGCTCATTCATCATTTCAATATCAAACTGAGTTCGCTGAGAAATCCGCTGCTCTTCCAGTAGCTTATTATTCTCGAGTAAGTATTGACGTCGGAGTTGTAGCTCTTGTTTGATCTGCTCAATCGCTTCCAGAATTCGCTCTCGAGGGGTGACATAGTGGGTTTTAGGATAGATGGTATAACGAGCCAGATCACGCTGTTTAACCGCTCCGGTTAATGGGTCAAATAAACTGATACACTCCACCTCATCATCAAACATCTCCACCCGCACCGCTTCTTGTTCTGATTCTGCGGGAAAAATATCAATCACCTCGCCGCGAACCCGAAACTGCCCACGCTCAAACGCCATTTCATTACGGGTATACTGCAGTTCAGCTAAACGGCGGAGCATATCTCGCTGATTAAGTACATCTCCACGGCGTAAATGCAACATCATCTTTAGGTAAGAATCAGGATCGCCCAAACCATAAATTGCAGAAACCGATGCCACAATGATGGCATCTTTACGTTCGAGTAAAGCTTTCGTGGCAGATAAACGCATCTGCTCTATATGAGCATTAACGGAAGCATCTTTCTCAATAAAGGTGTCGGTGGTAGGAACATAAGCTTCAGGCTGGTAATAATCGTAATAAGAGACAAAATATTCCACCGCGTTATGCGGGAAAAAATTTTTCATTTCCCCATACAATTGAGCCGCTAACGTTTTATTCGGCGCTAATAAGATCGTTGGACGCTGCGCTCTAGCAATGACATTAGCGAGAGTAAACGTTTTTCCCGACCCCGTCACACCCAACAATGTTTGGTGTGCTAGCCCAGCGTCAATGCCTTCTAACAAGCGTTGAATGGCTTCGGGTTGATCACCAGAAGGTTGATAGTGCGAAACTAGCTCAAATGCTTTGCTCATTGTCGTCTTTCCATCTTAGCGATTTTTATCACAAGTATTCTCCGCATCCCGTCAGTGACTAGCAAGCAAAAGTCTTCAAAATACATCGAAAAGGCCCCTTACTTTTCAGATGAATACGCAAGTATTCCAATAAAGCCAATAGAACAACGACCCGCAATTATAAGAACCCTTTTTACTTACAACACAATCTTGCGCAGCAGATCGCGTAAACCTCAAAATAAACAATAGCCAACCTCTTTTTACTTTGCTATCATCCTCAGCCCTAGCGATACCCCACCCCAATATTTACAACAAAACAATCCACTGCTTTTCCCCATTTTCCCTAAAGATATCTTATTTCTGCAGTATTCTTGTCATACGCCTTTCACATAAAAAACCTGTTGATAAACCAATAAATAAAAACAAAAACAATTAGTTACCAACAAATTTCATCATGTACATCGTAAAAAAACAAAGACAAAAATATCAAGAGAATAATTATTCAACACTCATCAACATGGTTATCCACAAATTTGGTGGATAACTAATTTAAGGTCAAAGCCGGCAAGGGATACAGAAAAGTAAAGCCTTCAAAGCAAAAAAAATCCCACTTTTTTTAATACCAATAGTTGACACATTAGGACCGAGTAGCTACCATCCGCTGCACAAACCAATTCCCCCTTAGTTCAGTTGGTAGAACGGCGGACTGTTAATCCGTATGTCGCAGGTTCGAGTCCCGCAGGGGGAGCCAAATTCCAGAAGAAAGACGTCCTAGGACGTCTTTTTTTGTCTCTAAACCTAGCTATTTCAAGGAATTGCATTTTAAATTAAAAAGTAGCCTCCGTGACATTTACTCCCTGACATACTCTTAACGACAGAAGTTATTAATAATCTGACTTAATTTTTTAATCGCTCTCATCCTCGTCTCATTGAGCTCAAAGGATGCATTTAGCCGAATACAGTGGTTATATTGCTCTGTTAGACTAAACATTTTACCAGGAGCAATGCTAATATTTTCGCTCAATGCCGCATGATATACATTCAAAGCATCAACATGCTTGGGCATTTCCAGCCAAATAAAATACCCACCGGGTTGATTCACAATTTTCACATTTTGATGAAGATAATGCTTAAATGCTGCCACCATTTCCATCTTTCGTTTTTGTAAGTGTTTACGAAGGTTTTTTAAGTGCATCTCATAATGGCGACCACTTAAATAGTTTTTGAGGGTAAGTTGGATAGGCGCACTGGTCGCAAGCGTGCTCATTAATTGTAATTTTTGTATTTGTATTGCCCGATTCCCAGCCGCCACCCATCCAATACGCAAACCTGCGATTAAGGATTTAGAAAATGAAGAACACAGCATGGTATTGCCACTCTCATCAAATGCCCGAATGGGCGATACGGATTCATTCCCCACATATAACTCGCCATAAACATCATCTTCAATCAGGGGAATGTTGTAACGCTGTAATATTTCACTCACTTGTTTTTTCTTCTCTAAAGACATCGTAAAACCCAAGGGATTTTGATGATTAGACATAAACCAACAAGCTTTAACATCATGAGTTTGAAAGGCCCGCTCTAAGGAGTCTAAATCAATACCACTATAAGGGTCTGTACGAATCGAAAGTGCTTTAAGACCGAGACGTTCTAATGATTGCAGCGTTCCATAAAAGGTAGGGGATTCCACCACAACCCAATCACCGGCTCGGGTACAGGCTTGTAAACTGAGATTTAGCGCTTCTAATGCTCCTGCGGTAATCACAATTTCATCGGGAGAAATGTTGACACCTTTTGCTGCATAACGCTTAGCAATAAGAATTCGAAGCGCTTCATTGCCTGGTGGTAAATTATCAAATGAACTGGTGATGGGCATATTACGCGCAGCAGAGGTCAGCGCACGATTCACTTGTTGTCGCGGATAAAGAGCCGGATCGGGATAAGAAAACCCTAAATTAATCATTTGCGGCTTTTTACTGGCTTGCAAGATCTCAAAAATAAACGCATTAATATCGACTTTTTCCGTCCACGATATGGCAGCTTGAGTGACTTGACTCTGGTTTTTTTTGACCGTCGGAGCGACACAATAACCGGAGCGTGGACGAGCAATGAGCCATCCCTGCGATTCCAGAACTTGATAAGCATGTAAAACGGTCATTAAACTAAGCCCAGTATGTTCGACTTGCTTACGAAGTGACGGCAACTTATCCCCAGGATTCCATATGCCCGATTTAATTTGTCGCTGTATGCCTTCCACTAGCTCTTCATATTTAGCCAAATTACACCACTCCCAACCCAAAAATGCCGCTAATATATAACAATAGAAAAATACAACTGTTATAGCACAAAGTTCATTTTCTGTATCTATGAGAAAAGAAAGATCCTATCTAGCATTAGAACCTCATAAGTATCATAAGATTCAAAGGAAGTTTATGTTCGGTCTCGACGCCTTTATGCTTGCGAGGATACAGTTTGCGTTTACTGTTTCCTTTCATATTATTTTTCCTGCCATCACGATTGGGCTAGCGACTTATTTAGCGGTGCTCGAAGGGTTATGGCTAAAAACGCATAACAAAGATTACAAAACTCTTTACCTATTTTGGTCAAAAATTTTTGCGATCAACTTCGGTATGGGGGTTGTGTCTGGCTTGGTCATGGCTTATCAATTTGGTACCCACTGGAGCGGATTTTCACGCTTTGCAGGAAGCATCACTGGACCTCTATTAACTTATGAAGTTCTCACTGCCTTTTTCCTAGAAGCTGGTTTTCTTGGTGTTATGCTATTTGGGTGGAAAAAAGTAGGACGGGAAATTCATTTCTTTGCGACCTGTATGGTTGCATTAGGTACGATCATTTCCACCTTTTGGATTCTCGCCTCCAATAGTTGGATGCACACGCCTCAAGGCCATGAAATCGTGAATGGACAGGTCATTCCTGTTGATTGGTTCAAGGTCATTTTTAATCCATCATTTCCCTACCGCTTAGCTCACATGACGGTTTCTGCCTTTTTAAGTTCCGCCCTTTTTGTGAGTGCATCCGCAGCTTGGCACCTGTTACGTGGTAATGAGACGAATGCGATAAGAAAAATGTTTTCTATGTCACTTTGGATGTTACTGCTCGTCGCACCAATACAGGCCTTCATTGGTGATTTACATGGTTTGAATACACTTGAGTATCAACCTGAAAAAATTGCTGCCATAGAAGGACACTGGGACAATTCAAACGGTAAGCCCACGCCGCTAATTCTGTTTGGTTTGCCCAATATGGACACAGAGCAAACGGATTACGCCATCGAGCTCCCCGTACTCGGTAGCCTAATACTCAAACACAGCCTGACCGAGCCTATTCCAGCGTTAAAAGACTTCCCAAAAGATGAAAGGCCAAATTCCACGGTCATCTTCTGGTCGTTTCGAATCATGGTAGGGCTTGGATTACTCATGATTTTGCAAGGTGTGCTTGGGCTAATTTTACGTCGAAACGAACAAGTTTACCGTTCTCCCGCTTTTTTAAAGCTGAGCCTGTTTATGGGCCCCTCAGGTTTAATCGCCATATTAGCAGGTTGGTTTACCACCGAGATTGGTCGTCAACCTTGGGTGGTTTATGGTTTGATGAAAACAAAAGATGCGGTATCAACACACGGAGACTTAACCATGAGCGTTAGTCTCATCACCTTTTTCGTTGTTTACAGCTTAGTGTTTGGTTTTGGTTATTTCTACATGATTCGTCAAATCCAAAAAGGTCCTGTAGACAATGACCATTTAAGTAATCATACAACCGACACCATCTCTGGCCGAATATAACTTCCAACGAAATAAAATGAGGTAAAATATCATGCTGTTTGACTTATCCGTTATTTGGTTCGGAATAATCATTTTTGCAACCCTAATGTATATTGTCATGGATGGATTTGATTTGGGTATCGGTATATTAATGCCGTTTATCAAAGATAAAAAACAGAAAGATGTCATGGTCAACAGTGTCGCCCCAGTTTGGGATGGCAATGAGACCTGGCTGGTTCTGGGAGGGGCGGGGTTGTTTGGTGCTTTTCCTTTAGCTTACTCCGTGATCATTGAAGCATTGACCATTCCGCTCACCATTATGCTTGTTGCTTTAATTTTTCGCGGTGTTGCTTTTGAATTTCGCTTCAAAGCCCTTCCCTCCCATCTCCCATTTTGGGATCGGGCCTTTATGGCCGGTTCTATTATCACTACGTATTGTCAAGGAGTGGTTGTCGGTGCTGTACTGCAAGGATTTAACGTTGAAGGCCAAGAATTTGTCGGAGGCCCACTCGACTGGATAACCCCGTTCCCACTTTTCTGTGGCGTAGGCTTAGTTGCTGCCTATGCGTTATTGGGCAATACCTGGCTTATCATGAAAACAAAAGGAGCATAGCAGGAAACCATGTTCTCTTATAACAAAGTGATCCTGTTCGCTACACTCTTGTCCTTTGCCATTGTGAGTATTTGGACCCCGATAGAACATGCAGCTATCGCTCATCGTTGGTTCAGTTTGCCAAACCTGTATTATCTAGCCCCTCTCCCATTAATAACATTAATACTATGCTGGGCCTTATATCGTTCTATTCAAAAACAAAAAGAAAGCCTACCATTTTGGCTAGTACTTGGTTTTATTTTATTGGGATTTATAGGCTTGGGCATTAGTATTTGGCCAAATATTATTCCCCCCAACATCACTATTTGGCAAGCAGCCGCACCTTATGAAAGTCAGCGGTTTATGCTAATAGGTACTGGTCTTATTTTACCCATAATTCTAGTGTATACATTCTGGAGCTATTACGTCTTTTCAGGGAAAGTGGATGAAAATGCAGCTTATCATTGAGGATCCAAAAAAATTGAATATGAAAATAAATCAGTCAATATTGATAGAAGAACGATGATGAAATTATCAAAAATAATACGCCAAGGCTCGTGGATGATAGGAATTTGGATCATAAGTGTATTAGCGCTTGCCGCTGCTTCACTAACTTTTCGTTTATTAATGACGGCTGCGGGATTTAAATCTTAATATTTCGATTATTTATCACCCCCTTTCATCGCTGATGGATGGGGGTATTCCCTTGATGAGAAAATGAGACACACTACCGATACGAATAAATTACAGCCCATCCCATAATTATAGAGATAGCATACATTTAATTAAGAGATTGAATCGCACGTTTCAAGAATGTTTCCGCTAAACTATTGGGTTTAATTTCTAATAACGCCGCCTCGAAAGGAAACCAAGCTGCTGAATCAATTTCATGATTAGTTCCAGATAAATCTTCCGATTCAGCAATACAAAGATAATTACATACCAGAGTATTAGACTTCGAATAATATTCACTACTCATATAACGAGGGCTATGAACCAATAACCCCGTTTCTTCCTCTATTTCCCGAATAACCGTTGTTTCGAGATTTTCACCTTGAGAGACATAACCGGCAACTAATATATTATCTTGACTACCATATTGCTGTACAAGCAAAACGCTATTCTGGTCTGGGTTTAAAATAATAGCACTGATGGCAACACTAAAGTGAGGGAAACGATATTCATTACAATGATGGCAAAAAGGAATAACCCCTTCACCCGCACATTCTTTTTTCAATAATAATTGTCCACAATTTTCACAAAATTTTTCTTTTTCCATTGGTTCACCAGAATGTTAAATCAAGGGTACTGTCTCATCAAAAAATCATTAAATATTAAAACTAGAATCAAACTCTATAAGGCATCAACTATTCTATATCTAAATGCGTTAATTTTAACATAAAATATGGAGGATAAACCTATACAGAATGTCATTAAATATGATATAACAGCATAACTAGACGCCTCTTACTCGCCATTTAATGTAATGGCCATATCTTATTCAGCAATGGACAACCAGTTTTTTCTGAGTTAAAAAACAAGAAAAACCATCAATAAACTGGCAGGATATGGTTATAACAGCGAATTATTATTTTCCTGTGTGGATAAGAGCGATCACTGCCATCAAATAGGTTCAAACTTGATTCATTCATCTGAGTCATATTTAGGGACATTAACTTTTTATACCAAATTGAGCTGGAGTATATCGCCTCACCAGTTTCATCAATTTTTGGAAGGACTTGCACTCTAAATGTGAATCGTAGGGACAAGATGCCACATGATTTAGGCTATCACGAACGGCCTGTAGGCGTTTGATGTGGTCGTCAATATCTTGAGCCTTTTGAGCTAATAAATCACGATCAATAACCAGTGTATTCTCCTCTGACGAGTTAAACATTTCGGAAATTTCATTCAGGGATAAACCAGCCAAACGACCAAGACGAATAATATTCAGTTTATTTAGCACCTCTGATGAATATTGGCGTCTTAGTCCATTTCTTCCCACTGAACGAATCAGCTTTATCTGTTCATAATACCTCAGCGTTGATGGGGGTAACCCCGATATTTTTACTACTTCAGAAATATCCATACGATTAACCATTGACCTAAAGTTAACTTTAAGTTGTACCATGACTTTCCCATTACAACCAGTTAAACCTAGTGAAACTTTGGAGGAAAGAATGTCACTTTGTAGTGAATATCATCAATTATTTTAACCTCTTTTAAATAAGGCAGAGCTTACCTCACCGAGGAAATTTCGGGGATAATGTCCTGATGGGGCTCTTCTTTAGATGTTTTAAAACAGAATAGGGGCCAACGGTGGGTTATATAGGGACTGATTGAGTTGAGCGTTACAAAATACATAGATAGCCCGATGCTCTAAAGACACCGCACCTGGAACAGTGAAATCACCAGCATTGATACTTACGAACCATGCCCAAAGAGATAACCTAATAGATGACTATTTATAGTTCGTATTGAAGAAAGTTCTTAAATCCTGTCGGTGTATCTATGCAACTTGATCAAAGACCAAGCTTTTAAACTCGGTCTTTGTCAGCGATCTGTTGCGCCTTTTTGTCTCTAAAGAAAATCTTTTCAGCTGATGAGGTCAGATAAGCATATTTCTACTCGGCATTCGCCTGAATAAATCCTAGCACTCGAGCAACATAGGCCTCAGTATCAAAGATCGGGTCGCCATGCTGAGCTCCTTCAACCAAGTAAAGGTCATTCTCGATACCATGACTATCGAGTACACTTTTCAAATGCTCACTTTGGCTATACGGCACGGTGGTATCATTGAGGCCATGAAATATAATGAAGGGGGGAGTCACATCATCAATGTAAGTTGTTGGAGAAGCCCATTTAGCAAAATCAGCATTTTCTCTTGGTGATTTACCCAGCATTTTGGCTTGTGATGAGTCTGGTGCGTCATGGTCGATTGCTCCGCTGTTTCCTTTCAGTTCAACAAGATCGCTCGGTCCAAAAAAATCCACCACTGCGGACACTTTATAACGCGGCTCATGCCCTGCGAGATAAAAGCCACTGTCATAAGTATTAGACGTCGCCACTAACATCGCCAAATGCGCCCCAGCAGACCGGCCCATCATCACAACACGATCACTCTTTAAAGAGAACTCCTGACGGTGATCCATCAGATAGTTGATCGCATCGTTAATATCTGCGACTGGTGCAGGAAACGTTGCTTCGCTGCTTAAGCGATAATTTACCACCACCACCGCGTAACCTTGCTTTAACAACGTGTTCGCTAATCGTCCATTTTTAGTAAAAAATTCATCTTTCGATCCACGCATCCATGCTCCACCATGAACCCATACGAGTAAAGGTGCCGCTTGTTGTTGATTAGGCTGATAAAGGTCCAAGGCAAGAGCCTTTCCGTTCACTGTCTTATAATCGATGGTTTGTTTTTGAACAGGAACTGGTGTGATCTCAAGCCCATTTCTCGCACTACAACCCAATAAGCTGACGATACCAATCAGCATTGTTAGCCCTATTGTTGCTCTTTTCATTATGATGACCTCTTAAGATAGTACACAAGCCAATATAAAAGTAATGGCTCGACCTCTCCACTCACTTTGCATTTATTTACCTTGCAACCTGCGAATTGATTTCAATCAGTTACCGGCAAATAGCGTTGAATAAAACGAATAACGGTAGGAACGTATTTCTCCGTATCAAAGACTTTCGCGCTATGGCCCACGCCTGGTTCAATCAAAAATTGATTCTCTACTCTGTGCTGATCCAACTCCTTTTTAAACTCCATACTTTGTATTATTGGTACTTGTTTATCTCTATCACCATGAAGTAAAAGAAACGGTGGTGTTTGAGCAGAAACATAGCTGATCGGTGAAGCTTGTTTCGCCAACTCCGGGGCTTGTGCCGGAATAGCGCCAAGAAATTTAGAAACGGATGAATTTGGAGTGGTCTTGTCGCCTTTGGCATTACCTAACGCTAATAAATCCATTGGCCCAAAGAAACTGACCACGGCGGCAACTTGATATTTGGGTTCAAAGGGAAAATTGAGATCTCGATGCGTGTTCAGCACGCCGATCAGTCCCGCTAGGTGCCCTCCCGCAGATCGCCCCATTAGCACCACTTTTTCAGCATCAAAATGATACTCATCTGCCCTTTGATGCAAAAAGTTGATCGCATCATTAATATCGATCACCGGTTGAGGAAAACTCGCTTGCCCGCTTAATCGATATTCAACCGCAGCCAAGGCATAGCCCTGAGCAAGTACCGAATCAAGCAGTTGTCGATTGCCCGTTTCAATCGCTTCTTTACTACCTCTCTTCCATGCTCCGCCATGAATCCAAACTAGTAACGGTGGACGCTCAACCCTAAACTCCTGAGGAAAATAGATATTGATCTTCAGTGCTTGCCCATCAATCGTTTTATAGACGACATCTCTACTGACGTTAGCGTTAACATCTAAACTTAAGCTTGGTGATGCAAAACAACACAGCAACAAGAAATAAATAATTTTTTTCATGATCAATTCTCAAAGTCTCTGGTGATCATGGCACCAGAGACATGTGGTTTAAAAGTGAGATTAAAATGTCGTGTTGATAGCGAACCAATAACGCCGCCCATCTTCCACATAACCATATTCTTGATAAGTGGTTTCTTTATCAAACAGATTGTAGATACCGGCCATAAGCTTGACATTGGTATTGAGTTGCCAATGAGCACCAAAGTCGAAATAGGTGACTGAAGGGGCTAGCACATTGCGAGAATCTTGGGTAATTGCCTGTTTTTCTTTACTCCGGTAGGAGGTACGAGTCCAAATATTGAGATGATCAACGACAGACCAGTTGGTATTAATCGCCAAAAGATGATTAGGCATCTGAGTCAGCGGCAATCCTTTGTCATCACCAGACTGTTTTTCCGTCTCACTATAGGTATAGGTTGCTGACACATCGAGAGTTTGAACAATGTTTTTCGAGATAGACACTTCCGCGCCATACGTTTTGGCATCTTCGACATTGACGTAAGTGGCATCGCAGGCTCGGCCACTGCAGTTGGCGTCAAGGTTGACCTTGTCAATTTTATCTTCGAAGCGATTATAAAACAGCGTCACGTTCGATGTGAGAGAATCATCGCCAACAAAATAAATTCCTATTTCCGTATTGACCGATGTTTCAGGTTTCAGATTTGGGTTACCAAAGACCTCGCAGCGACCATTGCAGCTTTCTTGTACCCAATCGCCTTCCATCTCCGTCAAGCTCGGCGCACGATAGCCTGTCGAAAGCCCACCTTTTAGCGTCCAATGGCGATCTAAGCTATAAACACCGTATAGACGTGGGCTTAGTTGAGTATCAAACTGATCATTATTGTCCAAGCGTAACCCTGCGGTTAATGCAAACAGATCGGTTAAGTACCATTCATCTTCGGCATACAAAGACCACTGGCGGTTTTTAAACAAAAACTGGCGATTATCCAACTGCTGTTTTTCGTAAGCAGCACCCACCGTCAAATAATGTTCGCCAATGGGCATCGACCACTGTGTATTCACGCTGGTATTTTCGACCTCCAATTGACGCCCCACATTTTCAACGTTTTCGTGACTTAAATACGATTGACCTTGCCCCCATTGATAAGTCCCAGCATGAGCCAAGCCGAATGAGCGACGGTGGTTATGGGTTTCTGCATTTGCCGTTCTGGACTTGTTTTCAGTATTGATGCGTTGTTGATCATGATAGGTATAGTCGAAGGTCAGCGTATCGTCATCGGTCGGTGTCAGATAAAGCGACGCGCGATAACTTTGTAGCTCCTTACCCCCATTAGCATATAAGATTTCATCTTCTTTACGCTCTTGATACAAACCCGATAGCGAAGCGCTGAGTAAGTTCTCCAGTAACGGGCCTGCAAGATAAAGCTCGCCTTGATAAAAATCACCAGATTGGGCCGTTTCTTGCAATGTTGCTTCAGCACGAAGGCTACCGTGCCACTGCTGATAATCTTTGCGGGTAATGATGTTGATAACACCACCGATCGCATCCGAACCATACAACGTCGACATGGGGCCACGTACCACTTCGATACGTTCAATAGCATTCAGCGGAGGTAACCAGTCCTGTTCAAAACCACCACCACTACTCACTTGAGTTTCGCGCCCCGACTGCTTGCGCCCATCAACAAGAATAACCGTATATTCAGAAGGCATCCCTCGTAAAGAAATCTCCTGACGCGAACCACCTCCGGTGATAATGACCCCCGGAAGATCTTTCAGAGCATCGGTTAAGTCTTTGTAAGAGCGACTATCTAACTGCACACGGTCAATCACACTAATCGATGCTGGCGCTTCAGTGGCAACTTTGTCATAACCTGATGCGGTCACCACCAAGGTTTCTATCGAAGAATCATCTATCTGCGCAGCAAAAGCAGGGGTAAAAAGAACGGTACTTAGCCCTATCGTCATCATTTCTGTCATTTTTACAGACTTACGACGACAATCAAAACGAACTGGTTGCATGATAATTAATCTAGATTGTTACTGATAATTATTATCAATTAGATAGAGGGGAAGATAAATTAGCAATCAGAATCGTATTTATGAATGCGAATGTCACTATCCGCATATTGCATAACACTGCTACAAATTATGCAATTATTAGATTTTCCGCATGATCTTCGACATAACATTGTTTAAAAATTGAGCGCACCCATTCACACATCGCATCATCATGAAACCGCTTGTGCCAATAGAGATACACCGAGGTAAAGTCTAAGCGGAGTTCATTCGGGACAGATCGGGTGATTAAGCGACGATCTCGACACTCCTCCTCAGCATAAGCAGCAGGAAGATGGAAGATGATATCGCTTGTCGCTGCAATATTCGCTGCAGAACTGAAATGACTGAGCAGCACAGGAACCGATAGGCGATTCTTTTTATCGACTAAGCCAAGCTCAATAAATTTATGTTCAAACGAAAGGGTTTTCTCTCCCTGCAAAGAAATTTGTCCAAAACTGCAATGGCGCAATTTTTTCGCCGAGAGTGTTTGCTCGGCAAGCGGATGCTCCCGACTCATAAGTAGCTTAAATTCACGTTGGGCAACTATCATTCGGTATAAATTTTGATCAGAACTGGGGGGCTGATGAGCAGATAGAACAAAATGCACATCACCGGCAATCAAGGCTTCGAAGTGCCGTTTCGCTGTAGTATCAATACTGATGGTCATTTTCGGCGCTTGACGGCGAATTTCACCAATCACCGTGGGCATTAAGGTATTGATCTGCGGCTGGAGACCAAAAAATCGTACAGTACTTGTGGTCGTTTGCGGATCAAAGGACTGTTTGTTCACCAATACTTCTAAACTATTGATCACTAAATTGATGTCTTGCTTGATATTCAAGGCTTTCGGCGTTAACTCATAGCCTAAATGAGTTCGAACCAAAAGCTCATCGGAAAATAGTGCACGCATTTTTTGCAGCGCACGGCTGACAGATGACTGGCTAACATTCATTCTCAGAGCCGTATTCGAGACATGCTTTTCTTCAAGTAAATGCTTAAGAATCAGTAAAGAATGTAGATCAACTTGCAATATATCCATATTTAAAGTTCTTTAATAAAAATACTTATATACAAAAATACCTGCAAACTAGGAATCAAGGTTATGCAGATTAGAAAATTTAGGTTTCATTATTAAACAAAGCGAAAAAATTCTCATAAATCTATCTTTTCAGCTACCTATAAAAATTGGAAATGTAAAATGTCGGAGAGCAATTTTTGGTAATACAGCCCAACTGAATTAGTGGTTTCTCACTCCTTGGATACTGCAACGAGTTCGCTAAAAAGCCATGCTATTGAAATTGAAGACATAAGCATTTATCTGGTATATATCTGGATAAGACCATTAAAAATCAACGCCATAAAAACCAGCCAAACGACCAAGACAAATAATATTCAGTTTATTTAGCACCTCTGATGAATATTGGCGTCTTAGTCCATTTCTTCCCACTGAACGAATCAGCTTTATCTGTTCATAATACCTCAGCGTTGATGGGGGCAACCCCGATATTTTTACTACTTCAGAAATATCCATACGATTAACCATTGACCTAAAGTTAACTTTAAGTTGTACCATGACTTTCCCATTACAACCAGTTAAACCTAGTGAAACTTTGGAGGAAAGAATGTCACTTT
>NZ_SGOM01000060.1 GCF_022113815.1 Vibrio cincinnatiensis
GTGATTAAGCGATGATCTTAGCTACAACACCAGCACCAACTGTACGGCCACCTTCACGAATCGCGAAACGTAAACCTTCATCCATCGCGATTGGAGCAATTAGCTCTACAACCATTTGGATGTTGTCGCCTGGCATAACCATTTCTACGCCTGCTGGTAACTCGATGTTACCGGTTACGTCTGTTGTACGGAAGTAGAACTGTGGACGGTAACCTTTGAAGAATGGTGTATGACGACCACCTTCATCTTTAGACAGTACGTAAACTTCTGATTCAAATTTAGTGTGTGGAGTGATTGAACCTGGTTTCGCTAGTACTTGACCACGTTCTACTTCATCACGTTTTGTACCACGTAGTAGTGCACCTACGTTCTCACCTGCACGACCTTCGTCAAGCAGTTTACGGAACATTTCTACACCAGTACAAGTCGTTGTAATGGTATCTTTGATACCAACGATTTGGACTTCATCACCTACGCGAAGAATACCACGCTCAATACGGCCTGTTACTACTGTTCCACGACCTTGGATTGAGAATACGTCTTCGATTGGCATTAGGAATGGCAGGTCTACTGCACGCTCTGGCTCTGGAATGTAGTTATCTAGCGCTTCTGCTAGTTCTACAATCTTCGCTTCCCATTGCTCTTCACCGTTTAGTGCGCCTAGTGCTGAACCTTGGATTACTGGTAGGTCATCACCTGGGAAATCGTATTCAGATAGAAGTTCACGAACTTCCATTTCTACTAGTTCTAGTAGCTCTTCATCATCTACCATGTCACATTTGTTCATGAATACGATGATGTAAGGGATACCAACCTGACGGCCTAGTAGGATGTGCTCACGTGTTTGTGGCATTGGACCATCTGTTGCCGCTACAACTAGGATACCACCGTCCATTTGCGCAGCACCTGTGATCATGTTTTTAACATAGTCAGCGTGTCCTGGGCAGTCTACGTGTGCGTAGTGACGAGTTGGAGTTTGGTATTCTACGTGTGAAGTAGAGATTGTAATACCGCGCTCACGCTCTTCTGGAGCATTGTCGATTGACGCGAAGTCTTTTGCTTCACCGCCATATACTTTAGAAAGTACAGTACAGATTGCTGCAGTTAGAGTGGTTTTACCGTGGTCAACGTGGCCGATAGTACCAACGTTTACGTGCGGTTTCGTACGTTCAAATTTTTCTTTAGACA
>NZ_SGOM01000061.1 GCF_022113815.1 Vibrio cincinnatiensis
AAAATGCCACGCGTTNATTGTCCCTCTTAAATGCTTTGTTATGTAACTTTACTAACCATTTCAAAGCATTACCAAAAACAGCATCGCCAAACACGATTTAACTTACACGAAAAGTCAGCATTGACCCAGTAGAAAAAACTCTGGCAACTACAAAAGTAACTTGATTCTGCGGATCATGACTATAGAGAAGCTGAACGCAAACCCGCTTCACCAGTAAGCGCTGAATAAAGACTCGAAGAACAAGAAGACGGAAACGAAGCCAATATGAACACAACTGGGTTTATAAATTAAAAAATAACTAATAAAAAACAATCAGTTAAAAGTATCAAACAGACAAACTAGAAGCTAAGTTCAAAGTAAAGAAATCATAAAAATACTTTAATTTTCAATATATTGTGCTCTTTTTCTCTACGGTTACATAACGCCCGCCTAAGGGGCTGGCAACGCATTAACACAAAACTCAAACACAACAACTGCAACCACCGCGGCTCATTGGGACTGGAAACGCCACGCGTTGACAGTCCCTCTTGAGGCGTTTGTTAGCTGTGTTTTTGAGTAATTCGCCGATACTCATGAATTTGTGACTCTATACATTCTCGTTTTTCTAGAACGTAATTTTGGGAAAGTTGAATCAACTTATCTCTAGATACTGGCTCGCCATTAAGTATGCTTAAAGGATTCCATGTTCCTTTAATAAAATTACATGTCCGACAACTTAGTACACAATTGTCGTAAGAATCATCACCACTTTTTGAGTAAGGGACAATATGATCTGTTTGCCATTCTTTATAGTTTTCAACTGACTTCAACATGTCCTTTTTACAGTAAGCACACTTGAAATCAAACTCGATACCAAGCCGAATTTCTCGATCACCCCATTGACCGGTAGCAATCAATTCATCATAAATACTGCTCAACTTTCCTCCAAAACAGCTAACGCCGCATTAAGGGGCAGACAACGCAAACCACTGAACTCAAACTAGCCAGCCGTAACCTCAAATGCCAACCAAA
>NZ_SGOM01000062.1 GCF_022113815.1 Vibrio cincinnatiensis
TAACGCCCGCTTAAGGGGCAGCCAACGCTACTACCAACTTTCCGCATAACACCGTAATCACCGAAACCAACGCATAGTAAAAATACCGCGCGTTGGCTGTCCCTCTTGAAGCGTTTGTTAGTTGAATTTTTCTACAGTTTTACACTTGGGGAATCCAGAGCACCCCCAAAACTGTTTTCCCTTATTCTCACCGCGCTTAGTTTCACGTAGAACCATTTCTGAACCACAACGCGAACATTGCTTTACGAACTCTTTTGATGCGGCCAGCTCTTTAACATGCTTTCGATGCTTAAAGTTTGTTACAACACCTCTATCAAGTTTGACGTTGTTAATCGCATCAATGAGATGAATGTACTCTGCATCCGAAAAGACCGGTTGATCGAACTGCTTGATGTAGTTTAAACAGCCTCGTGCATAAGTGACGTTTTCAGGCATATCTGTTTTGAACGTACTGTCGCCAATGAACACAATTACTGAGTGTGTTTTTGATGAGTCTATGTTTAGCAATAATTCCAGCGTTTTAACATGCTTATAATTTTGATGAAGAGGATTCTGAAACTTAGAGGTGTGACGATAGATTTTCTGAGTCCACTGCTTTTGCTCTTTTGAACCAAAAATCCAACCTTTCATATTCTTAGTTTCGATTACGAAAACACCAAACTTAGATACAACTATATGATCGATTTGGGTTGTACCATCTTCAGTTGGCAATGTGACGTCTTTTACCAGCGTATAATCTGATGTCGGCAACTGGGACAGTAGTTTGTTTACCAGAAATTCTCCAAATACACCTTTAAACCAGCGACTCTTAAAAAGCGAGATGACGAATAATAAGGGTATTAAATACCAAACTTGAGCAAATGATTCCGAAAATAATCCGAATATATCCACTGAATTTCCTTATTCAACTAACGCC
>NZ_SGOM01000063.1 GCF_022113815.1 Vibrio cincinnatiensis
ATCTAAGTCATTTGAATTGTACTTTCTTATCATTTTCGAACTCTAGATTGTAAAATTTATCAGGGCAACATAACGCCGCATTAAGGTGTGAGCGGCGCTTGGCTATACTTGAGCGAAGCGAAACTGCCAAGCGTTGCGAATCACTCTTAAATGCTTTGTTATAACTTTGATACCAGTAGGTCTCTTAGCTGCGTTACTACCCCGACTAAACTTTCATTCGGGTTAGATGATTCATAATCATCAGGACATATCCAATCTAGAAACTCTGCCGCATTAGTCCCACCACCAATCATAGTGATAATATGATTTTGTACCTCGTCTGGTGTTAGACACTTTTTTGTTTTCAGTGAATTAACATGAGCTACGTAGTCATCTCGCAAGATCAACAGTGATTTGTTGCTAGTAATTAGCTCGTTATACTGCCCCCGAATTTTATTCAACTCAGGAGTCATTTCATTAAATTCACGAGAGTACTTACGATTTAACTCCACGTACTTGCAGCAGTTTAATACAATTGAGTTAAAACACAGTCTCCAAATAATTTGTCGACTAGCTACTAATTCTGGTTTGTGCATATAAGGCTTATCTTCATATTCACGAATGATACTAACTGAAATAGCTAGATCACCGATCAAACCAACGAGAATCTCTGATAGTTCATGATTTCTATTTCTCACTCAAACTCCAATAAAAGTTATAACGCCGCATTAAGGGGCAAGCAACGCAAAAAACAGCGCTCAAACTAACCTGCCGTAACCTCAAATGCCAACCCGAACCAAAAATGCCACGCGTTGATTGTCCCTCTTAAATGCTTTGTTACACGGAAAAATCATGAACATTCCCGTAAATAAAGGCTTCCCAATACCTTCAAAAGATACTCTGGATCCATCGCGCAC
>NZ_SGOM01000064.1 GCF_022113815.1 Vibrio cincinnatiensis
CAGCGTTGGGCTATGTGAGTCCAGTGGTGTTTGAAAGTGTGTAGTTATGTTGTGTCCACTTTTCGTGGGGTACACTAGTGCACAATTGACTCATTAGAATAAATCACTATGTGAACCAATGCGCGCTAGTTGTAGTTGATCGTTAAAAACTCGATAGATTAACACTAGGTCGGGTTTAATGTGGCAGTCTCGAAATCCAACCCAATTTCCAGTTAACGGATGGTCAACATTCTTGGGTTCAAGCTTTTCGCCGCGTTGCAGCTTAGAAATAACATTGCCGACTTCAATGATGTCTGAAATCGGCATCTTAGTTATCTTTTTGAAATCTTTCTTAAACTGTGTTGAGTATTCGAGTTTATACATGCTTAACTTTGCCTTCAGTAAGCTCATTCAGCATAGCTTCAACGGATTCAGCTTTATGTCCTTTTCCTTCAACGAGCTCTTGAATTGCAGATGCAGTAACCTCATTAGGCTGTGGAACTCGCAGCTCAAAAGGGATTCCACCATGATTAATAACCGCTTTTGCAAATAACTTTATGGCCTGTGATGTACTTAGACCCATCTCATCGCAGACGTTTGTGAACGCAATTTTCGTGTCGTGGTCAATGCGCGTGCTCAGCATTTCTGTTCTCATAAATAGTACCTTTGTGCATACAATGTATTACATAGTTAGACAAAGTATATGTGCACATAACAAACGGTTCAAGAGGGACAGCCAACGCGCGGCATTTTTACTATGCGTTGGTCTTTGTGGTTTACGGTGTTATGCGTTAAGTTGTCAGTGGCGTTGGCTGCCCCTTAACCGGGCGTTATGTGCATGGAGGCACGAATGAATATTGGAATTTATATTTATGATGAAGCAGAGGTTCTTGATTTTTCAGG
>NZ_SGOM01000065.1 GCF_022113815.1 Vibrio cincinnatiensis
TTGCGTTGAGTTTGGTGATTACGGCGTTGTGCTGAAAGTTGGTCGTAGCGTTTCGGGCTACTTAATTGGGCGTTATGCAGCTAAGCGATATTATGGATTACGAGGAATTTTAATATGAAAAGGATGTTAGGTTTCGCTCTGATAGCTGTTATTCAAGGCTGTACGAACAAATCAGTAGTTACAGAAACGTTAGTAGAAGCGTCGTGTATAGGAACGACGGCTATCAGTGGTGACTTAAGTGATAAATTTCGGCCAATCCAAGATTCATCGTTGCTTGCCCAATCACTCGGAGAACCGTTGCAAGGTAAATTGTGCCAAGGTGTTGTCTATCAAAACACGCAAGATGTGACCATATATCGAGCATGGAATAGTACCAACCCTCATAGTCAATTTGGTCAATGGTGGGCATTTGAACACCCCTCGGGCAAGACAGCGGATTATAGGAAAAACTATGAGATTTGCTATCAATGGTCACCGTTGGATAAGTTGTCAAAATGTACATTGAAGGCAGGAAGCAAGGTTGTTGTAGGTAATGGTCAAAGTGCTGAATGTTCAGCGTATTTAACCTATCCTGTATCGAAAGTTCAGCAAATATTTATTGTAGATTCAGGCAGTTCAGTCGCTGATTGTCAGGTTTATGACAGTGTGATGTCTTGGGAATAAGTTTATATCTTGATATCGCAGCATAACAAAGCATTAAAGGTGGACAATCAACGCGTGGCATTTTGGGTTTGGGTGAGCATCTGAGGTGACGGCTGGTTAGTTTTAAGCTGTGCGGTAGCGTTGCTTGCCCCTTAATGCGGCGTTATGTGCATGGAGGCACGAATGAATATTGGAATTTATATTTATGATGAAGCAGAGGTTCTTGATTTTTCAGG
>NZ_SGOM01000066.1 GCF_022113815.1 Vibrio cincinnatiensis
TGCCCCTTAATGCGGCGTTATACAGCTACGAATTAGGAGTAATCTTTGGATATACATGTATTTACAGACGAAAGGCTGAAATTTGCTCGTTTCTTTTATTCAGAGGGAGTGAAGCCTTTCAAATCAATCATAAGCCTCATAGAAAATGAACAAGAGCCATATGTTCCAACATATGATGAGTCTGGTGATCCTCAATATATTTATGAATGGATTCAAGCTCAAGATGGCATTGAAGCTGTCGGTTTGGCTTCTTTGTCGATGCTATCATCAGCATTGCAACTATACATGAATGGGTGGCTTGATCGTCAAGAAGCCCCTAAAGGTGTTGAAGCCGTTTCAAGAAAAGGAAACAAAGGTTGGTTTCATGCATTGAAAGACGGAATCGCTTCTCATGGCGTGGATTTTACTCAATGCCCAATAGATGTTGATGTGCTTGAACAGCTAGTCTTAGCCCGCAATAGAACGCAACATAGTGAGGACATTACCTCAAATTCAGTAACCCACCTAAAACGAGATCTAGATAAGTTTCAATCTCATGTATTTGTAAAATCTGCTGATGTACCAAAGGTAAATGCAGGGTTCAACTGGGTTCGTGTTCATGTTGATGAAAGTAACTTTAATCAAGCAATAGATGCAATAGAGGTGTTTTGCACATGGCTTGAAAAACAGCATTGTCAGTAACCGCTGTATAACAATCTGTTTAAGAGTGATTCTCAACGCGTGGCATTTTTACTATGCGTTGGTTTCAGTGTTTAAGGTGGTATGCGGTAGCATCGGTATTGCGTTGTTCACACCTTAACAGGGCGTTAG
>NZ_SGOM01000067.1 GCF_022113815.1 Vibrio cincinnatiensis
CTAACGCCCGCCTAAGGGGCTGACAACGCATTACCACTAAACCCAAACACAACAACTGCAACCACCGCGGCTCATTGGGACTGGAAACGCCGCGCGTTGACAGTCCCTCTTGAGGCGTTTGTTAGCATTCTTGTCAAAGATTAGCGCTCATAAGTGAAGCGATAACCTGTGAGTTTGTATCATCTTTGGATGACAAGCCTTCAACAACACCCTGTTGATTTATCTCTGGATGATTCTGGCTTAATTTCCATTGACCACTGAGTGACTCTACCTCAATTTCAACACCTACTACCGCAGGCAACATTTTATGAATGTATCCCTCCGGCGCATCTGACATTGACCACGGCACCGATTGCCCTTGCTCATGTTCCGATGTTAACTGCTCGAGAACCTCCAATATCCATTGTGGTTCGTGAATAAATCGAACTTTTCCCTTCACATGCACCACAATATAATTCCATGTCGGTACAGCCTTACCATTCTCTTTCTTAGTCGGATAGTAACTGGGAGATACATAGCTATTTGGACCGTTAAAAATCACCAGAACCTCAGATGCTGGATTAGCGGTTTGCCAAACTGAATTGACCTTAGCTATGTGCCCCTTTAAACGTAACTTACCGTCCAACTCTATTAAAGATAAAGGAAGATGATTAGCCTCGATTGCTGAATTTGAAGAGGTAATGACTGTTGCGAATGGATATTCACGCATCAGATTGACAAGTACATCAATATTATCTTGCTTAAACTTCCCTGGAATGTGCAAACTTTTCTCCTTGAATGCTAACGCC
>NZ_SGOM01000068.1 GCF_022113815.1 Vibrio cincinnatiensis
TATGCGTTGGTTTCAGTGTTTAAGGTGGTATGCGGTAGCATCGGTATTGCGTTGTTCACACCTTAACAGGGCGTTAGGCAAAATGGGTGACTAATGAGACAAATTAGATATGTTCATCTCGATGAAATTGAGCCTGAAAAATTTCTCCCAATATTAAACAAGTTAAGTATTCGAAAGCATCTAGTTGCTCACGATGAGTTTGATTCTGTGTCAGTGAAGTATTGGATTAAGGATAAACTCAACGAAGACCGAATTGAAGGTTGTAAAGTAAGAGCTATAGAGTTAGATGAAAACTTAGTTGGTTGGTGTGGTATTCAGTCGTCGGAGTTGGGCTTTGAAATTGCTATGGTTCTCGATGATAGTTGTTGGGGGCTTGGTAAGCAGGTATTTAAGTCACTTATGACTTGGTCTCGAAACTATGGTCACGAGATGGTATATATCCACTTACTGCATACGCGTCCAGAGTACGATTTCTTGCGTAGAAAGTCTCAAAGAGTGTTTTCAACAAAGATGTTGGGTAATAGATTTACAACTTACGAGTTGAGCGTTAGAAATTTTGCCTAACAAAGCATTTAAGAGGGACAATCAACGCGTGGCACTTTTGTTTTGGGTGAGCATTTGAGGTGACGGCTGGTTAGTTTGAGTTCAGCTGTTTGCGTTGCTTGCCCCTTAATGCGGCGTTAGCTTATCAATATAAAGCATCTACACCATATTATTTCAGGTGATTTTGTGGTAATTGAGATTGCCCCAATACAGCTACGATTAGGATAAAATCATCTTCCTTTG
>NZ_SGOM01000069.1 GCF_022113815.1 Vibrio cincinnatiensis
CGGGCGTTAACTGTCTTAAGTTTCCACTATCGAAAGGAGTTTTAAGGTGGATGTTAATAGTTACATAACACCTGTAGCAGGGCTAATTGGGGTTATGGTTAGTATTGTTACATTTCTTGTTACTTTTCAAAAATTAAAAGACATCAAAGGTGAAAAAGCTAAGGAATTGCATAGCCGATACGCTGCGATTAAAGCGCTTGCAAATGATATAGACGCTAATTATCCAGAAATATTGATATTGTTAAGTGGGTTAACACGAGCTGAATTAACACCTAGCGAGGTTCAGTGGTTTATTAAGGAGCCAGGTGCTTTTTTGAAACTCGAACAATATGGAAAGATCTGCGGCAGATATTGCGAAATCAACTTGGAAAAAGGGGAGTTTTCTTTAACCGATCGAGTTTCGACATTTAATAAACAAGCAATTGAAAAACTTAAAATTTTTGGTGTTGGTCTAGGTCTGATGGCGTTTCTATCAGCTATGTGGGGGCTAATTATTTATAATGTAAATACGGCTTCGGTAGTATACATAGCGTTAGGGGCGTGGTTTATATACTTCTTACTTATCCTTTGGGGAGTTAATCTTTTGTGGGGTACTATCAACAAGGCTCGGAAGCTCCAAGGAAAGCCGATATAAAGACAGTTAACAAAGCATTTAAGAGTGATTCGCAACGCTTGGCAGTTTCGCTTCGCTCAAGTATAGCCAAGCGCCGCTCACACCTTAATGCGGCGTTA
>NZ_SGOM01000007.1 GCF_022113815.1 Vibrio cincinnatiensis
AACTCAGAAGTGAAACGAAACAGCGTCGATGGTAGTGTGGGGTCTCCCCATGTGAGAGTAGAACATCGCCAGGCTTTTAATTTTGTATTATAGATAAGTTTAATTATCTATAAGGCGAAACTCTAGCGCTAAAATGATAAGCGAACTAGCAGTTGAAAAGAGATCTGCTGATATAGCTCAGGCGGTAGAGCGCATCCTTGGTAAGGATGAGGTCCCCAGTTCGATTCTGGGTATCAGCACCAGTTATTTAGGTAGTTAATTACCAGTAGAATTTTTCTTGGCGACTATAGCACTTTGGACCCACCTGATCCCATGCCGAACTCAGAAGTGAAACGAAGTAGCGCCGATGGTAGTGTGGGGTTTCCCCATGTGAGAGTAGGACATCGCCAGGTTCATATACTAAGCCCCTGCAGTAATGTAGGGGCTTTTTGCTATATATCGTTTAATGACCAATTGTACTCATAACGAATTCTTCCTGTATAGTGAGAGAGTTCTGGACGATACCTACTCAGATGTTGTAATAGTTGAGCTTTATTACCAAAGTCATCCGCATACCATTTATAGATGGTAGAAAGAATCAAGCTTGATTCTTTGAATTGTGCACCTTTCGTACTGTTAATAAATGCTTGCGCTGCTTCTTCTAACTGACTGTCTATATTTTTCGCCGTAAAAACTTTAGCTTGAAGATTTGGGCACCCTAGACTGGCACAGTTGAGTACATAATGAATCTTGGGGTCTTGCCATATTGGTCTAAGGATACGATGTTCAATATCATTTAAAGTTAGATCTTGTCCTTGAATTGTGATGAGAGGTAAATCCCAGGGACCAAACTGAAACCAGCCTCCAAGTTTAGTAATAGAGGTTAGAGGATAGTTTTCTAAAATAATTTTTACTGTCAGTGCATTATAGAGGTTTATCCAATAAGCATATTGTTCTCGCTTATTCAGCCTTCTTGGATCGAACTGGCTTAGCTGGTTTAAGTAGTTCTGAAGTGTTTCTTGATCATCTTGGCTAACTTGAGCGTAAGCAAATAATGTTTGTTGATCATGTTGAATGAGGTAGTTGTCGAGCATTATTTGCCATGAATGGTGAGAAATAACCATTTGGCTATGTTCATCACTTTTATTCCAGTAATCCCATAAATCAGGTTTAGGTGCTCCAAGAGGTGACTGTGAAAAGCATAAGGCAAGTAGTGAAATTAGGTATTTCATAAGCAATATCAAGGTTATAGTGATAGGTAAAGAAAAGGGCCACCCTTGGCAGCCCTTACGATTTTTTATTTTAAAAAATTTGGTATATTTGCTTCATAAATGGCAATTTTGCTTTCATGCTGCAGCGTTAACCCAATATTATCTAAGCCGTTTAACAAGCAATGACGACGAAATTCGTCTATTTCAAATTGATAGGTTTTTCCGTTTGCATGAATGGTCAGAGCCTCAAGATCAACGGTGATTTGGGCTCCTTCATTAGTGTGTACAAACTGGAAAAGATCATCAACTTCTTGGTCTGTTAAACGAACGGGAACCATCTGGTTATTGATTGAGTTACCATAGAAGATGTCTGCAAAGCTTGGTGCGATCATGACCTTAATTCCATAATCAGCGAGCGCCCAAGGGGCATGTTCTCTTGAGGAACCACACCCAAAATTTTCACGAGCAAGTAGAATGCTCGCTCCTTGATAACGAGGCTCATTCATCACAAAATCAGGGTTGGGTTGGTGACCTTCGTCATCTAAAAATCGCCAATCATGGAAAAGGTGTTTACCAAATCCTATGCGATTCACTTTTTGTAAAAACTGTTTGGGTATGATGGCATCTGTATCGACATTCGCAGCATCAAGAGGAACGACTAAGCCTGTATGAGTTTGGAAACCTGACATATTTCTCTTTCCTCTCTAAATTAGTTAAATTGACGAATATCGACAAAATGCCCAGCAATGGCGGCTGCAGCTGCCATTGCTGGACTCACCAAGTGAGTTCGACCCGCTCGACCTTGTCTTCCTTCAAAGTTTCGGTTTGATGTGGATGCGCAGCGTTCACCTGGGCCTAATCGGTCATTATTCATCGCTAAGCACATTGAGCAACCGGGTAAACGCCATTCAAAACCAGCGTCAATGAAAATTTTATCTAACCCTTCGGCTTCAGCTTGGGCTTTTACTTGCTCAGAGCCCGGCACGATCAGAGCCTGCACGTGGGGGGCGACTTTTTTGCCTTTGGCTACCGCTGCAGCTGCGCGGATATCCTCGATTCGGGAGTTGGTACAAGAGCCAACAAACACTTTGTCCACTTGATAATCAGACAAGGATTTTCCTGCTTCTAGGCCCATATAGGCCAGTGCCTTTTCTGCTGATGCTTTCTCAACGGGATCACTAAAGCTATCAGGTGAAGGAATTTTCTCATCAACAGCAATAACTTGTCCGGGGTTAGTGCCCCAAGTTGCTTGAGGTTTGATCTCTGTAGCATCAAGAGTGACAACTGCATCATATTCAGCGTTTGGATCGGTGACGAGAGTTTTCCAATAGGCAACAGCGGCTTCAAAATCATCGCCTTGAGGAGCAAATTTGCGTCCTTTAATATAATTAAAGGTCGTTTCATCTGGTGCGATCAGGCCCGCTTTCGCGCCAAGTTCAATTGCCATGTTACAGACGGTCATTCGGCCTTCCATGGAGAGATCTTGGATCGCTTCACCACAAAATTCTACAACATAGCCAGTACCACCTGCTGCAGTCGTTTTACCTATGATAGCTAACACAATATCTTTAGCCGTAATGCCAGGTGCAACTTTGCCTTTGACTTCAATTTTCATGGTTTTAGCACGAGCTTGCTTCAGTGTTTGAGTTGCGAGTACATGCTCAACCTCTGAAGTACCAATACCAAACGCGAGTGAACCAAATGCTCCGTGTGTTGCGGTATGAGAGTCGCCACAAACAATCGTCATTCCTGGTAGAGTAATACCAAGCTCTGGACCCATGACATGAACAATGCCTTGATATTTGTGATTTAAATCATAAAGAGTGACTCCAAATTCTGCACAGTTTTTGGAGAGAGTTTCCATTTGGATGCGTGCCATTTCACCGGAGGCATTAATGTCTTTGGTGGTGGTTGATACGTTGTGATCCATCGTGGCGAACGTTTTTTCGACTTGACGAACTTTTCTTCCTTTTTCTCGTAGACCATCAAAGGCTTGAGGTGAGGTGACTTCATGGACTAGATGACGGTCAATATACAGAATCGGGTTTTCACCTTCTGCGGCAACGACCACATGAGCGTCATAAATTTTTTCGTATAAGGTTTTTGCTTTTGACATTGCTTCTTCCTTGAGCTCAATGAGCCAATTGGAGCCGATCTTTGTCGGCTCTAAATACTATGCGTTTAGAATATATCTTGCGATAACATCGCCCATTTCATTGGTTGAGAGTGCGGGCTTTCCACTAGAGAGATCACCCGTCAGTTCTCCAGCTTCAAGTGCTTGGCTCACCGCCGATTCAATCGCTTGCGCGGCTTGTTCTTCGCCTAGACTATAACGTAGCATGAGGGCGGCCGAGAGGATTTGTGCGACAGGGTTGGCGATATTTTTTCCTGCAATATCGGGGGCACTGCCACCGGCTGGTTCATATAATCCAAAATTGCTTTCGTTCATGCTAGCAGAAGGTAACATACCCATTGAACCGGTGATCATCGCACATTCATCGGAGAGAATATCACCAAAGATATTTGAACAAAGCATGACATCAAATTGAGCGGGATCTTTGATTAATTGCATCGTTGCGTTATCGATATACATGTGCGATAGCTCGATATCCGGATATTCTTTGCTCATTTCTGTCACGACTTCACGCCATAAGATAGAACTTTGCAATACGTTTGCTTTATCGATAGAGCAGACTTTTTTACGACGTAAACGAGCGGATTCAAAGGCGATACGAGCAATTCGTTCAATTTCAAAGCGGTGATATACTTCAGTATCAAACGCTTTTTCATTGGCGCCTTCGCCTTCGCGTCCTTTTGGTTGACCGAAGTAAATACCTCCTGTTAATTCACGCACAACGACAATATCAAAGCCTCGTGCAGAAATGTCTGCACGTAGCGGTGAAAATGCTTCTAACCCACGATGAATTTGAGCGGGGCGCAAATTACAAAATAATTGGAAATGTTTACGTAATGGCAGTAAAGCTCCACGCTCAGGTTGATCATTCGGTGGTAAATGTTCCCACTTCGGTCCACCAACAGAGCCAAATAAAACTGCATCGGCTTGTTCGCAAGCCTGCAAAGTTGAATCTGGAAGTGGACAACCATGATTATCGATGGCGATACCACCTACATCATGTTCTTCACGTGTAAACGTTAATGGATACTTCTGTTCAATCGCATCCAGCACTTTATGAGCTTGCTGCATGACTTCTGGGCCAATACCATCACCGGGTAAAACGGCGATCCGGTAATTTTTGTTCGTCATAGTCGTCCTTCTCTAATTTTTATTTAAATTGTGTTTGCTAACGCTAAAATTTATACGGTAGCGATTTTTTTATTCTGTTTTATCTCAGCAATTTGATCGGCTCGATGAATACTGTTAATGACATGAAGCAAGGCTTGTCCTGATGCTTCGACAATATCGGTCGAGACACCGGTACCATGATATTTTCGACCTTTATAGTGAGCGATAATATCGGCTTGGCCTAACCCATCTTCCCCTTCCCCTTTTGCGGTTAGGTCAAATTTGTCCAGTACAATTTCATACCCAGTGACACGATAAATACATTGATAAAGGGCATCGACGGGGCCATTTCCTACGGCGGCCTCACATTTCTCTTCTTCACCACATTGCAGCTTAATCGTTGTGGTTGCCATGATGCTACCCGATTGTACGCTAAGGTAGTTTAATTTATAAAAATCATCTTCTTCACGTAGATTTGAAAAGTGCATTAATGCTTCTAGATCATAATCAAAAACTTGACCTTTACGATCGGCAAGTTTTAGAAAGTCTTCATATAATGCATCAAGGTTATACTCATTTTCGTTATAACCCATTGAATCCATATGGCTCTTAACAGCAGCTCGACCACTGCGACTGGTTAAGTTGAGTACCTGATTTTTTAGCCCGATCGATTCAGGAGTAATGATTTCATAAGTGTTCTTATTTTTTAATACACCGTCTTGGTGAATGCCTGAAGAGTGGCTGAAGGCATTTGCTCCAACAATGGCTTTATTACTTTGAATGGGCATGTTGCACAGTTGGCTAACTAATTTACTGGTTCGACTGATCTCTTCGTGTTGAATGTTAGTGCTAACCCCCAAAAGGTCTTGGCGAGTTTTTAAGATCATGGCGACTTCTTCTAGAGCACAGTTACCAGCACGCTCACCAATACCATTAATGGTCCCTTCTACTTGGCGGGCTCCGGCTTGAACGGCAGCTATGGAATTAGCGACAGACATTCCTAAATCATCATGGCAGTGGACAGAAATTACGGCTTTATCTATGTTCGGAACTCGGTTAAAGAGCGTTTGAATGATGCCACCAAATTCACTTGGAACAGTATACCCAACGGTATCAGGAATATTAATGGTTGATGCACCGGCATTAATGGCCGCTTCCACCATTCGACATAGATTATCAATGGGGGTTCTTCCTGCATCTTCACAAGAAAACTCAACATCATCAGTATAGTTACGAGCATGCTTAACTGCGTGAACGGCCATCTCTACAACATCGTCATAGCTGCGGCGTAGCTTGTCTTGAACGTGGATGGTAGAGGTTGAGATAAAGGTGTGAATCCGAAAAGCCTCAGCCACTTTTAATGCTTGTGCAGCGGCATCGATGTCTTTCTCTACCGCTCGAGAAAGGGCACAAATTCGGCTGTTTTTAATATGTTTGGCGATCGTTTGAACGGATTCAAAATCCCCGGGAGAGGAAACGGGAAAACCGGCTTCAATGACATCGATTCCTAGTCGTTCAAGAGCATAGGCGATTTGTAGTTTTTCTCTTACTGTAAGGCTGGCAGACAATGCCTGTTCACCATCACGTAATGTGGTATCGAATATAATAACTTGATCGCTCATATTGGCTCCCTGATCTCGACAGTTAATCGTTTACTTCCTGAATATACTTATAAAAAAACCCGCATCTCGATGCGGGTTCTATGTAATCTTGTGTGTTATTTTTCTTCCACAATCTACCCGCGCGAATGGTTCACGATAAGGAGTAGGCCCAGCAGGAGAGAAAAACGTGATGTCATCAGTAACATTCCACACTATTAAGTTAACAAATTAGTACCGCACTCAACCTAACACGTCAACCATTAAGTTGCTTTTTTATTCATATCGAATTTATTTTTGTCAAAAATCCACTTAAAACTATTTCATCACTTAGTGAATGTGTGATGAATAATAAAAGTATCGAGGGATGACTCACCGCTCTATAATTAATCAATTGATTAATTAATATATATAGAGCTTTGAATCGTGGAAGAAAGCTTGAGGAAAGTTGGACGCCCCAATAACGTTACCCATGCGAGAGAACGGCTGATTCACTATGCAAGGGAACTGTTTGTTGTTATGCCTTATGACAAAGTCTCTACCCGATTAATCGCTCAAAAAGCGGGTGTCAATATCGCGATGATCCGCTATTACTTTGGCAGTAAAGCCGGGTTGTTTGAAACCATGTTGCGTGAAACCTTTATTCCGATGCAGCAGCAAATGCACAAATTAGTGGTAGAGGGGTCACATAAACACCTCGCTGATTTAATGCGTACTTATTATCGTGAGATGCTCAATGTTCCCCAATTTCCCCGTTTGGTTATGCAAGTGATGCAGATGCCGTCTTCAGATAGCCAGCGGAAGTTAGTAGAAAAAGTGATTTTTGATGTCACTCAACCCGTACAAGAAATCATTTTTGAGAAGCTAAAGCAACAAGGCGTGATTCGCCCAGAGATGGACCCTCAACTTTGTCGAGTTTCTTATATCAGCTTAATGGTATTTCCATTTTTAGCCCCTCCCGCATTATTTGCGGTTCATGGTATTGAGTTGACGGATGAATTTCTAGAACGCCTCTATGAGCATAATATTTTGTTGATGACTCAAGGCTTTATTTTGCCAACAGCCAATAAGGATTGAACGATGATTCTCAATCGTAAACGACTTTTCTTTCCTGTTTTCGCGGTAGGCATCGCGGTGCTGTTTTTTGCCATAAAATTACGCCCGGATTTGCCAATCAAGCCGATCAGCAATCGTGCTCGACTGGTCGAAATTCAGCCATTAGAACAAACCGTTATTGCTCCACTTTTGATTGGGTTTGGGAATGTGGCTCCAAAAGTTGAATGGAAAGCGATTGCTGAAATTTCTGGCAAGGTGGTTTATCGACATCCTCAGTTGGAAAAAGGGCAAATTCTCGCGCAAGGCACCGAGATACTGCGTATTGATCCGTTTGATTACCAGTTAAAGCTGCGTCAAGCGGAGGCTGAGCTTCAGTCCAGTCAAACGTCCTTAATGAAGTTAAATCAGCAGGCGTTTAATTTACAGCAGACATTAATGATTGAGCAAAAGCGCTTAGCACTTAGTCGTGCTGAGTTGGCAAGAACTGAGAACCTTGTTAAAAAAGGGGGGGCTTCTCAGTCAGATCTGGATCAGAGAAAGCTCACCACTCTCGCTCTGCAAAGTGCGGTTCAAGATATTGAAAATCAGCTTTCCTTAATTCCTGATGAAAAACGTGTTGCACAAGCGGTCGTCGATGTGAATCAATGGAAGGTCAAAGAAGCTGAGCGGCAGTTAGAGAAAACTCGAATTATTTTGCCTCAAACATTGCGTATTGCTCAGGTGGATATTGAAGAGAGTCAGGTCGTAAATACTCAACAAATGATGGTTGTGGCTCATGGTCTTGACGTGATGGAGGTTGATGCGCAGTTCTCTCTTCACGATATGCAGACACTTTTTTCAAGCTTTGCTGGTATCGATCAAAATCAATGGCTTTTACAACAAGAGATGCCATTAGTCACTTCGATGGTTGAATTAAGCAGTGGTCATTTTACCGCTCGTTGGCCTGCTCAAGTGATGCGAATCAGTGAAGCCGTGGCTCCAGCCCAAGCTACTGTAGGGGTTATTCTTGAAATCACTCAAGAGCCTGACACGTTTACCTCAGGCCGCCACCCTATGCTTTTAAATGGTATGTTTGTGAAAATAACCCTTGAAGGGCCGTCACATCGAGCTTGGGTCATTCCTGAACATGCCCTACATGGGGATAAAATATACCTTATGGATGATGATCAGCGATTGAAGATTCTACCTATCACTGTTCGTTATCGGCGAGCGGATCAGGTCGTGATTAGTGGTGATCTTAACTCAGGTCAGCGCTTAATTTTGAATGATCTTTTACCTGCGGTTGAAGGTATGTTACTGCGTGAAAATCAGGTTGAGGGAATAGACGGATGATTGCCTTCTTTGCTCGCCATCCCACCGCGGCAAATTTATTAATGGTTTTTTTGCTGATGCTTGGCTTTGTGTCATTACCGAGTATTAAACGTGAGACTTTTCCTGAATTTACCCCTCTTTATTTGTCCGCCAGCATTGTTTATCCCGGAGCGTCTCCACAAGAAGTGGAGGAGAGCCTATGTTTGCGAATGGAAGATGCGGTTGATGGGTTAGCAAATATTGAGGAAACACGGTGTGAAGCGGTAGAAGGACGTGCTCGCTTGATCCTTAAACTTAAGGATCAAAGTGACATCGGTCGAATGTTGGTTGATGTTCAAACGCAAATTAATGCCATTAATGATTTTCCTACAGAAATTGAGTCGCCGATAGTACAAGAGATTGATTGGAATGAGCCTGTCGTGGATGTGGCTATTATGGCGAATCTTCCTTGGCCTGAGCTTAAATCTTATGCTGAGCAGCTAAAACGGATACTAAAGCTCGACTATGACGTTTCTCTGGTGACGCTCAGCGGCTTCTCCGATCATCAATATCGAGTGGAATTGAATATGCAAGCTATTCGCCAGCTAGGGCTGAGTGTGGGGGATATTGCAGATCAGATAGGTAAGCAAAATATTAAATTGCCGAGTGGCAACCTTGAGACAGTAGAAAAGAACTTTTTAATTCGTTTTGATGAACGCCGCATCACTCCCGATGAACTTAAAACGATTGTAGTAGCGGCTGGAAACGATGGTTCACTGATCCATCTGGGAGAGATTGCCACCATCACTGATCGTTTCGAATTAGATGAACAAAAAATCTTGTTTGATGGTCATCCTTCAGCACTACTGAAAGTCAGTAAAAACAAACAAGATGATGCATTGAGAATCAAAGAGAGAGTGAGCCAATTTGTGGATGATCAACAACGGCTTGCGCCAGAGGGCATCACCTTAGCCATGACGAATGATCTTTCGTCGGTACTGTGGGATCGCCTTTCTATGATGGTTCGTAACGGCTGGCAAGGCATTATTCTTGTCTTCGCTACCATGTGGCTATTTTTTAGTTTTCGTTATTCATTTTGGGTTGCTGCAGGGTTGCCGGTTGCATTTCTCGGTGGTCTATTTCTAATGGCTCATTTAGGGTTATCCATTAATGTTATGTCATTGGTGGGCTTGCTGATGGCAATCGGGATCATGATGGATGATGCCATTGTCATTGCAGAGTCGGTGGCCTCTCATATTGAACGAGGTCAAAAAATTGAAGAAGCGGTAATTAATGGGGTTAAGAAAGTGATGCCGGGGGTGGTGTCTTCTTTTCTGACGACGCTGTGTATCTTTGGCAGCTTACTTTTTTTAGAAGGAGAGATGGGGGCGGTTCTAAAAGCGGTGCCTCAAGTCTTAATTTTGGTCTTATCTCTCAGTTTAGTCGAAGCTTTTCTGATTTTACCCAATCACCTCGCTCATTCTCTTAAACAAACTCACAAAGTATCGGTACCGTTGAGACTTAAGGTTCGGTTGCTGAAAGAGTTTGATGCCTTTCGTCATACCACTTTAGTCAACGCTGTCGAAAAAGTGGCGCAGTTTCGTTACCTATTTTTAGGGGGCGTGTTATCGACTTTGTTGATATCTATCGCTTTAGTGGTGGGTGGGGTGGTGAAATTTCAACCTTTTCCAGAGTTGGATGGTGATGTGGCAGAGGCTCGTATCCTTCTTCCTCCTGGTTCATCCTTATCGCAGACGGAGCGAGTCGTTGATCAGGTTGTTGAGGCGGCTAAAAGGCTGAACCAAGTGTGGAGTGAGGAGGCAGAAGAAGGAAGAGATTTAGTTGAACACATCACCACTCAATTTAATGTCAATAGCGATGCGAGTGAATCTGGCCCTCATTTAGCCACCGTTAAGTTAGATCTACTGGGAGCAGAGCTGCGTAATAGTCAAATCGATGATTTTATTCATGCGTGGCGTGAAACTGTGGGAGAGTTGGCTGAGCCCATCGCTTTGGTTTTTAAACAACCCACCATGGGCCCGGGTGGACGAGCGATTGATATACGAGTTCAACATGATGATTTAACGACTCTTAAATCGGCATCATTGGATATCCAACAGTATCTTAACGGGCTGGATGGCGTATTGGGTATATTGGATGATATGAGAATGGGCAAAGAAGAAATACGGGTTCAACTTTCACCAGGCGCTGAACGTTATGGTGTTAATGGCCAGATGGTCGCAGCTCAACTTCGGTCCGCTTTTTTCGGACAAACTGCCGATGATATTCAAATAGGTGTCGAAAATATTGCTATCGATGTGCGTCTGAATAAAACGGAAGCGAGCGATCTTCAGCAATTGGCTAATTTTCCTATCATAATGTCTGATGGAAGCCAGATTCCACTGGCTACGATTGCTCGTTTACAGTTCCAGCGTAATTATGTGAGGATTCAACGTATCAATGGTCTGAGAACCGTGAGTGTGTTTGGCGATGTGGATAATCACAAAGTCAGTTCTTCGGCAATTATTCATCAATTTCAGCGTGATGAAGCCCCTCGTCTTGTGGCTAAATATCCTGGGTTACGCTTTGATTTTGAGGGAGAAGCGAAAGATACCGCCAAGACTGGCCGCTCAATGATTAAAGGTTTTCTTATCGGTTTATTTGGTATTTTTGCTATTTTGAGCTATCAATTCCGCAGTTATTTAGAACCCTTTGTTGTCATGTTAGCGATTCCTCTCGCCTTAATTGGTGTCATATGGGGCCATTGGTTATTGGGTTATCCACTGAGTATGCCGAGTATGATGGGGTTTGTTTCTTTAGCTGGAATTGTTGTTAATGACTCAATCCTATTGGTGCAATATATTCGTCATCATATTGATGAGGGGCTGTCGCTGCATGATTCGGTAGTACAAGCCAGCCGAGAGCGTTTTCGTGCGGTCTTTCTTACCTCAATGACCACCGCCGCGGGGTTACTGCCTTTACTCTCAGAAACCAGCTTACAAGCGCAAGTGATCCAGCCGCTGGTAGTGGCTATTGTGTTTGGTATTTTTGCCTCCACGCTTTTGGTACTCTTTATGATCCCTGCTGCGTACCTTGTCCTATCCGATTGGGGCTGGGTTCGAAAATAGGGATGACTGTTTAAGTTTTCTTCGTCGATGCGTCTTGATGGATTTTGCCACTTTTGTGGTTAAATTCATCGATTCACCAAAAAACAGTCACAGACCTGTCATCTATCTTACCTATGTTGAAAGGGTAGAACCCAATCAAGGAGGGGGGATGCATGCGTGCAATTGAACCGATTGCTAAATTAGATTTAGCCTTTTCTGTTTTTTGTCTACATCATAAATTTAACCAACCTATCGCCAGAGTTAGCAAAGCGATTTCTCATACTGGTGACGGGCATCTATACTTAATGTTTGGGCTGCTCGCTTGGGTGGGCGATGGCTTAAATGGAGCGACTTTTTTAACAGCTGGACTCATCGCATTTGCAATCGAGCTACCAGTATATTGGGGGCTTAAAAATAGTTTTCAGCGCCGTCGACCGGAAGACTTCTCACCGTTACTAACGGCATTTATCACGCCATCCGACCGATATAGTTTACCATCAGGGCATACCGCTGCTGCTTTTTTAATGGCAGTCTTAATTGGTCATTTCTATCCCCCTTTGTTCTTTCTGGCTTTATTATGGGCAGGGTTGATAGGCACCGCTCGCATCTTGCTTGGCGTACATTTTCTCACGGATGTCATTATTGGTGCGATACTTGGGGCCAGTTGTGCCATGCTATCACTCTCTCTAATGGAGGGATGGATTTGAGAATTCTATATGGCGTCCAAGGAACGGGTAACGGTCATATTACTCGCGCCAGAGCAATGAGTCAGGCTTTTACACAACGCAATGTATCGGTTGATTTTTTGTTCTCCGGAAGAGAGAGAGCCGATTATTTTTCCATGGAGTGCTTTGGTGATTTTCATACTCGACGAGGTTTAAGTTTTGTTACTGAGCGGGGGCATGTGGATTATTTAAAAACGGCTATGCAGACCAACCTGTGGACTTTTTTTCAGGAAGTGAAGCGATGCGATCTTTCGGGGTACGACTTAGTTATTAATGATTTTGAACCCGTTAGCGCATGGGCGGCAAAGTTCCAATCAATACCTTGTATCAGTTTGAGTCATCAAAATGCTTTTCGTTATTCTGTGCCACTTAAGGGGGCGACTTGGCTTGATCAAGCGATTTTGCAGCATTTTGCTCCAGCTGATCATCACCTAGCTCTTCATTGGTATCACTTTAATCAATCCATTTTACCCCCCATCGTTCATACACCATTATCGCCGATTGGTGGACATGATAGTTTTATCTTGGTCTATCTGCCATTTGAGGAGAGACATCAAGTCTGTGAATTGTTGAGCCGCTTCTCTCATCATCAATTTGTGTGTTATCACCCGACCATCTTGGAAGAGAGTACGGTCGAAAATATCGAGTTAAAACCTTTGTGTCATCGCTCTTTTCAATACCACTTACACCGATGTAATGGCGTGATTGCGAATGGAGGGTTTGAACTGCCTTCAGAAGCGTTATCACTCGGCAAAAAATTATTATTAAAACCCCTTGCAGGTCAGTTTGAGCAGCAGAGTAATGTGGCGACATTAGATCTATTAGGGCTAGCCAACAGTATGGAGTTTTTGGATGCCTCTGCCATTAGCCAGTGGCTTAACGAGTCCCATGCTGAGCGAGTTACCTATCCAGATGTTGCCAGTGCGGTGGCTGATTGGGTCATTAATGGTGCATGGAATGATCATTCTGAGTTATGTGACCGGTTATGGCAGCAAGTCGACTTTCCAAGTTATGCGGTGATTAATTAGCTCTAAAATATATTACCCATCCTCTCTTATCTTTGCTGTGAATATTAGTTTTTGCCCATACTAGCATTCATTCGCCTCATCAATGTTTTATAAAAACCGCTATAAAAATATTTTTTATCTTTTTTATAAAAAGCTAATATTTTGAAATATATTGGATTTTTTTCTAACTGGGTAAAATTTACTGACTTTTTATCAATCGTGTTGCTATTCAACAAATGAATGGTTGATAGTACGACTCAGCCAGAAACTATCTGGATAATAAATAATTCGGTTTTCTATTCGCCAATCTGATTTGAACTTGTCACCAGTGACGAATTGAATAATAAAAAAGAGGCGTACTTAATGCTTAACAATAAAAAAGATCCGATAAGCGCGATTGCTAGCTATCGTATGGAAAGCACTTTGCGAAGTGTCGATTTGAACCTACTCACCGTGTTTGACGCGGTAATGCAAGAGCAAAATATTACTCGTGCTGCTCATAATTTGGGTATGTCTCAACCTGCAGTGAGTAATGCGGTTGCTCGACTAAAAGTCATGTTTAACGATGAGCTTTTTATGCGCCAAGGTCGTGGTATTCAGCCGACTCAGCGTGCTCGCCAACTGTTTGGTCCTATTCGTCAAGCATTACAATTAATTCGTAATGAGCTACCTAGTTCAGTCTTTTCTCCTGAAAGCTCAACACGTTTATTTAAATTGGCCATTTGTAGCCCTTGTGACATTCGTTTTGCCCCTAAAATTATGGCGAGCATTCATGAGCAAGCGCCTCATGTACAACTGCATTTAGACGCTGAATTTGATCGTAAATTGGCTGAACGTATGCGCTATCAAGAAATTGATTTTGTGATTGATTATGCTCGTTTTGACGAACAAGGTTTTTCTAGCACAGAAATTTTCCAAGATGAATTGGTGGTGGTTACAGCCAAATCTCATCCACGAATCCAAGGTTCAGTCTCTCGTGAGGCATTAGTGGCTGAGCAACATGCTAAATTGTCAAAAGTTCATGGGCAACGCAGCTTCTCTGAGCAAGCGTACCGTGATCTTGATTGTCATCCGAGCTATGAAGGCACCAGCTTAAGTAATGTACTTTATGTGGTAGGGCAGTCTGAATTAGTGACGATCGCTCCACGTTGGATGGTTGAACATGCGGCGAATAAAGATCAGCTACAGATTCTGAGCTTCCCATTTGAAAATGCCAGCATCAATGGTTACCTAAGCTGGCATGAATCTAGCGAGAAAGATAAGGGTCACATTTGGTTGCGAGATCAACTGATGGTGACTTGTGGCGAAGTCGTTGCTCTGAAGTAACACTTATTCGTACTTTACTTTGACCTTAGGTTAGGGAAAGTTCTGACCTAAGGTTTTTTTATTTTTGTCGCACTGAGATTTTGTAAAAGTTTGATACGGGTCAGTTGTCTTTTGACATCTTGAATGTACACTTGTGCGCTCAAAATACAGCTTACAAGTGTAAGCCAAAGGTAAGAGAAATGGTCAATTTAGATTTTCATATTGTCAAATGCATTAAAGAGCAAGTCTCTCTTGGCGGAAATCGTATTGCGTTACGACATAAAGTAGATAACGAGTGGCAAGGGATCAGTTGGAATGAGTTTGGCCAGCAAATTGATCAGGTCTCTTTAGCTCTATTATCTTTTGGACTGGGTATTCAAGATAAAATCGGTATCTTTTCCTCCAATATGCCGAAATGGACGATTGCTGATTTTGCTGCTTTACAAGCTAGATTAGTCACGGTGCCTATTTATCCCACCAATACGCCAGATCAATCGGCTTATATCTTACAAAATGCAGATGTAAAAATTCTGTTTGTGGGGGATCAACCACAATATGATGCGGCATTGTCGATTTTTGAACAGTGTGAACAGCTGCAACTAATTGTGGTTATGAATGATCAGGTTGATCTGAAAGGATTCGTGCATGCCTTCTCTTGGGAAGATTTTATTGCACAAGGCTCCGCTCTCCAAGAAGCAGAGTTAACTGCGCGTTTGGCGGCTGCAAATTATGATGATCTTTATACCTTGATTTACACCTCGGGTACGACAGGGCAACCTAAAGGGGTCATGATCGATTATCGAAATATCGGCGCTCAATTGGAAGGGCATGATCAACGGTTAAGCCTATCTAGTCAGGATATCTCTTTGTGCTTTTTGCCACTTTCCCATGTTTTTGAACGAGCTTGGACCTGTTATGTTCTCTATAAAGGGGCAACCAATTGTTATTTACAAGAGGTGGGATTAGTCCGCGAGGCATTATCGGAAATTCGGCCAACCGTCATGTGTGCCGTACCGCGTTTTTACGAAAAAATCTTCTCTGCCATACATGAAAAAGTAGCGAAAGCGCCATTTCATCGTAAAGCTCTGTTTACTTGGGCGGTGAACATGGGGGCGAAGATGGCGTTATGCAAACAAGAAAAACGCCAGCCGTCGTTTTTCTTACAGTACAGCTATGGTTGGGCGGATAAGTTAGTTCTATCAAAGCTGCGTGGATTGCTTGGTGGTAGAATTCACTTCATGCCTTGTGGTGGTGCTAAATTAGATGAGACGATTGGTCGCTTTTTCCATGCCATTGGTATTAACGTCAAGCTCGGTTATGGCATGACTGAAACCACGGCCACAATTTCTTGCTGGGATGATCATGTTTTTAATCCCGATTCGATTGGACTCTCCATGCCGGGAGTTCAGGTTAAGATCGGTGCGAATAATGAAATTTTAGTGCGTGGGCCGATGGTGATGCGTGGCTACTATAAAATGCCGGAAGAGACAGAACAAAGCTTTGATGAACACGGTTTTTTAAAAACTGGCGATGCGGGGTATATCGACGAAAAGGGTAATCTCTTTATCACCGATCGTATTAAAGAGTTAATGAAAACATCGGGCGGAAAATACATCGCACCGCAAGTCGTTGAAGGCGCGATCGGTAAAGATCATTTTATAGAACAGATTGCTGTGATTGCCGATACCCGTAAATTTGTTTCAGCTCTGATTGTTCCTTGTTTTGATACGCTTGAAACGTATGCCAAAGAGTTAAATATCAAATATCATGATCGGATTGAATTGCTTAAACATAATCAAATCATTGAGTTATTTGAAAAACGAGTCAATGAACTTCAACAAGGCTTAGCAAAATTTGAGCAAGTAAAGAAATTTAAATTACTGCCAAAAGCTTTTTCTATGGATGAAGGCGAACTTACACCAACACAAAAGTTGCGCCGTAAAGTGATTAATGATCGATATCAGCAAGAAATCGAAGAAATGTATCACGATAAACCCAAAGATTAGCGGCTTTTTTATTCCATCGACCAATTGCTGACGATTTTCTATTGCTTTGGTCGATGGTTTCTCCCCTAAAAACAGATGTATTTCCCCTCTTTATTCTTTTCCTCATAAAATATTACTCTTTTTTTTCATAACTTAACTGTTTTTATCTCTGGCTATAAGCACTTGTCCGGTATTGAATCCTCTCTATCCGTTTTTTCCCTTATATTGTTAAAAAATGTGCGGTTTGAGTGGTTAGACCGATGAAAAAGAAAGGGGTAAAGTTGTTGCGTTACCTCGCACTGGTTATGACTGGTGCAGGACATAGCCGAAAGCGGAGTGTTTTCGAATTAGGCTACGAATAAGCCCTAGACTATGTAAGACCTCGCTCATCCACTGACCTTGTGGTGAGAAAGGGTAAGGAGAAAAAATGACAATGTTACCCAGTACAGAAATGTTATCTGGTGCAGAGATGGTGGTTCAATCTCTGATCGAAGAAGGCGTAGAACAGATTTTTGGCTATCCCGGTGGATCGGTGCTTGATATCTATGACGCTCTGCACGAAAAAACCGATAAAATTAAACATGTTCTTGTTCGTCATGAGCAAGCGGCAACCCATATGGCTGATGGTTATGCCCGAGCCACAGGTAAACCGGGAGTTGTACTGGTTTGCTCTGGCCCCGGAGCCACTAATACCGTGACAGGCATTGCCACAGCTTATATGGATTCCATTCCAATGATTGTGATTTCGGGTAACGTTGCGACCAACTTGATTGGTAATGATGCCTTTCAGGAGTGCGATATTGTTGGTGTTTCTCGCCCTATCGTAAAACACAGTTTTTTGGTGAAAGATGCGCAGGATATTCCTGAAACCATTAAAAAAGCTTTTTATATTGCCTCAACGGGTCGCCCCGGACCAGTGGTGATTGACCTTCCTAAAGATGTCATGAATCCGTTGATAAAATTTCCTTATCAGTATCCAGAAACGATTAAAATGCGCTCGTATAACCCTACGACTTCTGGGCATAAAGGGCAAATTAAGAAAGCGTTAAAAGCATTATTAGCGGCCAAAAAACCAGTGTTGTACATTGGTGGTGGGGCAATTATTTCACATGCAGATAAGCAAATTCGTCAACTGGCTGAGGCGTTAAATCTGCCCGTTGTGAGTACATTGATGGGGCTAGGGGCTTTCCCTGGCACACATGAAAATTTCCTTGGTATGCTTGGCATGCATGGGGTATATGAAGCCAATATGGCGATGCATAATGCCGATTTGATCTTTGGCGTTGGGGTTCGTTTTGATGATCGTACCACCAATAATCTAGAAAAATATTGCCCGAATGCCAAAGTCATGCAGATTGATATTGACCCTTCTTCGATCTCCAAGAACGTCAAAGTGGATTTACCCATTGTGGGCTCAGCCGATCAGGTTCTAGAAACCATGCTTAAATTGCTCGAAGAGCAAGCAGAAGGGAATGATAGCCAAGCTATAGAACTATGGTGGAATGACATCCAAGGCTGGCGTGAGCGTCAATGCTTGAGTTATGAGAAATCGGCTGAGCGAATTAAGCCTCAACAAGTCATTGAAACTCTATTTAAGTTGACTAAAGGCCAAGCCTATGTTGCTTCAGATGTGGGCCAACATCAGATGTTTGCTGCGCTCTATTATCCTTTTGATAAGCCTCGTCAGTGGATTAATTCGGGTGGTCTTGGCACGATGGGATTTGGGTTACCTGCTGGAATGGGGGTGAAGTTTGCTTTACCGGATGAGGATGTTGTCGTTGTGACGGGAGATGGTAGCATTCAAATGAATATTCAAGAGCTCTCGACAGCACTGCAGTATGATATTCCAGTGAAGATCATTAACTTAAACAACCGTTTCTTAGGTATGGTGAAACAGTGGCAAGATATTATTTATCAAGGACGTCATTCCAACTCTTATATGAGTTCCGTTCCTGATTTTGCCGCGATAGCTGAAGCTTATGGGCATGTGGGGATCCGAATTTCAGATCCGAGTGAACTAGAAGCAGGACTAAAACAAGCTTTGGAAATGAAAGATCGTTTGGTATTTGTGGATATCAATGTGGATGAAACCGAGCATGTTTATCCTATGCAGATCAAAGGCGAAGGAATGGATAAAATGTGGCTAAGCAAAACGGAGAGAACTTAATATGAGATACATTATTTCATTACTATTAGAAAACCAGCCTGGTGCATTATCTCGGGTGGTTGGCTTGTTCTCTCAGCGCGGCTATAACATTGAAACACTTAACGTTTCTCCAACGGATGATGAAACCTTGTCGCGGCTAACGATCACCACCACCTCAGATGAAATGCAACTAGAGCAGATCCAAAAGCAGCTGCATAAGCTCATTGATGTGTTAAAAGTTCAGGAAGTCTCAGAGTTTGAGCATATTGAACGAGAACTGATGCTGGTAAAAGTCAAAGCCAGTGGTTTTGCTCGGGCTGAAGTGAAACGGACAGCGGATATTTTTCGTGGGCAAATTGTTGATGTGACTTCGGCACAATATACCGTTCAGTTAACCGGAACCAGTGATAAATTAGATGCCTTTATTGATGCTATTTCTGAAATTACGGATGTAATTGAAGTCGCTCGAAGTGGTGTGGTTGGGATGACGCGAGGAGAACGAGCGTTGCGCGGCCAGTAAGCGTTTTTATATCAGCATCATCAATAAAAAAACCAGCCAATGACAAAGGCTGGTTTTTTGTTGTACGCATTAAGCTTAGTGCAAAATACGAGCGCGGATAGTGCCATCAATACTCTTCAGCTTAGCCAAAGCTTCTGCTGAACGAGCGGTTTCAACTTCAATCACTACATATCCGATGGTTGCGTTGGTTTGCAAGTATTGTGCTGCCACGTTAATACCGTCTTGCGCAAAAATCGTGTTAATTTGAGTCAGAATACCTGGGCGGTTCTCATGAATATGCAGCAGACGTGAGCAGTCTCGATGCTGTGGTAGTGAGACTTCAGGGAAGTTAACACTAGAGAGCGTTGAACCATTATCTGAGTACTTAGCCAGTTTTCCTGCTACTTCAATTCCAATGTTTTCTTGCGCTTCTTGAGTAGAGCCGCCGACATGTGGAGTGAGTAGTACATTGTCAAACTCGATGAGTGGTGATTCAAAAACTTCTTTGTTTGAGCCAGGTTCGACAGGGAAAACATCGACCGCTGCTCCAGCAATGTGTCCAGATTCTAATGCATCGCATAAGGCTGGAATATCAACCACCGTTCCCCGTGCAGCGTTAATAAAGATAGAGCCAGGTTTCATACGAGCAAACTCTTCTTTACCCATCATATTCTTGGTTTCTGGAGTCTCTGGGACATGCAAAGAAATGACATCACACTTGTTAAGCAGCTCGCTCATGGTATGGACCTGAGTGGCATTGCCTAATGAAAGTTTATTTTCAATGTCATAAAAATAAACACGCATCCCTAAGTTTTCAGCAATAATGCCTAACTGCGTACCAATGTGCCCATAACCCACAATACCTAAAGATTTGCCACGAGCTTCATAAGAGTTATCGGCACTTTTTTTCCAGATCCCACGGTGAGCAAGGGCATTTTTTTCAGGAATGCCACGTAGCAGAAGAAGGATCTCACCTAATACTAGTTCTGCCACACTTCGAGTATTGGAGAAGGGAGCATTAAAGACTGGGATACCTCGTTTCGCTGCCGCCTCGAGGTTTACTTGGTTAGTACCAATACAGAAGCAGCCGATCGCAACCAATTTATTCGCGGAGTTGATGACTTTTTCTGTCAAATTGGTGCGGGAGCGAATACCAATAAAATGCACATCTTGGATGGCTTCGATGAGTTCGGCTTCTTCTAAAGAGCCTTTGTGGTACTCAATGTTGCTATAGCCAGCAGCTTGCAAAACTTCTACTGATGATGGATGAAGTCCTTCAAGGAGTAGGATCTTGATTTTGTCTTTTTCCAGTGAAACTTTGGCCATTATTCTCGTCCTTAAATATGGGATGGTGGGCTAATAAAGCAAACGTCAAGTGAAACGTCGATTATTTGACTTGTTTTATTCAACGCAAACGTTTTCCTTGTGTTACTTTACTCCATTAAACTAACAAATATTTTGTCATTTGGGTAAGGAAATTACGTAATAAGAAATAATTTTCTTATAGAAAAAGAACAAAAAACGGCACTTGGAGTGCCGTTTGTAATCAAATAACAGAAAAATGGAGATTTTATCAATCTTATTCTTCGATTTTCGCACCTTGTTCTGTACCGGTAATCACCACGTCAGCTCCACGATGAGCAAATAAGCCATTCGTGACGACCCCGGTAATCGCATTGATCTGGCTTTCTAATGTTTTAGGATCGCTAATGTGCAAGTTATGGACATCAAGAATAATATTGCCATTATCTGTGACCACGCCTTCACGATAGGTAGGGGAGCCACCTAATTTGGTCAGCTCTCTGGTCACATAAGTGCGAGCCATGGGGATCACTTCAACTGGGAGGGGGAATGTGCCTAAAACGTCAACGGCTTTGGTGCCATCGACGATACAGATAAATTTGTTGGCAATGGCTGCGACAATTTTTTCACGAGTCAGGGCTGCGCCACCGCCTTTGATCATGGCTCGTTCTGGGTTAATTTCATCAGCCCCATCGACATAAATGTCTAACTGCTCGATATCGTTGCAGTCGTAGATTTTGATCCCAAGCGCTTGGAGTTTTTCGGTGGAAGCGATAGAGCTGGATACTGCACCTATTAGGTCATCTTTGATAGAACCCAGTGCATCGATGAAGTGATTGACCGTTGAACCGGTTCCTACGCCAACAATACTGCCTTTCTTTACGTATTTCAGTGCAGCCCAACCGGCGGCTTTTTTCATCTCATCTTGAGTCATGCCTATCTCCTGATCATGGTTTAATGAGTTAATGCGTGTGCGGCGCGATTATATACTCAAAAAACTGACAGATGTACTGGTGATGGTGACTATTCACTCAGATAACGAGAACCGAGTTCACGCTTTCCACTGCCAAGAGCGAGTAGGTGTCACAATTTTAGGCAGAGGGATATCCCAGCTTTCGGTCGGTAATGTTTCAACATATTGACAATCATGAGCCAAACCGATCGGCTTGGCTCCTTGTCCGGAGTGAAACCATGTTGAGAGTGTGCGATCGTAGTAGCCTCCCCCCATGCCAAGCCGGTGCCCTTGTGCATCAAAAGCCACCAGTGGTGTGCAGATAAGATCTAACTCTTTAACCGGTTTCACTAACTGCTTATTTAATTTAGGCTCAATAATGCCATATTGGTTATAAGCCATTGGAGTATCAAATTGGTAATGCAAAAAGAGCAGGTGTCCTTTGGAAAATGGGTGTAACACAGGGAGGTAGACGGATTTTCCTTGCGCCCATAACCATTTGATGAGTGGCATTGTATCGAGCTCACCATCGGTTGAAAGGTATAAAGCAATGTGTTGACTGTGTTTGAATTCCGCTTGTTGGGCTGCTCGGTGGATTAAATCTTGGCTTGCCTGAAATTGCACGTCACTGGGCAGTTGATTGCGTCGTTGGCGGATATGTTGACGGAGAGCTTGACGAGTTGGTGACATAATTAGGGAACCCCAGAGTGCCGTTGAGGATTGTGGCCCTTGAACCAGCTGGTTCAAGGCGGATTAGCAATGGCTACCGTAGGCTTCTCGGTACGAGCCGAGCTTGCTCAATAGCGACCAAATACTAACCCTTTGGTGTTGCTTATCGGCTCAGGGACTTACATCCGCTGACGAACACTCCAGGGTAAAACTTTTAGCTACCTTGCTGTACTTTATTGAGCGCGGCTTGCAATGACTCCGTGAGTTCATCCACTCGCCGATTCAATTGCAACTGCTGATCATTTTGTTTTTGTCGCTCAGTTTGTAATTCGTAGCAAATATTCAATGCTGCGATAGTGAGTAACTTAACCTCATTGGTTACCTTAGTACGTTCGGCCATATCTTTCAATCGTTGATCAAGATCTTGTGCGGCACGTATCAAAGAGCTTTCTTGCCCACTGGGACAATTAACTCGGGTTACTTTGCCTAATATTTCTACGTCAACCGCTTGATTACTCATGATAAGTGAACTCTATTCGCGTAACTAAAGATGGGGGCAATCGCCAAACCATCGAGGGGCAAACTATAGGTAAAGCGCTACTAAGATTCAAGCTTTTCACGCGGATAAGCATGAATTGATGCATAAAAAACTACTTATTGGGCAATTTGCGCAAAAGCTAGTCATATGAGCGTTTTCGGTTAAACGCTGAAGTGGTAGGATGGCGTTTATTTACCAAGATGAAGTGATTATGAGTGAAGCGACTTTTCCCAGTTATAACCAATTAGCGAGTGATCTACAATCGGCCTCGTTGGGGATTAATCCTGCCGAGCTGCATGGTTTATTAGCGGGAATGCTAGCGGGAGGATTAAGTGTTGATGATTCAAGCTGGCAGCCGTTGATTTTTGATTACACTAATGATGGCATGGGCTGGCCTACACAAGCATTAGAGCAAGCGAAGCAATTGTTTTTAGCCACTCATCATGAATTAGCTGGTCGTGATTTTAAATTAACGCTGTTAGTTCCAGTTAATCATGATAGTGAGGCCTTGTTCCAGTTTGCCGATGGTGTGATCGATTGGGTTAACCACTTTATTTCTGGCCTAGGTTTAGCGGCCGTCAATTTAACGGGTGTGTCTGCAGATGCGAAAGAAGCGTTACAGGATTTAGAAGAAATCGCCAAATTAGCCATCGATGAAGACGATGATTTACAGCAACAAGCTCTGTTGTTAGAACAAGTGATTGAGCACATCAAAGCGTGTGTTTTTACGCTACACCTTGAGTTCAGTAAGTCTGAACCCGTAACTAAGCCTATGATTCACTAAGTGAGGTTATGGTGAGTAACGAGCAATCTTTCGATGTTATCATTGCTGGCGGAGCAATGGCGGGGGCGACTCTGGCTCTGGCATTGAATGCTTTGAGTCAAGGCGCTTTGTCTATTGCAGTGATTGAAGCTTTTCCTGTTGATCATCATGCTCATCCCGGGTTTGATGCTCGTTCGATTGCTCTTTCTTATGGCACGGTAGCCTTATTGGAGCAATGGGGGCTGTGGGAGAGGATTCGCCCTTTAGCCACCGCCATCACAGATATTCATGTTTCGGATCGTTCTCATGCTGGTATGACAGACATTCATGCTCAATCACTTAAACTGGATGCGTTGGGCTATGTGGTTGAGTTGGCGCGAGTAGGGCGTTTATATGCTGAAAAAATGGCGCAATGTCCAAACATTACTCAGTATTGTCCAGTCAGTGTTACTCATATCTCTCGCACATTAGAGTCGGTTTCGGTGACGTTGTCGAATCAATCTATTATCGTCGGGAAACTGTTAGTTGCCGCTGATGGCACGATGTCGACGTGTTGTGAGAAACTGGGTTTTCCGTTGCAAGAGCAGGATTTTCATCAGGTAGCGATCATTGCTAATGTGCAAACGAATCAACGTCATCAAGGACGTGCGTTTGAACGCTTTACTTCCTCCGGCCCCTTAGCTTTGCTTCCGATGAGTGAAAACCGTTTATCATTAGTTTGGTGTCTGTCTACTGCTGATGCGCAGCAAGTTATGAAGATGGATGATTCCAGCTTTCTGGATAAATTACAGCAAGATTTTGGTTGGCGCTTAGGGCGTTTTATTCAAGTCGGGGAGCGCAGCTGCTACCCATTATTGCTTCGTTATCGAGAAAATATGATCTCTCATCGCTTTGCTATGGTGGGTAATGCCGCCCAAACCTTACATCCGATTGCAGGGCAAGGGTTCAATTTAGGTATCCGAGATATTGCCAGTTTGGCAGAGGAGATCACTTGTGGTGATCCAGTGGGGGATTACCAAACATTGAACCGTTTTCGTCTGCGTCGAGAAGCGGATCGTTGCTCGACGATCCAGTTGACATCAACGTTGGTTCATCTCTTTTCTAATGATTGGCTGAGCCTTCGTATTGCGCGTAATCTCGGTTTAGCGGCAATGGACAGCGTTCCATTTTTAAACATGCCCTTGCTTCAACGCACTCTTGGTGTGGTGAATCGATAAAAGGTACAAATTTATGATGCAAAGTGTGGATATTGCCATTGTTGGTGGCGGAATGGTAGGGCTTGCGCTTGCGGCTGCATTTAAAGATTCTGATTTGAGAATCGCAGTTATTGAAAGCCATATTCCGAAAGCGGGGCTCGATCCGCTCCCTGATGTCCGCGTTTCCGCCTTGAGTCGTGCTAGCGAAACGATCTTGAAAAACTTGAATGCTTGGGATGGGATCATAAAGCGCCGCGCTGCTCCTTATCATGCCATGGAAGTTTGGGAGCAAGACAGTTTTGCTCGAATTGAGTTTCATGCTCAGCAACTGACCCAGCCTAATCTGGGGCATATTGTTGAAAATCGAGTGATTCAATTAGCCTTATTGGATCAAGTTAAGCAACAAGCCAATGTAAGTCTGTTTATGCCCGCCCAATGCCAAAATCTCGCCATGGGTGAAAGTGAAGCCTGGCTAACGTTAAGCAATGGTCAGTCATTGACTGCTAAGCTGGTGGTTGGGGCTGATGGAGCCAATTCTTGGGTTCGCCGCCAAATCGATATTCCGCTTACCCACTGGGATTATGGACACAGTGCTCTAGTGGCGAATATTCGTACCCGTGAGCTTCACAATGGGGTAGCAAGACAGATCTTTACTCCGCAAGGTCCATTGGCTTTTCTTCCTATGTCTGATCCACAGATGAGTTCTATTGTGTGGTCAACCGAACCTAGTCGAGCTGAGCGTTTAATGGCCATGGATGTGTCAACATTTAATAAAGCACTTACCGCTGAATTTGATGGGCGACTTGGCTTATGTGAACTTGTTGGGCAGCGATATTCGGTTCCATTAAAAGCACGTTATGCTCGTGATTTTATCAGCGAACGTATTGCTTTAGTGGGCGATGCCGCTCACACCATTCATCCACTAGCCGGGCAAGGAGTTAACCTCGGTTTGCTCGATGCTGCGAGTTTAGTGCAGGAAGTGTTGGCGGTGTGGCAACAAGGTTTAGATATCGGTCATTCGCGCAATTTACGTCATTATGAGCGCTGGCGGAAAGCAGAAGCGGCCAAAATGATTGCGGCAATGCAAGGATTTAAAGATTTATTTGCTGGAAGCAACCCTGCGAAAAAACTGATTCGTGGTATTGGGATGCGTCTTGCAGGACAACTACCAGGTGTAAAAGAAGAAATCATGCAGCATACCTTGGGGCTAAAAGGTGAGTTACCTGAGTTAGCGAAAAGGCAAGCGATGGCTTATGATCACGAATGATCTTCTGGCTAAAACAAAACAGGGTTGGCATTAGCCAACCCTGTTTTGTTTTCAATCTTGATCAAGCATAAGCACAGCGTAAGCGTCGGATTTCTTGGTTGACTTCATTGACGGTCTGATAATGCCGCTGTTCTGCGCGCTCAGGAAGAATGAGTTTCCCATTATCAAACTCAAATTTACCGACACCATAGATATAGATTCTTCCCTTAAAAAGACGACTTACGTGTTTAGCAATCATACTGGGGGTATAGCGCTTAAACAATCTCATACTTCGATCCTTTTTGTTGTCCTTATTTCACTTAGTGTAAGTTAAATCGCTAAGCAATACTGTGATTTAGCCAGATATATCCAAAGTGATAGTGAATTTCTTTAGTGATTTGTGCTGATATCGACAAAATGCCTCCTTTCAAAGGCAGAAGGCTCCTCGACATAAGCATCGCTTCATCTTTCATCCATCAATACAATATGAGACGGATAAATTGACGCGGCCTTATTAAGCCAAATCAATATGACAGTTTTAAGAATAGCGGAAGTAAAAGGAAAAAGGTAATGGTGATGTTGGTGTTTTGTAAAAAAAAGCCCACAGAAATTTGTGGGCAAAATTAGTCACAGATGCATTACACAAAAAGTGGATATCCTGAAATGATCAGTCGATGCACTTTTTATTGGTTAAAACAGGCAAAATTCAAGTTCAGCTTTGTGTTAACCAACGAGCGAAGAGTAAACTAAAAAAGATTAATCGACTATTTATGTTTTTAATGTGATTAAAGATTCACTGGGTAAATGAGGAAAATTTGCAGTAAGTCACGATATTTTGCCATCGATTACAATATTTTCAGCCTATGTTGTTCGCTGAATATGAGCAAACATTGGCTGGCATAATTGAATTAAATCCTGCACCGATAAAGCAATGCCAGCTAAGGGGGAGCCACTACTGATAGTGACAGTTGAGTGCTGTAAAATGGCGTGATCAAAGAGGATTGGCATCGCGGTTTTAAGGCACAGTGGGGTTACGGTGCCAATCGAATATCCAGTAAAGCGTTCAACTTGAGAGCGATCGACGCAGGTCATGCGTCGCCATGCTAGTACTTGACGTACTTTTTTAGGATCGACGGAACAATCGCCGGGTGTGCAGGCCAACGCAAGGCGATCTCCCATATCACGCAGTAGTAAAGTTTTGACCATTTGACTGGCAAGAATTCCACGCTGGCGTGCGGTTTCCTCGATGGTTATCGTGGCCGTTTTATGCGGCAGTAGCCGGTAGGCAATATTGTGCTTTTCTAGATACTGCGTGATTGGGGTCGAGAATGGCTTATTCATCATCTAATGCATAAGGCAATGGGCGTATTGACCAGCGAGTTTCTGGCTGATCGGTCAGCCTTAATTCGGTTTCAACTTCGAGGTCATTGGGGAGGACAATTAACCCAATTGCTGTCTGGTCGGCAAAATTATAGTGAGCCATGAGTGTTCCAGCATTGCGCCAGTTTTCACCGACAGCACGTTCTAATGCGTGTGCTTTACCTTGGCTGAGTGGCTGCTGAGTGTTGCCTTGTACGATATACATTGCCCGCTTGTTCATTCCACGGTATTTGGCTCGGGCGACGGTTTCTTGCCCGGTATAACAGCCTTTTGTAAAGCTGATCCCACCCAGTGCTTGTAAGTTCAATGCTTGTGGAATATGTGTATTCTGTTCGCTATTTTCAACAATGGGCTGCGCTTGTTGAATATCAAAATAGGTCCACATAGCCGCATCCACTTTGCTTGCTGTACAGTTATTGAACCATTCCTCCGCCGCCGACTCTTCTAACAACAATAACCAGCGTTGGTCATCGATTTTGACCGCACTCCCTGAGGGTAATGGCCGAACGTTTTCTCGGCTAGAGGTGAATTGATTGATCAAGTCCTCAGCGCCAGTTCCCATAACGCCAAGAGCGACATCTGAACTTTCTGTTATTTCAACTTTGGAGAAAATGGCGTATTTTTTCAGTTCGCGTAGCTCTGCTTCAATCGCTGATTTAGGTTGAAACATGGCATAGCCATCACGATGATGAAACAGGCGAAAAGCAGACCACACTTTTCCCTTCGCATCGCAGTGTGCTCCCCAACAGCTTTGTCCGGCCTCTAAGCTCACAACATTACAAGTCACTTGGCCTTGCAGGTAAGCTTTTTTGTCGGCTCCTGATAGTTCAATGGCTCCCCAATGGGGTAAATGACTAATCATCAGTTCTGGCAGAGGAGCATTGCTGTTTATATGTAGAGTTGTAAATGTGTTTTTCCCGTTCATATCTTTCACCTAAGTGAGACGCTTTCCATTATGTTAATCTGGATCAACTTTTTTGTCAGCTTGAACAGGGACTGTGACTAAGCTACTAGTTGAATTTAACATTGGTTGTTACACTTGGCGCAAATAAACATAAGGTGAGGAAAGCCAATGTACGCTGCGGAAGAAAAAGCGCGCATCAAATGGGCATGCCGACGTGGAATGCTTGAACTTGATGTGGTTATTATGCCGTTTTTTGAAGAGTGTTTTGAGTCATTAAACGAGTCAGAGCAGAAAGATTTTGTCTCGTTACTTGAATGTGATGATCCCGACCTTTTCACTTGGATTATGGGACATGGTCGTTCAGAAAACTTAGGCCATGCCGCAATGGTAGACAAAATTGTCGCACATAATCTTAGCAAGGTCCGTTAAGCTTTATTTGCAGCCCTCTTTTCTCGCTCGTATCATCGCCTTCTCCCTGTTGGCAGTTTTGGTATGGGCGATATTGGTTTCCCCGATTCCGCTAGTTGTGAGCATTGTGATGTTCGCTCTTTTGTTTTCTTGTCCATTATTGAGTTGGCTTCCAGCATCTTTACAAGGTGAGGTTGACATTGATTGTTCAGGAAAACTGCGTGTGGGTGAGCAGGACTTTGTTTTTCAACAAGTTGACTTTCTTTATCGGCATGTATTTTTGATGATTCAAGGGAAGGGGAAATGCTGGTTATTGTGGCGAGATAGTTGTCATGAGAATGATTACCGGCAGCTATTGGTGAAATTAAAACGGGAGCAGTATCGCTCCCGTTAAGGTTATTTCTCTGGAGTAAGGATGGTGGGGCCGCTATTTTCTAATAGATCGGGATAATCTAATGTGTAGTGCAGGCCTCGGCTCTCTTTACGCAGCATGGCACACCGAACCATCAATTCTGCCACTTGCAGTAGGTTACGCAGTTCTAACAAGTTATTGGAAACGCGGAAGTTACTGTAATACTCGTGGGTTTCTTGCTGCAGTAGTTGAATGCGACGTAATGCTCGTTCTAGACGTTTATCGGTTCGAACGATGCCCATGTAATCCCACATAAATAGGCGAAGTTCGTGCCAGTTATGCTGAATGACCACTTCTTCATCTGAGCACGTTACCTTACTTTCGTCCCAGTTTGGTAGTGATCTAGGCATTTGTGCGCTTGGGTAGCGGCGAAGAATATCTTGTGCAGCAGACCAAGCATAAACCACGCACTCCAGTAATGAGTTTGAGGCCATACGGTTTGCTCCGTGTAAACCGGTATAACTGACTTCACCAATGGCATACAGTTGATCAAGATCCGTCTGCCCCTGTTGGTTGATCATCACCCCCCCACAGGTATAGTGGGCGGCGGGAACGATAGGAATCGGTTCTTTGGTCATATCAATGCCAAGATCCATCAAACGGGTATAAATGGTAGGGAAGTGTTTTTCAATAAATTCAGCAGGTTTATGACTGATGTCTAAATACATGCAGTCTGCGCCTAAGCGTTTCATCTCATAGTCGATCGCACGAGCAACAATATCACGTGGCGCTAATTCAGCGCGTTCATCAAAGTCTGGCATAAATCGTGAGCCATCCGGACGGCGAAGATAGGCCCCTTCACCACGTAAGGCTTCAGTGAGTAAGAAATTACGCGCTTCTGGATGGTATAAGCATGTCGGGTGGAACTGATTGAACTCAAGGTTAGCAACTCGGCAGCCAGCTCGCCAAGCCATTGCAATACCATCTCCGGAAGAAACATCGGGGTTTGAGGTATATTGATAGACTTTGGACGATCCGCCCGTCGCCAATACCACAAATTTTGCACGAATGGTTTCAACATGTTCCACATTACGGTTCCAAACATAGGCTCCAACAACCTTGTTCGCATCCCCTCCGATTTTATCTTCGGTAATTAAATCTAGGGCGTTGTAACGTTCGAACAACCGAATGTTAGGATGATTATGAACATTATCTTGCAAGGATGTTTGCATGGCCATGCCTGTGGCATCGGCGGCATGTAGAATGCGTCGGTGACTGTGTCCACCTTCTCGGGTTAAATGATAGCGAGGGTGTTCATCATCGTCATTTTCTTCCCGATCAAAGGGAACACCACCATCAATTAACCACTGAACACATTCTTTGGCATGTTCGGCAATAAATTGAACCGTTTCTTGATTACAAATTCCAGCTCCCGCAATCAAAGTATCTTGAACATGGGATTCAATACTGTCGGATTCATCAAAAACGGCAGCAATGCCGCCTTGTGCATAATAGGTTGCCCCCTCGCTACGAGGTCCTTTACTCAATACGATCACGTTGCAGTGTGCTGCAACTTGTAGCGCTAAAGATAATCCAGCAGCACCGCTGCCTACGACTAACACATCGCATTGATGTTCTCGATTTACGTTCATAAGATGGTTAACTTCCTGAACTTAAAGTAGAGTGTTCCTACTCTAGATTAAAATAAAACACGAGTTGTATTCCGGTCGTTAGTGGTGTTACTAGGCCAACTAGCGAGAGTGAATCAAGCTACGTGAGTCCGTTTATTTCTGCCCAAGATCTCCGCGCTGACCTGCCTCGTCAGGCATGAGGGAATTAAAGCATAGTCATACCCACTGAAACGAAAATAGGGGATCCGGCTATTTTGCTGCTAAGGGCAATACTTTGTAAATGCTATTGTCTTTTTTAAAGGCTATCCCCACAATTTGTAGGTGTCGATCGTTAATGTTGACTAAAGCAAGAGAAGCAAAGTGAGTTTAGTATGGGTCTTGAATCCGCAACGGCATAATACCGTCGCATTAAGGGAAAATATTTTACCTTATATTTGAACTTTTCCTCACTTATTGAGTCACAATAGTGCTCATGTAGGCAGTGGTGTCAAGACAACATTCTGCATAATTAGAGTCCATATCTGAGAAGGTAAGGGAGATAACAATAGGAGTAACCGCTCGAATGAACGATCAACTGACCGATCAAGTGTTGATTGAGCGAGTTCAGAACGGAGATAAGCAAGCATTTAATCTGTTGGTATTGAGATATCAAAACAAGGTTTGCAATCTTATTTCTAGGTATGTGAGCAATTCTGGAGATGTGGCGGATGTTGCACAAGAAGCCTTTATTAAAGCTTATCGTGCTATCCCGACATTTCGTGGCGAGAGTGCGTTTTATACTTGGCTATATCGCATTGCTGTTAATACCGCGAAAAATCACATCGTAGCGCAAAGCCGCCGGCCGCCGGCGAATGATGTTGATGCTGAAGAAGCTGAATTTTACGAAAGTGGCAATGCACTCAAAGAAATATCGAACCCTGAAAACATTACGTTGTCCAAAGAGTTAAAGCAGGCGGTATTTAGTGCAATAGAAGCATTGCCTGAAGATTTAAAAACCGCGATGACGTTACGAGAGCTAGAAGGCTTAAGTTATGAAGACATCGCAGAAGTCATGGATTGCCCCGTTGGTACGGTGCGTTCTCGTATCTTCCGTGCTCGTGAAGCGGTTGAAAAGCGAATTAAACCGCTTTTATAGCGCCGCATAATGAGTAACAAAAATGGTGAAAATAATGGCTGACAAAGAAAAACTTTCAGCATTCATGGATGGAGAATTGGTTGATAAAGTGCTCATACAAGAAGTTGAGCATGACTCAATGAGTCTCGAAACGTGGAAAAACTACCATCTCATTGGTGATGTGATGCGTGGTGATGCTCCCGTACAACCAGAATGGAATATTGCTGAAAGTGTCGCTCTGGCATTAGAAAATGAACCGGCGCATACCTCGTTTACGAGTGCTGATAATGTGGCCGATCTCCACTTAGCAAAATTAGAGGCTCAGCCCAAGGTTGATCAAGCGCGTCGTCAACTGCCTTCTTGGTTGACTCAGTTGGGGCAAGTGGCTATTGCTGCGAGTGTCTCATTTGCCGTGATCATTGGTGTGCAGCAGTATGGAGGTGCCGATAGTGCAAGCGCGCAAGAGGCTCAGCTACCAGTATTACAAACCATTCCGTTTGCTGGTACTGCAGAACCTGTCAGCTTGACGCGTGATTCTGTGGCAAGACATGGTAGCAGTGAAGCGAACATGCAAGAGCAACGTCGCCGCATTAACGCGTTACTGCAAGATTATGAGCTACAGTTGAGACTAAATAGTGAGAATTTGATCCCTCACACAGACCCAGTTGAATCGGTAATTGAATGAAAAAAATTCTGATCAGTGTGCTGACACTGTTCAGTTTGAATGCGACTCCTGCCTTTGCAGAAAAACCTTCTGCAGAGGCTTTGTTGCATCAGATGAACGAAGCCAGTCAGCATCTTAATTATGAATTGTCTTATATTCTGATTAAGAAAAATAGCATTGAACCTTTGCTTTACCGCCATGCGCGACAAGAGAGTCAGCAGTTTGCCCATCTTGTTTATTTGAGTGGCCCTGTGCGCGAAGTGATTCGTCGTGGCAATGAAGTCAGTTATGTTGAGCCGGGCGTTGAACCATTTACGATTGAATCTGGCAATATGGTGGCCCCTACCATCCCAATGCTCAATAGTGATGTAACACAACTGAGCCAATACTATGACTTTGTTAAAATGGGACGGGCCCGTGAAGCGGGAACGGCTTGTCAGGTATTGCGAATTGTTCCCAAAGATGGCCTTCGCTATTCTTATGTTTTGTGGGTTGATGAAAATAGCGCATTGCCCCTGCGGGCCGATTTAGTTGATCGTGATGGTGAAGTGTTGGAGCAATACCGCACAATTTCGTACTCGATTAATGATAAATTAGCTCCTTTGATGTCTGGGTTAAATAATGTTCAGTTACCTGAAGTGTTATCTTTACCCAAAGGTAATATACAACAAACATTTTGGGCGGTTGGTTGGAAACCTGAAGGTTTTCAACCGCTTGAGTTGAATCGTTATCGTATGGCAATGACGGAACGATTGGTTGAAAGTCAAATGTTTTCTGATGGGTTATTTAATTTTTCTGTCTATGTATCGAGCCGTGATGATCATTCGCTGAAAGGGCAGTTAGTGCGTCAAGGGCGTCGAACCGTACACAGTTTTGTTAGTGGCGAAAACGAGGTCTCAGTGGTTGGTGATATCCCACCAGCAACGGCACAGCGCATTGCTCAATCGGTGGTTTTTGAAAGAGTCGGAGCAAAAAGCCAATGATGACGGCATTGGCAACCGTGACTGCGGTAGAACGACATTCGGCAGGGTATTGGGTTGACCTAAGCTGTGAGCAACAGACCAGTTGTAGCCATTGTCAATCAGCAAAAAGTTGCGGTACAGGTATGGTTTCTAAAGCCATCGGTAATAAAGCATTAGCTTGGCGATTGAACAGTGAAAAAACCGTCTCAGCTGGGCAAGTGATAGAAATTGGCTTTCCTGAGAAAAGTTTGTTGCAATCGGCAGCTTTAGTTTATCTCGTGCCTCTCTTGATGATGATTGCGGGAGCCGTGATCGCCGAGGCTTGGCTCGCCCCTTTGCTGAACATGGGGGAAGGCGGGGTGATCGGCTGTGCTTTACTTTCCATGATCGTAGGAGTGATGTTGGCGAGATATTATTCAACTCGATTATCAAAACGCTCTATCCAAGAAGTGATCTTACTGAGAGTGCTTGGTGAGCCCATCCTTTAAATTATGGTGCGAAGCCTAGCGAAATTCGGTAGAATCGGCCAACTTAAATGAAATGCCACTTCGGTGGCGTTTCTTATTCCCTAATCAGCAAAGAGTTTAGTCATCCCAAACCTATGAAGCACATTCGTAATTTTTCGATTATCGCCCACATTGATCATGGTAAATCGACCTTATCTGACCGTTTAATCCAAGTATGTGGTGGGTTGAGCGATCGTGAAATGGCAGAGCAAGTTCTTGATTCAATGGATCTTGAACGTGAGCGTGGTATCACCATTAAAGCGCAGAGTGTGACTCTCGACTATCAAGCCAAAGATGGCGAAACTTACCAGCTAAACTTTATCGATACTCCAGGGCACGTGGATTTCTCATATGAGGTATCTCGTTCTTTAGCGGCTTGTGAAGGCGCGCTACTGGTGGTTGATGCGGGTCAGGGAGTGGAAGCTCAGACTTTGGCCAACTGTTACACTGCCATTGAAATGGATCTCGAAGTCGTCCCGATTCTTAATAAAATCGATTTACCTGCTTCGGAACCTGAGCGAGTTGCCGAAGAGATCGAAGATATTGTCGGTATCGATGCTATTGACGCCGTTCGTTGTTCAGCCAAAACCGGGCTTGGTGTTGACGATGTTCTAGAAAAAATCGTATCAGCGATTCCTGCACCAGAAGGTGATCCTGAGGCTCCACTGCAAGCGCTTATTATTGACTCGTGGTTTGATAACTACTTAGGTGTTGTTTCTTTGGTGCGGATTAAAAACGGTAGCCTGAAGAAAAACGATAAAATCAAAGTGATGAGTACCGGGCAAATCTGGGGCGTAGATCGCATTGGTATTTTTACGCCTAAGCAAGTTGATACTTCTGGGTTAAATACCGGAGAAGTGGGTTGGGTTGTTTGTGGTATCAAAGATATCCTCGGTGCTCCTGTAGGGGATACCTTAACTCTGGCTAAAAATGGTTGTGAAAAGCCATTACCGGGTTTTAAAAAGGTCAAGCCGCAAGTCTATGCGGGCCTATTTCCTGTTTCTTCTGATGATTATGAAAACTTCCGTGATGCTTTAGGCAAACTTAGCCTCAATGATGCCTCGTTGTTTTATGAACCAGAAACATCGGCCGCATTGGGTTTTGGGTTCCGTTGTGGTTTCCTCGGCATGCTACACATGGAGATCATTCAAGAGCGTTTAGAGCGAGAATACGATCTTGATTTGATCACAACTGCCCCGACGGTGGTTTATGAAGTGCTCAAAACGGATAAAGAAATGCTGTATGTTGATAGCCCAGCGAAGTTGCCTGCTATCAATGATATTGAAGAGATCCGTGAACCGATTGCACGCTGTAATATCCTTGTCCCTTCTGATTACCTTGGTAGTGTTATTACCTTGTGTGTTGAGAAACGCGGTACGCAAGTTGATATGGTTTATCATGGCAACCAAGTAGCACTAACTTATGATATTCCTATGGCAGAAGTGGTGCTTGATTTCTTTGACCGTTTGAAATCGACCTCACGAGGTTACGCTTCATTAGACTATAGTTTCCAACGCTTTGATGCATCGGATATGGTCAGAGTTGATGTGTTACTTAATGGCGATAAAGTGGATGCTCTAGCTATCATCACTCATAAAGATCAAGCACAAACACGTGGCCGTCAGTTGGTTGAGAAGATGAAAGAATTCATCCCTCGACAAATGTTTGATATTGCGATTCAAGCTGCGATCGGTAACCACATTATTGCCCGTTCAACCGTTAAGCAGTTACGTAAAAACGTACTGGCTAAATGTTATGGTGGTGATGTCAGTCGTAAGAAAAAACTGTTGAAGAAACAAAAAGAAGGTAAGAAACGCATGAAACAAATTGGTAACGTGGAGTTACCACAAGAAGCGTTCTTGGCCATTTTGCATGTAGGTAAAGATTAACGGCTTCGGTGTGATAGAGCGGTTCGTCATCAACTTTCAAGTGAAAGGGCTTTGGCTCTTTCACTTTCGTATTTTTAGATAAGGGAAGGTAATGGCCAATACATTTTCACTCATTCTGGTGATTGTCACCCTCGTGACAGGGGTTATCTGGGCACTTGAACAGGGAGTGTGGAAGAAAAAGCGTCAGCAAAAGTTTGCCGAGTTAAAGGTGAATACTCAATCCTGTGAGTTAAAACAAGCCCCTCAACCATGGTGGATAGAAAATTCGGTGTCTATCTTCCCTGTGATTGCATTTGTTCTCGTTCTACGCTCATTCGTATTTGAACCTTTCCAAATCCCTTCTGGTTCTATGATGCCGACCTTGCTCGTGGGGGATTTCATTTTAGTTGAAAAATACGCTTATGGGTTGAAAGATCCTGTTTGGCGCACCCAATTGATTGAAACCGGCAAACCTGAACGTGGTGATATTGTTGTTTTTAAATACCCACCCAATCCGAGTGTCGATTACATCAAACGAGTCGTGGGCATGCCCGGCGATATCGTGCGTTATAGCTCAGAAAAAGAAATTTGTATTCAATCGCCCAATACCTCTCATTGTCAGCCAGTCAAATTATCCAATGTGGTTGAGAGTGAGTTTATTCAAAATCGTATTCCACTGATCCAGTTGGATGAACAATTGGGCGACCAGTCTCACCATATTTTAATTAACCCGCTGCGAATTGATAACGTGCAAGATTATCACCCTCGTTCAGGGGTAAATGAATGGGTTGTTCCACAAGGGCACTATTTTGTGATGGGTGATAACCGTGACAACAGTGCTGACAGCCGTTTTTGGGGCTTTGTACCAGAAGAAAATTTAGTGGGTAAAGCCGTTGCGATTTGGATCAGCTTTGAATTTGATCGTCGTCCTGACAGCTTTTTACCCACGTGGGTCCCAACCGGAGTGCGCTTTAGCCGCATCGGTGGCATTAATTAGGCCAGTTATACTGGCCCGTAACACATCGAGAGAGCATGAATTCTCCAATTAATAGACTAGAAACAAAGCTTTGTTATCAATTTAATGATGCGATGCTGATTGAGTTGGCACTGACTCACCGTAGTGCCAACGGAAAACATAATGAACGTCTTGAGTTTCTGGGCGATTCAATTTTAAGTTTTGTCATTGCTGATGAGTTGTATCACCGTTTTCCTAAGATTAATGAAGGTGATATGAGCCGTATGCGTGCGACGCTGGTACGTGGTAATACGCTAGCGGAATTAGGCCGAGAGTTTGGCTTAGGAGATTACTTAAAATTAGGTCCAGGTGAATTGAAAAGCGGTGGTTTCCGTCGTGATTCCATTCTGGCTGATGCCGTAGAAGCTATCATTGGCGCCATTTATTTAGACAGTGATATCGAGATGGTTCGTACCATCATATTGGGGTGGTACCAAACCCGATTAGATGCAATTAAACCAGGCGTATCACAAAAAGATCCGAAAACCCGCTTACAAGAATTCTTGCAGGGAAGAAGAAGTCCACTGCCGCTGTATAATGTGACTAACATTAAAGGTGAAGCACATAACCAAGAGTTTACGGTATCGTGCGAAGTAGCGGGGATTGCTAAACCGGTGATCGGGAAAGGCACTAGCCGTCGTAAAGCAGAGCAAGCGGCCGCAGAAATGGCTTTGGAGCAATTAACTCATGGCTGATAATGAATTCGATATCGATGCATATTTTGCGTCTAACGGTGAAGAAGCTGCCCCTTCTTCGCCTGAAAACCAACACTGCGGATTTATCGCAATTGTTGGCCGCCCTAATGTGGGTAAGTCGACACTGCTCAATAATATTTTGGGCCAGAAGATCTCCATTACGTCACGTAAACCTCAAACCACACGTCACAGAATTATGGGCGTGGATACCCGCGGTGATTATCAAGCCATTTATGTGGATACACCAGGGTTACATATTGAGGAAAAGCGGGCGATTAACCGTTTAATGAACCGAGCGGCAAGTAGCTCACTGAGTGATGTTAACTTGGTGCTATTTGTGGTGGAAGGGACACATTGGACGGCTGATGATGAAATGGTGCTGCATAAATTACAGCAAGCCAATTTTCCTGTAGTGCTTTGCGTGAATAAAGTCGATAACGTAAAAGATCGCAATGAAGTGATGCTGCACATGCAATCATTATCCAAATTGATGGAATTTGTTGATGTGGTACCGATTTCGGCTAAGCATGGCAAAAATATTGATGTTCTGCATAAGCATGTTCGTGAGCATCTACCTAAAGCGGTGCATCACTTTCCTGAAGAGTATGTTACGGATCGTTCTCAGCGCTTTATGGCATCCGAAATCATTCGTGAAAAACTGATGCGTTTTACTGGGGAAGAATTGCCTTACTCTGTTACGGTGGAAATTGAACGGTTTGATTACAACCCAGAAACGGATGGTTTTCATATCAATGCGTTAATTCTCGTTGAGCGTATTGGTCAAAAGAAAATGGTGATCGGTAAAAACGGTGAGAAAATTAAAACGATCGGCCGAGAAGCTCGGTTAGACATGGAAGAATTATTTGGCCGAAAAGTTTATCTGGAAACCTGGGTTAAAGTGAAGTCTGGCTGGGCTGATGATGAGCGAGCCTTACGCTCATTAGGCTATATTGATGATCTTTAACGATAAATCCATGATTCACGGATAAATTATTGCTGATTTTAGGGGGCGCTATGCTTGATGGTTTTCAGCGTTGCTTTGTCTTACATCGCCGCCCCTACAGTGAATCTAGCTTAATTTTAGATATTTTTAGTGAAGAATTTGGCCGTTTGACCCTAATGGCAAAAGGGGCAAGAGGAAAACGCTCAAACTTGAAAGGCGCACTACAACCTTTCACGCCACTACTTTTGAAATGGTCAGGCAAAAGCGCGATGAAAACCTTGCGCCAAGCTGAGCCTATTAGTTTGGGGCTTCCTCTTAATGGTATTAATCTTTATTCTGCATTGTATGTCAATGAGTTGATTGGGCGTATTCTTGCGCCTGAAGTTCCCTGTCCTGGTCTGTTTCACGATTATCTTTTTGCACTAACGGAATTGGCACAAAATCTCAATCCAGAGCCGGCATTACGCCGCTTTGAATTAGCTTTACTGGCATCGATGGGGTATGGGGTGGATTTTTTGCATTGTGCAGGAACAGGGGAGCCCGTTGATCCCACGATGACTTATCGTTATCGGGAACAGAAAGGGTTTATTGCATCGGTTCGGCAAGATAATTTAACCTTTTATGGTGATGAATTGATCGCCATTAGCGAACGTCGCTTTACCACTAAAGCACAATTACAAGCTGCCAAGCGCTTTACACGCATTGCGTTAAAGCCGTACCTTGGTGGAAAACCGTTAAAAAGCCGGGAGCTATTCCGGCAAACAACGCTATCTAGAGCACGGAGTATAGGAACATGAGCTCAATTCTTTTAGGTGTTAATATCGACCATGTCGCCACATTACGTAATGCCCGTGGTACCCGTTATCCCGATCCTGTTCATGCGGCTGAAATTGCAGAACGAGCGGGCGCTGATGGCATCACGATTCACCTGCGAGAAGATCGTCGCCATATTCAAGATCGTGATGTGCGTATTTTACGTGAAACGATCCAAACGCGTATGAATTTAGAAATGGCCGTCACGGATGAGATGGTAGAAATTGCGTTGCAAACAAAACCTGAATTTGTTTGTTTAGTTCCAGAAAAGCGTGAGGAATTAACGACAGAAGGCGGTTTAGATGTGGTTGGCCAACTTCCTAAGATCAAAGCGGCGACTGAAAAATTGACCGCTGCAGGGATTAAAGTCTCCCTCTTTATTGATGCAGATAAAGAACAGATTGATGCTGCTAAAGCATGTGGAGCTCCTTTTATTGAGCTGCATACGGGGCATTATGCTGATGCAACTTGTGATGATGAGCAACAGAGTGAACTGAAAAAAGTCGCGGCCGCCGCTGCTTATGCTGATGATCAAGGGATCACCGTTAATGCTGGCCATGGTCTGACTTATCATAATGTTGCCGCCATTGCTGCTATTCCTGAAATTTACGAATTAAATATTGGTCACGCTATTATTGGTCGGGCTGTATTTGATGGTTTAGAGAAAGCGGTGGCAGAGATGAGAGCCATTATGCAATCAGCTCGTCAATAGGAGACAAGATGGCGATCGTCGGGCTGGGGACGGATATTACGGAAATTGTTCGAATAGAAAAGGCATTGTCACGCAGTGGTGATGCCTTCGCTGCGCGTATCTTAACGCCAGAAGAGTTAGTCATATTTCATTCGTTAAAGCAAAAAGCCCGTTACTTAGCCAAACGTTTTGCTGCTAAAGAAGCGGCCTCTAAAGCTTTGGGTACGGGTATTGCTCACGGAGTCAGTTTTCAGGACTTCCAAGTTAGCAATGATGTTAATGGAAAACCGTTATTGATACTGAGCGGGAAAGCGGCTGAATTTGCTACTGCCGCTCAGATTACTGCAACCCACCTTTCTTTGTCTGATGAGCGTCATTACGCTTTGGCTACGGTTATTTTTGAATCCTGTGCTTAAGGCGATTTTGGGGGCTGAATATATGCTTTGGCTCCCGCTAGCACTTTATTCATCTCATCTTGTAATTCAAACAATTCAGGTTCTACATCACAAATAGCACTACCGGAACGCAGCATTTGCTCCAGCGATGCACAGACCGCTTTGAGTGACGGTACACCACTGTATGAACAGCTCCCATGCAGTTTATGAATATGGTGCAGTAAGTCCTCAATCGGGTATGACGCTTCTTCTAAGGCTTGCTCGACCACTTGAGCAACCTCTGGAATATAGTCAACCAAAAGCGTCAGCATTTCTTGTGCAAGATCGGCTTTTCCTGCCGCTTGTTTTAAAGCAAGGTCCCAGTCGATTACTGGTTTGATCTCCGTTGAGGAAACCTCGAGTTTTGGTGGAAGCATCACCGTCGATAGGGGGCGTGTTTCTAATCTATCGGTCGCATTTTGTGGGCTCCAATGGAGGAGCACTTGCTGTAAAACATGTTCCTCAATCGGCTTGGTAAGATAATCATCCATCCCTGCTTTTAACAAGCGATCCCGCTCTCCAAGCATGGCATGAGCGGTTACCGCAATAACAGGCGTTTGGGTATTGAGCGGTAACTGCTTGATCGCATGACAAGCGGTAACACCATCCATATGAGGCATTTGAATATCCATCAAAATAATATCAAATTGATGTAATTTGGCTTGCTCTACCGCAGCAGAACCGTCGGAACAAGCGATCACCTGTTCAACGCGTTCTTGCAGTAAAGCGGTGATCAGCTTCAGGTTGGCAGGGTTATCATCTACCGCCATGACAGTCAGTGGTAGCTTGTCTTGATAAGTTACCGGTTCAATCATTTCTACCGTTTGAGGTTGATGAGCGATCAAAATTTGCAGTAATTTTTTACGAGACAAAGGTTTTGTCATGCACTGAACGGGATAGGTTTTCATCAGTTGGTCTGCTAAGGCAAGTTCAGTACTCGGTATTCCAATAATCACATGTGGAGCAAGTGTGATTGCTCGCTCGATCCATTGCTCAACCTGAGAGGCGTCCGTCTCTTTATTCGGGGATAAGTTGAGTAGAACATAATCGTAATGGTCAGACTCCTCTGGAATCGCGGAGTGGTATGTGACCACTAATCCTGCTTGAACCAGTTGTTGCTGGACAATCGAAGCGGCTTGCATATTCGGTTCGATCAAGAGTAGCTGTTTTTGATCCAATACTTGAGGATCAATACGGTCGCTAATCGGCAGTTCGGTAGCGTGTAAGCGTAGCGTAAACCAGAAGGTCGATCCTTGGTGGAGTCGGCTGGTTAAACTGATTTCTCCCCCCATCTGACTGACCAGTTTTTGGGTGATGACTAACCCTAATCCAGTTCCGCCATAACGACGAGAAATGCTGGCATCCGCTTGACTAAAGGCTTGGAAGAGCTGAGCTTGTTGACGCTCTGAAATACCGATTCCGGTATCTCGTACCATAAATTGAAGCTCGACACTGTCGTCTCGTTGTGCTCGCATCTCAACGCTAATATCAATGTTTCCCCGCTCAGTAAACTTGATGGAGTTACCGACGAGGTTGGTTAATACTTGCTGAATACGAAGTGGGTCTCCAACCAGACCTACCGGAATTTTCGGGTCTACTTTTAGGGTGATTTCTAACCCTTTTTCATGGGCGCTGGTGGCTTGGAGGTTAACGACCTCTTCGAGCGTTTCTTGGAATTCAAATGGAATATTTTCCAAGGCGAGCTTACCGGCTTCGAGTTTAGAAAAATCAAGAATGTCATTAATGATGGTTAATAAGTTATTTGCTGATTTTTCAATTGTTTGAAGGTAGTCAGCTTGGCTGTTCGTTAACTGAGTTTTGAGCATTTGACGTGTAAAGCCGATCACACCATTGAGCGGTGTTCGTAGCTCATGCGACATATTGGCTAAGAATTCAGACTTAATTCTGGCGGCTTCTTGGGCTCGTTTTTTGGCAATATCTAACTCAATGTTTTGAATTTCCAATTGCTCAAGTGTTTCACGCAGATCGGAAGTGGCTTGGTCGATACTGTGTTGCATTTCGACATGATACTCAGAAAGGGAGACGGCCATGGCATTGATGCCTTTTTTCAGAGCATCTAACTCACCGTGCATTTTTCCTTCAATTCGTACATCTAAGTGGCCTCGACGAATGCGATCCACCATATTTTTCATGTGGGTGATTGGGCGTGTTACATCATGCATCAATCGAAAAGCAAAAACACCGGAAAGCGTTAGCCCCATCACTAACACCAAGCAGGCTGAAAAGATTTCCTGATATTGTTGTAGGCGCAAGGAAGAGAGGTCCAACTCTACCGCGATATAACCCAATGCCGGAGTCGTACGAGCACTGAGGTTGTCTTCAATTAAGCGCGTTTCTGATAAAATAGGCGTACGTAAAATCAGCGTATTGTCATAGAGTTGTGAGCTGCCCAAAACCGGAATCGGTTGATCTTTGGGGTACATTAACACTTCAAAATTGGGATGAAAGTTCGAAGTGACGAACAATTCATGGCGTGCATCAAAAACTGCAATACTGCGAACAAATTTAGAGTGTTTCCGATGGGCGTAACTGATGATTCGACGAACCGATTCACGACTTTGATTTTTTAAAGCCTCTTCACTGGCTATGGCAAGGGGCTCAATAATACTTGCCCCTGAATTGATCACTTGAATTTCCAAATCGTGATAGCGGTTAAAAGAGAATAAGGCGCTAAGCAATAACCCAATAATCAAGGTTGGAGCTAAAGTTAGAGTAATAACACGCGCACGTAAGCCATATTTGGTCATTATTGTCTAAACATCGTGGTGTGGATATGGGAAAATAACCCGCATCGAGTGTTGCAAAGCTATTCAATGAGCGGATAGCTTAATGCAATAACCCCGCTCTCGACAATCTTCCCCGTGCAGAATAGTGACGCTCGGGCAAAAAACCTTTTTATTCATCACAGTTAGGCACAGAGCATGGCACGTTTTTTTCAACCTAAGAAGAATACTTCACTTTCATCGAAACATCAGTCGGTGAGTGTTATCAAACTCGATCATCTCGGTGCCGGTATCGCTTATCAGCAAGGAAAACCGATTTTTATCGATGGTGCCTTGCCGGGTGAAGAGGTTGTGATTCAATTAACGGAAAGTAAGAGTAAGTTTGCCAGAGCAAAATTGATTAAAGTCCTACAGGCGAGCTCTGAGCGCGTTACACCGTTTTGTGCGTATTATCAGCAGTGTGGTGGGTGTGATTTACAGCACCTTAACCATACTGCGCAAGTGGCCCATAAACAGCAGACGCTTTCTCAGCTCATGAGTAAGTTTGCCAATCAGCAACTCGGCCTGTCAGAGCCGATTTGTGGGAAGAAAAAAGGCTATCGTCGCCGAGTGCGTTTAAGCCTGTTATGGGATAAAAAAACACAACAACTTCAATTTGGCTTTCGCCGTAAGCAGAGCAAGCAAATTGTTACCGTGACCGATTGCCCCGTTCTTGAACCGAGCCTTAATGCTCTATTGCCTCTGCTTAAAAAACAGCTAACTGCTTTGAGTCAGCCTCACCAACTGGGCCACGTTGAGCTGGTGAAAGGTGAAAATACGATTGCGCTTATGCTTCGCCATCTAGCTCCACTAAGCCAAGTGGATCAACAGCAATTACTGGCCTTTGCCGCAGAGCATCAGCTTTCTCTGTATTTACAACCCACAACAGAGCAGGTTGATCATCGGTATGGTGAACATCCAAACTATCAAGAAGCAGGGGCCTCTATTTCTTTTTTACCGAGCCACTTCATTCAGGTTAATCAATCCGTTAATCGGCAGATGGTAGAACAAGCCATTACCTGGTTGGATGTTCAAAGTGATGATCGAGTGCTAGATTTATTCTGTGGTTTGGGTAATTTTAGTTTACCTATCGCCCAATCGGCTTACTCAGTGGTCGGCATTGAAGGTGTGGATGAGATGGTTGAGTGGGCAAAATATAATGCAGAGTTGAACCAGATCAAGACGGCAACCTTTTACCAAGCGAATTTGGAACAAGATATGACCAGCCAGGCGTGGGCTGCCGCAAAATTTGATAAAATCTTGCTTGACCCTGCTCGAGCAGGGGCGGCAGGGGTGATAGATCACGTCGCAAGGCTTGGTGCTGAGCGTGTGGTGTATGTTTCATGTAACCCAGCGACGCTGGCACGAGATAGTCACAGTTTACTGAGTCAGGGATACCAGTTGGCTAAATTGACCATGCTTGATATGTTTCCACATACCAGCCACTTGGAGTCTATGGCTCTGTTTGTAAAAAATCGGTAAGCGGCCGAACTTTCAAATGTGAAAGTCAGTCGAAACCATAAATTATAACAATTAGGACACCCCTATGGTTGCGGTACGTAGCGCACACTTAAACCCAGACGAACAGTTTGAGCTAGAAAAATGGATTGCTAGTTTACAGCAAGAAGCCAAAACAGCGGCAAGGCTCAGCGAAGTCTATCGCCAATGTGAGCAATTACTTGAAGGTCATTCTCAAGGCTCGCTACTGTTATGGCGAGGACGGGAGATGATCGAAATATTGATCACCTTGTCGATGGATAGACCCACGTTAGTGGCGGCTCTTCTTTTCCCAATAGCAACCAGTGGTTTGCTTGATAATGAAGAACTGGAAGAGTGCTATGGAAAAGAGATAGTTAAATTAATCCATGGTGTTGAAGAGATGGCCGCCATCGGACAGCTCAACGTGACCATGCGTGGTAGTGAAGCTTCGGCGCAAGTGGATAATGTGCGGCGAATGTTATTAGCCATGGTTGATGATTTCCGCTGCGTGGTGATCAAGCTGGCTGAACGCATTTGTAATTTGCGGGAAGTGAAAGATCAGCCCGACGAAGTGCGCCGTATTGCCGCAAAAGAGTGTGCCAATATTTATGCCCCCTTAGCCAACCGCCTTGGAATTGGTCAGCTTAAATGGGAAATTGAAGATTACGCATTTCGTTACCAACAGCCGGATACTTACAAGCAGATCGCCAAGCAACTCTCTGAGCGAAGAATTGTTCGTGAGCAGTACATCCGAGACTTTGTCGATGATCTACGCCAAGAGATGAAAACATCCAGCATCAATGCAGAGGTGAGTGGGCGTCCCAAACACATCTACAGTATCTGGCGCAAAATGCAGAAGAAAAACCTAGCTTTTGATGAATTGTTTGATGTACGCGCGGTACGAATCATTGCGGATAAACTGCAAGACTGCTACGCCGCATTGGGGATAGTGCACACGAAATATAAGCATCTTCCCAGTGAATTTGATGATTATGTGGCGAACCCTAAACCCAATGGTTATCAATCTATTCACACGGTGATTTTAGGCCCAGAAGGGAAAACGATAGAGATCCAGATCCGCACCAAGCAGATGCATGAAGAATCGGAGCTGGGGGTGGCTGCGCATTGGAAGTACAAAGAAGGCAGCAGTGCTGGACGAAGTGGGTACGACGAAAAAATCACCTGGCTACGTAAGCTCTTGGATTGGCAAGAAGAAATGTCCGACTCTGGTGAAATGTTGGATGAATTGCGCAGCCAAGTGTTTGATGATCGCGTTTATGCCTTTACACCGCGTGGTGATGTGGTGGATTTACCGATGGGCGCTACACCGCTTGATTTCGCCTACCATATTCACTCGGAAGTAGGGCATCGCTGCATTGGCGCTAAAGTGGGTGGGCGTATCGTGCCGTTTACTCATAAATTACATATGGGCGATCAGGTTGAAATTATTACTGCCAAAGAGCCAAACCCTTCGCGTGACTGGTTAAACCCATCACTGGGTTTTGTTCACTCTGGACGGGCCCGGGCAAAAATCAATGCTTGGTTCCGCAAACAAAGCCGAGAAAAGAACTTAGAAGCTGGGCGAGAAATCTTAGAAAACGAGTTGGCTAAAATTGGCGCCACCTTAAAAGATGCTGAGGTTTATGCGCTTAAACGTTTTAACGTGAATAGTGCTGATGAAATGTATGTTGGGGTAGGCAGCGGTGATTTACGGATTAACCAAATCGTCAACCACATCAATGCACTGGTCAACAAACCGACCGCTGAAGAAGAAGATAAACTGGCCCTTGAAAAACTGGTGGGAGAAACCAAACCAGCCGTAAGTAGCCCAACGCATAAAGATGCAGTGGTGGTCGAAGGGGTGGATAATCTGATGACGCATTTGGCGCGTTGTTGTCAGCCGATTCCCGGTGATGAAATTCGCGGCTACATTACCCAAGGGCGCGGAATTTCAGTTCATCGCAGCGATTGTGAGCAGCTCGAAGAGCTGAGTCACCATGCTCCTGAGCGAATCATTGATACTGTTTGGGGGCGGGGTTTTGTCGGAACTTACCGCTTAACGCTACGGGTAGAAGCCATGGAACGAGGTGGGTTACTCAAAGACATCACGACATTACTGGCGAATGAAAAAATCAAAATAACCAGTATGAAAAGTCGCAGTGACTATAAGCGGCAGCTCTCCATTATGGACTTTGAACTGGAGCTCAACAATGTTGAGGTTCTACAACGTATTTGTAAACGGATTGAACAAATTAAAGATGTGATGCTGGTTAAGCGGTTAGGTTAATAGAGCATCGTTTATAACGAGGCAAGAACATGGGTTCTGCCTCGTTTTTTATTGAGAGGTAACATGGCGCACCCTATTTTACAGCTTGAACAGATCATGAATCAGTTACGTGACCCAGAGCATGGTTGCCCATGGGATCTTAAACAAACCTTTGCCAGCATAGTGCCACACACTATTGAAGAAACTTATGAAGTAGTGGAGGCCATTGCTCATCAAGATTGGTCAAACCTGCGAGAAGAGCTGGGCGATCTTCTTTTTCAAGTGATTTTTTATAGTCAACTGGCGAAAGAACAAGGTTTATTTGATTTTTCCGAGGTCGTTGAAACGGTGAATGAGAAGCTAATTCGTCGTCATCCTCATGTTTTTTCGGATGTTCAGGTATCAGATCAAGCGCAGCTTGAGGCTAATTGGGAAGCAGAAAAAGCCAAAGAAAAACACCAAGCAGGCAAAGATGAACAAAGTATTCTAGACTCAATACCACAAGCGCTTCCCGCTTTAATGCGAGCCAACAAAATCCAGAAAAAATGTGCGAAATATGGGTTTGATTGGGACACATTGGGCCCGGTCGCAGAGAAAGTTCAGGAAGAGTTAGCTGAAGTGATGGAAGAAGCGCTTCAGGTTGAAATTAATGAACAAAAAGTGGAAGAAGAGCTAGGCGATCTGTTGTTTGCCACGGTCAATTTAGTGCGTCACTTAGGGAAAGATCCGGAAGTGGCGTTAATGAAGGCCAATCAAAAGTTTGTGCGCCGTTTCCAAGGGGTGGAACAATTGGCGCAGACATATCATCAACCCTTAACGGATTTTTCATTAGCCGAACTTGATGCTATGTGGGAGCAAGTCAAACAGGAAGAAAAAGAGGCAATAGCGCCTTTTTTAAGTAAAAACAGCAATAAAAAGCACGATTGAATAGAGAAAATAAGCCGAGTTCAATCTGTTTGATTTGAAGCAAAAAATAAAAAACTGAGTGTGATAGATTTCACGTTGTGGCGATAAATGGGTTCTGGTATAGTTTCATCCCGTCCAGAAGAAATCCATTTCCCTCATTCAACCAATTTCAGGTTAAACATGACGACAAATTATATTTTTGTTACTGGCGGGGTCGTATCCTCTCTAGGTAAAGGTATTGCAGCAGCATCGCTTGCAGCTATTTTAGAAGCTCGTGGTCTTAAAGTGACCATGATGAAGCTTGACCCTTACATCAACGTTGATCCCGGCACAATGAGCCCAACTCAACATGGTGAAGTGTTTGTCACGGAAGATGGCGCTGAAACTGACCTTGACCTTGGCCATTACGAACGTTTTATTCGTACCAAAATGACCAAGCGCAATAACTTTACTGCTGGTCGTGTTTATGCCGATGTAATCCGTAAAGAGCGTCGTGGTGACTATTTAGGTGCCACGATTCAGGTTATCCCTCATATTACTAATGCGATCAAAGATCGTGTTATCGCTGGCTCTGAAGGCCACGACATCGCTATTGTTGAAGTCGGTGGTACGGTTGGTGATATTGAGTCCCTTCCTTTTATGGAAGCGATCCGTCAGCTTGCCATTGAAGTGGGTCGTGAAAATGCGATGTTTATGCATTTAACCTTAGTGCCATATCTTGCGGCGGCTGGTGAAGTGAAAACCAAACCGACCCAACATTCAGTAAAAGAATTGCTTTCTATCGGTATTCAACCAGATATTTTGGTTTGCCGTAGTGATCGCGTGATCCCCGCCAATGAACGTAAAAAAATCGCCCTGTTCTGTAACGTGCCAGAAAAAGCCGTTATTTCAATGAAGGATGTTGATTCTATTTACAAAATCCCGCAACTGATCAAATCTCAAGGTTTGGATGATTTAGTTTGTGCGCGTTTTGGTATCACAGCGCCAGAAGCGGATCTTTCAGAATGGGAACGCGTTATTTATGAAGAAGCCAACCCCACGGGTGAAGTCACTATCGGGATGGTGGGGAAATATATTGAATTGCCGGATGCGTATAAATCAGTCAATGAAGCGTTAAAACACGCAGGGCTGAAAAATCGTCTGAGCGTGACAATTAAGTATATTGATTCGCAAGATGTGGAAACCAAAGGGGTTGACATCTTACAAGGTGTGGATGCTATTTTAGTCCCAGGCGGTTTTGGTGACCGAGGTATTGAAGGTAAAATCCTTGCTACCCAATACGCTCGTGAGAATGATGTTCCTTACCTTGGTATTTGCTTAGGTATGCAAGTTGCCCTTATCGAATATGCCCGAAATGTGGCGGGTATGACAGGTGCACATTCAACAGAATTTAACAAAGAAAGCCCATATCCTGTAGTAGGCTTAATTACAGAGTGGGTGGACAAGGAAGGTAAGGTTGAGGAACGTACTGAAACCTCTGATTTGGGTGGTACGATGCGCTTAGGTTCTCAGCTTTGTCACTTAACGAAAGGGACAAAAGCGTATGAATTGTACGGAAGTGCCACGATTCATGAACGCCATCGTCATCGTTATGAAGTGAACAATAACCTTCGTCCCCAAATTGAAAAAGCCGGCTTGAAAGTTTCTGGATTGTCAGCGGACAAGAAACTGGTTGAAGTGATTGAGAACCCAGCACATCCATGGTTTGTTGCTGCTCAGTTCCATCCAGAGTTCACATCGACTCCGCGTGATGGACATCCATTATTTGCTGGTTTTGTGAAAGCCGCAGGCCAATTCCAGCGCGGTGAATTGAAGTAAAAGGATATGGATAGTGGCGTAAGTTGTGTCACTATCCTTTTAGTTTTGACATTTAAATTCAATGAGAGGAAACATTAATGTCTAAGATCGTTAAAGTTCTAGGTCGTGAAATCATCGACTCACGTGGTAACCCAACTGTTGAAGCGGAAGTTCACCTAGAAGGCGGTTTCGTTGGTATGGCAGCGGCTCCATCTGGTGCATCAACGGGTTCTCGTGAAGCGCTTGAGTTACGCGATGGCGACAAAGCTCGTTTCCTAGGTAAAGGTGTTCTTAAAGCTGTTGGTGCGGTTAATGGCCCTATCGCTGAAGCATTGATTGGTAAAGATGCAAAAGACCAAGCAACTGTTGACCAAATCATGATCGACCTAGATGGTACTGAAAACAAATCTAACTTCGGTGCTAACGCTATCCTAGCGGTTTCTCTAGCAAACGCTAAAGCCGCTGCGGCAGCGAAAGGTATGCCTCTATATGAGCACATTGCTGAGCTAAACGGTACTGCTGGTCAGTTCTCTATGCCTCTACCAATGATGAACATCATCAACGGTGGTGAGCACGCTGACAACAACGTAGATATCCAAGAGTTCATGATCCAACCTGTTGGCGCAAAAACGCTTAAAGAAGCGCTACGCATTGGTGCAGAAGTATTCCACAACCTAGCTAAAGTTCTTAAGTCTAAAGGCTATAACACAGCTGTTGGTGACGAAGGTGGTTTCGCTCCTAACCTTAAATCTAATGCTGAAGCACTAGAAGTTATCGCAGAAGCGGTTGCTGCTGCAGGCTACGAGCTAGGCAAAGACGTCACTCTAGCAATGGACTGTGCAGCCTCTGAGTTCTTTGACAAAGACGCTGGCATCTACAACATGAAAGGCGAAGGTAAAACCTTCACTTCTGAAGAGTTCAACCATTACCTAGCTGAGCTAGTTGAGAAGTTCCCAATCGTATCTATCGAAGACGGTCTAGACGAGTCTGACTGGGATGGTTTTGCACACCAAACTCAACTACTAGGCAATAAGATCCAATTGGTTGGTGACGATCTATTCGTTACAAACACTAAGATCCTTGCTGAAGGTATTGAGAAAGGCATCGCTAACTCTATCCTAATCAAGTTCAACCAAATCGGTTCTCTCACTGAGACTCTAGCGGCAATCAAGATGGCTAAAGATGCAGGTTACACTGCTGTCATCTCTCACCGTAGTGGCGAAACTGAAGATGCAACTATCGCAGACCTTGCGGTAGGTACTGCTGCAGGTCAAATCAAAACAGGTTCTATGAGCCGTTCTGACCGTGTTGCTAAGTACAACCAATTGATCCGTATCGAAGAAGCGCTAGGTGCTCGTGCTCCTTTCAACGGTCTTAAAGAAGTGAAAGGCCAAGCTTAATTTCTATTGAAATAGCTTAGTTTTGTTATCGCTAAACGCCCTGCCGCAATGCAGGGCGTTTTTTATAGGGCTGACAATCTTTTTATGATATGGGCTGATTTGATAAAAACCATCAGTGTGTCTCTAAAGCGGCAATCGCTTGAATTCGGCGCTGAGTTAACGCTTCTTTGATGGCCTTCCCTTGAAACCCCTCGGTAATAATCTGCTGAACATTGACGGTCAATGCCGCCTGATAAGCTTGCTTAAAGAGTTCACTTTGTGGATAAGGTGCCTCTTCACATCCTAATCGGCCTGCATGATCCGCTTGGCAGCAAAGTAATACCTCATTTAAACGCTCTGGTTTACGCCATACGTCTAATTTGTCGAGTATTTTGAGTTTGGTGCTGGCTTTTAATTCCGCTGCTCTATGAATGTTTGAGTGCTGCTCACAGACTAATAACGCTAACTCTTTAAACTCATTAGGGATCCGTACACGCTCACACAACTGCTTGATAATGCCAATGCCAGTCTGGCAGTGCATTTTATGACTCGGCCATTGCGCTTTGGGGGTTACACCTTTACCTAAGTCATGAACTTGGGCCGCAAAGCGCACTGTTAAAGAGGGGGAGCGTTGAGCGGCTTGCTGGGCAACCAGTAAAGTATGTATGCCCGTATCGATTTCTGGGTGCCATTTTTCGGGCTGTGGTACCCCAAATAGACGATCAAGCTCGGGCAGCACCACGGCGAGTGCGCCACATTCATGGAGTACAGAAAGAAAAACGTCAGGATGTTGAGTCGCCAATGACTTATGCCACTCTTGCCAAACCCGTTCAGGCGTTAGGTGGCTGAGTTCACCCGATTGAGTGATTTGCTGCATCAATTGTTGCGTTTCTTTGGCAATGGTAAAACCGAGGTGGGTGAGTTTAGCCGCAAAACGTGCAACACGTAGGACTCGTAGGGGATCTTCGACAAAGGCTGGTGAAACATGACGTAAGACACGCTGCTCAATATCTTTTTGCCCGCCATAAGGGTCGATCAGTTTGCCTTGTGCGTCTTGTGCCATGGCATTAATGGTTAAATCACGTCGAGCTAAATCTTCCTCAAGTGACACCTCTTGATCGTAATAGCAGGCAAACCCCGTATAGCCAGCACCAGTTTTTCGTTCAGTGCGTGCTAAGGCGTATTCTTGTTTTGTTTTTGGGTGCAAGAATACCGGGAAGTCTTTTCCAACGGCTTGATAGCCAGCTTGGAGCATCTGTTCTGGGCTGCTACCCACCACTACCCAATCTTTATCATAGACAGGAAGGTTGAGTAATTGATCGCGGATGGCTCCGCCAACTAAGTAAACTTGCACATCTCTTCCTTCATCGAGCGAGACAAAAACGGCCACCTGAGGTGACCGTAATAAGAAAAATAAAGATTATGCCCACCCAGCTGGGTTACGCTTACGGCGTGGGACAATATGGGGTAAGACTAAGCCAAACAGTAAGCCGCCACCAGCAACACCGCCCCCATACATAAAGTATTTTAGAAGTAAGTCTTCTTTTTGGGTATCGAGTTTTGCTCGAAGCTCACGAATTTCTGTTTGTGAAGCGGTTAATTGTTGGCTGATATCACCGTAACTTTTTTCTAAATCGGCAATTTGCTTATTGCGAATTTCGAGTGAATCCACTAATCCCGCTTTTTCACTATCGGCATTTTGGCGAGCATTAGCCAATTGGCTTTTTACTTCTTTTAACTCTTTTTCCAGCAGAGGAAGGCGTACTGCCATGCTGATATCTCGAGTGACAAAGCGGCTTTCCACCCAGCCATTACGGCCTCGACTATCAACAATTTGGCTGTAACCATTTTCTTTATTGGTCGAGAGCAGTTTGACTTTTTCTCCCGCATCAATCGAACCAATGATGCGAAATTGATTACTTGGACCTGAATGCATATAAGTAAAGAGTTTATCTGCGATATAGCGGTCTTGAGCGAGCGTTGGTGCAGCCAACAAAGAAAATAGCACCATGCAGACGAGTTTTTTCACGGTTTATCCCTTAGTGATGGTCAATATAGCGATATGAACAAATCATCTCATTGAGAGAGTTGAGACACAATCTAGTGTCTTTCATGAGAATTTGATCTTCGCTTTAAGGTTTGTTTGGCAGATAGTAAAAACTTTCCGAACTTGGTGCAACCAAGAAGGGAGGCAAAGCCTCCCTTTCTGTGCGTTTGAGTCAATAATGACAAACGACTGACAGTTTTTTTACGTGATGGATTAACCAAACACGGCTTGAATAACATAAAAGAAAATGACGGCCAGTAAGGCTCCTGCTGGCAAAGTCACAATCCATGATGCAACGATATTACGTACCACGCCTAAATTCAGTGCAGCAATACCACGAGCAAAACCAACCCCTAATACCGCCCCGACTAAGGTTTGGGTGGTTGAAATGGGTAAGCCTGTTCCTGACGCTAGTACAACTGTTGATGCTGTTGCTAGCTGAGCGGCAAAACCTCGGCTTGGCGTTAGCTCGGTAATTCCCGTCCCTACCGTTGCCATTACTTTGTGCCCTAGGGTGGCAAGACCGACCACAATTCCGATTCCACCCAGAGGGAGAATCCACCAAGCGATAGTACTTTTACCTGCCACTTGGCCAAGATGCTCCACCGTTGATACGACAGCGGCCAAAGGACCTATCGCATTGGCTACATCATTGGAGCCGTGAGCAAACGCCATGGCACAGGCGGTAATCACCATCAAGACAGAGAAAATACGTTCAACGCTGGAAAAACCGGGGTTATCATCGGTATTCGAAAAACGCTTATAGATATAAAGGTATCCTAAAGCCATTACGATGGCAGAGACGGCAATTGAGCAGAGCCAAGCTTCTGAACTCGTCAGGTGTAAGCCAATATGTTTTAAGCCTTTTTTAATGGTTACTAAGGCGATTACCATGGTGGTAATGAACATATAGACTGGCACAAACCGTTTGGCATTGATCAGTGGAGTTTCTGTATCAAAAATAAGCCGCTGTGCACTGACAAAAATAGCATAGGCCAGCAAACCGGAAATGAATGGGGTAATGATCCAGCTACCCACGATGCCTTGTACTGAACTCCAATCCACAGCCTCAGTGCCTACTGATACCGAGGCAAAACCGATAATGGCACCGATAATCGAGTGAGTGGTAGACACCGGCCATCCCATATAAGAAGCCAGTAAGAGCCATGTGCCAGCGGCAAGCAGAGAAGACATCATGCCATACACAAGCAATTCGGGTTGGTCAACAAAGAGCGCGGGTTCGATCACGCCTTTACGAATGGTGTCGGTGACTTCTCCTCCCGCTAAGTAAGCGCCAGCAAATTCAAAAATCATCGCAATGATGATGGCTTGTTTGACGGTGAGGGCTTTTGAGCCAACGGATGTGCCCATCGCATTGGCGACATCATTCGCCCCAATACCTATGGCCATTAATAAACCGAAGATCGCTGCAACAAGAATCAGGACTGTGCCGTAGTTCGCAAGGATATCCATCGTAATACCTAGTTGTTGATAACAAGCGGAGTAAAATCGTAGTACTTTTTCGGCACGAAAAATCCCATCAGCGAGAACAATAATCAACGCCTAAACTGTGATGGTACGATTAATACTCTTAGTTATTTGGTTAACTTTATGATTTAAGAGCGAGACAGCATGACTTCAAGCCGTGCGCCAACGCGCTGAGCTTGATCGGCAATACCACCAACCCATTCAAAAATTTTGTATAAGAACATGACATCAATAGGATTCATTTTTGACTCCATAGCCATTAATTGTTGGCGAAGTCGAATTTGCATCGCATCGGTGTCATCCTCGATCACATCCAGTTGATTGATCATTTCCGCCACGAGAGTGACTTCACGACCTTTAAATCCGGTTTCCAATAACTCGTCGAGTTCATTGATGACTTTCTGCGCCTGTTTCGCGGCATCAAGACAGCGATTCACATAAGCGATGAAGTTTTCTTGGAGAGGTTCAGGGACAATAAGCTGACGACCATAAACACGGCCTGCAATATCTTTAGCAAGATTGGCCAGTTTATCTTGTTGAGTGAGAAGCTCAAGCATGTCAGTCCGATCCACCGGCATAAACAAACCACGAGGAAGTTTTAGACGGATTTCACGTTTTAACACGTCGGCCTCTTTCTCTAGATGAGAAATCTGTGCGCGTATCTCTTCCGCTTTCTCCCAATCACCTTGAGCACAAACCTCAAAGAAATTGACTAAGTGAGAACAGCATTCATTGACACACACAACGTGTCGTTGCAAAGGTTTAATAGGGGACTTTGCAAATAACCCCATAATGGTATTTACTGGCATGGTCATTCAACCTAATAGCTATAACCTAAAAAGAACATATACCATATTATGGCGAAATGTTGAGCGTTGGCTATAAAGGCGCGCATGTTAACCCATTAATTGGCGCATTAAAACTGTTTTAGATCATCTATCGGTCGATATTTCTCTCTTGCCCCGCTGCCTTTTAGGCAATATCCTGTCGCTATCTGCTGCGAAAGGTATAAGTATGGAAACCGAAATAGAACTGAAGTTTTTTGTTTCTCCAGATTTTTCAGAGGTTTTACGCAGTAAAATTTCTGAAATCAAAGTACTTCAGCACAGTTGTCGAGAATTAGGGAACACCTATTTTGATTCTGCCGATAACTGGTTACGTCAACACGATATAGGGCTACGAATTCGTCGTTTTGATGAGGTATATGTACAAACCGTCAAAACGGCGGGACGAGTGGTGGCTGGGCTACACCAACGACCTGAATACAATGCGGAGCATTGTAGCAATGATCCCGATCTCTCCCTTCATCCTGCAGATATCTGGCCAGATGGGCGAGAGGTGATAGATTTACAAGCGCAACTATTGCCTTTATTTGCGACGAATTTCACTCGAGAGCAGTGGCTAGTCGGGATGGCTGATGGTAGCCAAATAGAAGTGGCTTTTGACCAAGGCGTGGTACAAGCAGGGGCGAATCAAGCGCCGATCTGCGAAGTTGAACTTGAGTTAAAATCAGGGCAAACGGATGCGTTGTTTGTACTGGCTCGCCATTTAAGCGATCAAGGTGGAATGCGTTTAGGTAACTTGAGTAAGGCGGCGCGAGGCTATCGTTTAGCGGCTGATTATTCGGGAGATGAGGTTCAACCATTGAGTCTGGTGAACACGCAAAATGATGATACGGTTGAGTCCTGCTTTATTCGCTCTTTAGAGCATGCTTTGTCTCACTGGCATTATCATGAGCAAATTTATACCGAACAAGACTCGATTGCAGCCCTACATGAAATCAGTCATGCGATTAGCTTTATTCGTCAGTTATTGACGGTTTATGGTGGAATTGTTCCACGTCGTGCCAGTGCGATTTTACGTCAAGAGCTGAAATGGCTTGAAGGTGAACTGGTGTGGTTAAAGCATTACGACTATCTGGATGACTTACTGAAAGATAAAGGTTATGCGCTGCGTAAGTTAGAGGCCCGCAAATTTTTGGTGGCAGAGTTAAAACAGCGTCAAGAAGAGCTTCCGCAGCGAGAAGAATCGCTCAAGTTACTTCATTCGGCTCGCTATACGGGGCTATTACTGGATCTTAGTCGCTGGATTCTAACCCGAGGTTGGCAGCCATTTTTGGACGAGAAAGCTCGTGAACGAATGGCGAGAAATATCCGAGGCTTTTCCGTTAAGCAGCTTGAACGTGCTTGGGCTGAACTTATGGAAGTCTTTCCTCCAGAGCAAACATTATCCAGCCAAGAATATATTGATCAACAGTATCGGTTGATGCGAAGCCTTTATACCGGAATCGGTTTTGCCCGTTTGTATGATGCAGAAAAGCGGTTAGCATTTCGAATGCCATGGGCTGATTTGCTACACGGTATTGATGATCTGCTCACACTTAAGACATTAGAAAAGCTGCTTGATACACTGCAAGCGGAAGATCAAGAACAGGTAAATCGGTGGTTGATTCGTCAAGAGAACTCGATCTTGCACGCGATGGAACAAACTCGAATTATTGGTGTAGAAACGCCACCTTACTGGCGTGAGTAGCTTGTCAAAATAAAAGGCAGAGGCGTTTTTGTTGCTCCTCTGCCTTTTTTCTTCCAATTCTAGCTTTTATATCAAAATCACCTTTTGTAGCAATCTTTGCTCTTAATCTGTGAAATAAATAATACGGAATCGCTTTGCTTTATTGAGGGAGCTTTTGCTTATTCTGTCTCTCCAATCCGTTTTTTATCTTACTCACTGGGGCTTTGAACCCCCGCAAGAAAACATCGACTCAGATCACAATTGGTGTACGTGAGTGGGCAAATGGTTTGTAGAGTTTCCATACTTAGTCGATAGAGACAGTGATCGAGTCATGATTTTGTGTCTATTTTTCAATTTAAATTTCGAGCAGTAATAGACAATCCGCTTGAGATCACAAATCACGTCATCAATGATCGAATTAGCGATATTCCACTCATCGATGGTGATTGGTTTTTGATACTATTATTTTCATACGAGGCTCGAAATAATTCATGTTATCGATAATACCTTCGATATACAGCATGAAAAAACTGACATTTAGACGGAGTGGAGAACGGACAATGGCGAGGATAGCATTTAAACCGTGGGAACGGGTTATCACAGATGTACGTCTGATACCAAAGATGGTTATGCTGATGATATTCAGTACCTTATTGGTGATAGCTAAACAGTTATGGGATGCTAGCCTGTTCTATGACTCCTTATTAGCCGCGACTCAAAATATGGACGTTGCTCAGCAGCATTATGATGCCTATTTAGTGCAAGTGGCCTGGCAAACCGGGTTAATGATCGTGGTCTTTGTTGCGCTGCTTATGTTTGCAGCACGGGTCATGCTTCGTCAAACTCAATTTCTTAGTGAGTCTATCAAGCAAATGGCTCAGCGAGATTTATCTCAGCCGATTGTGATGGAATGTAAGGATGAATATGGGGATGTGGCTCGAGAACTTGAGATCACCCGCCATCAACTGCAAGAACTGATCAAAGTACAGATCAACACGTCACAAGAGCTGACTGCCTTGACAGAAGTAATGACCATCAGCATGTCTGAAACCAAAGATTCAGCGCAAGAAGAGTTTAATGAGATTGATCAGCTTGCCACTGCGATGAGTGAAATGTCTTCTACGGTACAAACCGTTGCTGAACATGCCCAAAATGCCTCTTCATTGACAGAAAATACGTCACAACAAGCGAAGACTGGGCAACAGTTTGTACAAAAAACCATTAGTAAGATAGATCAACTGTCTAAAGATATTGCTGCCTCGGCTGCTGCGGTCAATCAAGTTGAAGAACGAGTTATTGCTATTGGTAGTGTCGTGGGGACCATTCAAGGCATTTCAGAACAAACCAACTTACTTGCGTTGAATGCAGCCATTGAAGCAGCTCGTGCTGGCGAGGCTGGGCGGGGGTTTGCTGTCGTGGCGGATGAAGTGCGGAATTTGGCTCAACGGACTCAATCGGCAACGGTCGAGATCCAAGACATGATTTCTCAGCTACAAAGCAGTGCTAATTCTGCGGTCGATTTAATGGAAAAAAGTGTAGTAGAAGCTGCGGATGGTGTGGAATTGGTGACCAACGCGGGGAGTGAGCTAGATGGTATCGTGCTCCAAGTCCAACAAATTAATGACATGAACTTCCAAATTGCTACTGCCGCTGAGCAGCAAAGTAGTGTTGCAGAAGAGATGAACCAAAACTTAACCAATGTGCGTGAGTTGGTTGAAGCTTCCGTTACCGTGGTGAGTGAGTTACTTGAAACCTCTGAAATCATGCAAAACAATGCGGAAGAGCTGGATAGTAAGATTACCGTCTTTAAGGTGTGACCTTCTCCATTCATTAGTCAATAAAAAACGCTCACTTGTTTAAGGTGGGCGTTTTTATTTTTACCGGACTGGGATAAAGTGATCGTCTTGGGTTTTCCCAGTAAGCAGACAAGGATGAACCATGCCATTACCCCAACCGTTAGAAGAGCAGGCTGAACGATACTATCAGCAACTTCTTACTCAACATTGCGTTATCGCCACCTGGCCTCAACCATTGCTCAACACACTACGTACTTTGCTTGGTTTGAGTCCTTTTATTGCCGAAGTCCTGCTGCGTGATGAGCTTTTATGCCAAGAACTCCCCCAAAGACTACAAGAAAAGCAACGGAGCTCGGCTTATCGTCAGCAATTAAATCAATTACTTTCATCGTGTGGGGATGATGCTTGTGGCCAGCGTATTTTGCGCCAGTTCCGTAACCGAGAAATGGTCTATATCGCTTGGCGTGATTTTCTAGCGGATTGGTCATTAGAAGAGAGTCTTGCTCACCTGTCTGAACTGGCTGAAGCGCTTATTTTTGAAACCTATCAATGGCAGTACGCACAATGTTGTCAAGAGTGGGGAATCCCTTGTAATGCCCAGGGGCAAGCCCAACCAATGTTAATTATTGGCATGGGAAAATTGGGGGGGGGTGAGCTAAATTTTTCCTCTGATATTGATTTAATTTTTACCTATCCGGAGAACGGTCAAACTCAAGGGGCTAGACGTTCAATTGATAACGCTCAATTTTTTACTCGTCTTGGCCAACGTATTATCAAAATGCTCGATCAGCAGACATTTGATGGTTTTTGTTACCGAGTCGATATGCGTTTACGTCCCTTTGGAGAGAGCGGTCCTTTGGTGATGAGCTATGCCGCACTGGAAGATTATTACCAAGAGCAAGGGCGTGATTGGGAGCGCTATGCCATGGTAAAAGCGCGGGTTATGGGCTGTGAAATGTACGAACAGTATCAAGAGCTGCGTCAAATGTTGCGTCCTTTTGTGTTCCGCCGTTATATCGATTTTAGTGCTATTCAGTCATTGCGCAGAATGAAGTCGATGATACGCAGTGAAGTCCGTCGGCGAGGGTTAAGTAACAATATCAAGTTAGGCGCGGGGGGGATTCGAGAAATCGAGTTTATCGCACAAGTTTTTCAATTGATTCGAGGCGGACGAGAGCCCAGTTTGCGCCACCGAGGCTTGCTAGAAACACTACAAGCGATTGGTGAATTGGAATTACTGACCTCAGATCAAATCGAGCAACTGACGGGCGCTTACCGTTTTTTACGTCGGCTAGAAAATATACTGCAAGCGATAGAAGATAAACAAACTCAAACGTTACCGGATAAAAGCGATGATCAACTGCGGCTAACTTTCGCAATGGGGTATTACTCTTGGGAGGCGTTAACTGAGCAAATACAGTTGGAAATGGCCCGCGTGCATCAGGTCTTTGTCGCTCTTATTGGTGAAGAGGAAGACGAAGACGATCACCTCATTGCTCAACATTTTCATGAGCTTTGGGATATGGCCCATAAACCAGAGGTTGTTGTTCATATTGTGGAGCACGATTTGGCGCTTTCGGATCCTGAAACGGTGGCAAATACTTGTATTGATTTTAAGCAGGATCTCGCAAAAAAAACCATCGGTCCACGAGGACGGGAAGTGCTGAACCGTTTGATGCCCAAAGTTTATCAGGTGATTTTTTTACATCCAGAAGCCCAGTTTGGCTTAGCCAGAGTGCTTTCTTTACTCAATCGTATTGCGACGCGTACCACCTATTTAGAGTTGCTGGATGAATATCCTGCAGCACTGAACCAACTGGTTCGTCTATGTACTGCCAGCCCGATGATTTCAGAGCAGTTAGCGCGTTATCCTATTTTGTTAGATGAGTTGATTGATCCACAGCAGCTTTATCATCCGATTGCGCTAGAGAGCTATAAAACCGAGTTGCGTGATTTTCTGGCTCGGATTCCTGAAGAGGATATGGAGCAGCAAATGGAAGCGCTGCGTCAGTTCAAGCAAATCTGTATTTTAAAAATTGCTGCGGCAGATATTGCAGGTGTATTGCCAGTCATGAAGGTCAGTGATCATCTCACCTATTTAGCGGAAGCCATCGTAGAAGCTGTGATTCATCAGGCATGGTTACAAGTGAGCGCGAAATATGGAGTGCCGGATCATCTTGCTGAACGAGAAGGAAAAGGGTTCGCAGTCATCGGCTACGGTAAAGTTGGGGGGTGGGAACTAGGCTACAACTCAGATTTAGATATTGTTTTTGTGCATGATTGCCCCACTTCCTCTATGACGGATGGTAAGAAATCGATCGATGGTCGCCAATTTTATTTGCGCCTCGCTCAGCGAGTGATTCACTTATTTTCAACACGTACCACTTCTGGCATTTTATATGAAGTAGACACCCGGTTGCGTCCTTCAGGTGCCTCTGGGTTATTGGTTTCCCCCTTAGATGCCTTTGCTACTTATCAGAAAGAAGAAGCATGGACATGGGAGCATCAAGCTTTAGTCCGTGCTCGCATGATTTATGGCGATATGCCCTTACAACACAATTTTAATCAGCTAAGACATACCATTTTATCTTTACCGCGAGATCAAGAAACGCTGAAACAACAAGTGATTGAAATGCGGAAAAAAATGCGCCAGCACTTAGGCAGTAAAAAAGCAGGACGCTTTATGCTCAAACAAGATGAAGGGGGCATTGCCGATATTGAATTTTTAGCGCAATACTGGGTGTTGTTATATAGCCATCAGTTGCCGAAGTTAACTCGTTGGTCTGACAATGTGCGTATTTTTGAATCTTTGATCAAACTGGGTGTTTTGGATGAATCTTCTGCAATGGCTCTTACTCATGCCTATACCTGTATGCGCGACCAGATCCATCATCGTAATTTACTTAATTTAGAGGCTGATGTTGATGGAGGAAAGTTTATTGATGAACGGAAAATTGTGACACAAATTTGGCATCAGTGGCTGGGGTGAAATCTTTAGCGACTCAAAGGCCTGTGCTACACTGCGCGACGAGATTAATAGTGGAGATTCCATAATGAAACCGATCCTACCTGACTACAACAAAGCAGGCGTGTTGATCATCGGTGATGTCATGCTTGATCGTTATTGGCATGGCCCTACAGGGCGTATTTCACCAGAAGCTCCTGTTCCGGTCGTTAAAGTGGAGCATCATGAAGAGCGTCCGGGTGGGGCTGCTAACGTTGCGATGAATATTGCCTCTTTAGGCGGTCAGGCAACCATCATTGGCTTAACCGGTATGGATGAACCTGCTCAAGTCTTGGAAGAAAAACTCACCTCATTAAATGTAGCGTGTGATTTTGTCGCATTGGCTGATTATCCGACGATCACAAAATTACGCGTATTGAGCCGAGGCCAGCAGTTAATTCGCTTGGATTTTGAAGAAAAATTTGAACAAAACGACGCCAAACAAATGTTATCTCGGATGGAAGATGCTTTACCTCGTGTGAACGCGGTCATTTTATCTGACTACGCAAAAGGGGCTTTAGAGCATGTTCAGGTACTGATTCAACGTGCTCGTGCGGCGAACCTGCCTGTTTTTATCGACCCTAAAGGGGCTGATTTTGAACGCTACCGAGGTGCAACACTGCTCACTCCTAATATGGCAGAATTTGAGCAAGTGGTTGGTAAAGTCACATCAGAACAAGATTTGGTTGAGAAAGGGTTAGCCTTGATCGAACAGTTTGATTTTGAAGCCTTGTTGATTACTCGAAGTGAGCATGGCATGACCTTGCTGCGTCGTGGGATGGAACCGTTTCATTTACCAACGCAAGCAAAAGAAGTGTTTGATGTGACTGGGGCTGGTGATACGGTCATTTCTGTATTAGCGGCATCGGTTGCCGCTGGAAAATCCTTAGATGATGCTTGTGCACTAGCCAATGCGGCTGCGGGCGTTGTCGTCGGTAAACTTGGCACCTCAACGGTTTCTACGATTGAGTTAGCTGAAGCGATTCATGGCAGTAAAGATTCTGAATTTGGTATTATCAGTGAACAAGCCTTGATTGAAGCAGTAAAAAAAGCCAAAGCTCGTGGTGAGAAAGTGGTGATGACCAATGGCTGCTTTGACATTCTACATGCTGGCCATGTTTCTTATCTGAATCATGCCGCAGAGCTTGGTGATCGACTTATTGTGGCCGTGAATACCGATGAGTCCGTAAAACGCTTAAAAGGACCGGGACGTCCGGTTAACCCAACGGATCGTCGTATGGCGGTACTGGCTGGATTAGGAGCGGTGGATTGGGTTGTTCCGTTTGCAGAAGAGACGCCACAACGCCTGATTGGTGAAGTATTGCCGAGCTTATTAGTGAAAGGTGGCGATTATAAACCAGAAGACATTGCGGGTGGTGCGGAAGTGATCGCAGCTGGGGGCGAAGTGAAAGTATTGAACTTTGAAGATGGCTGCTCAACCACAGAAATTATTCAGGCTATCCGAGGTGGAAAAGGTTAATCGTTGGACTCTGTTTTCCTCATCGTGCGACTTTGAATGCGTAAGTGTTGAGGCGCATTCAGCGAGGGATTAACCAGGCATGAATAAAGGGCTCATTTGAGCCCTTTATGTATTGATGAGTGACTAAAGAGACTATTTTTTCGCGGTTTTTAACCCTGAATTAATATCTAGAATATCTTGCTCATTCAGTGAACCAATCGCTTGGCGTAACTGTAATACGTTAAGAATGTAATCGTAACGAGCAGAAGATAGGTTACGGTTTGCATCGTAGAGGCGACGAGTGGCATCTAATACATCCACAATAGTACGAGTGCCCACTTCAAAGCCGGCTTCTGTTGCTTCTAGAGCTGAGCGAGCGGAAATAACCGTCTGTTCGTAAGCGCGTAGAGCACCAATCGAGGCATTGATATTGTTGTTGTAAGCGCGAACATTCTTCACAACCGTTCTAAACGAAGCTTCTAAGTCTTGGCTAGCGGCGACATAGGTGTATTCTGCTTGTTTTGTCTGTGACGTGACATTACCACCAGTATAGAGGGGAACGTTCAAATTTAGACCAATTGCAAAATCATTGTAATCGTGGCCACTATAACTGTATGAACCGCTGTCACTGTTAGATTCATGGCCGTAATTATATCCACCATCCAAGGTCAACGACGGTAAATGGCCTGAACTGGCTAACGAGATATTATCTTTGGCAATATCTTGCGCAATACGAGAAGACAGTAGGGATAAGTTTTGTTGCTGTGCTCGTTCGATCAAAGCTTCCATTGATTCTGTGCTACGGCTGGCTGAGAAGCGCTCTGTATCAAGAATGTTGAGGTCTGCGTAATCTTGCCCGGTAATTTCACGTAAAGATTCATAGCTGTTTGTGAGCGTGTTTTCTGCTAAGACTTCATCGGCTAATACGCTGTCGTATTGAGCTTGGGCATCATGAACGTCAGTGATGGCTGATAACCCAACTTCAAAACGTTGCTTGGTTTGTTCGAGTTGACGAGCGACAGCCGCTTTTTCTGCTCGTACAAACTCTAGGTTGTCTTGTGCGCTTAACACTTCAAAGTAAGCTTGAGAAACTCGTAGAATCAAATTTTGCTGAATGACCGCATATTCAGCATCTGCTTGGCGAGCTTGTTTTTCTGCGGTATCTAAAGTCACCCAACTGGAACGATTATACAGCTCTTGTGAAAAGCTAATGCCAGCCGTGAGACGATCACTTTCACGACTGTCTTCATCACTGCGGGTTAAGTTATAGCCAGCCGTTAAATTAATTTGTGGTAAAAGTGTACTACGACTGGAAGTGACCGCTTCAAAGGCAGCGTCACGACGAGCGACTGCGCTCAGTAGCTGAGGATCATTTTCTTTTGCTTGGTCATAAATTTGTGCAAGATCGTCTGCCCATGCGCTCACACTCAAGCCACCAAGGGTTGCACTTACTAATAAAGGAAGCAGTTTTTTCATCGGTCCTATTCCTGCCTAATATGAAAGGAGTTACTTTGACAGAGTGTAACTCAAATTGCTGGTATTTCATGCGAAAGTTTGCACTTTTTTACACTTAATTATCCACGTGTGCAATATAATTATTTGCTCCACTTGGGTTTGAAAAAAGAAAAAATAGCCAGAGTTGCCAATGAAACCAAGCTATCTCATTACTTGTTATCATTATCTCAATCTCGTAATTTAAATATAAATACAATTTTTGTATAAAAAGTTGAGCAATGTCGTTGGCAGAGGCAAAACTTCCTGAGTAAACTATAAGATTCACCAACAAGGAGCTCGAATGCAACCATCTGATCCATTGAAAAGCCCGTTTACTGCGGATGATATTGATATCGTCTCAAAACAGACATTGTTTCAAGGTTTTTTCCGTATGGTGAAATACCGCTTTAAACACCGTCTGTTTCAAGGTGGATGGAGCGAACCGATTGAGCGAGAAATGTTTGAACGCGGTCATGCCGCTGCGATGTTGCCTTATGATCCTCTACGTGATGAAGTGGTGATTATCGAACAAATTCGAGTTGGGGCATTAGAACATGCCCAGCCTTGGCAGTTAGAGATTGTTGCTGGCATTATCGAGCCAGGTGAGGTCGCACCCGATGTCGTTCGTCGGGAAGCGCAAGAAGAAGCCGGATTGAAGGTAGAGCGCCTAGAGAAAATTACCACTTATTATCCTTCGGCAGGGGGATGTTCTGAAAAATTGGATGTCTATGTTGGCGAAGTGGATAGTACACAAGCGGGGGGCGTGCATGGTTTGGCTGTGGAAGGGGAAGACATCAAGGTCCATGTTATGAATCGGTTCGATGCTTATCAGTTGGTGAAAGAGGGCAGAATTGAAAATGGAGCCTCTATTATTGCTTTGCAGTGGTTAGAACTGAATTATCAGCAGTTACAATCGCAATGGCGGAGTGGCGTTTAATATGTCGGTATTAATGGCAGCGAAGCCGTACCACGTTGACCTCGCTGAATTGATGCGCACTTATGAAACCAACTATGCTAAGTTGAATGCTCTGATCCCTCGCCAACCGAATATTGGTGATGTGCGCTGTTATCAAGCTGCGCATTTAACCTATCAACTTCAGGTGCTGGAGGTCACAAAGTACACAACTTTGGTGGAGATTTGTCAAAGCGATGATATTTCGATATTTCCATTGCCGACAATGTCTGTCAGGCTGTATCACGATGCTCGGGTTGCCGAAGTTTGTGCCAGTGAACAGGTTGGTCGTATTGATGCTCGCTATGACTATCCAAATGACAAAATGGTACAAAAAGATGAGAAAGCTCAAGTGAATCGCTTTTTAGGGGATTGGCTCACATTTTGTTTAAAAAGAGGGATAAGTCGAACTCCCATGAATATTAACCATCAACAGCATTAGGTTTATCGCTTTGAACGTGTCGCCCAGTTTAGACCCATCAGAGAATATCAAGCTTGTCCAAATTACGGACACGCATCTGTTTGCGCCTGATGATGGTTGTTTACTCAGTGTTAATACCGCAGACAGTTTTCGTGCTATTGTCCAAGCGATTAATGAGCAACAAATGCCATTTGATGCCATTCTTGCGACGGGAGATATTTCACAAGATCACAGTGCAGAATCTTACCAGCGTTTTGCCTTGGGGATCCGTGAATTGCAAAAGCCGTGTTTTTGGCTACCGGGCAACCACGATTATAAACCCAATATGGGCAGTGTGATGCCATCAGAGCAAATTCATGCGCTAGAGCATGTCTTGTTAGGGGAGCACTGGCAGATGGTTTTACTGGATTCTCAGGTCGTAGGTGTTCCTCATGGCCGTTTAAGTGATTATCAACTCACCTTATTGGACGAAAAACTCACTCAATACCCTGATCGCTTTACACTGGTATTACTGCATCACCATCCTTTATTGGTTGGTAGTGCTTGGCTTGATCAGCACACCTTAAAAGACAGTGATGCGTTTTGGAATGTGGTCAGCCAGCACCAAAATGTTCGTGCGGTACTGTGTGGTCACGTGCATCAAAATATGGATCGTGAGCATCAAGGAGTGAGAGTCATGGCAACTCCGTCAACTTGTGTCCAGTTTAAACCTAATTCAGATGATTTTGCGCTTGATCTCTGTTCGCCGGGTTGGCGAGAGTTAGAGCTTCATCAGGATGGACAAGTAACAACGCAAGTCAAACGGTTAATGAAAGGGGCGTTTGTGCCTGATTTTACCTCTAATGGATATTAATGTTATGTCATCACTGCCTTCGCTATTGCTCTACATTCACGGTTTTAACAGTTCTCCAAAATCGCATAAAGCACAAGTGATGCAGCAGTATTGCACTAATTATCGGCCTGATATCAAAGTTGTGGTGCCTAAATTGCCTCATTTCCCCAAACAAGCGGCAGATTTGTTATCTCGTCTCGTGACGGATTATCAAGGTCAATATCGTATTGGACTGGTTGGCAGCTCATTGGGGGGCTACTTGGCCACTTGGCTGAATGCTCAGTTCTCTTTTCCCGCAGTATTGGTGAATCCAGCAGTGAAACCTTATGAGCTGCTTGCCGATTTTCTTGGTGAGCAACAAAATCCCTATACTGGTGAACACTATGTGTTAGATCACTCGCACATTGAAGAGCTAATAGCGCTGGATGTCCCCGAGATTCAAAACCCTGATCACTTTTGGTTACTACAACAAATGGGTGATGAAGTGTTAGACTATCGCCAAGCGGTAGCGAAGTATCAGCACGCTCGACAAACGGTGGAACCAAGTGGTGATCATAGTTTTGTCGATTTTGAACGTTATCCTCAGCAAATCATCCAATTCTTAAATCTTTGAGGATGTCTTGAGGGAAGAGTCATAAATTTATCCCTTGCTGACGGATGTCGCTTGACATCTCAAGGGCTCTTCCTGAGTATGTTTCTCTTGTTCTTTCTTCGCTTATGGCTCTACATCACGAGTAATTGTGTGTTTTTCAGAGCAATTTCCTTGTAGATAGAGCATAAACGAGTAGTAAAGTAACCCAATTATTTTTCGATAAAAGCATTCCGTATTATGACTGAACAATATAATGCTGGAGCCATTGAAGTTTTAAATGGCTTAGAACCAGTACGTCGCCGACCTGGGATGTATACGGATACCACGCGCCCTAACCACTTAGGGCAAGAAGTTATCGACAACAGCGTCGATGAAGCGTTGGCCGGATATGCCACTAAGGTTCAGGTGATTCTTCATGCCGATCAATCATTAGAAGTTATTGATGATGGGCGTGGTATGCCCGTTGATATTCACCCAGAAGAGAAAGTCTCTGGTGTGGAACTGATCTTATGTAAATTGCATGCCGGTGGTAAGTTCTCTAATAAGAACTATCAATTTTCTGGTGGTTTGCATGGGGTGGGAATTTCGGTTGTTAACGCATTATCCAAACGTATTGAAGTCACCGTTCGTCGTGATGGGCAGGTTTATGACATTGCCTTTGAACACGGTGACAAAGTTTCCGATCTTACGGTTACCGGAACTTGTGGTCGGCGTAATCGAGGAACTTCTGTACATTTTTGGCCCGAAGCTCGTTACTTTGACTCCGCCAACTTCTCCGTTTCTCGATTAATCAATAATTTACGCGCTAAAGCGGTTTTGTGCCCAGGCTTAGAAGTCACCTTTACCGATAAGGTGAACGATAAAGAGTACCGCTGGTTCTATGAAGATGGTTTAAAAGACTATTTGGCGGAGGGCGTTAAAGGCTATACCTTATTGCCCGAAGAGCCATTTACTGGTGAGTTAAAAACAGACATTGAAGCGGCCAACTGGGCCGTTATTTGGCTTCCTGAAGGGGGCGATTTAATTACCGAAAGTTATGTTAACTTGATTCCTACCCCTCAGGGCGGTACGCACGTTAACGGATTACGCCAAGGCTTACTGGATGCAATGCGGGAGTTTTGTGAGTTCCGCAATCTGCTGCCGCGTGGTGTTAAGTTAACTGGTGAAGATGTATTTGATCGTTGTGCGTATGTCTTATCGATCAAAATGCAAGATCCTCAATTTGCTGGGCAAACTAAAGAGCGGCTCTCTTCTCGTCAAACTGCTTCCTTTGTTTCTAGCGTGGTAAAAGACGCGTTTAGCTTGTGGCTCAATGAAAAACCTCAACTGGCTGAATTATTGGCTGAAACTTGCATTGCGAATGCTCATCGCCGTATGCGAGCCAGTAAAAAAGTCGTTCGGAAAAAAGTCGCTTCAGGCCCAGCGTTACCGGGAAAATTAACCGACTGTTCGCAGCAAGATCTTAGCCGTACTGAGCTTTTCTTAGTGGAAGGGGATTCCGCCGGTGGCAGCGCGAAACAGGCGCGTAACCGTGAGTTTCAGGCCATTATGCCCCTGCGCGGTAAGATCTTAAACACGTGGGAAGTGTCTGCTGATCAAGTGTTAGCTTCACAAGAAGTGCATGATATCTCAGTTGCTTTGGGCATTGATCCTGACAGTGATGATCTTGAGGCGTTGCGTTATGGCAAAGTCTGTATCTTAGCGGATGCGGACTCTGATGGCTTGCATATTGCCACACTGCTGTGTGCCTTGTTTACTCGCCATTTCCGGGCTTTAGTTCGTGCTGGTCATGTCTATGTAGCGATGCCACCACTTTATCGTATCGACTGTGGTAAAGAAGTGCATTATGCCTTGGATGACGGTGAAAAAGACGCCATTCTTGAACGTTTGAGTCAGAAAAAAGCTAAGATCAACGTCCAGCGCTTTAAAGGTCTAGGGGAAATGAACCCGCTCCAATTACGGGAAACTACCATGGATCCAAACACACGTCGTTTGGTGCAATTAACCATTGATGATGATAAAGAAACTGACGAAATGATGGATATGTTGTTAGGTAAAAAACGCGCCGATGATCGTCGCAGTTGGCTACAACGCAACGGTGATATGGCCGATATGGCAGAGGTACAATAAATGTCGACAGAAATTAATTTTGACGGCGTCGAACAACTGCCACTGCGTAAGTTTACTGAAGACGCTTATCTGAATTACTCCATGTATGTCATCATGGATCGTGCTCTACCTTATATTGGTGATGGGCTAAAACCGGTTCAACGACGTATTATTTATGCGATGTCTGAGCTGGGGCTTTCAGCCGCAGCGAAATACAAGAAATCGGCTCGTACGGTTGGTGATGTATTGGGTAAATACCACCCACATGGTGATTCCGCCTGTTATGAAGCCATGGTATTGATGGCCCAGCCTTTCTCCTATCGTTACCCGCTGGTTGATGGACAAGGTAACTGGGGGGCTCCGGATGATCCTAAATCTTTCGCCGCTATGCGTTATACCGAAGCAAAGTTATCGAAATTTGCTGAGATCTTACTGGGTGAATTAGGGCAAGGAACCGTTGAGTGGCAGCCTAACTTCGATGGCACGATGAAAGAGCCAAAAATGCTACCAGCACGTCTGCCGCACATCTTACTCAATGGGGTAACAGGGATTGCGGTGGGGATGGCTACCGATATCCCGCCACATAACGTGCGGGAAGTGGTTGATGCAACGATTCATTTAATCGAGCATCCTGATGCATCTTTACCTGACTTAATGCAGTACATCAAGGGACCTGATTTCCCAACGGAAGCGGAGATCATCACGCCTCAGGTTGAGTTAGAGAAAATGTACAAAACCGGGCGTGGTAGCGTAAAAATGCGTGCGGTATGGCATAAAGAAGGGTCTGATATCGTCATTTCCGCTTTGCCTCATCAAGTGTCAGGCGCAAAATTATTAGAACAGATTGCCAACCAGATGCGGGCGAAAAAGCTGCCGATGGTGGAAGATTTGCGCGACGAATCGGATCATGAAAACCCCACGCGTATCGTGATCGTACCTCGTTCCAATCGGGTAGATTGCGATACCTTGATGAACCACTTATTTGCTTCGACGGATCTTGAGAAAAGTTATCGAGTTAACCTGAATATGATCGGCCTTGATAACCGACCTCAAGTGAAAGGATTAACACAAATTCTTTCTGAGTGGGTTGAGTATCGTCGTGCGACCGTACGTTCTCGTTTGCAATTCCGTCTGGATAAGGTACTGGCACGCTTACATATTTTACAAGGTTTATTAATCGCTTATCTCAACATTGATGAAGTGATTGAAATTATCCGCCGTGAAGATGAACCCAAACCGGTGTTAATGCAACGTTTTGGAATTAGCGATATTCAAGCCGATGCTATTCTTGATACCAAGTTGCGTCACTTAGCTAAACTAGAAGAAGTGAAAATCCGTGCGGAACAAGAGGAACTAGAGAAAGAGCGCAAAAAGTTAGAAGAACTGCTTGGCTCCGAGCGTCGCTTAAATACCTTACTGAAAAAAGAGCTCAAAGCGGATGCCGAGAAATATGGTGATGATCGCCGTTCTCCTATCGTGGAGCGAGCGGAGGCAAAAGCATTAACCGAACGTGACTTAATGCCAAGTGAAGCCATCACAGTTGTCTTATCTGAGAAAGGTTGGATCCGCCATGCGAAAGGTCATGACGTTGATTGTCAGAGCTTGAGTTATAAGGCGGGAGATAACTATTTAGCGCACGCTTGTGGTAAGAGTAACCTTCCTGTCGTGCTATTAGGTAGTGATGGTCGGAGTTATTCCCTTGAGTCCCATACCTTGCCATCAGCCCGAGGGCAAGGTGAGCCTATCACGGGACGGCTAAACATTACCGAAGGCAGTTCTATTCGCCAAGTGATCATGGGTGAAGAAGAACAGTTATGGCTGGTTGGTTCCGATGCCGGATACGGTTTTGTCTGTAAAGGGACGGATTTGCTTTCAAAAAACCGCAGTGGTAAAGCTTTAGTCAATTTGCCTGAGAATTCAGAGATTTTAGCACCACAAGCGGTGAATGATTTGGATCATGATGAAATCTTAGCGATCACTAACCAAGGGCGCATGCTGCTCTTCCCAATTAAAGATCTACCGCAATTGAGTAAAGGTAAAGGGAATAAGATCATCAATATTCCAAGTGCAAAAGCGAAGGCTCGGGAAGAGGTGGTTTCTCATTTAATGGCGTTGCCAGCGGGTGTTTCCATTACTCTCTATGCGGGCAAACGTAAGTTAGGCTTAAAACCGACAGATTTAGATAACTTCCGAGGTGAGCGTGGTCGTCGGGGAAGTTTACTTCCTCGAGGTTTGCAGCGTGTCACGAGTATCGATATTGAAGCAGACCCAAGCCAAGAGTCGAGTGAAGAATAAATCCGTATGAACAAATAATAAAGCCCCATTTTGGGGCTTTATTATTATAAACAGGAATGAGCTAGTGATGTTCTTCTGACCAGCCGTCGCTGTCAGACATATCAGGGGCACCGGGAATCGCATTTTCTTCATCGGCCCAAGTACCAAAATCAATCATTTGACACTGCTTGCTGCAAAACGGGCGGTAAGGGCTCTGTTCTCCCCATTCTACCAACACACCGCATTGTGGGCATTTTACCACCGTCAGCTTCTTAGACATGGGATTCTCCTCTTGGTAAAAACCGACATTTTGCAAGATTAGCTGTATATTGCAAGACTAACTACATATCGCAAGATCGAAAGGAACCGTTTGGCTACTGGCTTGGCCGGAGTGAAAGTCGATAAATTTAATTGCAAAGCGATTTTTATGCCCGGAGATCATTGGATAAACCCCATATTCCAGAGGTATGGATAAACGAAGAATATTCGCCCCTTCCGCATCACTTTGATAAAAGCCTGATTGGGCCATATGGGCTTTATAATGGCCGGTCTCTCGGGTCAGTTTGAGCCATAATTTCAGAGCATCAGACAGAGGTTGAAGGGCGGACATCCACTGTTTAACGTCTTGGATTTTCTGTTCAATGGTAAGGTGGAGCCAATAATGGAGCGCTGGAAGATCGAAGCAGCAAGAGCCGCCGGGTAAATTAAATCGCTGTCGGATGGTACTCAGAAAGCGGTCTTCTTTCAGAGATTGTCCAAATCGTTCTCCCGCCAATAAATTACGGTGCACTTCGTCAATTTCAGCTAATAAAGTCATGAGCATCTCTTGATCAACGCCTTCAATGCCTTTCCACTGGCGATAAGCAAGGCGCTGCTTTTCTATATCTTTGGCTAATTCACTCTTGAGTTGCATTTGATCAAAAATATCAAGCAGATCAAAAAGAGCGCGAAACAGTAATTGATGCTGGAGTTTGTCCGCTAATTGGCATGCTTGCTCCATTTGATTGAGCAACGCTTCTACCCGCAAATAAATGCGAGTTTTTTCATTGAGCGGATGTTCAAACTTATGTGTAATCATGAAACTAGCCTTGGTGTATTTGAGGCTATTCTGACCGATTTGTACTACTTATGGCTAGATACTTTTTATGCAATTTCGTGATTTGTGGCAAAAGTCTCTGGTTTTGTGAATTATTTTCAATCACGTCATCAGCAAAAGCGAGCCGCTCAGCTCGGCTTGCCTGAGCGGATAAGATGGCGAGTACTTGTTGTTTACTCACTTTATCTCTGGCCTGAGTTCGTTCAATTTGAGTTTGCTCATCCACATCGATCACCAAAATACGATTGACCATTGACTGTAGCTGGTTTTCAATCAGGAGGGGCACAACCAATAGAGCATAAGGGGAGGTGACTTTTTGTAGTGCTTCGCTCATTTTTTGATTAATTAGGGGATGCAACAGCTGGTTTAGCCAGCTTTTCTCCGTCGCATCGGTAAAAATACGCTCGCGTAATGCGGTGCGATTTAAGCTGCCATCACGATGTAAGATGTCTGGGCCGAAATGCTCCACAATTGCGGCAAGCCCTTTTGTTCCTTGGGCAACTACGTCTCGGGCGATGATATCGGCATCGACGATATCAATCGAGAAATGTTGTTGAAACAAGTTTGCGACGGTGGTTTTTCCGCTTGCAATGCCTCCCGTAAGGCCGACGATCAAAGGCATAAAGGTTATCCTACTAATGAGTGTAAATACCAAGTAATGAGCTTATCGCCCCATAGCATGGCTAACCATCCTGCCATAGCTAGGTAAGGGCCAAAAGGAAAGGCTTTGTCTATGCCTCGCTTTTGCAGGCGTAATTGAACAATACCAAAGATAAGCCCAACAAAAGAGGAGAGCAGGATAATAAGCGGGAGCAATTGCCAGCCGAACCATGCGCCTAGCGCCGCCAATAGTTTGAAATCCCCATACCCCATGCCTTCTTTGCCGGTTAAGCCTTTAAATAGCCAGTAGATAGACCAAAGACAGAGATAACCCGTGATGGCCCCTATCACTGAATCCGTCAGTGATAAAGGGCTAATACCGAGTAACGCTAAGCTGATTCCTGCCCACATTAAGGGTAATGTCAATTGATCGGGTAATAACATGCAATCAAAATCAATAAATGTGGCAGCGATTAATACATAGGTAAAGAACAGTAAGGCAAGGCTATAGCCGCTGAGCCCAAAGTGGGATGCGACCACCCAACTGCTGAGTGCGGTGAGCAGTTCTATCAAAGGATAGCGAGCGCTGATCGAAGCTTGGCAGTGCGCGCATTGCCCTTTTAGCCATAGCCAACTGAATAGCGGGACATTATCCCGGATCCTGAGCTGTGTTTGGCAATGAGGACAGGTAGAGCGAGGTGTACTTAGCGTTAACTTTCCTTTGGGTGGTGTGATGCCATATTCAGGAAAAGAGTCGGCACACTCTTTACGCCATTCTCGCTCCATTATTTTAGGTAAACGGTAGATGACAACATTGAGAAAACTGCCAATCATTAAACCAAACAGGGTCGCTAAGGCCGGAAATAACCAAGGGTAATAATAGAAAATATCCATTTAGGCGCTCGAAATCGCAGGATCAGGGAAAGGTCGTATACTAACCTAATACACTCATTAAGTTAAAGATGGGAAGATACATCGCCACCACTAATCCTCCTACTACCACTCCTAGGAAGACGATAATCAACGGCTCTAGGATTTTCCCTAAATTATCTACGGTATTATCCACTTCAAATTCGTAAATGGTCGCAATTTTATTCAACATATCATCCAGTTTTCCCGATTCTTCTCCAATCATGACCATTTGTAGCACCATTTCGGGAAAGGCTTCTGTATTGCGCATGGCAATGTACATAGGCATTCCCGATGCGGTATCTCGGTGTACTTGATCAATCGCGGTTTCAAAATGCACATTACCCGCGGTTTTTGCGGTGGTTCTTAAGCTAGCCAGGATAGGAATACCCGCCGCAAAGCTGGTAGCAAGAGTACGGCTAAACTTGGCTATGGCTGCTTTCGCTAGGACGCCACCAATAATCGGAGATTTTAAGCCTAAGCGGCTGGTTTTAAGCCGAACTAGAAAGGACTTTTTACGAGCCGTTTTCAGTGCTAGAAATAAACTGATGATCAGTAAGAAGGCCCATAAACTATAAGTTTGTACGGCATGGGAGAGTTTAATAATTTGTTGTGTAAACCAAGGTAGCTCTGCGCCAAAGCCTTGGAACATACTTTCAAATTCAGGAATCACCATAGTTAGCATCAAGTAGGAAACGCCTAATGCAACCAAAACAACCATACTCGGATAGATCAGCGCTTTGACGACTTTAGCACGCAACTGCTCACTTTTTTCTCGGTAGGTAGCAAGGCGTTCAAAGACCTCGGCTAAATTTCCAGATTGTTCTCCCGTTTGAATCAAGTCGACATAGAGTGGATCAAAGTGACTGCTGGCGGTACGCATTGCTTTTGATATCGGCGTACCGGCTTCCACACTCTTGGTAATTTGAGCCAAAATCGATTTCATTTCTGCTTTACGGTGATTATCACCGACCAATTTGAGTGCTTGGACAATGGGAACCCCCGTGGTTAACATGGTCGATAATTGGCGGGTAAGTAGGGTGATATCTTTTGCTTTAACTCGGTGAGTTAAGCGGGTGAGGAGTGAAACACCTCCTTTTTTAATTTTCTTGATCTGAATATGCTGTTCTTTGAGTTTATCGCGCACTTCCAGTTCACTGAGCGCGAGTAACTGCCCAGCCACTTTTTTCCCAGAACTATTGATGCCTTTCCAACGGTAATTTTTCAGTTCATAAACTTTAGATGAATGCATAACAGATCAATTCCAATCAGTTAGAAATAGAGTACACGCTGTAATTCTTGAATACTGGTGATGCCGATTTTGAGTTTTTCTATGCCAGATTGCTGCAAAGTTTGCATGCCATTGGTTTGAGCGATGGCTTCAATTTGAGTAATGGAAGCTTTTTGCATAATGGCTTGAGCCAGTTGAGGCTCAAAGGCCATCACTTCATAAATACCGACTCGTCCACTGTAACCATTGGTGCATTCGTTACAGCCATTTGGATGGGCTCGGTAAATGGTTTGATCGGCGTCTAACGCAAACTGTTGTTGCTCGGTTAAGCTTGGAAAATAGGCTTCTTTGCAGTGTGGACATAACCGTCTGGCCAAGCGCTGAGCAATGATTAAACTGAGTGATGAGGCGAGGTTAAAGGGCTCTATGCCCATGTTGGCTAAGCGAATAACGGTTTCTGCGGCAGAGTTAGTGTGTAACGTCGACAAAACTAAGTGCCCTGTTTGGGCGGCTTTGACTGCGATTTCTGCGGTTTCTAAATCGCGGATTTCACCGACCATCACAATATCAGGATCTTGACGCAAAAATGAGCGTAGCGCTTGGGCAAAGCCAAAGCCAATTTTGGGTTGAACTTGGACTTGATTAATGCCGGGAAGGTTGATCTCAACCGGATCTTCTGCGGTAGAGATATTAACATCTTCAGTATTAAGAATGCTTAAGCCCGTGTAGAGTGAAACCGTTTTACCACTCCCTGTTGGCCCCGTCATTAGAATCATCCCTTGCGGCTGTTTCAGCGCGTTTAGGTAAAGCTGTTTTTGTGTGTCGTTATAACCTAACTTATCAATGTCTAAACTTGCGCTACTGCTATCGAGTAAGCGCAGGACGATTTTCTCTCCCCATAATGTAGGAAGGGTTGAAACACGCATATCGATGGCGGTATCTGCATTTAAGCGCAGTTTTATTCGCCCGTCTTGTGGGAGTCGGCGTTCAGCGATATCCAGTTTAGAGAGAATTTTGATCCGTGCAGCAAGCCGTCGCCCTAAGTGGCTTGCGGGCTGCTGGATCTGCACCAGAATTCCGTCACAGCGTAGGCGAATGCGGTATTGCTGTTCGTAAGGCTCAAAGTGTATATCGGAGGCCCCTTTACGGACGGCATCCAATAATATTTGGTTGATAAAGCGGCTCACTGGAGAGTCATCTTGGCTGAGATCTTCAACGGATTGCTTTTCATCATCCGAGATCTGTACCAAATCGGCCAGTTCATCTTGACTGATCTCTTTACCTTGCGCCGTAGCATGGTTGATTGTTCGACCATACAATCTACGAATGGCCGCTTGTAAGGCTTTATAGTCCGCCAGTACTAGTTCAATTTGTAGCCCGGTGGCAAAGCGAAATTCATCTTCAATTTGTAGATGTGTGGGGTCGGATACAGCTAAGGTCAGCACCTGTCCATTCCGCTGTAATGGTAAGGCTTGGTATTGTGTTATTAGCTCTCGCAAACCCAGCTGTTGACACAATGAAGCGTAGTCAAAGCGAGTTAAATCGGTTTCGGGCAGACCAAATATTTGGCTTAGGTGTTCGGTTAAATCATGATGGTGAAAAATATCCAGAGTCAATAAAGCTTCCGGTACACTGGCACCGGAAGTTTGGATATGGTCGACTACGGCTTGCTCTTGCGCCAAACTCATAAGTTGAGCCTGACGCAAAATAGCAATAAGGTTGGTAAGCATGGTTATGATTTGGTGGCTGGGCAACCTTTGGGCGCATTCTTGTCATCAGTTAATCCTGAAAGAGTACATCCCCAACCGTCATCATTGTCTCTTGTATAGGTAAATGTAGCCCCTTTAGCCGCGCCATCTTTATGTTCAAAGATAATACTATTGTTTTCACCAAAACGGAGTTCACCTAATGGATTAGCTTTTTCTGCAATTCCAAGAGTGGTCACTGCTCCAGATAACGAACCTGTTTCTTGTATATAAAGCTCAGCAGGAGTGATAACGGATTTTATGGTAGCAAACCCAGATGCCAACTCACTTTTCGTTACGTAGTCTTTATAGGCGGGAACAGCAATGGCGGATAAAACGCCAATGATTGCGACCACAATCATCAGTTCAATTAAGGTAAAACCTTGTTGTTTATGGTTTGGATTCTTTTTCATTACACTGTCATCCTCGTTGTGTAGTTAAGACAGACAGAGAATAAGCACAGCGTAGAGTTGAGAGAATGGCTTCAAGAATGAGCTTCGAGTCAGGCGACGTTTTTGGTCGAGGCGTAAAAAACGTTACATAAAGTTTGCGAGTCAGCTAAAAGGCTAGGCTTAGGAATGAAACCTAAGCCTTTAAATTCTAGGTTATTTATTGTTGGAAACGCATTGATAAATCTAATGCTTTAATGTGTTTGGTGAGCGCGCCGACCGAGATGTAGTCAATGCCTGTTTCTGCATAATCACGAATCGTCTCTAGGGTGATATTACCGGAGTTCTCTAATGCAATGCGTCCGGCATTAATTTTAACGGCTTCACGCATCATCTCAAATGAGAAGTTATCGAGCATAACAATATCCGCACCTGCGTTAATTGCCTCAGATAATTCGGCTAAACTTTCGGTTTCTACTTCAACGGGTTTACCGGGGTTGAGTTGTTTTGCGGTATGAATAGCTTGGGTGATGCCACCACAGGCAATGATATGGTTCTCTTTGATCAAATAGGCATCAAAAACGCCAATTCGATGGTTAAAACCGCCGCCACAAGCCACGGCATATTTTAATGCGCTACGTAAGCCTGGAATGGTTTTACGGGTATCGAGTAGTCGGCACGATGTGCCTTGTAAAGCATCCACGTATTGAGCGGTTGTCGTTGCGCAGCCCGACAGCGTTTGAATAAAGTTCATCGCATTACGTTCGCCCGTGAGTAAAATACGGGCAGGCCCACTTAACGTGCAGAGTGTTTGATTGGCGGTCAGAATATCACCGTCTTCAACTTGCCATTCAATGGTGACTTGACCACCTAGCTGTTTAAACACTTCTTCTGCCCACATCTTTCCGCAAAAAACACCCGCCTCTCGGGTAATGAGTGTGGCGTGGCTATGGACATCAGCAGGGATCAAACTGGCGGTGATATCCGCAGTAGCATCAAGGGTTCCACCTAAATCTTCTTTTAAGCTATCAGTCACGGATCGCGTGATTTCTAACGGCAGTTGCTGCTTGAGATAATCTAAGCGTTGTTGACTATTGTGGGGGTGTTTCATCGCAAATCATCTTTGTTTGTGGAAGAAAGGGGCATGATACGATGAGTCGCTTGGAAATTCAGCTGTTAATCTCCCATTCTGGCTTTATGAGGCGGTAGGGAAAAGATTTTCTCATTAAACATAGGCGAAAAGGAGCAGTGATAAGCTTTTTTTCTCGAGTATACTGATGGGAAATAACAAGAGCAGAAGTAACGTTATGATTGATCAACATGGTTGGTATCAAGGGGCACGGCGTGTCGAATCTCCGTTTTACGATCAACGGCCAGATGAGCGTGATATTTCACTACTGGTGGTGCACAACATCAGTTTACCTCCCGGTCAATTTGGTGGGCCTTATATTGAACAGTTTTTTAGTGGCACGTTAGCGAGCCAAGCTCATCCTTTTTTTAAAGTGATTGAGAAGATGCAAGTCTCGGCGCACTGTTTGATCCGTCGAGATGGAGAAGTGGTGCAATTTGTTCCTTTTTCAGCCCGAGCTTGGCATGCTGGGCAATCTTCTTTTGCTGGGCGTGAACGATGTAATGATTACTCAATCGGCATTGAACTAGAGGGGAGTGATTTTATTGCCTATACCCAAGCACAGTATCAAGCATTGGTGAGTTTAACGGAGCAATTGATGGCGCACTACCCCACCTTGACTCGGGAGCGCATTACTGGCCATCAGTACATTGCGCCAATGCGAAAAACAGACCCTGGGTTAGTCTTTGATTGGCGCTACTTTCTTAGCCAAATTCAGCCATAATAGAGGTTATGTAAATGGCTGATATTCGGTGAGGATCTGTTCAATCCAAGTGGCAATTCGTTCATCACTTAGCTCGTATTGTGAGTCTTCATCAAGCGCTAGCCCAACAAAATGCTGACCATCTTCGGTAAGCGCTTTGGAGGCTTCAAACTGATACCCTTTAGTTGGCCAGTAGCCGATGAGTTTAGCTCCGTTCTTCTTGACTGCATCGTGCAGCATTCCCATCGCATCCAGATACCATTCGCCATAGCCTTCTTGATCGCCTAAGCCGTACAATGCGACGAACTTGTCGTTTAGCGGTACGCCATCGATGTGATCCCATATCGCGCTCCAATCTTCTTGGATTTCACCAAAATCCCAAGTGGAAATGCCCAGAATCAACAAGTCATAGTCGCGCATTCGAGAAAGTGGCGTGTCTTTGACATTGTGGATATCAAGTAATTCTTCACCAATAATAGCGCGCATTTTTTCTGCTGCCATCTCGGTGTAGCAAGTCGTTGAGCCGTAAAACAGACCGATTTTCATAGGATTTCTATTCTTTATTTCTTTTGATGAGGGAATTCTATACCTAACACAACAGGAGATACCAGAGCCGACGACCTAGGAGTGGTGAAGAATTTGTGGTATTAAGTTGGGGTTATCCTAACAATATATAATGAGAATCAACGGTGTCAGAGCAATTGTCGGCCGATCAAGGGCTGATCGAGCAGTTTTTAGATGCGATGTGGATGGAGCGAGGGTTAGCGGAAAATACGTTAAGCTCGTATCGTAATGATCTTAATAAATTACTGAACTGGATGCAGCAACACCACTATCGGTTAGATTTCATCAGCTTAGCGGGCTTATTGGAATATCAAAGTTGGCTGACTGATCAAAATTATAAGCAAACTTCGCGGGCGAGAATGATCTCAGCGATGCGCCGTTTGTTCCAATATTTACATCGTGAAAAGATTCGCAGTGACGATCCCAGTGCTTTGTTGGTCAGCCCCAAACTGCCGCAACGGTTACCGAAAGATCTCAGTGAAGCGCAAGTGGAATCTCTATTAAATGCTCCCAATCCTAGTGATCCTCTAGAGCTACGTGATAAAGCGATGCTTGAGCTGTTATACGCAACAGGGCTGCGGGTGACGGAGCTGGTCTCCCTTACGATGGAAAACATGAGTTTAAGGCAGGGGGTGGTCAGGGTGATCGGTAAAGGAGGCAAAGAACGTTTAGTCCCGATGGGAGAAAATGCCATTGAATGGATTGAAACTTTTCTTGCTCAAGGGCGGTCTTACCTGCTGGGCGAGCAGACGTCTGATGTGGTTTTTCCCAGTAAACGCGCTCAACAAATGACCCGGCAAACCTTTTGGCATCGTATTAAATATTATGCGGTGATCGCTGGTATTGATGTGGAAAAACTTTCCCCTCACGTGCTGCGTCATGCTTTTGCCACTCATCTACTTAACTACGGGGCAGATTTACGCGTCGTACAGATGTTACTTGGCCATAGTGACTTATCCACCACACAAATTTATACTCACGTCGCCACTGAACGACTTAAACAAATACACAGCGAGCACCATCCAAGGGCTTGATAGAAAGGATTTTTTATGAAGGTTTTATACCGGTTACCATTACTGCTTCTAACGATTGTTACAACGGCCTGCTACGCGCAGGGTGGGGCGACAGGTATTGATAAAAATGTGTTTGCAAAACGCTTTGCGCCACTGGGGCTGGAAGTGCTTTCCGTTACGCCTGCGGATATTGCCGGTTTGGTCGAAGTGCAAACACCAGGTGGGGTTGTGTTTGCTTCTGAAGATGGTCAGCATTTTATTGCCGGAACATTGTATGCGTTAAAGGATAATGGTAGCTATGTGGATGTGCTTGCGAAACGACAAGCTCCGATCAACGCTAAGAAAATAGAACAGTTAAAAACCAGTATGATTGAGTATAAAGCACCCAATGAGCAATATGTGGTGACGGTCTTTACCGATACCACTTGTGGTTATTGTGTGCGTCTACATAGCCAAATGAAAGAGTATAACGATTTGGGAATTACGGTGCGTTATTTGGCTTATCCACGGCAAGGACCCGTTGGGCAAGTGGCGGATCAAATGGCCGCGATTTGGTGCGCTGATGATCCTAAAGCCGCAATGCATAATGTCAAAATTGAAAGACAATCAGCCTTGGCCAAAGGCGATCTTAAACAATGTCAGCAGACGATTGCACAACATTATCAGCTAGGCCGAGAACTGGGTATTTCCGGAACGCCAGCTATTTTTCTTCCCAATGGTGAAATGGTCGGAGGATATTTGCCTGCCGATCAACTCAAAAAGCGCCTGCAACAGCAGTAAGTATTTCGCCTTATCGACTAACTTAGGAAGCGGGCTTGGTTTATCCAAGCCTGATTATTTTTATGATAGAGATCCAAAGAAGACCCGATCCTGATCTGAGTCAGTTGCCAGATTCCATTCCCGACTTACTCAAACGAATTTATCTTAATCGTGGGATAACCACGACTGAACAACTGGAAAAGGCAGCAAAAGCTTTGCATTCCTACCGACAATTACACGGTATTGAGAAAGCGGTTGAATTACTGTTCAATGCAATTCAACAACAACAACGTATTATTATCGTCGGAGACTTTGATGCTGATGGGGCAACCAGTTGTGCGCTATCGGTTTTAGCCTTACGTATGCTTGGTTGCCGTAATGTGGATTATCTGGTTCCTAATCGTTTTGAAGATGGATACGGATTAAGCCCAGAAGTGGTTGACCAAGCCTTAGCGCTTGGTGCTGAGATGATCATGACGGTGGATAACGGTGTTTCTTCTATTGAAGGCGTACGTTATGCCAAACAGCATGGGTTAACCGTATTGGTGACGGATCACCATTTACCCGGGCAATCATTACCTGAGGTTGATGCCATGGTTAACCCTAATTTACAGCAGTGTGCTTTTCCTTCGAAAGCTCTGGCTGGCGTAGGGGTGGCTTTTTATCTCATGATGGCACTGTGTGTGCACATGCGCCAGTCAGGTTGGTTTCATCAGCAAGGAATGGCAGAACCTAAATTAATGGAGCTGATCGATCTGGTTGCGTTGGGGACGGTTGCTGATGTTGTGCCGTTGGATGAAAATAACCGAATCCTTGTACATCAAGGCTTACAACGTATTCGAGCGGGTAAGGCACGTCCGGGAATCCAAGCGTTGATTGAAGTGGCGAAACGTGATGCTCGTCGATTGATTGCAGCTGATTTTGGTTTTGCTTTAGGGCCTCGAATTAATGCAGCTGGGCGTTTAGATGATATGTCGTTTGGGGTCGAACTTTTGCTGACCAACAATATTCATGCCGCTCGCCGAATGGCGAATGAATTGGATGCGCTTAATCAAACACGTAAAGAGATCGAAGAAGGGATGAAGCAAGAAGCGCTGGCTTTTTGTGAGCGGCTACAATTTGGTGAAAATAGCACATTACCAGCTGGTTTAGTGTTATTTCAAAGAGATTGGCATCAAGGCGTTATTGGCATATTGGCCTCTCGTATTAAAGATAAATACCACCGTCCCGTGATCGCTTTTGCTGATGGTGGAGAGGGGCTAATGAAAGGTTCTTGTCGCTCCATTCCTGGCCTGCATATGCGTGATACTTTAGATAACATTGATACGCAAAATCCGGGCATGATCATTAAATTCGGTGGTCATGCTATGGCGGCTGGGTTAACCATCGCTGAGCGTCAATTTGAACGTTTTCGGCAGCTATTTGAACAAGCTGTCAGTGAACAGTTAGACGAAGCCAGCCTAAAAGGAATATTACTGAGTGATGGTGAACTCAAGCCAGAAGAGTTTTCAATGCATACGGCGGAAACCTTACGTGCTGGGGGCCCATGGGGCCAAGCATTTCCTGAACCTTTATTTGATGGTGAATTTAAAGTGCTTCATCAAAAATTAGTGGGAGAAAAACACCTCAAACTGATGTTGGAACCATTATTTAAAGGGCATCCGACCCATATTATGATCGATGGCATCGCCTTTAACGTGGATTTACGCCGTTGGCCGGATGCTTCAGTGAAAACGGTCCATCTGGCTTATAAGTTGGACATTAATGAATTTCGTGGCAACCAATCTTTACAGCTATTGATTGATCATATCGAAGCCCAATAACCCTTACGCTCATAACTTGAGGGGGAAGCCTATGACCCTCTCAAGTTTTATCTTCCTGTTATTCTTAAATTTTTCTCCCTTTATTGTGCAATAAAAGGCATGTAGCCCGCCATTTTCCCATCTGTATGTTTTTTGTAATTGGTCTGACCAATCCTATTTCCGTTTTAGTGTGCTATTGTTATCAAAGTGTTTTGGTTAGCCCTGTTCTATGATTTACATCAATTTTCGGCTGGACAATTACGTTTTAATTATGTTAATTTCTACCTCAACTTGAAATTGGTATTACCAATTGCCAACGGTAAAATTAAAGAGCAAAAGAACAATAAATTATGGCTTATCAAAGGATCCGTCAGCCGAAACTTTCCGATGTGATTGAGCAAGAATTAGAGCGGTTGATTGTGGAAGGAACATTGACGCCTGGACAGCAACTCCCTCCCGAGCGTGAGTTAGCAAAGCAGTTCGATGTCTCTCGACCTTCCGTTCGTGAAGCCATACAGCGTTTAGAAGCCAAACGTCTTTTAACGCGTCGCCAAGGCGGTGGTACATTCGTCAGTGAGCATATCTGGCAAAGTTTCTCCGATCCTCTGCTAAATTTATTGTCTAGTCACTCGGAAACTCAGTTGGATTTACTGGAAGCGCGCCATGCGCTAGAAGGTATTTCCGCTTATTTTGCTGCATTGCGTGGTACTGATGAAGATTTTGCTCGTATTCAAGCCAGTGTGGTGCGAATCGGTGAAATGCAAGAGAAACAGGATGTTGAAGCTGAAGCGGTCAGTGTAATGAAATTTCTCATTGCGATAACCGAAGCGGCCCATAATGTTGTTTTATTGCATATCGTTCGTAGTCTCGCTCCATTGCTTGAGCAAAACATTCTGCAAAATTTTAAATTATTACATCGCCGCCCCGAAGCGGTTGAGAAAGTAAGTAAGCACCGAGCTAATATTGTGGACGCGATCGTATCTGGCCAGCCAGAAAAGGCTCGTGAGATGTCACATTCACACTTAGCTTATATTGAAGAAACATTGTTGGATTTGACCCGAGAAGAGTCTCGACGTGAGCGTTCTCTGCGCCGTATCCAACAGGGTAATGAACCGCAATAGCGGTCCATTGCGATTCTAAATAAATCCAACCAACAGAAGGATAGATCGCCATGTCTGACATGAAGCATGACGTAGATGCACTGGAAACTCAGGAGTGGCTTTCCGCCCTTGAGTCAGTTGTACGTGAAGAAGGTGTAGAGCGTGCGCAATTCTTATTAGAAGAAGTTCTAGAGAAAGCCCGTCTCGATGGCGTTGATATGCCCACTGGTATCAACACAAACTATATCAACACGATTCCGGCCGCCCAAGAGCCCGCATATCCCGGTGATACGACGATTGAGAAACGTATTCGTTCCATCATTCGTTGGAACGCGATCATGATCGTGTTGCGTGCTTCTAAGAAAGATTTGGACTTGGGAGGGCATATGGCCTCTTTCCAATCTTCAGCCGCATTCTATGAAACTTGCTTCAACCATTTCTTCCGTGCGCCTAACGAGAAGGACGGTGGCGATCTGGTTTATTATCAAGGTCATATTTCTCCAGGGATTTATGCTCGTGCTTTCCTAGAAGGCCGCTTGACTGAAGATCAGTTAGATAACTTCCGTCAAGAAGTGGATGGTAAAGGGATTCCTTCTTACCCACACCCTAAATTGATGCCTGAGTTCTGGCAATTCCCAACCGTTTCGATGGGACTTGGCCCGATCGCTTCAATTTATCAAGCGCGTTTCTTGAAATATTTAGATGGCCGTGGGCTAAAAGATACTTCCGAACAACGTGTTTACGCCTTCCTTGGTGATGGTGAAATGGATGAGCCAGAATCACGCGGTGCTATCTCATTTGCTGCCCGTGAAAAACTGGACAACCTCTGTTTCTTAATCAACTGTAACCTACAGCGTCTAGATGGCCCAGTGATGGGTAACGGCAAGATCATTCAAGAGCTAGAAGGCCTATTTAAAGGCGCTGGCTGGAATGTGGTGAAAGTGATTTGGGGCAACAACTGGGATGCGCTATTAGCGAAAGACACCTCTGGTAAGCTACTGCAATTGATGAATGAAACCATTGATGGCGATTACCAAACCTTTAAAGCGAAAGATGGTGCTTACGTTCGTGAACATTTCTTTGGTAAATACCCAGAAACCGCGGCCTTGGTTGCGGACATGACGGATGACGAAATCTTCGCGTTAAAACGTGGTGGTCATGAGCCGTCAAAACTGTTTGCTGCCTTTAAAAATGCTCAGCAAACCAAAGGCCGCCCAACCGTTATTCTAGCGAAAACCGTCAAAGGTTATGGTATGGGGGATGCTGCTGAAGGGAAAAACATCGCACACCAAGTGAAGAAAATGGATATGACCCATGTACTTGCGATGCGTAACCGCCTTGGCCTACAAGATTTGATTTCAGATGAAGAGGTGAACAAACTCCCTTATCTGAAATTGGAAGAAGGTTCTAAAGAATTCGAATATCTGCATGCACGCCGTAAAGCTTTGCATGGCTATACGCCACAGCGTTTGCCTAAGTTTACTCAAGCCTTTATTACCCCTGAACTGGAAGAGTTCAAGCCACTGCTTGAAGAACAAAAACGTGATATTTCATCGACCATGGCGTTTGTTCGTACCTTGAACATTTTGTTGAAAGATAAAAATATCGGCCAAAATATCGTACCGATTATTGCAGATGAAGCACGGACCTTTGGTATGGAAGGTTTATTCCGTCAAATTGGTATCTACAACCCTCAAGGTCAGACTTACACACCAGAAGACCGTAGCGTGGTTTCTTACTATAAAGAAGATACGGCGGGGCAAGTACTGCAAGAAGGGATCAATGAACTGGGTGCGATGTCTTCATGGGTTGCTGCAGCAACCTCTTACAGCACAAATGATTTACCGATGATCCCGTTCTATATTTACTACTCTATGTTTGGCTTCCAACGTGTTGGTGATATGGCATGGATGGCGGGTGATCAACAAGCTCGTGGTTTCCTATTAGGTGCAACCGCAGGGCGTACAACGCTAAATGGTGAAGGGCTGCAGCATGAAGATGGTCATTCACATGTCTTAGCGAGCACGGTACCTAACTGCATCTCTTATGATCCTACTTTTGCTTATGAAGTTGCTGTCATCATTCAAGATGGTATTCGTCGCATGTATGGTGAGCAAGAGAACGTGTACTACTACTTGACACTCATGAATGAAAACTACCCAATGCCAGCGATGCCAGAAGGAGCGGAAGAGGGCATTCGTAAAGGTATTTACAAGCTAGAAACCTATACTGGCTCGAAAGGCAAAGTTCAATTAATGAGTTCAGGGACGATCATGAATGAAGTGCGCAAAGCCGCGCAAATTCTAAGTGATGAGTACGGTGTGGCTTCCGATGTGTACTCGGTGACTTCATTTAACGAATTGGCCCGTGATGGTCAAGCGTGTGAGCGTGATGCAATGCTTCACCCCGAAGCGGAGGCGAAAGTTCCTTATATTGCGCAAGTGATGGGCTCCGAGCCAGCGATTGCTGCAACCGACTACATGAAGAACTATGCAGAGCAAGTACGCGCTTATCTTCCAGCACAATCTTATAAAGTGTTGGGAACCGATGGTTTTGGCCGTTCTGACAGCCGTGAAAACTTACGTCGTCACTTCGAAGTGAATGCGAGTTATGTTGTCGTTGCCGCACTTAGCGAGTTGGCTAAACGTGGTGAACTAGATAAATCGGTCGTGGTTGATGCGATTAAGGCATTTAATATCGATACCGAAAAAACAAACCCGTTATACGCTTAATTGAAGGTAGGAAAGAATAATGGCAATCGAAATTAATGTACCGGATATTGGTGCGGATGAGGTTGAAGTTACTGAGATTCTTGTCAGCGTTGGCGACAAGGTCGAAGAAGAACAGTCACTGATCACCGTTGAAGGTGATAAAGCCTCTATGGAAGTCCCTGCGTCACAAGCAGGGATCGTAAAAGAGATCAAAATCGCTGTGGGTGACAAAGTCACGACGGGATCTTTGATCATGGTCTTTGAATCAGAAGGTGCGGCACAAGCCGCTCCTACACCGACGACAGAGGCTGTGCCAGCCGCAGCCCCTGCTAGTGCTGAGCTGAAAGAAGTTCAAGTGCCTGATATTGGTGGCGATGAAGTTGAAGTCACTGAAATCATGGTGGCTGTCGGCGATAGTGTTACTGAAGAGCAATCTCTGATCACCGTTGAAGGCGACAAAGCGTCAATGGAAGTGCCTGCGCCGTTTGCGGGTACGGTCAAAGAAATTAAAATTGCTTCTGGTGATAAAGTGACCACAGGCTCACTGATCATGGTCTTTGAAGTCGCAGGCTCTAGCGCATCAGTTACACCGACGACACAAGCTGAAGCTCCCACTACGGCTCCTGTCGTAGCGGCAGATAAAGAAGTGAATGTTCCTGATATCGGTGGTGATGAAGTTGAAGTGACAGAAATCATGGTTGCCGTTGGCGACATGGTGGAAGAAGAGCAATCGTTAATTACGGTGGAAGGCGATAAAGCGTCGATGGAAGTGCCTGCACCGTTTGCGGGTAAAGTGAAAGCCATTAAAGTGGTAGCCGGTGATAAAGTTTCTACTGGGTCACTGATCATGGTGTTTGAAGTTGCGGGTGCAACGCCTGTGGCAGCGCCGGCTCAAGCGGTTCAAGCAACGCCAGCGGCGGCAGCTCAAAAAGTTGAAACCTCTAACACTCCGGCGACAACAACCAGTGACTTCCAAGAAAATCATGAGTACGCTCATGCTTCTCCAGTGGTTCGCCGTCTAGCGCGTGAGTTTGGTGTAAACTTAGCGAAAGTAAAAGGATCAGGTCGTAAGAGCCGCATTCTAAAAGAAGACGTTCAGAACTACGTGAAAGAAGCATTGAAACGTCTTGAATCGGGTTCTTCGGCTTCAGCTAAAGGGGATGGGGCTGCGCTAGGTCTCTTACCTTGGCCTAAAGTGGACTTTAGTAAGTTCGGTGATACTGAAGTTCAACCGCTTTCTCGTATTAAGAAGATTTCTGGTGCTAACCTGCATCGTAACTGGGTAATGATTCCTCATGTAACCCAGTGGGATAACGTGGATATCACTGAGCTAGAAAACTTCCGTAAAGAACAAAATGCGATCGAAGCGAAGAAAGACACAGGAATGAAGATCACCCCATTGGTGTTCATCATGAAAGCGGCAGCGAAAGCGCTTGAAGCTTTCCCAGCCTTTAATTCTTCCCTGTCAGAAGATGGCGAAAGCTTAATTCTGAAAAAGTACGTGAATATCGGCATTGCCGTTGATACACCAAATGGCCTTGTGGTTCCTGTCTTCAAAGACGTGAATAAGAAAGGCATTTATGAACTGTCTGAAGAGCTGGCGCAAGTATCGAAAAAAGCCCGTGCGGGTAAGTTAACCGCAGCAGATATGCAAGGCGGTTGTTTCACTATTTCAAGCCTAGGTGGTATCGGCGGTACGGCATTTACGCCGATCGTTAATGCTCCTGAAGTGGCGATTTTAGGGGTGTCTAAATCAGAAATGAAACCAGTATGGAATGGCAAAGAGTTTGCGCCACGCCTACAACTTCCGCTCTCTCTTTCTTACGATCACCGAGTGATTGATGGTGCGGAAGGTGCACGTTTTATCACGTACTTAAATGGCTGCTTGAGCGATATTCGTCGCTTAGTATTATAAGCATGACATAAACAATAAGGCGGCGTTGAGCCGCCTTGATTTAAGCATAATCTTGCAATTTGATGATAAGGAATATTTTTGTCATTGAATTGTTGTCTAGCTCACAGGCTACATGGATTTACTTTTCACACCATTAACATCTCTGTAAACTGTTACGGTCTGAAAATAATCGTTTTAAAGCTATAGAGTTTTAAACATAAGATAGAACCTTCCACTTAGCCTGTTAGGGATATTGACTATAAGAGGTCGAAATGAGCAAAGAAATTAAAGCCCAAGTTGTTGTACTTGGTGCCGGTCCTGCTGGTTACTCCGCAGCTTTCCGCTGTGCCGATTTAGGTCTGGATACCGTACTTATCGAACGTTACAACACGCTTGGCGGCGTGTGTCTCAATGTTGGGTGTATCCCTTCAAAAGCCCTACTTCATGTTGCGAAAGTGATAGAAGAAGCCAAAGCGCTTGCGGAACACGGCATTGTCTTTGGCGAGCCACAAACGGATATCGATAAAATTCGTTTATGGAAAGAGAAAGTGATTAACCAATTAACGGGCGGTCTTGGCGGTATGGCTAAGATGCGTAAAGTGAATGTGGTTAACGGTTTTGGCAAATTTACTGGCCCCAATAGCATTGAAGTGGAAGGTGAAGAGGGGACAACCGTCGTTAACTTTGACAACGCCATCATTGCCGCGGGTTCTCGCCCAATTAAATTGCCTTTTATTCCACATGAAGATCCTCGTATTTGGGATTCAACCGATGCGCTGGAACTGAAAGAAGTCCCTGGAAAACTGCTGATCATGGGTGGGGGAATCATCGGTCTAGAAATGGGGACGGTTTATCACGCTCTTGGTTCACAGATTGATGTGGTTGAAATGTTTGACCAAGTGATCCCTGCCGCAGATAAAGACATTGTTAAAGTCTATACCAAACGTATCCAAAATAAATTCAACTTGATGCTAGAAACCAAAGTCACCGCCGTTGAAGCGAAAGAAGATGGTATTTACGTCTCGATGGAAGGTAAAAAAGCACCGGAAGAAGCGGAACGCTATGATGCGGTGTTAGTTGCGATTGGCCGTGTTCCTAACGGTAAATTGATGGATGCAGAGAAAGCGGGCTTAGAAGTGGATGAACGTGGTTTTATTCATGTTGATAAGCAGATGCGTACCAATATTCCTCATATTTTTGCGATTGGTGATATTGTCGGCCAGCCTATGTTGGCGCACAAAGGTGTGCACGAAGGCCACGTTGCCGCTGAAGTTATCGCAGGTAAGAAACATTACTTCGATCCAAAAGTGATTCCTTCTATCGCCTATACTGAGCCAGAAGTCGCTTGGGTGGGTAAGACAGAAAAAGAAGCGAAAGCTGAAGGTATTAGCTATGAAGTGGCCACCTTCCCATGGGCAGCGTCAGGGCGTGCCATTGCCTCTGATTGTGCTGATGGTATGACTAAGCTTATCTTTGATAAAGAGACTCATCGTGTGATTGGTGGGGCGATTGTCGGAACCAATGGTGGTGAACTACTGGGTGAAATTGGCTTAGCCATTGAGATGGGATGTGATGCCGAAGATATCGCACTGACCATTCATGCTCACCCAACATTGCATGAGTCTGTTGGCCTTGCCGCTGAAGTTTTTGAAGGAACGATTACTGATTTACCGAACGCGAAAGCGAAAAAGAAAAAGTAATTGATACCAGAGAAAGGAAAAGCCGCTGATGATTAAGCGGCTTTTTTATTTGAAAATAAAGCGTTAAGAAGCGACAGATAAATGCTCTCGGTTATAGATACACAGCATATCTAAATAATTGCTTACTAACTTGCAAACTTTCTGCTCATCTCGAACTCGGTTAGCCTGAACGAAGAGAGAATAGCAAATTCCGTGGAACAGCATGGCCAAATTTTCTGCATCAAGTTGAGCACAGACTTCGCCACGCTCGATAGCTTTCACAAAAACATTTCGAACCAGTAGCTGATTGGTTTTATTGCTCGACACAAATAGAGGCCAGACTTCGTCTCGGGTTGAGGCGCTCCATTCGAACCACACTTTTAACCAATGGCAGTCATCGATAGCAAGGTTAACCATTGCTGAAGCTATGCTATGCATGTTTTCTTTGGCATCGATCTCAAGGTCGATATGATCGGTTAGAAAATTTGAGAATTGGCGAACCACAAAGATTAAAACATCATCCACTAGATCTTCACGGGTTGGAAAGTAGTTAAATACGGTGGCCACAGAGACTTGGGCGATATCGGCAATATCCGCGTGTCCTCCACGTCCAATTCCTCGTTTGGCAAACACTTCCAGTGCGATGTCCATGAGTTGTTGTTTACGTTTTTGTGGAGAAAGCCTCGTTCTGGGGCGTTTCTCAATTGATGCGTCCATAGTTATATCCTTGCCACTTGACGGAGTTGTTGCGTTTTTTGTTACGCTAATGATTTTTTTATAAGTTGTTTGAAAAACGCTATGAGTGTAATGGTGCATATGTGTCAGGTCAATATGTTCTGTTTAAATAATCGCCACGGAGAGGGGGCTGTTTCATTTTTAAAACGTTCTCTTGATGGTTCGGAAATACAGTGTTGTAGGGAGTAGAGTAGAATGATGGCTGCTTTTCTGACACTTTTCTCGTAAGATCTTGTGGCGTACAAAGGTTAACACTCACCGTGTGCAATGGTACTATACGCGCCGAACAATTTGGCGATGTGCCACTTTTTAGAGGTGTATCGCTCTAACCAACGAGATAGGTATGAAACATACAGTTGAAGTAATGATTTCTGAACAAGAGGTTCAGGAAAGAATTCGTGAGTTAGGTCAACAAATTACCGAATATTATCAAGGCAGCGAAGACCTCGTTCTGGTCGGTCTTTTACGTGGCTCCTTTGTCTTTATGGCGGATCTGGCACGGGCCATTTCGTTGACTCATCAAGTGGATTTTATGACGGCCTCTAGCTATGGGAATAGTATGGAAAGCTCCCGAGATGTCAGAATATTAAAAGATCTGGATGATGATATTAAAGGTAAGGATGTCTTGCTGGTAGAGGATATTATTGATACCGGAAATACGCTTAATAAAGTGAAAGACTTTTTGTCTCTGCGTGAACCTAAATCAATCAATATTTGTACTTTGCTTGATAAGCCTTCTCGTCGTGAAGTAAATGTCGATGTTCAATGGGTTGGTTTTGAAATCCCTGATGAATTTGTGGTTGGCGTAGGGATTGATTACGCACAAAAATACCGCCATTTACCTTTTATAGGCAAAGTGATCCCTCAGGAATAGTGGCTTATTTCGATAACACAATGCCCACGAAAGTGGGCATTGTGTTTTTTGAACTCAAGAGCACAACGTTATCTTGTTTAACGGCACAAGAGTGTATGTTGTGGGTTGAGGATCTTCTCTAAAGCATTACGGTAGCTTTCATCTACCAACTCTTGAGAGTCACAGCGAAGACCGAGATATTCTAATTTTCCATCTTCAATACCATAAACAACACCATGCAGTTCCACATCCTGCCCACGCTGCCAAGCATTTTGCATAATCGTTGAATTACCCAAATTATACATTTGTTCGGCAACATTGAGTTCTGCCAGTTTATCGGAACGATCTTTCTCTGGCATTTTTTCTAAGTAGGCGCGGTGTTTAAAGTAGAGATCTCGAATATGTAGCAGCCAGTTATTGATGAGGCCTAATTGGGGGTTATCTATCGCTGCAGTCACACCACCACAACCATAATGGCCACAAATAATAATGTGTTTTACCTTAAGCACATCCACTGCATACTGAACGACGGATAAGCAGTTTAAATCTGTATGGATCACTTGGTTAGCAACGTTTCGGTGAACAAATAATTCTCCCGAATAAAGCCCAGTAAGCCTTTCTGCTGGTACTCGGCTATCTGAGCAACCAATCCACAAAAAATCAGGATTTTGCCCTTTAGCGAGTTTGGCAAAGTATTCTGGTCGTTCTGATTTGATCGATTCTGACCAACGTGAATTATTTTCAAAAAGCTGTTTAAGTTCTGGCATCTTAGTTCCCTTTATTGATTGAGCCAACTATACACAATGTCATTACGTGATTCTCTGAAAAAAGTGTTAACAGCCTACTCATCTGAGCAGTTAATGTAAGTCAATTTTTTGCAAGATATTGTTGAGAAGTATGAGAACCGAAACACATTATAGGTAGATTTTTATGTAAGGTACATTGCCTTGGTCAATGCGTTTGCTTGGTTGATAGATTGGTTTGATGTAATGTTTTTTGACGGCATTATAAATGGATATATTTGTATTCAAGGGTTGAAAATACAGTGGCTAAGCAGCACATCTATCAAGTTATCACTGTAAGAGTTTGCCACCATTATGTATGCATTAGAAATCGATCAGTTGCGTAAAACCTATCAAGGTGGTTTTGAGGCGCTGAAAGGGGTCAGTTTAACCGTTAAAAAGGGAGACTTTTACGCTTTACTTGGCCCTAATGGCGCAGGTAAATCCACCACCATTGGTATTATTTCCTCCTTAGTGAATAAAACCTCCGGTCAGGTAAAAGTTTTTGGTCACAATATCGATACCCATCTTGAACAAGCCAAACAACATTTAGGTTTAGTGCCGCAAGAGTTTAACTTCAATCCTTTTGAAACGGTTGAACAGATTGTGATGCAGCAAGCGGGCTATTATGGGGTGTCAAAGTCGCTAGCGAAAGAGCGAGCAAAAACCTATCTGACTCAGTTAGATCTCTGGGATAAGCGTAAAGAGCGGGCTCGTAACCTTTCTGGGGGGATGAAACGCCGGTTGATGATAGCTCGTGCCTTAATGCATGAGCCACAACTGTTGATTCTTGATGAACCGACTGCGGGTGTTGATATTGAGTTGCGCCGCTCAATGTGGGCATTTTTAAAGCAGATCAACCAGCAGGGGATTACCATCATTCTAACAACTCACTATCTTGAAGAAGCTGAGATGCTCTGTCGTCATATTGGCATCATTAATCGGGGGGAGCTAATCGAAAATACTACAATGAAAGGGTTGCTGAGTAAGCTAAGTGTAGAAACCTTTATTCTGGATATTGATGACGAACGTCTATTACAGCCACTGAACGATGTGATTTCTCAGCAGATTGTTGATGGGTCATTAGAGATTGAGCTAGAAAAAAGCCAAGGGCTGAACGCTGTCTTTACACAATTGACTCAACAGGGGATCAACGTTCTTTCTATGCGTAACAAGGCAAACCGTTTAGAAGAGTTATTTGTTAGCATCGTTCGTGATCAAAGTCAGGGGAAAGCGTAATGTATTCAATCTATTGGACCGCTTTTTGTAGCTTGCTGCGTAAAGAAATTACACGTTTTACACGGATTTGGGTTCAGACGTTAGTTCCGCCAGTGATCACCATGAGCTTATATTTTGTGATTTTTGGCAACTTGATCGGTTCTCGGATCGGGCAGATGAATGGTTTTAGCTACATGGAATATATTGTACCCGGTTTGATTATGATGTCGGTGATCACCAACTCGTACTCCAACGTGGCGTCTTCTTTTTTTAGTGCTAAGTTTCAAAAAAATATTGAAGAACTCTTGGTCGCCCCCGTTCCCAATTACGTTATTATCGCTGGGTATGTGATGGGGGGCGTGACTCGAGGTTTATTGGTTGGGGCATTAGTCACAACGGTTTCACTCTTATTTGTGAATTTAAGTGTGGAGCATTGGGGAATCATTTGTGCAACGGTCTTTTTAACCTCGGTGGTTTTTGCTCTGGGCGGTTTAATCAATGCCGTTTTTGCCAAAACATTTGATGATATTTCCATTATTCCGACCTTTGTCCTAACACCGCTGACCTACTTAGGTGGTGTGTTTTATTCGATCAGTTTATTACCCGATTTCTGGCAAGGTGTTTCGAAAATAAACCCTATAGTTTATATGGTTAATGCGTTTCGATATGGATTCTTGGGTGTGTCTGATGTGGATATTGTGACGTCATTCAGTGTACTGGGGATCTTTGTTGTGATGCTTTATGCCATTGCGCATTATCTGGTTACGAAAGGAAAAGGGTTACGCAGTTAAACGCTGAACTGTGGAGTGATGGGACTATTCTATTGACATCGCTTCTTTCTGTTATGCATGTGCTCTTAATAAAATGGTCATTCCCACAACAGTGAGAATGACCATTTTGTATTTGCGGGGAAAGTGTCGAACTATTCTTCTTCAGAACTCTCTTTGCTGTCGCCGGAGAGATCAAGAACTTGGTTATCAATTAGACGGACTTTACCTAAGTGAGCCGCAATCAAAATAACCGCTTGTTTACTCTCGCTACTGATGGGTTGCAATGTTTGCGCATCTCGGATAAAAATTTCATCCGGTTCAATATCTGCAGCGCGTAACTGATCAACCGCATCCTCAATAATAGAGGCGTAATCATCACGTCCTCCCCGGATAGCACTACTCATCCAACGCATGGTTCTTGCGAGAACGGGGGCGCGCTGACGTTCATCTATGGTCAGTAAATTGTTGCGAGAGCTCATGGCTAGCCCATCCATTTCTCGGACTGTCGCGACACCAACAATATTAATATCTAAACAGAGATCGTTCACCATCTGGCGAATGATCGCCAATTGTTGGAAATCTTTCTCGCCAAAGCAGGCGATATTGGGCTGCACAATATTAAATAGTTTGCTAACAATGGTGGCAACGCCGCGGAAATGGCCTGGGCGAGATGCCCCTTCAAGCATATGCGAAAGTCCTGGAACTTCGACAAACGTTTGTTTATCTAATCCATGGGGATACATCACATCTGGGGTGGGCGTAAAGACGAGATCAACCCCTTCACTGTTTAATTTGTTCAGATCTTCATCCAGTGTACGCGGGTAGTTATTGAGATCATCTGCTCGATCAAACTGCATCGGATTGACGAAAATACTGACCACAACGATGTCAGCTAGCTCGCGTGCTTTACGGACTAGGGTCAAATGACCTTCGTGTAAATTGCCCATTGTCGGAACAAAAGCCACTTGGCGACCATCACGCTTATACTGTTTGATCTGCTCACGAAGAGCTGAAATATCAGCAAAAGTCTGCATGGAGTACTCCTTTAGGCAATAGTGTGTGCATCATCAGGGAATGCGCCGCTGGTGACATCAGCCATATATTTAGCAACGGCTTGGCGCATATCACCGGTTTCTGCGAGAAAATCTTTCGAGAATTTTGGCATGTAGTTGGCCGAAATACCAAACATATCGTGCATAACCAAAATTTGTCCGTCTGTTCCATTTCCTGCACCAATACCAATGACAGGAACATCCAGCAATTCAGTGATTCGATTTGCAAGGCTTGCGGGGACACATTCCAGTAATATCACTTGGGCCCCGGCTTCTTGTAGGGCGATCGCATCTTTAACCATGCGATCGGCTTTATCTTGTTCGCGGCCTTGGATTTTATAACCACCAAAAATATTGACAGATTGAGGGGTCAGGCCTAGGTGAGCACAAACAGGAACCGCCCGTTCAGTGAGCATTTTTACCGTATCGACCAGCCAGTCTCCCCCTTCAATTTTTACCATATTGGCACCGGCCCGAATTAAGGTAGCCGCTTGCTCACAGGCTTGCTCTGGGGTTGCATAGCTCATAAAGGGCATGTCTGCCATTAATAGGCAATTGGGGCTACCTGCACGAACGCAGCGCGTATGATAGGCTATCTCATCTACTGTGACGGGGAGCGTGTCACTTTTGCCTTGTAGAACCATCCCCAGTGAGTCACCGACTAATAACACGGGCATTTCTTGGCTTTCAAACAGTTGGGCAAAACTTGCATCATAAGCGGTCGACGTTGGAAATTTGTGGCCTTCCTGTTTCCACTTCATCAGATCATTAATGGTGATTTTTTTCATTCGATATCCTTACTTGCCGTTGGCGACGGCCAAATACTAAGCCCATTACGTGCTACTTGGCTCAGTAGATCACTAAGCTTAGTTCCATCGGGAAGCTGTAAATTCGGGGCTATTTCATACAGTGGATAAAGGACAAATTCACGAACACTCATACCATAATGTGGTACGGTTAATCGCTCACAATCCACCACTTCCTGTCCATAGAGCACAATGTCTAAATCGAGCGTTCTAGGTCCCCAGCGCTCAGCTTTACGTTCACGCCCTTGCTGTTGTTCAATGGTTTGAGTGCAATCGAGCAATTCAAGTGGGCTTAATTGTGTTTTTATGGCCACAACGGCGTTGATGTAATCGGGCTGATCTTGTGGCCCCATCGGTGTACTGGAGTACAACGATGATGCGACAATAAATTGGGATTGAGGCAGTGTTTTTAAAGCCTCAATGGCTTGCTTAGCTTGACTTACCGGATCACCAATATTGCTACCGATAGCGATATAAGCGGTGATCATGATTCGCTTTTACCTTTCGGTTTCCGTTTCCGATTTGAAGGTTTACGTCGGCGAGGCCCTGATTTATTACTTTCAGTACTGTTACCTAGGTCAGCGACCATGGCTTGGCGCATATTGCGTCCAGCATTTTGGAAAGTCTGCCACCAATTCGCTAGCTGTTTGACCTCTCCACCTTCAATTTCTCCCCGCATTTCCAGAAAATCGAATCCAGCTCGGAATTTATTTAATTCAAGTAGTCGGAATGCTCGTTTACCGGTACGGCGTGGCAAGCGAAGCTGCATTTGCCAAATTTCGCGAATCGTTGTGGTATGACGACGTGGAATCGCAATGGATTTTACCACTTGATCGAGGATCTTATTGCTGGCTTCCATCACAGCATCGTAGAAATTATATTGATGCGTTTCCATTATCTGTTCGGCCAGCTTAATCATCGGATACCAGAAGAAGGCGGCAAACATAAAGGCCGGGTTAATTCGTTTCCCTTCTTCAATACGGATATCGGTAGAATCTAGAGCTAAATCCAGCATTTGTTCCGTTAATGAGGAATCATCATCCGTAAAATGCTCGGCTACCTGTGGGAAGAGTTGTTGGAACAAATTGTACTCTCTCATCAGGTGATAGGTTTCTAACCCATAACCAGTTTGTAGCATTTTCAATGACTCTTCATAGAGACGAGCTGATGGAATATCTCGTAACAGCGGTGCTAATTGTTCAATAGGGGCTGCGGTATCTTCTTCGATATCAAAGTCTAGCTTAACGGCGAATCGGATCGCTCGTAACATTCGGACAGGATCTTCTCGATAACGTATTTCAGGATCACCAATAAGGCGAACCAGTTTATCTTCAAGATCTTCCATCCCCCCAGCATAGTCATGGATACTGTAATCTGCGATGCTGTAATACATGGCGTTGATGGTGAAATCACGACGTTCAGCATCTTCATCAATGGTGCCATAGACATTATCGCGCAGTAACATGCCTGCCTCTGATTGAGCCGCGATATGTTGGTTGGTTTCTTGATGGTGCCCACGGAAGGTGGCGACTTCAACAATATCGCGTCCAAACATAATATGAGCAAGACGGAAACGACGTCCGATCAAGCGGCAGTTGCGAAAGAGCTGACGAATCTGCTCTGGTGTCGCATTGGTGGCGATATCAAAATCTTTTGGAGTGGCGCCGAGTAATAAGTCTCTGACGCCGCCTCCCACTAAATAAGCTTCAAAGCCTGCACCATGTAACCGATACAAGACTTTGAGTGCATTTTCACTGATCGACTGCCGAGAGATATTGTGCTCTTGGCGAGTGATGATATTGAGCGCTAACTCAGGATAACCGTGAGGTTCGCGTGGTTCTAGTTCATTATTATTCATGTGCATCTGACAATGATTGGTGTTGGCTATTCAAGCGTTGTGGTGCACCTTTTCTGGCTTAAATGGGCCGAAATTTCGGCTAATAATAGCGTACACAGCGCCTTTTGAGAATCACGGTGTGATCTCTGTCTCTTCTGGCAATTGTTCTATCTGCCAGTTCTGGCTGCCCCAAGTGATCATTTCTTCGAGTCGAGCATCCATAAAATCTTTTGGTATATCAAAGCCTAAAAACGTCATTGCCCGAATTAATGTCGGTTTTGGCTGGTCAATATTAATGGCCGTTGCATGGTTTTGTTTGGAAAGTTTATTTCCGTTGTTATCCATCGCCAATGGTAAATGTAAGTAGCTAACCGGCTTTTGTTGCAAACTGTGATATAGGCTGATTTGCCGCCCCGTAGGTTCAATCAAATCTGCTCCACGTACCACTTGTGTGACGCCTTGCTGAATGTCATCAATCACGACCGCAAGGTTATAAGCAAACAGTCCATCCCGTCTTTTGATAATGAAATCTTCTTCCGCTAAGGCATGGGGAATCGTAATTTTTCCCTGTTTCAAATCGATGAATGAGTAGACGGGGTGATCCATTCGCAAACGAATCGCACTCGATGGCGTTTTATCTAGCGCTAAATGGCGACACGTGCCAAGGTAGTAGCCTCCTGCCTGTTTTACCTCTTTACGAGAGCACTGACAATAGTAAGCTTGTCCCGATTGTAACCATGTCTCTATTTGGGTTTGATAAAGTTCATGGCGTTGACTCTGATAAACCACTTCGCCATCCCAGTGTAAACCATAAGCCTCTAACGCTTGTAAAATCCATTGTGCGGAACCGGGCATTTCTCTGGGGGGATCGAGATCTTCAATACGTACAATCCATTGACCTTGTTGGCTGCGCGCCTGAAAGTAACTGCCTAGTGCTGCAATCAGTGAGCCAAAATGCAATGGGCCAGATGGTGATGGGGCAAAACGACCAAGATAATTCATAGTTGTCACAATCAAATTCAATGAAAAGATAGGGCTAACTCATCGAAAGCGCAGGGATTGTAGCCTGTAATACAAGCAAAAAGGGAGCATTTTGCTCCCTTTTTATTATTGACCATCCTCACAGAAGAGGTTAACCCATCATCTGTTTTTCTTTGATTTCAGCCAGTGTTTTACAATCGATACACAAATCAGCCGTTGGACGGGCCTCTAAGCGACGAACACCGATTTCCACGCCACAAGATTCGCAAAAGCCGAAATCGTCTTCTTTGATCTTATCGAGCGTTTTTTCAATTTTCTTGATTAAACGGCGTTCACGATCTCGGTTACGCAGTTCCAGGCTGAATTCTTCTTCCTGAGATGCGCGATCCACGGGATCGGGAAAGTTTGCCGCTTCATCCTGCATGTGGTGGACCGTACGATCGACCTCTTCCCTAAGCTGGTTACGCCAAGCTTCTAAGATTTTTGTAAAATGAGCGATCTGATCCGGTGACATATACTCTTCACCGGCTTTCTCTTGATACGGCTCAACACCTGCAATGGCTAGGATGCCTAGCGTTTTCTTTTTGGATTCTGGCATACAGCATCTCCTACTAACACCTAGTCAACTGCGAGAGCAGTTAATTTAAGGCGGGTATCTATAGCAAAAAGAAGTGGGCGAGGCAAACACTGAATCGTAAAGTTATCGTCAATGTGAAGGTGACATCATTTTTTTACTATGGATGTACAAATTCTATTGGTGATATTAAACGGATTTCTTGCTCTGAAAGTTGTGCTTTGTAACACAGTACTTCTACGCCCGCTTCTTGAGCCATTGTTAATAATTGTGAATAGTTCGCGTCTATATGGTGAGCAGCAGAGACTTTTTCAATCCCTGAATGTAAAACAGCAAATAAAAGTACGGCTCTGCTTCCATTTTTCGCCATTTCTGCCAATTCACGTAAATGTTTTTGACCTCGAGTGGTGACCGTATCGGGAAAATAGCCTTGGCCCATGGATGATTCGAGCCCATTGTTCGTGAAAGAATGCCCGTCCAGCAAGGTGACACTTTTCACTTCTATATAGCAATTGGGTCGTTGTGGTGCGGTGAGCAAGATATCAATTCGGCTATTTTCTTGGCCATATTTCACTTCTGTGAGTAGCTGTTCATAGCCTTGTAATTCTTTTATCGTCCCACTGTGAATGGCCTCAACGGCTAAGGCATTTGCGCGGGTGGTATTGACACAAATACGATGTCCGGCGGTGGTTTCTGTCAACTCCCAGCTATGAGGATATTTACGTTTAGGGTTATCGGAAGTGGAATACCAGACGGTGCTTCCTACTTCGGCACATCCAGTCATGGCTCCGGTGTTGGCACAGTGAATGGTGCATTGATCTCCGTTACTTAATGTAATATCAGCAAGAAAACGCTTATAACGCTGAATTAATAGTGCTTTTTTCAGTGGAGGAATAAACTGCATCGGGTCGGCCTGTGACTAAGAAGAATAAGAGGGAGTTTAACCATAATATCGCGGATTGTTCCACAATCCTGAACCGAGATGCTGGACAAAAATAGACGCAAGGTACAAGGTAATGGAGAGTGATATACAGGCCTGAGCAGGAGGGCATTATGTATCCTTTTAATCATATTTTGTATGTCTGTACTGAGCAGGCTGATGAACAAGCTTTAGCTCATGCCGCCCATTTAGCCTCGAATTCACAAGCCAAGTTATCCATTATTTATGTGCTAGAAAAAGATAACCATGATTTTGGTAAATTGGATGAAATTGAGCACAGCATCCTTGTCTTTCAAAGAGACAAGATTACCCGACAATGTCAACACTTGGCACTGGATCCCTCTGTGCAAGTTCATTTAGTGATGGGCAAGTTGTATCTAGAAGTGATTCGTGCAGCATTAAGAGAACAGGTCGATTTAGTCATTAAGGAAGCCGAAAACCCGCATTGGTCAGACAGTTTATTTGGAAGTAATGATATTCATCTGTTGAGAAAGTGTCCGTGTCCTCTGTTATTGACCAAACCGAACCTGCCCTTATCTGGGTATAAAAATATTCTTGCGACCGTTGACTTTGGGGTGTTTGAGCAACAGAACCATCTTAATAACAAAATTTGCCAGATGGCCTTTCAGCTTGCATTAGGAGAGTTTGCTCAACTACACGTTGCGAATGCTTGGGATATCCCTTATGCCGGTTTTGCCAGCATTTGGGGGCGGAAAACAAAGAAAGTGAAGCTCGGATGTGGCAAGGAGAGCAGCAGCGTCGCTATCAGCAGATTGAGCAACTGATTCAGCCTTTGGTATCACAAACAGAAGGGTTCGCTCAGACACAAGTGCATTTGCCACAAGGAAAACCCGTAGATGTTCTTCCTCCTTTAATCGCCGCTCATGAGATTGATTTGGTGGTGATGGGGACGCTTTCTCGCACCGGAATCAGCGGCATGTTAATTGGCAATACCTCAGAAGAGATCATCAGTCAGTTAAATTGTTCTGTTTTGGCCTTAAAACCGGATCACTTTGAAACACCAGTTACGCTAGAGCCTCCCTATTCAAGTTAAATCGTTTGTGGGCGAGCTTCTTGCGGCGCAAATAGTGTGGATCTTTTATTTGATAAGGAACGTGAGGCTATTTATTCCCTAAGCTTCTTATGTACAATGTGACGCCCATTTTAGAAAGGACGCCACTTTGTCAGATCTGCCCATTGATGTTGTGATCCCTGAGTTATTGACGGCGATTCAACATTTTCCACAAGTGATTCTTAAAGCGCCTCCCGGTGCGGGTAAATCGACGCAATTTCCTTTAGCTTTACTGCGTTCTGCGCAAGTGAAGGGAAAGGTTGTGATGCTGGAACCTCGACGATTAGCCGTTCGTAATATTGCTCGCTATCTGGCTCAACAATTGGGTGAGAATGTGGGGGAAAGTGTCGGTTATCGAATTCGAGGAGAAAGTCAGGTCAGCGCGAAGACTCGATTGGAGATCGTCACAGAAGGGATCCTGACTCGGATGATTCAACATGACCCTGAATTGACTGGGATTGACCTTTTAATCTTTGATGAATTTCACGAGCGTAGTCTACATGCTGACATGGCGCTGGCCTTAAGTTTAGAAGTGCAAATGGCACTACGAGAAACGCTAACCATTGTGGTGATGTCGGCTACGTTAGATCAGCAAGCCTTACAAGGCCTCCTACCAGAAGCGCGTTATATTGAATCTCAAGGCCGCTGTTATCCGGTAGAGATTCGCTACCAACCACTGAAAGAACATTTCCCACTGATTCATGGTGTTGAACAGCAGATCCGGGCCTTGCTGGCTCAGCAACCGGGATCGTTATTGGTATTTTTACCGGGGAGTGGGCTGATTCGCCAACTGCAAGAGCGATTGAATGATCTCCCGAGTGATATTGATGTTTGCCCCTTATATGGTCAATTACCGTTTGCTCTGCAACAACAAGCGATAACCCCAGCGCTTCATGGACGGCGTAAAGTGGTTCTTGCTACCAATATTGCTGAAACCTCATTGACGATAGAAGGCATTCGACTGGTTGTCGACAGCGGATGGGAACGTCGTGCTCGTTTTGACCCCAAAACCGGGATCACGCGCTTAGAGCAAGTTCGCATTGCACAATCTTCTGCGCAGCAAAGAGCTGGGCGTGCTGGGCGGTTGGAAGCCGGGTTGTGTGTTCGGCTTTATAGCGAAGCGCAATTTAATCAGCAGCCATCGGTTCCGGCTCCAGAAATTTTACACAGTGACTTAACCGCTTTCGCTTTAGAGTTAGCTCAATGGGGGGCGCAACAAGCCAGTGAACTTAAGTGGTTAAATTTACCGCCATCTGCCGCCTTAAGTCAGGCGCGTGATGTATTAACGGCATTACAACTGATGGATGGACGAGGTCAGTTAACGTCAAATGGACAAGCGGCTCATCGCTTAGGTATTGAACCCCGTATGGCTGCTATGTTGTTGTGGGCGAAGGAAAAAGGCTCTCAATATTTACACTCTGCTTTGGCGCTGGCCGTTTTAGTGGAAGAACCTGAGCATCAAGTTTTAGACCTTCAACATAGCCTACATCGCTGGCAACAAGGGGAGCACCGTAAAAGTCAACCTATGGAGCAACGAGCCCAAACATTAGCGCAGCAGTTACAAGGTCAGTTTTCACTGCAGAAGGTTGATCCTGATCGAATGACCATGGCGGCTTGTTTTGCTTTTTCTGAACGTATTGCACAACAGCGGGGACAGTATGGGCATTATTTACTGGCGAATGGGCATGGTGCATTTGTTCATGAAACCCACCCGCTAGGCAGCCAGCGTTACTTACTGGCCGTAGACTTGATGCGAGGCCAGCAACAATCGAGTCAGATATTCTCCGCATTAACGGTCGATATTGAACAACTTTTTAAAGAAATTCCCACGCTCTTTTCTGAACAAGAATGGGTTGATTGGGATGAGAAACAAGGGCGTTTAGTCGCTGAATGTCAACGACGCATTGGGCGTTTGGTCATTCATCGTCATGCTCTTGCTGAGCCCAGTTTAGAAAAAATGACCCAAGCTTTGCTTAATTATGTCCAACGCAAAGGGCTTTCCGTGTTGAATTGGAATCCAGAAAGCCAAGAGTGGCTAGCAAGAGCGCGTTGTGCTTGTGAATGGTTACCCGAAGAAGCATGGCCTGATATGAGTGATGAAGGGTTGTTAACGGCATTAGAGCAGTGGTTAGCGCCTTATTTAATAGGTATTCGCTCAGTAAAAGAGCTACATAGCGTCTCCGTGCTTGATGCCTTGATAGCCTATGTGGCTTGGCCGTTGAATCAGCAATTAGATGATTGGTTACCGACTCATCATCAACTGCCGACGGGAAATCGAAAGAAGATTCGCTACCAAGCCGGCTGCGATCCAATACTGTCGGTTCGTATGCAAGAGGTGTTTGGGGAGCAAAGTTCACCGCTGATAGCGAAAGGACGAGTTGCGATTGTGATGGAGTTATTATCACCGGCTCAACGGCCTTTACAAGTGACGCGTGATTTAGCCAGTTTTTGGCAAGGGGCGTATCGTGAGGTCCAAAAAGAGATGAAAGGTCGCTATCCTAAACATGTTTGGCCAGATGACCCAGCCAATCACAGTGCAACAACAAAAACCAAACGGCACTTAAACCAATGACACAGAAAAAAACGCCGACCAAACGGTCGAGCAGCAGAAAAAAGCCCCATTCGAAAGCCAAGAAAACCTCATGGTGGTTACGTTTATGGGGAGTGGTTTGGAAAGGATCATTCGCACTTGCGGCGGTGCTGCTGTTTAGTGGCTTGTACCTAAACAGTGTGGTTAAGCAACGCTTTGAAGGGCAATTATTCGATTTGCCAACCGTTGTTTATGCTCGGATCTTAACCTTACAGCCTGGGGATCAAGTTACCTTGATGGAAGTGCGTAATGAATTGGATGTGTTGAATTATCGAAAAGTCGCGCATCCTCGCTTTCCCGGAGAGTACTCTTCATCCTCGACTAAGATCGAGTTGATTCGTCGCCCATTTGAATTTTCTGATGGCCCGGAGCCGGATCGCCATGTCATGCTCTCTTTTGATCAACAAGCATTAACCCATATTCAATCTCTTGAACAGCGAGGTCAGCTTGGTTACCTGCGTCTCGATCCGAAAATGTTGGGCATGTTAGAAAGAGATGTGATTGAGCAGCGGCTCTTTTTACGGCGTGAACAATTTCCTGAAGTGATGGTTGATGCGTTATTAGCCACGGAAGATCGCTATTTCTATCAGCATGATGGTATCTCTCCTTTCTCGATTGCTCGGGCCATGTTAGCCAATATTAAGGCGGGGCGAACGGTACAAGGCGGGAGTACCCTGACTCAACAGTTGGCGAAGAATATCTTTTTGTCTAGTGATCGAACGTTATGGCGTAAATTGCGCGAAGCTTATATGGCTTTGATCATTGATTACCGTTACAGCAAAGATCGTATTTTGGAGGCTTACCTAAACGAAGTCTATTTGGGACAGAATGGGAAAGAAGCCATTCACGGTTTTGGACTTGCCTCTCGGCTTTATTTTGGTCAGCCTCTGCAAGAGTTACGTATTGATCAGCTTGCTCTGTTAGTGGGGATGGTAAAAGGACCTTCTTATTACCATCCGCTACGCTATCCTGAACGAGCCAAAGAACGACGGGATTTAGTATTAAAGCTGATGTTGGAACAAAATATCCTCACCGCGAAGCAGTATGAACAGGCCGTTTCTCGCTCACTGGATGTACAAAAGCATCCCCATATTGCCAGCCGACAGCCGGCTTACTTCCAACAACTGTCTATTGAATTGAAAGAGAAGGTTGGTGAGCGGTTTCAAACAGATAAAGGGTTACGAGTGTTTACCTCTTTAGATCCTGTTTCACAGGCAAAATTGGAACAAGCTATTTCTCATCAAGTCTCACTATTGGCCAAAAAAGCAGGAAATGAGTTAGAAGCCGCAGCGATCGCGGTCGATCGTTCCAGTGGTGAAATTCGTGCGATGGTCGGAGGAAAGCGTACTGGATATGATGGTTTTAACCGGGCATTGAATGCCAGCCGTCCGATTGGGTCACTCGTAAAACCGGCGGTTTACCTCACCGCATTAGCACAGCCAGAAAAATATCACCTTGCGACGACCTTAATGGATAAGCCGATCAGCCTAAAAGGCAGTGGCGGCACCGTATGGACGCCCCGCAATTTTGATCGCCAATATCGAGGCGAAGTGCCTTTGTATCAGGCTCTTGCTCAGTCCTTGAATGTCCCTACGGTGCGGCTAGGAATGTCTCTTGGAATCGATGCTGTTTCTAAAACATTGCAACAGTTAGGGGTGAATCGAAATGAAATTCGCCCGGTCCCTTCTATGTTTTTGGGATCCTTCTCTCTTACGCCTTATCAGGTTGCTCAGATGTACCAAGCTATCACCAATTCGGGTAAAAAAGCGCCGCTTTCAGCGCTGAGATCGGTGTTAGATATACAGGGAAATGTGCTTTATCAATCCATTCCCAAAGCGTCACCGGTGGTGGATCAGCAAGCTGCGTGGCTTACCACTTATGCAATGAAACAAGGGGTGATACAAGGAACTGGGCGCTATTTGAATAATCAGTTCGCTTGGGCCGCTTTAGCGGGAAAAACAGGCACCAGTAGTGATCGTCGTGATAGTTGGTTTGTCGGAGTCGATGGGCGGGAAGTGACCACCATTTGGCTTGGGCGAGATGATAACCAACCAACTCAGTTAACTGGATCGAGCGGAGCTTTGCGAGTCTATGCGGAATATTTACAGCATAGAATTCCGGAAAAATTACTGCTCCCTTGGCCGCAAGGGATGAGTACCTTTGGGTTTGAGAAAACACCATCTGGAGCATTGAAACTGGATTGTGATAATCGTTTTACTTTGCCAGTTTGGGATACGTCGGGCGCTTTGAAACAACAGTGTGAGAATCGCCCCAAAGAATGGTTGAAAAATCTCTTCCGGTGGTAGATGGGCGCGTTTATAGTAACTTGATTTTAAAGGATTAGAGGAACTCGATGTGAGGCGTTGGCAACTCGGTATCATAGGGATGATGGTTATCATGTTTCCTTGGCATTCTTGGGCTCAAGCGAAGAATGTTCAACAAACGCCCTTAAGTCACCCTCGTCCGGTGATTGCTCTGGTTCTGGCTGGAGGCGGTGCTAAGGGGGCTGCCCATATGGGCGTTATCAAAGCGCTGGAAGAGATGAAGGTACCCGTGGATATTGTACTGGGAACCAGTATGGGGGCATATGTCGCGGGGCTTTATGCTACTGGCATGTCGGCCGATGAGATTGAAGATGTTATCTACAGTGTTAACTGGAATTCAGGTTATCGTGATCGCGTTAGTCGTAGTCAACGCCGAGTTAGAGATAAAGAGTATGAAGACCGTTATCAATTAACCACGGATCTTGGTGTCAGTTGGGATGGGATCCGTGTGCCTCGTGGAGTGGTGCAAGGGCAGAGTATGCTGCGTATTTTGCGGGAAACATCAGGAAATTTACTGCCCTTTGCCTCATTTGATGACTTAGTCATACCTTATCGAGCGGTTGCAACCGATATTATTCAGATGCAACAAGTGGTGTTGGATCACGGTTATTTAGTTGATGCAATGATGGCCAGTATGTCTGTACCCGGAGCTCTGCCACCTTATGAGATGGATGGACGCTGGTTAGTCGATGGTGGCATAACCAATAATATGCCCGTCGATATTGCCCGCCAGATGGGGGCTGACATTGTTATTGCGGTGGATATTAGTTCAGATTATAAGCAGCAAGATACGTTCAGTAGTTTTTTGAGTGCGGCGAATCAAATCTCCAATTACTTAGTCCGTAGAACAACAGAGCGTCAGGCTAACACCTTAACCGAGCACGATATTTTACTTCATCCCGATGTTGGCTTGATGGAAACAACGGAGTTTGACAAAATGCCGGATGCCTTTGCTGAGGGTTTTCAGGTTGCGATTGAAAATCAAGCACGTTTGAAAGCATTAGCTCTCAGTTCCGAACAATATCAAGCGTATCAAAATGCGAAAGCTGTTCGACGCAGCCAGCTTCACTATACTGACGCATTAACCATCAATAATGTGAACATTCGTAATCACTCCCACTACAGTGATCGTTTACTGCAAAATCGGCTCAACCTAAGGGCAGAAGATACCCCATCGACAGAGGATATTGAGTCTAGCGTACAAGATCTTTATGCTTTGGATCGTTTTAAGTTGGTGCGCTATCAGTATGAGCAGCAAGATGAGGAAACCAACCTGCTGATTGATGTCCATGAGAAACCGTGGGGCCCCAATTACCTGAATTTCCGCTTTTTCTTAGAAGATGATTTTAATGTAGATAGCCAGTATTCCATCGGCGCTTCACTCAACTTTACCGACATCAATACCCATGGGGCAGAGTTGGCTCTGAATATGGATATTGGCACGGATAAAAAGCTCGAAGCTGAACTGTATTCCCCGTTTTTATCGAGCCAAAAAACCTTCACAACGCTGGCTGTACGTTATACGGACGACAATCGAAATGTACCGTATTCCGGTTTTGATGACACGAGTTTGTCGGCTTCTCGTAATTATATTCCAACCAGTTATCGAACCTTTACTACAGAATTGGCACTCGGTTACCAGCACACCCTTTGGCGAGAGTTTAAGATGGGGGGGCGCTACACGGATGGGTCAGCGGGTTATGCGACATTGCCTGATTATGCGGATGTGAAATTTAAACGTAAAGGAGTCTTCTTTAATTATCGAGTTGATACGTTAGACGATTTTAGTTTGCCACGTGAAGGGCTCTATCTGAATTTAGAATATGTCGTTTCCCATGATGATATTGATGCAGATGTGGATGGATTAGTTGAACATTCAACCGATACCGTATTCGAAATGTCGGCAAAATTGATGGGGGCGCATAGCTTTGGACGCCATACTTTGGTCGCAAATTTAGATTATGGAGAAGTAAGAAGTAAAAACTCCCTCACCCCTATTGATCCCAAAACGATTGGTGGTTTTTTAAACCTATCAGGGATCCCTCGTAATAGTCTAATGGGGCAGAATAAGGCGTATACGAGTTTAGTTTATCGCTATCGTTGGTTTGATAACGATTTCGGCTTATTTACCTCCCCCGTGTATTTGGGGACCTCATTAGAATATGGGGGGATCTGGTCTGATCCAGAATTGAATGTTGATACGGCTCCTATGTATCTTGCTGGCTCTATTTTTACCGGAGTCGATTCACCCATTGGTCCCGTGATGTTTGGTTATGGGCGCACAGAACAAAATTTTGATTCTATCTATCTGATTGTCGGGACCACGTTTTAATTCAGATAAATAGGAAGCGACAAGATTAAACTTTCGTCTTAACTTGCTATGTTGGTCAACATGATGAGATTTTAATTTATCGTTAATTTTGCTATTCTGTGGCCCACAGTTTGGCCTCTAGGGCGCTGTTTCTCAGTCAATTTGAATGAAAACATGGGCAACGGAGAGCCAAGTTTCCAAGGATGTTCACTCACCTTTCAATAATAATTTGGGTGAACCGCAATGAGAGGAAAAAGTCGTGCTTGAAGCCTATCGTAAACACGTCGCAGAGCGTGCTGCTGAAGGAGTTGTACCTAGACCTTTAGACGCTGAGCAAGTTGCTGGACTTGTTGAATTACTGAAAAATCCCCCACAAGGTGAAGAAGCGTTTATTCTTGACCTGCTTGAAAACCGTATTCCCCCTGGTGTTGACGAAGCTGCTTACGTAAAAGCCGGATTTTTAACAGCAGTAGTAAAAGGTGAGGTCTCCTCTCCTTTGGTAAGTCGTGAAAAAGCAGCACAACTGCTTGGCACCATGCAAGGTGGTTATAATATTGAACCCTTGGTTTCACTGCTTGATGATAACGAGCTTGCACCGATTGCCACCACTGCACTTTCTCACACCTTATTAATGTTTGATGCCTTCTACGATGTCGAAGAGAAAGCTCAAAATGGAAATACCTTCGCCAAACAGGTGATGCAATCATGGGCTGAAGCAGAATGGTTTCTCTCCAAACCGGCATTAGCTGAAAAAATCACACTGACCGTATTTAAAGTAACGGGCGAAACGAATACTGATGATTTATCACCAGCTCCAGATGCTTGGTCTCGTCCTGATATTCCTGTGCACGCATTAGCCATGCTGAAAAATGAGCGTGAGGGGATTGAGCCTGATGACGCCGGAAAAGTGGGACCAATCAAACAGATTGAAACCTTAAAAGAGCAGGGCCATCAGTTGGTTTATGTGGGCGATGTGGTTGGTACAGGCTCTTCACGGAAATCAGCCACAAACTCCGTGCTTTGGTTTATGGGCGATGATATCCCATTTGTGCCTAATAAACGGGCAGGCGGGTATGTCCTAGGTGGAAAAATCGCGCCTATTTTCTTTAATACGATGGAAGATGCTGGCGCTCTACCTATTGAGGTGGATGTTTCTAAGCTCAATATGGGGGATGTGATTGATATCTATCCTTATGAAGGAAAAGTTTGCCATCACCAAACGGGTGAAGAACTGGCTCGTTTTAAACTAAAAACCGATGTGTTAATTGATGAAGTGCGTGCTGGTGGTCGTATTCCGTTGATTATCGGCCGTGGTTTAACCGATAAAGCACGTGAGTCATTGGGCCTTGAACCTTCGACAGTATTTCGTCGCCCATCACCCGTTGCAGAAAGCAACAAAGGGTTCACTCTAGCGCAGAAAATGGTGGGTAAAGCGTGTGGTGTCGCGGGAATTCGTCCCGGCACTTACTGCGAACCTAAGATGACGACCGTCGGTTCACAAGATACAACAGGGCCTATGACTCGTGATGAACTCAAAGATCTTGCTTGTCTGGGCTTCTCAGCTGATCTTGTGATGCAGTCTTTCTGTCATACTTCAGCTTATCCTAAACCTGTTGATGTGAATACACACCATACGTTACTGGATTTTATTATGAATCGTGGTGGGGTTTCACTACGTCCAGGGGATGGCGTTATCCACTCTTGGTTAAACCGTATGCTACTGCCAGATACGGTTGGTACGGGGGGAGACTCTCATACTCGTTTCCCTCTGGGGATTTCATTCCCAGCAGGCTCGGGTTTAGTGGCGTTTGCAGCTGCAACGGGTGTGATGCCGTTGGATATGCCAGAATCGATTTTGGTCCGCTTTAAAGGAAAGATGCAGCCAGGTATTACCCTGCGTGATTTAGTCCATGCGATCCCTTATTACGGGATAAAGCAAGGGTTACTGACTGTTGAAAAAGCCGGAAAAATCAATGAGTTTTCTGGTCGAGTGCTAGAAATTGAAGGGGTGGAACATTTAACTGTTGAGCAAGCGTTTGAGCTATCTGATGCTTCTGCTGAGCGTTCCGCTGCGGGGTGTACCGTCAAGTTATCCAAAGAATCCATTGCTGAGTACCTTAACTCCAACATTACCATGCTTAAGTGGATGATTGCAGAAGGGTATGGCGATCGTCGTACGATAGAACGCCGAATTAAAGCGATGGAAGAATGGTTGGCCAATCCACAGTTGATGGAAGCCGATAAAGATGCAGAATATGCGCATGTCGTCGAGATAGACTTGGCTGAGATTAAAGAGCCGATTCTGTGTGCGCCGAATGATCCTGATGATGCACGTTTGCTGTCAGATTGTGCTGGAACTGAAATTGATGAAGTTTTTATCGGTTCTTGTATGACAAACATCGGTCATTTCCGTGCCGCCGGAAAGTTAATTGAAAAATATAATGGCCAGCTTGAGACGCGCCTTTGGGTTGCGCCGCCGACTAAGATGGACCGAGATCAACTGACTGAAGAGGGTTATTACGGCATCTTTGGGCGTGCAGGGGTTCGTATTGAAACGCCGGGATGTTCACTCTGCATGGGTAACCAAGCACGTGTTGCTGATAAAGCAACGGTTATGTCAACATCAACGCGTAACTTCCCGAACCGACTTGGAACAGGAGCAAACGTCTACCTAGCTTCAGCGGAATTATCTGCTGTTGGTGCAATTCTTGGCCGAATTCCGACCATGGATGAATACCTTGAGTACGCAAAGCAAATTGATGCTACCGCCGCTGATACTTATCGTTATTTGAATTTCCACTTGATGCCGAGTTATACCGATAAAGCAGACAGTGTCATTATTCAACAAGCGGTATAAGCTCACTTTCAATCCAGCCGCCTTCTTTGAAGGCGGTTTTTTTTGATTTTAATTTTCCCCTTGTCTACATAGACAAGGGTTTTTTGTATGATGTGCATTCAATTTATGATGATGGCGATAAACGATGGAATATCAATTTACCCGTAATACGTTACTGGATCAGTACAGTGTACGCTGTGAGATGGGGTTTGAAGTTATTGCTCGTTGGTTGCAAGAAGAAATAGCGACAGATTGCACAAAGATCGATCAAGTTATGCACCTAATTAAGCGAGCCCAACAGCAACCTAACCAAGAATTACGTTGGCTTGGACGAGAAATCTCCTTGTTGTTTAGTGATGATGAAGTAACGGTTCAAGAAAATACCTTGCTACAAGAGCAGGAATTACCCAGTGAAGAAGCGTTTGATTTCTATGATTGTGAAAGTTTTGCTCAATGTGGCTTACATGATTTTCAGCAATTATTGGATCAATGGCGAGAGTTTGTCACGGGGCGTTGAGCAAAAGCTTGCACTCGTGTGGTGAAAATGAACTACCTTGCTTTATATCAGGGAAATGGACGCACTATGATGGTGCGTTTGTTATTTTTACTGACAATAAAAAATCATATTTTTATTTATATTCAATCAGTTAATAAGTTGGCACGCACCTTGGATTAACTGAAGAGTAAATGGACTACTGCTTCAGAGAGGATACGATGAAACTGATTAACGCCATAATTAAACCCTTCAAATTAGATGATGTACGTGAAGCCTTAGCCGATGTTGGCATTGAAGGCATGACGGTTTCTGAAGTCAAAGGTTTTGGACGCCAGAAAGGACACACTGAGCTTTATCGTGGAGCTGAGTACCAAGTGGACTTTCTTCCCAAAGTCAAAATCGAAATCGCCACCCAAGCGGATAATGTTGATCGAGTATTAGAAGCGATCATTAAAGCCGCTCATACGGGAAAAATTGGTGACGGAAAAATATTTGTTTACGACTTAAGCCACGCAGTTCGCATCCGTACTGGCGAAACTGATGGCGAAGCACTTTAAGATTCAAAGGATTGGAGATAATAACTATGGACTTGTCAGTGACAGTAACAGAACTGCGCTATGCACTGGATACCTTCTTTTTCCTGATTTCAGGCGCGTTAGTCATGTGGATGGCAGCCGGATTTGCCATGTTAGAAGCCGGATTAGTTCGTTCAAAAAACACGACAGAAATTTTAACGAAAAACTTTGTTCTATATGCAATAGCATGTACAACGTACCTGATTGTTGGCTACAACATCATGTATATAGGGAACAGTGAAGGGGGGTGGTTACCTTCAATTGGTACGCTTATCGGTAGCCAAGATGCAGGGGCTGATCACTCGTTAGAATCAGACTTCTTCTTTCAAGTGGTGTTTGTTGCAACAGCTATGTCGGTTGTCTCAGGTGCGGTAGCTGAACGCATGAAGTTGTGGGCATTCTTGATTTTTGCCGTTGTACTGACATCTTTCATTTACCCAATACATGGTTATTGGACATGGGGTGGCGGTTTCTTAGCGGAGGCTGGGTTTAGTGACTTTGCTGGTTCAGGCATTGTACATATGGCTGGAGCTTCGGCTGCACTGGCTGGCGTATTATTGCTGGGGGCTCGTAAAGGCAAGTACGGTAAAAATGGCGAAATCTATCCAATTCCAGGCTCAAATATGCCACTTGCAACATTAGGTACCTTCATTTTGTGGTTTGGCTGGTTTGGTTTCAATGGTGGCTCACAACTGATGGTGTCAGATTTTGAGAATGCCACAGCGGTAGGGCAAGTTTTCCTGAATACTAATGCAGCAGCAGCAGCGGGTGCGATTGCCTCTCTGTTGGTATGTAAAACCACTTGGGGTAAAGCGGATTTAACTATGGTTCTCAATGGTGCATTGGCTGGTTTAGTCGCCATTACTGCGGATCCTCTGTCGCCATCACCACTTTATTCTGTGGCCATTGGTGCTGTTTCTGGTGTGATTGTTGTCTTTAGCATTATCGCTCTCGATAAGTTAAAAATTGATGACCCTGTTGGGGCGATTTCTGTACATGGTGTGTGTGGCTTCTTTGGTTTGATGGTTGTTCCACTTAGCAATAGTGAGACAACGTTCAGTGCTCAATTCTTGGGGGCTGCCACCATTTTTGTATGGGTATTCATTGCAAGCTTAGTGATATGGGGAATTCTTAAAGCCACCATGGGAATTCGTGTCTCTGAGGAAGAAGAGATGGAAGGGATGGACATGCATGATTGTGGTGTTGATGCTTATCCTGAGTTTGTTACAGTTAAGTAATAATTAGTTACAAATGCATCTAAAAAACCTGCCTTTTGTGGCAGGTTTTTTATTTCTCATGATTGTTTTATCTGGTTTGGGTAATATAATAAGTGAAATTGATAAGTGTTATCATTACTAATCTTAAGGGACTGAACCATGAAAAAACTGCTCACTCTCACTGCTATTGCATGCAGTACCTTATCGCCGATGGTCATGGCTGCGCAGGAAGTGAACGTCTACTCCTATCGTCAGCCTTTTCTGGTCGAGCCGATGTTTGATGAGTTTACGAAAGAAACAGGGATTAAAGTCAATGTTATGTTTGCGAAAACCGGCATTGCTGAAAAATTGGTTCAAGAAGGGGAATACAGTCCTGCTGATGTCATCTTAACGGTCGACATCAGTCGCTTAGCTGAATTAACCGATAAAAATTTACTGCAACCCGTATCCAGTGATGTGATTGAAGCGAATGTGCCAGCTCAATATCAAGACAAAGAAAATGAATGGTTTGCGTTGACGACTCGTACTCGGAGCGTTTATTCATCTCGGGAGCGTGTGGGTAAGTTAGGCGATGCTTTTCACTATGAAGATTTAGCGAAACCAGAATTCAAAGGGAAAATTTGTACACGCAGTGGTAAGCATCCTTATAACGTGTCACTGGTTTCAGCCATGATTGCTCATCATGGTGAAGCGGAAACGAAGCAGTGGCTCGAAGGGGTGAAAGCGAATCTCGCTCGTAAACCGCAAGGAAATGATCGGGGCCAAGTGAAAGCCATTAAAGAAGGTTTATGCGATGTTTCCCTCGGGAACAGTTACTATCTTGGTGCGATGATAAACGATGCGAAGCAAAAAGCTTGGGCGGATGCGGTTTACATTAATTTCCCGAATCAACAGACCACTGGGACACATGTCAATATTTCAGGTATGGCAATGGCAAAATATGCGCCAAATAAAGAGAATGCGCTAAAGTTAATGGAGTTTTTGACAGAAGATAAAGCCCAGCAGATGTATGCTGAAGTCAACTTTGAGTATCCGGTGAAACCGGGTGTGGCTCGTTCTGCACTAGTTGCTTCATGGGGGGATTTTAAGGCGGATACCATTTCACTCGATGATATTGCATCACATCACAGTGCTGCGGTGAAGCTGCTGGATGAAGTTAAGTTTGATCTGTAAATCAAATTGGCAGAGTGCTATTTCTCTGTTTTATTAAAAGTGACACAAGATATTTTTAAGGTTCTCGATATGTCATCAAGCCTTGTCGTTTTTGGCGATGAATGAAAAAAAATACCTGTGGAAAACCAGTAGCGGTGTTTTTGCTCTGCTGCTGGTTTTGCCAATTTTAGCGATATTTTATACCGCTGTTGGAGAAAGTGATGCATTATTTGTGCATCTCATGGCCACGGTGATGCCCACCTATATCTGGAATACCTTTCTCTTAACCTTCGGTGTCATGCTGTGTTCTTTTTTATTGGGAGTGCCTTGTGCTTGGTTCATGGCCATGTGTCGTTTACCCAGTGAAAAATATTTACAATGGGCGTTGGTTTTACCGTTAGCGATGCCGGGCTACCTCATTGGGTATATCTATACCGATTGGTTCGATTTTGCTGGCCCTGTGCAGATTTTTCTGCGAGAGATAACTGGGTGGGGGGCCGGGGATTATTGGTTTCCCGATATTCGCACTGTGGCTGGTGCGGTTATGGTATTGTCATTCGTTTTATACCCTTACCTTTATTTACTTTGCCGTGCTGCTTTTATGGAGCAGAGTGTATCGCTGCTACAAAGCGCTCGCTTGCTAAAATGCAGCCCATGGGAAAGTTTTAGGCGCATTTCTTTGCCCTTAGCTCGTCCTTCTATGGCTGTCGGTCTCTCTTTAGTCGCGATGGAAACGGTGGGGGATTTTGGTACGGTCAGTTACTTTGCGGTTAATACTTTAACCACAGCTGTTTATGATACTTGGCTGGGATATTCTAACTTGAATGCAGCAGCTAAGATTTCAGCATTAATGTTGCTTATTATTGTGTTATTGCTGAGCGGTGAGCGATACAGCCGTCGTAAACAGAAGTTATTTCAAACCCAGTTCAATAGTCATGAAGATTTTCGCTATTCCTTAACAGGATGGAAAAAATGGCTGGCGTTAACTTGGTGTTGGGGATTGGTGCTGATCGCCTTTGTTTTCCCGTTACTGCAGTTACTGAATTACGCCTTAATCTACTTTTCCGCAAGTTGGACAGTAGAGTTTCGCCAGTTTTCTTTCAATAGTCTTTCTGTTTCTATTTTGGCCGCCCTGGTAGCTGTTGTGGTCGCTCTGGTCGTTAACTTTAATGTTCGCCTACATGCTAAAAGAAACAGTGTTGCCTGTATGCGTATGGCTTCTTTGGGTTATGCCGTACCAGGAACGGTACTCGCTATTGGAATAATGGTGCCTGTATTAATGATGGATCATTGGGTTAATGATGTGGCGAAGTGGTTGAATTTGGGACGACCCGGTTTGATCTTTTCTGGTTCAATGTTTGCCATTATTTTTGCCATGGTAGTTCGGTTTTCCGCTGTGGCGATCGGGAGTATCGAAAGCAGCTTAAATAAAGTATCGCCATCGCTGGATATGGCGGCCAGAACCATGGGATGTAACGCCAATAGAATGCTCTGGCGAGTCCATTTTCCGTTGGTGAAGCGAGGCATGTTGATTGCCGGGTTATTGGTCTTTATTGAGTCGATGAAAGAACTGAATGCGGCATTATTGCTGCGGCCGTTCAATTTTGAAACTCTAGCCACCTATGTATATAACTATGCTTCAGATGAGCGATTGGAAATGGCAGCAATGCCTGCGATTCTACTTGTGTTGGTCGGGTTGATTCCCTTAGTTATTGTTAATCGTTCGTTGGAGCAAAATCACTAATGAATACGGCATTATCGATTAAAAATCTTACTTGTCAGTATGATGCTCAAACGGTACTGGAAGCGTTATCACTTGAGGTTGAACAAGGGCAAATTATTTGTTTGCTTGGAGCCAGTGGCTGTGGCAAAACCACGTTACTGAAAGCGATTGCTGGCTTATTACCTTTGAGTTCGGGTGAAATGAGCTTAAATGGTCGGCTTATCGACAATGGCCAACATTGGATACCTCCCGAACAGCGAAATATCGGTATGATTTTTCAAGACTATGCGCTATTTCCTCATTTAACCGTAGCCGAAAATGTGGCATTTGGTTTATGTGCTGATAAAGGAGGTAAGGCCCAGCGAAAAGTCGAGGAAATGCTTGAGTTAGTCCATTTAGGGGCGTTTGCAGAGCGTTATCCTCACCAACTGTCGGGTGGGCAGCAGCAACGTGTCGCCATTGCACGGTCATTGGCTTATAAGCCGGATCTGCTACTGCTTGATGAGCCTTTTTCTAATATCGATACTCAAGTGCGGCATGAGTTGATTGCTGAAATTCGTAAATTATTTAAAGCACAGGGCGTGACGGCTATTTTTGTGACTCATAGTCGAGAAGAAGCTTTTGCTTTTGCTGATAAAATGGCAGTGATGAATCGCGGGGTAATAGAGCAGTATGGTACGGCCTCTGAACTGTATTATCGTCCGGCAAGTCGATTTGTTGCAGACTTTTTAGGTGGTGGTAGTTATTTACCAGCTCAGTGTATAGATGCTGAACATTACCAAACTCATTTCGGGGTATTAAAAGCATTTGCACAGGGGGCAATGGAAAAAAGTCATCCATGTGATTTACTGCTACGTCCGCAACATGTTCATATCCAACCTGATCCTTTCAGCTCGGTAGTGGTGATTGAACAACAGTTTATGGGAGATCACTGCCGTTATGTTATTGATGCGCAAGGAACGAAACTGCTTGCAACCGCAACGAGTAGTGTTTCGATTGGTCAGCCAGTTTCAGTTACGATTGATGAACAGGGCATTTTGGCTTTTTAACTCGATGAATTAGCCCAGCAATGGCGCTGGGCTAATGGTGTGACAAAGACGTTGATGGTCTTTTATGATAAAGAGAGAAAGGCTTTCATTTGGTTTAAAACTTGCTCGGCTGTCGCCTTGTCTTCCATTTCAGCAAAAATTCTCAATAGCGGCTCGGTACCTGAGAAGCGGGCGATCACCCAACCGCCATTTTTAAAGTATACTTTTGCACCATCGGCGTAGCTGACCTTTTCTATCTCATACGCAAAATCAGGGAGCTGTTTATCCACATAGATTTTGTGATGAAGGGCCTCTTTTTCAGCAGCTTTAAAAGTGCAGTCACCTTCTGCGGTATAGGCATACCCGTAACGTTGGTAAATTTCATCCAGCAATTCTGAGAGTTTTTTACCTGTCACACTGAGCATTTCCACCAATAAACTTGAGGCAAAGACGCCATCTTTCCCTTTGATATGGCCTCGGATGGTTAAGCCTCCTGAGCTTTCTCCACCAATCAAAGAATCATCGGCTTCCATCTGTGAAGAAATATGTTTAAAGCCAACGGGAACCTCAAAGCATTGTTCACCATGGTCGGCGGCAATTTTATCCAGCAGGTGGGTGGTTGCAATATTGCGCACCACTGAACCTTTCCAGCCTTTATACTCTAATAAATAATAATAGAGCAGGATCAGTACTTCATTTGGGTGAATAAAATGGCCTTTCTCATCAATGATCCCTAGCCTATCGGCATCACCATCGGTGCCGATCCCAATATCGTAGCCTTCATTTTTGACCAGATGTTGTAAGCGATAAAGGGTGGCAGCACTGGGTGAAGGCATGAGTCCACCAAAATCAGGGTTTTTACCATCATTGATCACATCAACATCGCAACGCCCATTGATCAAAACCGTTTGTAGCGCATTTTTCGCAACGCCAAACATAGGATCGATCAATACGCGCAAATTTGCTTTTTTGATCGCTTCAATATCAATGGCATTAATGATTGAATCGACAAATTCGTTCATGGGGTTAATGATCATGACTTGTTGCTGGCTAACCGCATATTCGAAGTCTATAGAACGAACATCGTTACTACTTAAGGTTGATATTTGCTGTTCAATTTTTTGTGTGATGATCTCATCGGCATCTCGCCCGCCGCGAATAAAGACTTTAATACCATTGTAATCAGCAGGGTTATGTGAAGCGGTAATGCAGGCCGAATAAGCACAATCCATCTCTTTTGCTTTGAACATAACCACGGGTGTGGGGACAAATTTATTAATAAAACTGACGACAATACCGTTTCCGGCTAACACTTCTGCAAACCAGCGCCCTGCTTTGTCGGACAGAAAACGACGGTCATAGCCAATCACAAATCCCGACTGAGCAACTTGCTCTGCGTTGATAATATTGGCCAGTGCTTGAGCAACCAAACGAACGTTGTCTTTAGTGAATTCTTCACCAATAAAGGCTCGCCAGCCACCGGTACCAAATTGAATCATTTGTTGTACTCCTTGTATGGGCGCAGCATTACTACGCCCAGAATTGTTTAACCCATAATGGCTGTAACGTGGTTGATACTGCCTGCTGGTTGCGTGGGGATGTCATCGACTACCTGATCATTGAGGATGAGTGTTTTCACACCCTTACTGACTTTTTGTGGGTTTTCCACCTTGATCAGATAAGTCGCTCCACGCCATTGGCGCGTGATTTCAAATCCTGGCCATGAAGTTGGAATACAAGGATCAATGGTTAATGTATCAAAGCCACAGCGCACACCGAGTAAGTAGTTGGTGGTCGCATAGTAAGCCCAACCAGATGTTCCGGTTAACCAAGGGTGGTTGGCTCTGCCATGATCTTGATGATCGCGTCCCATAATAAATTGCACATAGGAATAAGGTTCTGCGACTCGAGTTTCTATTATGTCATTTTGGTTATAAGGGTTGAGAGCATCATAAAACTCCATCGCTCGATCTCCTCGGCCAAGTTTGGCCTCTGCAACCCATGCCCATGGGTTAGGATGCGAGAAGATCGCGCCATTTTCTTTCACGCCTTGATAGACACGGGTAACAAAACCGATGTCATCATTGGGAGTAGCAAAGGAAGGAGCATTGAGGTGTAAGCCGTATTTTGAGAAGAGATATTGATAAACGGCATCCATCGCTTTTTGACCACGCTCTGTGGAAACCGCGCCAGATAATACGGCGAGGGTGTTGGATTCTAAATGCACTTTTCCTTCTTGCTGTTCGAAAGTGCCAATTTTATCCCCATCTTTGGTTAAACCACGGATATACCATTCCCCTTGTTCATCCCATAAATGAGTTTCACAGGCTTGGCGTACCTTATCTGCCATTGCTTGGTATTTTTCTATGGCTACGTTATCGCCTCGATAGTTTGCGAGTTCTAAAAATGCTTCTAATGCCCAGTAGTGTAAGAAAGAAACCATCGCAGATTCACCACCGCCTAGGTTCAAGCAGTCATTCCAGTCAGCACGTAAACCTTTACAAATCCCCGTTTGACCCACATATTCAGCCGAGAAATCCAGGGCGGCCATCATGTGTTGATACACACTGGCTTCCCCACCATCCGCGTAAGGAATGACGAGGTCAATAAAATCCAGTTCTCCGGTTTCTTTAACATAGTTAATAATGGTAGGAACGATCCATAAGTGATCGTCTGAACATGTGTCTTTAATACCGTGAATTTTATCTTCGTCAGAAGGAGTAGGAACTACCGTCGGTGACTTGGAGGGTTTGACATCTGCTTTTTCTGGATCAAACCAATCAGGATCAAACAGGTGCAGACCGTAACCGGCTTTGACTTGCCCACGTAACAGATCCACCAGACGTTTGCGAGTCATCATCGGGTTAGTGTGAGGCACGGAAATCGCATCTTGCGCTGTATCTCGGTAGCCAAGTCCAGTACGTCCTCCTACCTCAATAAAGGAGGCAAAACGAGACCAAACCACGCAAGTTTCTGCTTGATAAAGCGTCCACGTGTTGATCATGGCATCTAACCCTTCATTCGGCGATTTCACTTGGAATTTAGCGCAACGTTCATCCCAGTGAGCTTTGATACCAGCAAAGGCGTTATCCACTTGATTTAAGTCTTGATATTTTTTACGCAGTTTTTCGCCATTACCTTTACCGACGCCAAGAATCACGGCAAAACGGACTGTCTCTCCCGGTTGTAGAACAAATTGCTTATGCAAGGCGCCACAATGGTTGTAACAGGTTTGTGCGCTATTAGAGCAATGGCCTTGTTCAAGCGCAATTGGGTTTGCTTCATCTCGATACATACCAAGGAAAGCATCACGTTGACCATCATAACTATCCGGATCAAAGGTCGCCGTTAAATAGTAAAAACCTAAGAAGTCATCGGTGTTGTAGTAGAGATCGTACTCAATCACACCATCGGCATACTCAGTTCCTGCTGAATACAGTGACATTTGATGGTTTTGGTTATCAGACACAATATGGCTAAAAGAGAACTCTACATAGTTGAAAGCACTGATCGTTCGCACTTGATCGGAAGTGTTTTCGATCACTACATCCCAAAGTTCGGCATCTTCCCCTTTTGGTACAAATAAGGTTTTGCTGGCAGTGATGCCGTTGTATTCACATTGAAACTTAGAATAAGACAGGCCATGGCGAACTTCATATTTTGCTTGGTCTAGGCTTTTGGCGACCGGTTGCCATGAGATTGACCAGTAATCTCCGGTTTGATCATCGCGTAAATAGACATAATGACCAGGGCGATCTTGCGTAAAGTTTGGACGAAACTTGGTAATGCGGTTGTATTCAGGAGAGTGGTAAAAAGAGTAACCTCCAGCATTATGAGAGATCACACTGCAAAATTTTTCCGTCCCTAAATAGTTAGTCCAAGGGGCGGGCACATCAGGGCGAGTGATGACATATTCACGATGTTCATTATCGAAATAGCCGTATTTCATGGTAATTTCCTTTTAAAACAGCGATACGGGGTATCGCTCATATCGATGCTAGAGAAAACGTGAGAGGCGGTGCTCTCGGTTTAGTTTTATGCTTTCCACGGTGCTCGGTAATGAATATCTTGCTTGTCCAAGAAAGGTAAATGTCCTTTAAGGCGAGCAAGATAATTGAGCCAGTGGCGTTGCGGTTTTTCCGTCCACCCAGCTTCCGCTAAGGCGGTGAGGCGAGGGTAGATCATGTAGTCCATACGTGATGTGTGATTGACTCGTTCACTCCATAAGGCACACTGAATGCCTAAAATGCGTTTTCGTAAAGGGTCGCCGTCAGCTAACTCGGCCAACGGTTCATAACGGTAAGCTCGTTCGAGGGGGATAACACCAGCCCAATCAGTGCCGGGTTCTTCGGGAGCATAATCTTGCACAATATCGAGATAGGTGAATTGACCAGGTTGTAAAATGACATCAAACCCTTGTTTAGCACACAGCAAAGCGGCTTGCTCGGAAAGCCAAGAATAGATAACCGTATCTTTACTGACTTTATTGCCGTGTTGAGCTTCTTCCCAGCCCACCATCCGTTTGCCTAGCGACTTGAGTTTTTTTTCGGCGTAGCGCAGTAGATGGCCTTGTAATTCTTTTGCATCCTGATAGCCATGTTCTGCCATTAAGGCCTGACATTTTGGGCTACCGCTCCAAACACCATGGGGTACTTCATCGGCTCCGATATGAATAAAATGGCTTGGAAAAAGGGCTGCAACTTCTTCTAGTACTAAATCAATAAATCGATAAGTCCCCGATAGTGCCGGAGAGAGAACATTATCGGTGTAGTACTGGATGCTACGATAAGTGGAGCTATCTTCTGGATCGATGAGCCAATTGGGTAACGATTTAACGGCTGCACGGCTATGACCGGGTATGTCAATTTCAGGGATAATGGTAATGCCACGTTTTTCAGCATATTCAATAACGTGTTTTATCTCCTGCTGAGTATAAAAACCACCATGCACTTCTGTTAGTTTGCTGTACTGGGGTTCGAGAGGCAGATCCATTCCGCGCCATGCGCCAATATCGGTCAGTTGTGGGAGAGATTTAATCTCAATTCGCCATCCTTCATCATCGGTTAGATGCCAGTGAAAGGTATTAAACTTATAGTGGGCTAATTGGTTTATGAGCCGCTTTACTTCCTCAATACTATAAAAATGGCGAGCACAATCGAGCATCATTCCTCGGTATGAGAAGCGGGGATGATCCTCGATACTGACTTGCGGAAAAGTTAACCCTTGTTGATCGGAATTAGCGAGTTGTAACAAGCTGGCACTGGCGTGAATAAACCCTTGCTGGCTACTGGCATCGACTCGAATGCTCTCTTGGTTAATGTTGAGATGGTAGCAACCTTCATTAAGAATAGGGTTTAACCGATAGGTAATACCGATCGCCTTGTCGCCCATCAACGTAAAATGGTGTAAGTGCTTGAGTTCTTCCGCTAACCAACAAGCGGCAGCGTCTGCCTGAGGGGTTTGTATATCCATCGAATGCTCAGGCGTGAGCTGGAATACTCCTTGATGTTGCTTTATCTGATTTGGGTATGGGATTAAACATAATTTAGCGGCTTCTACTGGTGGGAGTTCACTGCGCTCTCGGTAGGGGGAGGCCAGAGCAATAGGGGTAACGATGACGGAGTGGCGAGTAACAGGATGCGCTCCATTTAGTTGGATAAAGGCTTCTTTAAGGCCATCACTGTAAAAATGGAAAGGCGCTGTTTTTACACTGAATTCGCAGTAAAAATGCCGATTGGCAGCCAGTATTTCTTGCGCTGGAATGAGGGAACAAAAACTACCAACTTGCTGTAATTGACCCTGAGTTACTGTATCAACTTCAATGTAACGCTCAATCGAAAAATGCAAGCTCCAATCATGTAGATCTTGATCACTTAGGTTATGTAATGTTAGACCAAAACGGCAATGAGAAGGCTGTTCTGAGAGTACCGCTAAGTCTATTCGATAGTTCATATCCTATCCTTTATACAAGTTGTGTTCAGGTTTGCCAGCAAACATTAATGCGCCTTCAATCGCATCAAATTGGGCTGGGACAATCCATTGTTGAACGGGGGGAGAGAGCCAATCGACGATGCGTTCAGCAATGCTGCCCATTAAACAAAACTGTGTGGCCCCTTTGGCTCGAAGCGCAAAGATAAACATTTCCATATCACGAGCCGTTTTTTTGAGAAGCTCAATGGCGAGTGAATCACCTTGCTCTGCAAATAAAAAAACTTGTGGGCAGAATTGGCCATAATCTCGGGGAAGTGCGTTTTTAGACCAAGAAACAACGCGATCGATATCATCAGAAAAATGAGCGAAGATGGCGTCACTCAGCGCCGTTGCCGGGCGAATGCCATCATAAATTAAGACTAATTGTTGAATAAGATGTAGCCCCATTGCGGCTCCGCTCCCTTGATCGGAAATAGGGAACTCCCTTCCGCCCACAACATGTTGTTGACCTTGGTGAATGAATAAGCCACAAGATCCGGTGCCTGCGATCATAATTGCACCCTCTTCACCGTTATGGGCACCTAAACAAGCCCCGTAGGCATCGGTATTGAGAGTTATAGAGGCGAATGGATGAGGCTGCTGCATAAATTTAATCCAGCTTGTTTGATGTTCAGCACCAGCAAGTGCTAACCCAAGATGCATGTGAGAAAAGTGTTGCTTATTTAATCCACCTTGTTGAGCTGCTTGGTTAATGGCCGCGATGATCGACTGCATTGATGATTCAACGCCGAGCAAGATATTGGCACTTCCACTCTTTCCTTCACCGATGAGTGTTCCGTTTTGGTCTCGAATTCTGGCTCGACATGAAGTTCCTCCCCCATCGATGCCTACATAGTAAATCATCATTGACCGCTTCCTTGTTCGGGTAAAAAGTGGACAAATTGACAAGTGATCGCTAATAGATACCATGCCGCGTGAGGGAGCCATTGTTCACCCCAGCGCCAGTTTTGCAGCATGTCTTCTTTTTGATCGACGGGGTTAAAGGCGATATCGGTTTCATCTTCAAAGCCAGCAGTGATGCCATTGCAGATCCCCCCTTTGGCGTTAAAAAATCCTAAATGGGGCAAATAGTCTGGGTTATTTCGACCATGCCCATCGAGCATACACATGTCGTAAGGGTTAAGTCCTAAAATCCAATTCAATGCATCATTGGCTAAACCAAGTAGTGAGGATTGAGTGTTTACGTCACTTAAATAAGGTTGGGCAAGGTAAGCCATGGCAGCGAGAGAGGCTAAGCGAGCATTTTCTCCCTGCCACCAATAACCGCTTTCGTTGTCGTGAGCGATAAAAAAAGCGGAGCGTTTATTCCCTTGAGTATCACAAACATACTGCCGTGGATAACCAAAAGGATTATGAACTTGCTGAGTGATAGCCAGTTCAAATTGGCAAGCCCGTTCAACCACTTGCTGAATGTTTTTTTTATGGTTTGCACTCGTTTCGATAGCCAGATATTCACACAAAGCAATCACAGGCAATCCAGCTTCAGTGCCATGATAGTAAGGACGTGATCCATTGTGGTTGGCAGACCAAAAATACGTTTGTTGTTCATCACTGCGTTGTCGGGCCGACAGGCGTTGAGCCCAGTCTCGTGCTTCTAACTGGTATTGTTCTTGTTTCGTCGTACGATAAAGCTCGCAACAGGCCAGTAAGGCACAATATTCATCAATGATATTTTCTTGCCCATCATCTAAGTAAGAGAGGTTATGGGTTTTTAAATGGTGATATCCCCGTTCTGCCGCAGCAAGGTAGTCTTGACTAGAGTAATCCCCGCTGATCTCTAGCCTTGCTGCAGCCGCTAAAGCGGCGATCGCCATGCCACCGCCTTGACGAAATCCTGCTTGATATTGTGCCGATTTATGCCCTTGTTGAGTTGAATAGGCACAGATCTCCCGTTGCTTAATCTCTTTGCTCCATTGATCAAAGACGGTCATGTAAAAAAAACCCTCGGCGTTTTGCATTCGAACGAGAAAATCAGCACCAAACAACGCTTCTTCCATGAGACGAGTGCGAGAAAATGCAGCAAAACCCGAGTGATGCTTTAAAAGCGCTAACCCTTTGAGCATGTTCCAGACCACCATTGGTGTTTGTTGTGGGTTCAAATAGTTAGCGTAAGAAAGGTGGCTTAAGTATTTACTTACGTCACCAGAAGCATCGTACCAGCCTCCATGCACATCGGCAGTGGTTTGAGTGCCTAGAAGCGGTACGTGCTTGTCTTGCTTATCAAAAATGCCAGAGCATCGTTGTGATTTAAAATAGTGCAGTAAATCTGAAAAGGTAGATTGCATCAGTAACCCTTGCTGAATAACAAAGCAAGGGGACTGAGTGTTATCAACACAGAGATAAAACCTCCCTTCCTGAGTGATGTGAGAAAAGTCGAGCTGATGAAAATGGCCTTGATGCCAATTATCGACTCGCCCACCATATTTGATAGCAATATGAGCGACAGTTTGGTAACTATGAGCACACACCAACCTCGCTTCTTCAGTATATAAACCAGAGCTATAGGTCAGTAATATGGCTTGTTTGGGACCAAAAGTTTCATAGCCAATATGGTTGGTGAGCAATTGCATTTAACTTCTCCGCACTTCACACAAAAAGTGCGCTCAATCAACTGAGCGCAAAGTATTATCTTGTTAGTTTTCGTATAGATAACAGCGAACAAAGTGGTTGTCCGACAATTGGGTGACCGATGGCAATGCTTCTCGACATTTATCGCTAGCATGTAAGCAGCGCCCGGCAAATGGACAGCCAAGTGAATCGGGGGTCCAGAGTGGAATTTCCCCTTTATTACCTTTCAGCTTTTCATGGATCGATTTTTTCGGATCGGGAACGGCAGAAACAAGAAGCTGAGTATAAGGATGCTGCGGATCGTGAATGATCTCATCAGTATCTCCCCATTCAACCATATGTCCGACATACATCACGGCAAGGTCTTCTGCGATATAGCGTGCCGTTGCAATATCATGAGTGATGTAAAGTAGAGACATCTGTTTTTCAAACTTCATCTCTTCCATCAAGTTGAGTACCCCAGCACGAATAGATACATCCAGCATTGAGGTGGGTTCATCTGCAAGTACGACTTCTGCACCTACGGCGATATTTCGCGCTAAGTTGACCCGTTGTCGTTGTCCACCTGAAAGTTGGTGCGGGTATTTTTCGGCTGTTTCTTTGGGAGGAATCAGTCCAACTTGTTCAAGTAGGTCATAAACACGTTCTTGCAGTTCTTTCTTATTACCCGGTGTTACTTTTTTATGGATCAGTAACGGCCGAGCAATATGGTGAAAAATGGTATGCGTAGGGTTGAGTGATCCAAAAGGATCTTGCCAGACCATTTGTACACCTTCTCGGTAGTGCATCAGCTCTTTACGGGATTTTATGCCTAAAATATCCTTCCCTTTATATTCAATCGTACCTGAGGTTGGGGCATACATTTTGGCAATCATTTTTGCGGTGGTTGATTTACCCGAGCCAGATTCTCCTACGACGGATAGACCACGGCTTTTGTACATTTTGAATGATACGTCGTTAATGGCACGCATCATGGGTTGTTTCAGAGCATTACTGTTGATCGGGAAATCTTTGACTAAGTTTTTCCCTTCCACTAACAGCTCACCTAATGCTTTACTCATAATTGTCTCCAGAAATACGGTTATTGCCTGTGTCGCAGCCTATAGTTTTACTTGGGTTATCGGTTCGCCATAAAGATGGCAATTTGAGAACCGATTCGGCTCGATCTGGCGTAACTCTGTGGGCACTTTGGTGCAGGCTTCGTGGACGCGATCACAACGGGCCTGAAAGCGACAACCTTTCGGTATTTCAAGCAAGTTCAATGGGTTGCCAGGAATTCCTGTCAGTTTCGTTTTGGGCCCTGTTAATGGAGGGAAAGAACTACCCAACCCTTTGGTATAAGGGTGGAAAGGGCTTTCCAAAATTTGCTTGGATGGTGCGACTTCTATCAGCTCACCTGAATACATGATGCCAATGCGATCTGAAAACTCGACCATCAAAGACAAGTCATGTGTGATGAATAAAATAGAAAATCCAAACTCTTCTTTTAAGGCATAGATCTTTTGCAATATTTCCCGTTGAACGACCACATCGAGTGCGGTTGTTGGTTCATCCATGATGATCATTTTGGGGTTTAATGCTAAAGCTATCGCAATAACCAGACGCTGACGCATACCACCAGAAAATTGATGTGGGTAGTCATTTAATCGGCTTGGGTGAATATCGACAATTTCGAGTAGCCCTTCTGCTCGACGTTTGGCTTGTGCGCGAGTCATCGATGTATGACGCATAATCACATCACAGAATTGTTCTTCCATGGTGAGAACCGGGTTAAGTGCGTTCATTGCACTTTGGAATACCATGGACATTTCATTCCAGCGGAAAGATTGCATACGGTCATCACTGTATTTCAGGATGTTTTCACCGTTGAAAATGACCTCGCCTCCGGTGATAAATGCGGGCGGCTTATGCAGGCGCATCAACGAGAAAGCAACAGTGGATTTACCACAACCGGATTCGCCTGCTAGGCCAAATACTTCGCCGGGGGCAATATCAAAGCTGACATTGTTACAAGCTCGGACATCGCCGGCATCCGTAATGTAGTCAACGCAAAGGTTACGGATTGAGATTAGTGGTTCAGTCATGATTATTTATCTCCGCTCCAAATGGCTGGTTGAGGTTCTAGTACTGGTTTACGCTGACGTTTGTCTTGCTTAGCCAGTTTTTTCCAGCGCTTCATTCCTTTGTGAGAACGTAATTGCGGGTTGGCAATTTCATCGACAGCAAAGTTAAGCAGGGCTAAACCTGTTACCAATAAGGTCAAGGATATACAGGGGGCTAACAGTTCCCACCAAGCACCAATCAACATGGAAGATGAGGTTTGTACGTTATACAACATGATGCCCCAGCTAATGGTGTTAGGATCACCTAAACCAAGGAAGGAGATTGTCGCTTCCATCATGATGGCGTACATAACCGAACCAATGAAACTGGCCCCGACAATGGAAATGAGATTGGGTAAAATTTCAACAAAGATAATTCGCCAAGAGGATTCCCCAAGCACTTCAGCGGCTTTTACAAACTCTTTTTCTCTGAGAGCCATGGTTTGGGCTCGAACAACCCGTGCACCCCAAGCCCAGGAGGTACAGCCGATAATCAGAGCGATGGTTAATGGCCCAGCCTGTCCAATGAAGGCTGCAACGACAAACAGCAGAGGATATTGGGGAATAACCAGCATGATGTTCATCGCGGCGGTTAAAAAGTCATCAATCTTACCACCAAAGTAGCCAGCAGAGACGCCGATGACCGTAGCAAGAAAGCAGACCGTCATCCCGGCACCAAAGCCAACAGCAAGAGAAACTCGCGCACCGTAAGCCACTTGAGCCCAAACATCACGTCCCATTCGGGTTGTTCCTAAAGCGTGGTTTTCTTTTTTCGACATCGCCAATTTACGACGATCATTGGCTAGATTTTCAGCTACCCATCCATCAGGGCTAGCTTTGGCCGCTTTCACAATAAAACTCGGATATTCATGGGGGGTCCCCGTACGTTTATCCGGTGCATGTTGTGTGATAAGAGGAGCAAATACCGCCATTAATAGAAATAGGCTGAGAATTGTCACGCCAAGCATCGCCATTCGGTTGCCGCGAAGTAGTTTCCATAGTGCTTTCATAATTATTTGCCTCCCTTACGTAAGCGAGGATCGAGCACAACATAGAGCATGTCGGCTAGTAGGTTAAAGAACAGCATAAAGAGCGTCATAATGATTAACTGACCTTGCAGTACTTGGTAATCACGTGCGGTGATGGCGTTAAACAGTACGGTGCCAAGTCCGGGATAGTTGAAGATAATTTCGATGATCAATTGTCCACCAATTGCCATACCTAAAGACATCGATAGCGCAGTGACACTGGGTAGCAACGCGTTGCGCGCGGCGTAGTTGAATACCACACGGTTTTCGCTCAACCCTTTCCCTTTCGCCATGGTGATATAGTCTTCTGCAAGTAGGTTGATCATATTGTTGCGCATGTTGACTAAGAAACCACCAATTTGCACAATTGAGGCACAGAGAAGAGGGAGAACCGCATGGTAGCCGACATTTTTAATAAACTCCCAGCTTGTCCAGTCAGGCAGCGTTCCAGGGGTATAAGCATACCCAGTTGGAAACCATCTCAAGCCGATCGCAAAAGTAAACATGGCTAGCATAGCAATAACGACTTGTGGTACAGCCTGAATGACTAACATGCCAGGTGTAACAAACGTATCGTAGTAGCTACCCCGTTTCCACGCGGCAAAAATACCCAGAATGGAGCCAATTGAAAAAGAGATAATAACGGCGGTGCCCGCTAAAAAGAGCGACCAGCCAAAGGCACCGGCTAATAGTTCATTAACACTTAGCGGATAAAATTTGATTGAAGTACCCAGCTCCCAACTAAGGATGCTCTTCATATAAGTAAAATACTGCATCAAGATTGGCCCATCAACGAATCCAAGCAATTGACGCATGGCTTCAATTCGTTCAGGCGTTACTTGTGTTGTAGCATGTGCGAACATCATGGTGACCGGATCACCTGGCATTGCTCGCGGTATAATAAAATTTAGTGTTGCTGCAACCAGCAACGCGGCAAAATAGAATGACAAACGTCTTAAAAAATAACCCATAACTCACACCTTACTCACCCAGTTTTCCTGATCTTTCATTCAGGTCGCTCCTTGCGAAATTAAGAGCGAGAAATCCCCTGACGACATGCGCCATACTTACAATGGATAAGCGAGGGGATTTTAAATAGCGGCGTAACAGGTACGCCGCCGAAATGAACGTTTACTTAACTGGTTTTAAATCCAGTACGTGAAGTAGACGCTCTGGGATGCCAGCCCAAATACTTGGACGGCCCTTAGGATTTTCTTCGTTCCACCATCCCGTAAAGCGAGTGGTGTTATATTGATACATCCAAGCACCAGAAAGCACAGGAATAGTGACTTGGTTTTCTGCAATGATCTTCTGAATACCATGAGCAATTTCTAGCTGCTCATTTTTATCAGCAGTTTTGTAGAAGCTATCAAGTAGACTATCCAGTTTGCTGTTGGTGAAGTAGTGCATTGCAAAACGAGGCATTCCATCACCTTTTTGTAATGCTGAGTTATAAGCACTGTTCCAATACGTGTAAGGGTCTGCACCGTGGAAATAGTTGGTGTAAGCTACATCGTAGTCACCTTCTAGCATTGCTTGGTTATATACAGCAAATTCAGGAGTACGAGCTCGAGCTTTAATGCCCACTTCTTGCAATTGTTCAACCGCTAGTTGAACGGTGTTGTTGAAATCTGTCCAACCGTTTGGTGATTGAATCAATAGTTCAAAAGATTTCCCTGATGGAGTTTCTACATAGCCATCACCATTGATGTCTTTAAAGCCCGCTTTGGCCAGCAATGCTTTTGAACCATCAACGTTATAGGTATTGAATCCTTTGTATTTATTATGAACTGCTTCATCTGACCATGATTGGAACGCATAACCTAGGCCTGATGCGAAGTCATTGACAGTGCCACCGCCGTAGAATGCGATATCAATGATGGTTTGACGATCCAATGCCATAGAGAAGGCACGACGGAAATCTACGTTAGTTAGTGCTTCTTTTTTCGCAGGATCTGGGTTTTTAAAGTTCACCATGAAAGATTGTGTACCCGCTGCTGGATACCAATAATGGTGTTTTGGACTTGCAGCGGCATAAGTACGATCAATGTCTGGAACAAAAGAAGATGTCCAGTCTAATTCTGAGTTAACAATCTTGCCCAGTAATTGGTCGTTGTTGGCGATTTGTGGTACGCGCAGACAATCTACTTCCAAGTTTGCAGCATCCCAATAATTTGGGTTACGGCACTGGATGTAAAGTTGTGGGGTAAAGGTATCGATTTCAGTAAATGGTCCTGTCCCTACAGGGTTTTCGTTGGTAAAGGTTGCTGGATCTTTAACCTTTTTCCAAATGTGCTCTGCAACGATGGGTACCTGAGCAATTTCATACGGTACGTTAGAGTTGGCTTCGCTTAAACGGAAACGTACTTTATAGTCATTGATCTTTTCAATGCTGGTCACCCATTTATTGATACCACGCTGATCAAGTTCAGGTTTCTCTTTGAGTAGGCCAAATGAGTAAACAACATCATTCGCACTGAAGCCTTTGCCGTCAGACCATTTTACGCCTTTACGAATATCGAAAGTGACGCTCATTAAGTCATCTGACATTTTGAAGTTTTCTGCCAAACGCATTACTGGCGTATTGCCATGCATTTCATTAAAAACAACTAAAGGTTCATAGATAAAATCAGTTGTGGTACGTAGGTTTGTCGCTAGGTAGGGGTTAAAGTTACGCACCATTGTAGGATAGAAATCTGGCACGATGGTCAGCTCACTGCGTGCAAACGCTGGAGCGGAAACACTGCTGGCAGCGGCAATCACTGCTGCGGCTAGTGCTGTTTTTTTAATATTGGCAAGCATAGCTGTTCCTTACTATTTGCTTTCATTTCACAAATGGATATGAATGTCATCATTGGATTAACACTCGCAACGACCTACCTCATTATGCTCATCATGCCGGAGGAGCAGGATGAAATGAGTGGCCTGTAGGCCTTTGGCAGGAGTAAGGAAACACCTTGTAGGAAAATTTATCAATTTCAATTCTCGTTAAAAACGTTAAAACAATGGTTAAGCTCGTCATTATCGTTAAAATTTGTTTGTTTAGCTCTAATTTGACTAAAAAACGAACAGTGAGAGCGATCACGATTTTCTTATTTTTAGAACGTGTTTGTAAGTGTTTACTATCGTAATTTTTATTTATTTAAATGGGGTTTTATTCATTTGGATATTATTGAGATCTTGCTCACTGCCCGATAGTTTAGAAAATTCTATTCGAAAATTAAATCTGGCAAATTGTTGTGATTGTCATCGCAAACCTTAGCGATAAATGGATAGTGTGCGATTTTATTGCCATATCTTTCGGCAAAATGACGATATTGCGTCATTTCGAAACTAGGTTAAATAACTTGATGCTATGGTTTTTTTGGAGTGTAAATCAACAAGGGTATTAGGCAAATACTGTGCATGGTAAAGTTGGAACAATGAGGTGTTCGGACTCTAAAGAGTGATAAGCAGCGGTAACGTGAAAGGACTGGAGGCCTATCTTTTTAATGGTCAATTGGAATTAGACATGCACAAAAAAGCCCGTTTTAACGGGCTTAATAAATAAAAGAAGTCTATTGATTAATCACTAGTTAGTAGCTTCTGAAGCTTATCGCGTTGTACTTCAATATAGGTTCTTTCTGGACACTGCTCTTTACAGTGTTCAAGAATATAATCTAGCGAGTTTAATACTGTCCGCCAGCGAGGAGTTTTAGGTAGTGTTTCAATCCGTAGGTATTTGTCTAAAGTACGGGTTTGTAGCGTACTACGGTCTAAATAGACGCGCCACAAGCCACTTTGTTCAGCAAAGGTAAATTTGCTTTGTCCCGTTGCCTTTTCCCAGTAATCCAGTGCACTACTCATCGCTTCGACCAGTACTGAACGCATTAATTCCTGTTTTGATTGGTTTTCTCCTGCCACTTTTTCAGCAATACGAGTAAATTCTCCTCCCAGTTCTTTTAACTGTTGAAGTTTGTCTTTATCGCCTTCAAAAGCATAGCTAGATAAAGCTTCTACCGCCGTTTCTAAGTTATGGATTCTAGCGGCATTTATATTGCCGCCGACGTTAAAGATATACATAGCTTTAAAACCAGAACCTTCAGGCAGTCGAAGAATATCTGCTGAAATATGTTGCCTGATATCATCGACATAAATATCAATGTTACCGCAGTAATGTTCTTGCTCGACTAGCAAATATTTTGGGGCGATCAATTCTTCGGCATCTGAGCGTTTGAGCTGCTCTTGGCTACGTTTAAATAGCCGAGCCGCCGCTTCATTAGCAAAGCGAATTTTGTGATCATCACGTAAGCATAAAATGGCTTCTGGAGCCGAGTCTAACTGCTCTAATAACCGGCCTTGAGTTTCAAGCAAGCTCGCCTCAACCATCGCACGTTGTTTGAGTTCTTTTTGTAGTTGGGTATTTTCTATACGACGTTTTTCTGCTTGGCTTGCGGTTAAATGGGCCTGAATACGAGCCGCTAATTCTTGTTTATTAAAGGGTTTTGATAGATAGTCATTGGCTCCGGCTTCAAAGCCTTTGAGCCTATCATCATTTTGATTTAAAGCGGTTAGCATAATAATTGGCAGTTGAGCGTGATCGTAATTTTGGCGCAGTTGCTCACATACTTGATAGCCACTCATTCCTGGCATCATGATATCGAGCAGTAATAACTCGGGCTTTTCTTCTTCCACAGCAGATAAGACATCATTGCCTTCTAATACCGTTTTTACTCGATACCCTTCCAAACGTAAAAAACTATCGAGTACTCGTAAATTGACCGGTTCATCATCGGCCACTAATAGGAGTGGGCCCTCTGGATTCTCTGGTAGATGATGTTCTTCATTTCTTTCTAACTCAGTGAATTCGGGAATCTGGAAGTGTGCCATCTGAGTCCGTTGGGCATGCTCTATCTGCTCTTGTGTTGCGATAGGGAGTGTGAAGCTAAATGTTGTACCAACCATCGGCTGACTGCTGACATATAAAGAGCCATCCATCAGTTCAATCAACTGACGGCTAATGGATAACCCTAAACCTGCACCTTGACGGTAACGGCTACTATCATGTCCAGCTTGGATGAGTGGTTCAAAAATATGCTCCAACTGTTCAGCAGGAATACCTTGTCCAGTATCCACGACTTGTACTCGAACGTGATCGTCCAACTGGGTGGCTGAAATGACGATTTTTCCTTCCGAGGTATACTTAATCGCATTGCCAATCAGGTTATATAAGACCTGTTCAAGACGTTGGGCGTCGGCAGATACCCAAACAGGGTTTTCCGCTATTTGGTTAATGATGCGAATCTGTTTTTTACCCAATAGATGGCTAGAAAGTTCTAATACCAATCGAGTGGCACAGGCGAGATTGACGGCTCGATTATCCATATCTAAATGGCCATAACGCATTTTATGATAATCCAGAAGATCATCGACAAGGTTGGCTAAACGTTGTCCACTGCTGATGATGATATCGAGTTGATATTTGTGCGCAGCATTAATTGGACCATTCGCCCCAGAAATTAATGCTTCCGCGATGCCTATCATGCCATGTAACGGGGTGCGCAATTCATGTGAAGTTGTGGCAAGAAATTCATCTTTAAGTTTATTAGATAATTGTAATTCATCATTTTGTTTACGAATCACCTGAATGTTTTTTTCTAACTCGATATTCTGTGACTTGATGAGCTGAATTTTTTCTCGAATTGAACGTTGCATGCGTTCAAAGCTCACCGCAAGTCGACCAATTTCATCACGTCGTTCGGTATTGATGATGGCTTTATCTAAATCTCCAGCAGAGACTCGTTCCGCAGCCCAAGTTAGCTTTAATAGCGGTGCGGTGATGAAATTAGATAAATAGTGTGACGCAATCACGACTAAGATGATCGCGGTGAGCATAGCAAAAATAAACAGTTTCTCTAGTTGACGAACACGGGCGAACGCTTCCTTCTCTGGAACTTCGACAACAATAGCCCAATCTAATTCTTTGATTTTTATGGGGGCGTAAGCTGCGATGTGTTTCTCACCTAAGGTATTTTTATAGGTTCCAACGGCTCGCCCACCATTGAGAGCTAAATTGATCACATCAGCACTGGTCGCTATATCTGCTTGATTATGGGCTAAAATTCGAGATTGGTGATCTTGCCCAACCAGTAATGTACGTTTGGATGAGTTATTGTTATTTTCTGAAATGAGTTTGGTTATCCCATTGTTGGGTAGCCTAAACATGGCATAACTATGTAAATAGCCTTGCTGAATAATGGGTGCACCCATCCATGCATATTGATCCCCATTTTCTTCTATAAAATCGGATAACACGACCGGGGTATAATCTTCATTGATCTTCCGGTTTTCGGTGACGATCTTCTCTAAATGTTGAAATGTAGTACCTAAGTTTGAGTCTTTATAGCGCCCTGTCTGCAAGTTGGTGCCATAGTTATCGTATTTGTAGATGGAATACACCACATTACCGTTAAGATCGACCAGTAAAATATCATCAAAGTCGGAGCGTTTTAAAAGCTCAAGGTAAGCGGAATGATAGCGTTTATGCAATAGACGATAGCGCTCACTGCCCACATAGCTACTGGATTTAGGAAGCACTGAGGTTTTAATTTGATCTCCTGAGCCGGGAATATAACGTTGCTGGGCATGTTGGCGAGCTTGTTCTATGTCATCACCTAATCGTTGAAAGGCATTGACTAAGCCATAGAATCGCCCTCCGCTCGCATAGGCCAATTCTGAACGAACAAATCCCATTACTTCAGACTCTTTGGCGCTTAGGTAGTCAATCACTTGCTGCTGTTTAGTATCGCGCACGGATAGCAGGTGGGAGGTGCTTTGTTCCTGTAAGTCTTTACTGTGAGAATGAAGGAAAAACAGCGCCGTCACGGTGAGAGGGGTTAGGCTAAGCACTAAAAATGCCAACATCAGCGTATTTTGCAGACGTTTGAATTTCTGTTTTCGATTAAACTTGAACATAGATAAAGCGTTACTTGTAATGATACCCACGATGAACAAAGCCTTAGTGAGAAAATTGAACAAAGGAATAGAGAAAGTAACGAAATTAACGAGTTTTTTTACTTTGACAAGTAAGTTGCACTTAAAGCGTGGTCGTGAGCGCAGTTTTCATCACTAATTGGCTATTTTGCCGTTAAAATCGGCAAAATAGCGCAATGTTTATGAGTTGATTGCGTGATAAATTGAAAATTTATTGGTCTTATTTAGCGTCTCACAATTACCAAAGGCTTGTTCTATAATGGGAGGATATTTGAGAAAACTATTAGCGACCAAAAAGAGTTGTCCTGATCTTGTGAGGTAATCCGGAGCGGATTGCAACAGTGTCTCAGTAACCTGATAACTGGTTTCTAAGCCGGAATGAAAGGGAGGGTTGCTAACCATAAAATCGTAATTTGTCGCGGTATCTGAATAAATATCTGAAGCAAATACTCGCCCGCATAATCCATTCGCGGCTAAAGTCGCTTGGCTAGAGCGAATAGCAAGGGCACTAATATCGCACATTTCGAGTTCAATATGTGGGTTGAGCATTGCCATGACACTGCCAATCACTCCTGCACCACAGCCAAAATCAAGCACTTTTCCTTGCAATGAAGGTAGGGTATCAAGCAGTAACTGACTACCCAAATCAAATTCACCATGGCTAAAAACTCCCGGTAAACTGCGAATAGTTAAGGTATGTTGCTGATAGTGAACTGAGTAAGATTTAAACCAGTCTTCTAAATCAAAAGAATTTGGCGAATGATGACATTGCCCCCAATAAAATGAGCAGCGTCTTGCGGAATCATATTTTTTGATAGAACCATAGGGGGTGAACATTTTTTCAATGGTTTTAACCCCAGAGCGGTTTTCACCAATCACGATCACTTCACAAGGCGATGGAAGCTTTGCCAGTAACATCGCTAACAGGTATTGAGCTTCTAGCTTGGCTTTTGGCCAATAAAGAACCAGTAGGTCAGCTTCCACATCTTCAGTTAATTCGGCCCCAAAATAGCTTTGTACAGCGGATGATTGTTGTAATTGGCGGTAATAACCATAGTGAGTGGTAAAAACAGAAACAGACTGGCAGTGCTGCGCTAGTTGTAAAGGAAAGAGATCTTCCACTTCTCCAGCAATGAGTACTTTTTTTCCAGCAAAATAAGCCAGTTGACGTTCAGCAATTTGACTTGGGGCGGTGTAGTGAGACATAACAAACTCAAGAACAAACTCAGGGGCAAGGATTTTCGCATAATTGCCCCTAAGCTTGAAGGAGTTTAGCTATTGTCTTGGTGATTTAAAAAAGGTTGGAACTCTTCTTCGTAGAGATTAAACAACACCATCGTAATAGCAAAGATTAAAGGCCCATAGATTAAGCCGATTAACCCAAATAGCTGCAGCCCACCCAGTAATGAGAAAAATATCATCAAGGTATTCATTCCTGCACTCCCTTGCATCAGTAAAGGGCGCAATAAATTGTCGATAGAGCCCACAACGGCGATGCTCCAGATCAATAAGAAAATCATCCAACTGATATCGCCCATAATAAAGAGGTAAAGTGTAGCTGGAACCCAAATAAGAGCCGTACCTACGACAGGGATAAAAGAAGCAAATCCCATCATTGTGCCCCAGAACAGGCCGGGAAAACCTGCAAGCCACATGCCTAATCCACCGGCAACTCCTTGTGCAATCGCGGTTAGAAAGGAGCCCATCACCGCGGATTTAGAAACTTGTTCGATTTCATTAAGCAATCGGTCTTCTTGGCTACGCGATAATGGCACAATGTGGCGGATTGCGAGAATGATTTTATCGTGATCACGCAGGAGGAAAAATAAGACAAACAGCATCAAGAAGAAATTGACCAAAAAGCTGGTGGCATCGCCTAAAATTTTGGCACTGATCGAGACGAGATCGCTTCCTAATGTCGTGGCTAATTGTGCGGTTCTTTGCGCTATCTGTTGTGGTGTTATTTCATGAAAGGGAAGGTAATCATTGGCGAGTGCTAACCCCTTTGTTACCCACGGATACGATAATACCGTTTGAATTCCCCCCTCAGTTACCCATTGATACAGGTTTTGAGAAAACTTTGAACCTTGCTGAATAATGGCAGTAAAGACCAGCAATAAAGGGAGCACAATAATAAAGACCAGAATAATGCATGAAAGCAATGCAACGATATTTTTATGAGATGGTAGTTTTGTTTCCAGTTTTTCGTGAATGGGAAACATCAGTAGAGAAATAATAAAGGCCATGACGATGGAGTTGATATAGGGTTTGAGTAATAAATAACAACTCAATGCGGCAACAATAAGTGCCGCAATTAATACCCAATGATTTGAGTTGAACTTTAATTTATCTGGCACAATGAGGTTCCCTTTCTTCGATGATTCATGGTTCGACTCGTGAATATGGGCTGATGTTAAAATATAGAACAATCTGCCGCTTTGACTTCTGTGGGTATATAATGACCGTAATTGAGAAAACGGGCAATGGGGAGATAAAAAATGGGATGTTGTGATAAAGAGTCTTGCTGCGAATCCAAAAAATCTTTCTTTCAACGGCTACCGTGGTTGATGATTGTTCTGGGTATTCTGGTGGTCTTAGTACTGATGTATTGGCAGTAATAATGATGCTGAAAAAAGGCTGCAATGCAGCCTTTTTCGTATTTAAAGTTTAATTTTCTTGAGCAAGTTGAGCAAAGCTACGATCAGCGGCTTCTAATGTCGCTTCAATTTCTTTGCTACCGTGCGCTAAAGAGGTAAAGCTGGCTTCAAATGCAGAAGGGGCTAGATAGACACCGTAGCCCAGCATCAAATGGAAGAACCGTTTGAAACGTTCCACATCACATTTGGCAACGTCTTCATAGCACGTGACTTGGGGTTGCTCGGTAAAGAAGAAGCCAAACATGCCACCAACTTGGTTCACAATCAAAGGAATGCCATGTTTATCTGCTAATGTTTTAAACCCTTGTGCCAATTGTTTGGTTTTTGAAGCTAAGCGTTTTTCATTGCCTTCTTCTTTCAACAGTGAGAGGCAAGCATGCCCGGCAGCCATTGCGATAGGGTTACCCGATAAGGTTCCTGCTTGGTAAACTGGACCTGTTGGTGCAATGTATTGCATCACTTCTTTGCGGCCACCAAAGGCACCAACCGGCATTCCACCGCCAATGACTTTACCTAACGTTGTCAGATCAGGTTTTATATTGTAGTGGGCCTGTGCACCACCGAGTGCGACTCGAAAGCCTGTCATGACTTCATCAAAAATCAGCAGAGCTCCTTCTTGATCACAAATCTCACGTAGCCCTTCATGGAACCCCGCAACCGGTGGAATACAGTTCATATTACCAGCAACAGGCTCTACGATAATACAGGCGATTTCTCCTGGATTGGCCGCAAACAGCTTACGGACGGAATCTAAATCATTAAAACGTGCCGTTAAGGTGTATTTAGCAAAATCAGCGGGAACGCCTGGCGAACTCGGTTGCCCTAGGGTCAGTGCGCCTGATCCTGCTTTAACCAATAAACTGTCTGCATGTCCGTGGTAGCAACCTTCAAATTTGATGATTTTATCTCGGCCGGTATAACCACGAGCGAGGCGAATAGCACTCATCGTGGCTTCAGTGCCAGAGTTAACCATCCGTAGTTGTTCCATTGATGGAACCAGCTCAGAAACGAGCTCGGCCATGGCAATTTCCATTTCCGTTGGCGCGCCAAAACTTAAGCCTCGCTGCGCCGCATCGATCACCGCTTCTCTGATCACTGCATGATTATGGCCAAGAATCATTGGCCCCCATGAACCGACATAATCAATGTAGGCTTTTCCATCGGCATCAAAAATCAGAGCTCCATCGGCACGGTCAATAAAAATTGGGGAGCCTCCGACACCGCTGAATGCTCGAACGGGGGAGTTGACCCCTCCCGGAATTTTTGTTTGTGCCTTTTGATAAAGATCTTCTGATTTGGTCATTGATACTTCCTCTTTATGATTGCTCGACCTATTGCGCTGTGCATTGTACGCTGATGAAGCGATAGGTGAAATCATTTCCCTTATTTCTGAGACTCGATACTGAACCTAAAGGTCAATGGTGACGAGAATCGTGCTTTTTATACTTCTGTAGACATGAGATAAAAAGTGGGAAGATATATTGAGTCAAATAAAGATAAAACTTATCGGTTAACCTTCGTATACTGGGAGCAACGGATGATTTCATTAGAGTTGCGGCTAATACTTGAACGAATAAGTCAGGTATTGGATAATCTTGCTAACAGAAAAATAATGATGCTCATAGATCGCAGATGAGTATGACACGAATGAGAGAGGTCGTTGTGAGCGAAGTCAATATCCCATTATCCTTCTCGGATGCCGCAGCAACACGTGTGCGCGCTTTAATTGCCGAAGAAGAAAATCCAGAGCTAAAGTTACGTGTTTACATTACCGGAGGTGGTTGTAGTGGCTTCCAGTATGGCTTTACCTTTGATGAAAATGTCAATGAAGGCGATACCACCATAGAAAATAGTGGGGTTACACTCGTAGTTGACCCGATGAGTCTACAGTACTTAATTGGTGGTGTGGTTGATTATACCGAGGGTTTGGAAGGTTCACGCTTTTTTGTTAACAACCCGAATGCAACCACAACTTGCGGTTGTGGTGCATCTTTTAGCGTGTAATCTTCTGTATTTTTCAAGTTCACTAATTCCAAAGCCCTTGATGTTTTTACAAGGGCTTTTTTCATATTGCGTACTAGGGGGTGGCGTACAGCAGTTGGCTATAACGAGAAAGTGTATTTAAACGAATTTTTGCATTGGCAATAAAGGTTTCTCGGCTTTTCCCTGTTAATGACTTTGCTTGAGGCAAATCAACGGTTCGAGCGTCTTTATGAACGCCATGAACCAAAAACTCATAGTGTAAATGAGGGCCCGTTACCCGCCCTGTTCCCCCTAATGTACCAATCACTTGCCCTTGTTTAACTCTTTGCCCTGTTTTGACCGTTCGGCGAGTTAAATGCAGGTATTTGGTGAGGTAAGTATTGCTGTGACGAATAAATACATAGTTACCGTTAAATTGGTTATAACTCGACTTTTCGACCACACCATCGCCGGCTGCCCAAATAGGGGTTCCTACTGGAGCAACATAATCGGTCCCTCGGTGGGCTTTTAATTGTCCGGTCACCGGATGAAGACGACGAGGATTAAAATTAGAAGAGACTCGACGAAAATCAAGAGGAGAACGTAGAAAAGCTTTTTTCATTGCTCGTCCATTCTCATCAAAATATTGACCCGTGTGATCATCTAAAATTGCAGTAAATGTCGTTCCTTGGTTAGTAAATGTGGCAGCGATAATGTTACCGCGTCCAATCACTTCCCCCTCAACCACCTTTTCTTGAAACAATAATTGAAACGTATCCCCAGCTCGAATATCTAAAGCAAAATCGATATCCCAACCAAAAATACCCGCTAACTCCATAATTTGGTTAGCCGTTAGCCCTGCTGCATTTCCCGCATTCCAGAAGTTTGAGTGAATTTCAGCTTGTGCATAGTTGTACTGATAAAACACTTCTTTTTTATCGATTTTGGATGAAAAACCCGATGCTGTACGCGTGATATCAAACGTTTCATAGGCACTAATTCGACGTTTAAGTTGAATTAATTGATTGTTTTCATCAAAACCAAATTGTAACTCATCACCGGGGAGTAATCGGCTAAGTTGCTGGTTGATCGTCTGATTGCTAGAGGTTAGCTCATATAAAAGACGGGAGGACAAACCAATGCGCTGAAAAAGTATAGCGGCACTTTCTCCAGCATTCACATGATAAGTTTCCCAACGTAGTAAAGCTGATGGCAAAATGGTGCGACCAGGAGATAAAGCTTCACGGTTAATCGTTAAAGGATAATGTTGACCGACTTGCAGACGTTCGGGTTGTGTTCTCAATGCTTCCGGATCTGGGAGAAAAAATAGTGCAATCACAATCAGTGCGCTAAAAAAGGCAATAAATGCCCGATGAACCCAGGGAAGACGAGCAAAAATTGCTAGCATACTCGTGTTCGTTCAATAATTAATAATAAAATCGCCAGTTGGTTAGTCTAACTGGTTTCAAAAGTCATCGCTATTCAAGTAAGATGTCGAACTATTAAATTTTTGCCAAATCTGTGGGAGTGAACAAGAATGGCGAGTATTGAAGCTGCTTTAGCTGAGATTAAGCGTGGTGTTGAAGAGCTAATTCCAGAAGAAGAATTAGTGGCAAAACTAAAAGAAGGTCGTCCTCTACGTATCAAGTTAGGAGCGGATCCAACAGCGCCAGATATTCATTTAGGCCATACTGTGATTCTTAACAAGTTACGCACTTTCCAAGATTTAGGCCATGATGTTACTTTCTTGATTGGTGATTTTACCGGTATGGTCGGTGATCCAACGGGAAAAAATACCACTCGCCCTCCTTTGACGCGAGAAGATGTACTGCGTAATGCAGAAACGTATAAACAGCAAGTGTTCAAAATTTTGGATCCGGCGAAAACGAAGATTCAGTTTAACTCTGAATGGCTGTCTGAATTGGGTGCAGAAGGCATGATCCGTTTAGCTGCGAATCAAACTGTTGCCCGAATGTTGGAGCGTGACGACTTTAAAAAGCGCTATGCTGGTGGCCAGCCGATAGCGATTCATGAGTTCATGTATCCTTTATTACAAGGCTATGATTCAGTGGCGATGGAAACCGATGTCGAGTTGGGTGGAACCGATCAGAAATTTAACTTGCTGATGGGACGTGAATTACAAAAAGCCAATGGACAGAAGCCTCAAGTTGTTCTGATGATGCCTTTATTGGTCGGTTTAGATGGTGAGAAAAAAATGTCTAAATCAGCCAATAATTATATCGGTATCAGTGATTCGCCGAGCGAAATGTTTGGGAAGATCATGTCTATTTCAGATGATTTGATGTGGAGTTACTATGAATTGCTTTCTTTCCGTCCATTAGCTGAACTTGAACAGTTTAAAGTTGATGTAGCGCAGGGTAAAAACCCTAGAGACATCAAAATTTTATTAGCGAAAGAAATCATTGCTCGTTTCCACACGGATGCAGATGCGGATGCGGCTGAGCAGGAATTCATTAATCGCTTTCAAAAAGGCGCACTGCCTGATGAAATGCCAGAGTTTACTTTTGCACAGGGCATTGCTATTGCCAACTTATTGAAAGATGCGGGATTAGTCGCTTCAACGTCTGATGCGATGCGCATGGTAAAACAAGGTGCGGCTAAGCAAGATGGTGAAAAACTTGAAGATGCAAAATGGGTACCTGAAGCGGGCACTTATGTCTACCAAGTCGGTAAACGCAAGTTTGCTCGGGTTACTCTCGAATAATATGTGATTGATAGCAACAAAAAGCGCATGAATGCGCTTTTTGTTTATCAGCCTCAGTCATGAATATTTAAAATCATTTGGTAGAACTGTTGCTCAAATCGAGTGATGGGAGCTTCGATCGGTTTTTTAGGATCGGATTGGGCTGGAAAATAGTCGGTAATAAATTGGACAAAAAGCGCTTGAGGCTGACCCGTGTTATCGAGAGAAAAGCCAACCATATTATGAGTCCCATACAGTGAGCCACTTTTGGCTTTTAATCGCCCACGGATATTTTCATTTCGCATACTACGTCGATAGCGTAGCGTACCGTTCTCTCCAGCCGTTGCCAGCGACCGAATTAAGTTTAATTCGCTATCATGCTGCCAAAGGTAGTAAAGAATTTGTCGCATTGATTCTAGGCGTATACGGTTATTTCTTGATAATCCGGAACCATCAACAATTTGAGCATCATTGAGATCAATACCAGTGCGGGCAAAAATAATTTGTTTGAGCGCTTCGCTACCATTATTGAAGCTACCGGGTTGCAGAAAAAATTTCTGACCTAATGTCTTGAACAGCGCATCAGCAATCAGGTTATCCGAATCTTGCAGCATCGTTGTGAGCAGTTGAGGTAAGCGTTCAGAATGATGAGTGGCTATTTTATTCCACTGCTGACTGTCGGGGGCTCCTACTTTTATTTCTCCATCTAACGTCATTTCTAATTGGTTGATCAACTGCCTTATTACGCGTTGTGCATACAATTCGGTGTTTTGTATAGCAAATTTAAGTGGAAGAGGCTGGCTACGCTGAGCGAGGCAGCCCGAGAGCTGGTAGTGGTTATCATGACTTGCTATTAACTCTAAATCACAATGTTGAGCTTGCTTCTGCGCTTGAGTCACACTGCGTGCATCACTTTCCACATCAATAGAGTAGTGTGGCGGGACATAGACACGGGTTGCTCCATCATTTTGTGTATAAATAGAGGCTTGAACGCAGTTACCATCTAAATTAATCGCACTCACTGGGGCGCTATAGCAAACACCAAGGCTATCCCAAGGCCAGCCAACGGCGCGTGGATACCCCGTAAAATGCTGGTTATTTAACCAAAGGTCGCCACGAATTCGCGTACCATTTTGTTGTTTATAGCGAAGTAATAAGGTTTTGATATGTTCAGTGGTTAAGGTGGGATCACCGGAAAAAATTAAAGCTGCATCTTGATTATTGCTACGTAGTTGCGTTTCAAAGGAAAACTGCTCACCCAGCTCAAGCTGACTGGCGAGGGCGGTAATCACTTTTAAGGTACTGGCTGGGGGAAAATAGTCCCCGGTTTTGTGTTGGAAGGCTGGTTTTGCTTCAGTCAGTGTTTGAATCACTAATCCACTACGAATCCCACTGGGTAACCATGATAAACCACTTGGGTTTGGCGCGGTATGAGCATAAGAGAGGTTAAGAGTTGAGAGCCAAAAAAAACTCAAAGAGAGAAAAAAACGCATACACCCATCAGTTGTGAAGCAAATAATAAAGAGAGTATACCAGAGAATAAAACGCCTGCGAGTTGCAGGCGTTTGAGAGCATATCATTCACAAATAAGCGAATTAGAAGTCGTAACGTAGGCCTAGTGCTAGTTCGTCTTCAGCTTGTGCTTTAGTTGCTGTACCGGTTCCACCGATTACACCAATCTTGTCGTCTTTATCAATCATATTAAAGTTATAAGAGACATAAGCGCGGAAGTTTGGTTTAAAGAAGTAAGTTGCATCAACCGCTAGGTTATCAGCAGAGGTTTCTTTATTCGTTTCAGCGTTATTGTAAGTCAGAGTAAACACAGTTTGGTTTAGTGTGTACGCTGCTGCAAATTCATAGCCAGTATAGTCTGCGTCATGTTTTGCTTTTTCACCGTCAGTAAAGACACCAGCAAAGTAGAAATCAGACACCGCATAAGAAGCCGCTAGCATATATTCATTGGCTTCATCTTGATCGGCATAACCAGCACCGACTTTAAAGCCTGTGTCAGCAAATGCATAGATAGCTGATAATGAGTAGCCATCTTCGTTGTTATCGTAGAACGTATCTGTCTTATTACCTTGAGCGTCTTTATCTTGACGGTCAGCAAAACGGTAGCTGGCTTTGACTGCTAAGTCATCAAATTGACCAGAGTAAGAAACCATATTGTCTGCACGGTCTGCAACGGTTAATTTATCTGCTGCTGAGTTACCGTGGTAAGCCATGATATCGGTAAAATCAGTGATAACGCCTAGTGCACCATCATTTTTACCGTAAGTCACTTCACCAAAGTCACCACCAATTCCCGCATAGGCATAACGGTTGGTTAAATCACTACTGTCTGAGTCTACATCTTGACCTTCATCAGAAGTCGTAAACTCACCTTCATAGAAACCAACACCATATAGGCTATCGTTGATTTGAGTTTTACCCAGTACGTTAATACGTACGCGAGTTTTATCCTCAGCTTTACCATCTTTTAGAGATAGACGTGCTTCTGCACGGCCGCCAAGAGCAAGCGAAGTACCATCTTGATTATAAATTTCACCAGCATTTGCGCCAGCTGCCACTGCTGCAGCTGAAACTGCTAAAGCGATCAGAGTTTTGTTCATCTTATTAAATCCTAATTTACTGTCCATAAATCATTATTGTCTGCAAGTAGCCACCAGGGGAAACCGTGGTACTTGAGTTACGAATAGTAAAATGCATCTGTTTGCTTTGTCGAAATGATGTATTTGCAAGCGAAGCATTCATTTTCGTGGTTTCATTTGTAACTGCAAAGTTCCCCGGTGAGTTAGTAAAATGATATAAATATCGCTTATGAACACTGTTTTATTGTGATAAAAAAAATATCAAGAATTTGATTTTAAACGATTTTTCTGGTTTTTTTAACACTGATCTGATCAGTAAAAAAAATGAATTATTTAGTTTTTTTTACTTTATTAGGCTATTTTTCCTACAATCTAAGTGTGCACAAGATCACGCAAAATCAATAAGTTCATAATGAATCTCAAATTCTGATCGCAATACTTGAATTTGGATGATTTCATCACCATGTTTGTTTACACTAGTAGACAATGCATTCATCAATCACTACCTAGCCTATATTGGGTTGGGTGGTTTTGTATTGTCCAAAGATAACTTTGGCATAGAGGTAATTATGGAAAAAGTTCCTATGACCGTCCGTGGTGAAAAATTGCTGCGTGACGAACTCGAGCGGTTATTGAAATTGCGCCCTCAAATTTCTCAAGCGATCGCGGAAGCGCGTGAGTTGGGGGATTTAAAAGAAAATGCGGAATATCATGCTGCACGAGAAGAGCAAGGCATTTGTGAAGCTCAAATTCGTGATATTGAATATAAGCTCTCAGTGGCTCAAGTTATTGATGTCGCTAAGATGGAAAATACGGGTAAAGTCATTTTTGGTTCAACCGTGACCTTGATCGATGTGGATACTGAGGAAGAAAAGCGTTACCAAATTGTGGGTGATGATGAAGCTGAAATTAAATCTGGACGAATTTCAGTCAGTTCCCCAATTGCACGTGGTCTAATCGGTAAAAGTGAAGGGGATGAAGTTTCGATCAGTACTCCAGGCGGTGAAAAATTGTTTGAGATTGATCGGGTTGAATACCTATAATTCATCAAAAAGTGTAATGGATGATTAAATAAAAAGGTCGCAACAAGCGACCTTTTTGTAATCTAACACTAGCAGATTATTTGCGTGGTAATTCGATTTTACGCTGCTCAGATGGGCGATAAAGGACCACAACTTTACCAATAAGTTGGACTTTTTCTGCACCCGTTTCACGAACAATTGCATCAACAATCAATTGTTTCGTATCACGGTCTTCTGATACCACCTTCACCTTAATCAGTTCATGGTGGTTAAGCGCAATTTCGATTTCCGCCAAAACAGCTTCAGTGAGGCCATTGGCGCCCATTAGCACAACCGGATTTAAATGGTGTGCCAAGCCTTTTAAGTGCTGCTTTTGTTTGTTGCTTAGGTTCATTACGCGACCAAATTTATTTACTATAGGGTTGAAAACCACCATTTTAACGCCATCTATCCAGGAAGACTATATTTTCTACCCGACTTTCTCTGATAGAGACGGCTTTAGTTAGGAATCGAATGAGTAAACAGAAGCATTCAGCGAGCTCTGGCCGCTGGTTGAAAGAACATTTTGACGATAAGTATGTGAATGAAGCGAAGAAAAAAGGTTATCGTTCACGAGCTATCTTTAAATTAGAAGAAATTCAAAATAAAGACAAATTACTTAAGTCTGGGATGACCGTTGTTGATTTAGGGGCTGCTCCTGGTGGGTGGTCACAATATGCAGCGGGAATCGTTGGTGAGCAAGGCCAAGTGATTGCTTGTGATATTTTGCCGATGGACTCCATTGCGGGCGTTGCTTTTTTACAAGGTGATTTCCGTGAAGAAAGCGTGCTAGAAGCCTTGTTAGAGCGAATTCAACCCGATATGGTGGATGTGGTCATGTCTGATATGGCCCCTAATATGGCTGGAAATTTATCGGTGGATCAGCCGCGAGCTATGTATTTGGTCGAATTAGCTTTAGATATGTGTCGACAAGTTCTTGCTCCAGATGGTAGTTTTGTAGTCAAAGTGTTTCAAGGTGAAGGATTTGATCAGTACGTACAAGAGGTACGTCACCTATTTAAGGCGGTCAAAATTCGCAAACCAGACTCATCAAGAGCGCGCTCTCGTGAAGTTTACATTGTTGCGACTGGTTACAAAGGCTAACTATTTGGCCTGAAACGAGAATGTTTACACTATAGCTACGGTGAAAAAACTGTAGTACCCTACCTTTAATTACAACTAGTTATCGCGAGGCTTACACCTTGAGTGATATGGCAAAAAATTTAATACTGTGGCTGGTGATCGCCGTTGTGCTGATGTCTGTTTTCCAGAGCTTTGGCCCTGGTGACAGTAATGGAAGAACCGTCGATTACACCACATTTGTACAGGAAGTTGGCCAAGGCCAAATTCAAGAAGCTCAATTCAAAAACAGCGAAATTACTTTTACCCGCCGTGGTAGTAATAATCGCTTTGTTACTTACATGCCGGTCTATGATGAGAAAGTACTTGATGATCTGATTAATCAGAATGTCAAAGTACAAGGCACACCACCAGAAGAACAAAGTTTACTCGGAACGATTTTTATCTCTTGGTTCCCTATGATTTTGCTTATTGGGGTATGGATATTTTTCATGCGTCAGATGCAAGGTGGCGGTGGTAAAGGGGCGATGTCCTTTGGGAAAAGCAAAGCCCGCATGATGAGTGAAGAACAGATTAAAACCAATTTCGGTGATGTTGCTGGCTGCGATGAAGCTAAAGAAGATGTCAAAGAATTGGTGGATTATTTGCGTGATCCCAGTCGTTTTCAAAAGCTGGGAGGGAAAATTCCCACTGGCGTACTTATGGTCGGCCCTCCGGGTACAGGTAAAACCTTATTAGCCAAAGCGATTGCTGGTGAAGCTAAGGTGCCATTTTTCACTATCTCAGGTTCAGACTTTGTGGAAATGTTCGTTGGTGTTGGTGCATCTCGTGTCCGTGACATGTTCGAGCAAGCCAAAAAAGCCTCACCTTGTATCATCTTTATCGATGAAATCGATGCGGTTGGTCGCCAACGCGGCGCTGGTGTCGGTGGTGGGCATGATGAGCGAGAACAGACGCTGAACCAAATGTTGGTTGAGATGGATGGTTTTGAAGGGAATGAAGGCGTCATTGTGATTGCAGCAACCAACCGTCCTGATGTGCTTGACCCTGCATTACTTCGTCCAGGGCGTTTTGACCGCCAAGTGGTGGTAGGCTTGCCGGATGTTCGTGGTCGTGAACAAATTCTTAAAGTTCATATGCGTAAAGTACCGCTTGCAGGGGATGTTGAACCTTCACTGATTGCTCGTGGTACACCTGGGTTTTCTGGTGCTGACTTAGCTAACTTAGTTAACGAGGCTGCGCTGTTTGCTGCTCGTGGCAATAAACGCAACGTTTCTATGGTTGAGTTTGAACTGGCGAAAGACAAAATCATGATGGGTGCAGAACGTCGCTCAATGGTTATGTCTGAAGAGACAAAAGCCTCGACTGCTTATCATGAAGCAGGGCACGCGATTGTTGGTCGCTTGGTTCCTGAGCATGATCCCGTGTATAAAGTTTCAATCATCCCTCGTGGTCGAGCGTTAGGGGTAACGATGTACTTACCAGAACAAGACCGGGTGAGTATGTCTAAGCAACATCTTGAGTCCATGATTTCCAGCCTATATGGTGGCCGTCTGGCTGAAGAGCTGATTTACGGACCTGAAAAAGTATCAACAGGTGCGTCAAATGATATTGAACGAGCGACTGAAATTGCGCGGAAAATGGTTACTCAGTGGGGCTTCTCTGAGAAGTTAGGTCCTATGCTGTATGCCGAAGATGAAGGTGAAGTATTTCTTGGTCGAAGCGTAACGCAAACGAAGCATATGTCTGATGACACAGCGAAGCTGATTGATGATGAAATTCGTAAGATTATTGATCGTAACTATGAGCGAACTCGTCAAATCTTGCTGGATAACATGGATATTATGCATGCGATGAAAGATGCATTAATGAAATATGAAACGATTGATGCTGGTCAAATTGACGATCTTATGGAGCGTAAGTCCGTGATTCGTGAACCTGCAGGGTGGGGGGATCAAAGCAAACCTACTCAACCCGAACCCTCTGATGATGATAAACCCGATGTAGAAAAACAACCGGTAGATTCAGTGTCAGAAGAACAGGTTGAGAATGAGTCCACCTCTTCAGAGAAAAAAGACGCAGAATAAAATCATTGTGCTAATCAAACCCCGACTTGTTCGGGGTTTTCTGTTTCAAGCCTAAATTTACTTCTTATATTACCTATTGTTGTGACTGTAGATATTCAGGGAATTATGGACATTCGAACTGACACTAAACAGCTTTCTTTACATCGTCCTCAGATCATGGGGATATTAAATACCACCCCAGATTCTTTTTCAGATGGTGGGTGCTACTCATATTTAAATGATGCCTTTGCGCGGGCTGAACAAATGATTGCTGCAGGGGTCGATATTATTGATATCGGTGGTGAATCGACTCGACCTGGAGCACCAGATGTTTCTCTTACTGAAGAATTGGAACGGGTGATCCCACTGATTAAAATTATTCGGGCCAACTATCCAAATGTTTGGATTTCTATTGATACCAGTAAACCAGAAGTCATGCGCCAAGCGGTGGAAGCTGGCGCTGATCTTATCAATGATGTGCGAGCATTGCAGGAACCCGGAGCATTGCAGGTTGCTGCACAAGCTAATCTCCCTGTCTGTATTATGCATATGAAAGGAGAGCCTCGTACGATGCAGAACTCTCCTCGCTATGATGATGTACTCAAAGAGGTGGATGACTTTCTGTCTGAGCGTATTGAGGCCTGCGTACAAGCCGGCATCAAGCAACAAAATATTATTCTTGATCCCGGTTTTGGTTTTGGTAAATCTCTCGAACACAACTATCATTTGCTGGCGAATTTAGAAAAATTTCACCATTTTGGTTTACCCATTCTTGCCGGAATGTCACGCAAATCTATGATTTTTAAATTGCTTGATAAAACTCCCGCGGAGTGCATGGTCGCTAGTGTGACTTGCGCAACGATTGCGGCAACAAAAGGAGCTCAAATTCTGCGGGTCCATGATGTTGAGCAGACGATAGAAGCCATGGCAATATTGCAAATGGTGAATAAAAATAAACAAAAACAATAAGGAATTATCATGTCTGAGACACGACGTTATTTTGGTACTGACGGGGTGCGAGGTAAGGTTGGACAATATCCAATTACTCCAGATTTTGTATTAAAGCTTGGCTGGGCGGCGGGGCGTGTGCTAGCACAACAGGGCACAAAAAAAGTTATTATCGGTAAAGATACGCGAATTTCTGGCTATATGCTTGAGTCAGCGCTAGAAGCAGGGCTCGCTGCGGCAGGTTTAAAAGCGATTTTTACTGGGCCAATGCCTACTCCTGCGGTTGCTTATTTAACCCAGACTTTTCGTGCAGAAGCGGGAATCGTTATTTCTGCTTCACATAACCCTTATTATGATAATGGCATTAAGTTTTTCTCTTCAGCGGGGACGAAGTTACCCGATGAATTGGAGCTGGCCATTGAGGCTGAATTGGATAAACCACTTGAATGCGTGGAATCAGCCGAGTTAGGTAAAGCGACGCGTTTAGTTGATGCAGCTGGACGCTATATTGAATTTTGTAAAAGCACCTTCCCATCCGAATTAAGCCTTGCTGGCTTAAAAATCGTGGTGGATTGCGCACATGGTGCCACTTACCACATCGCCCCGAACGTATTTAAAGAATTAGGTGCGGATGTCATTCCCATGGGGACGGAACCGAATGGTCTAAATATCAATGATCAAGTGGGCGCTACCGATATTCGAGCTTTACAAAAACGGGTGGTAGAAGAACAAGCCGACCTTGGGCTTGCTTTTGATGGTGATGGTGACCGAATCATCATGGTTGATCATTTAGGCTATAAAATTGATGGTGACCAAATTGCTTATATCATTGCACGAGATGCATTGCGGCGAGGAGAGTTAAAAGGTGGGGTTGTTGGTACCTTAATGACTAACCTTGGCATGGAAAATGGCCTCAAACAATTAGGGATTCCTTTTTTGCGCGCCGCAGTTGGCGATCGCTATGTAATGGAAAAACTACTGGAAAAAGGGTGGAAAATCGGCGCAGAGAATTCAGGCCATGTCATTTTACTAGATAAAGTGACAACAGGGGATGCCATTGTGGCAGCCTTACAAGTTCTTGCTTCTGTGGTTGGCAGTGACATGTCATTACATGACTTGGCACAAGGCATGACACTGTATCCTCAAGTTCTTGAAAATGTACGTTTTAACGGAGATAGTAATCCACTTGAATCTGGTGCCGTGCTTAATGCGGTAAAAGACGTTGAGTCTCAACTCGGGGACAAGGGGCGGGTCTTACTGCGTAAATCTGGAACTGAACCCCTTATCCGCGTGATGGTGGAAGGCGAGGACGCTGAATTGGTACAATCTTCTGCACTACATATTGCAGAAGCAGTAAAAGCGAACTGTTAATATAAATTTACCCCATCAACAGATTGACCGTGATGGGGGATTTTTCTCTTTTAAGGAAACTTTGAGCCTTTTTTGACCGTTTGATTGATAAAAAAGGATTTTTTAATAAATACCTCTTGTCAGCGAAACTCGCATTCGTTAGTATTGCGTCCGCCTTCAGTGAGGAGGTCGCTAGCCTTGTTTAAGTCGAATGATTGAACGGCGCTGGCTCAACAATTTGGAACATAGGTGGAAGTCATGTTTAGCGTTCTACTTGTGATTTACCTGTTGGCAGCGGTTGGTATAATTGGCCTCGTATTGATTCAGCAAGGTAAAGGCGCAGATATGGGAGCCTCTTTCGGTGCTGGTGCTTCAAACACAGTGTTTGGCGCGAGCGGCTCAGGTAGTTTCCTAACCCGAATGACTGCAATTTTTGCAACAGTATTTTTTGTTATTAGCTTAGTGTTAGGCAATATGTCTACTCACAAGACTGAATCTCAATGGGTTGACCCATTGCAAGGTCAGGTTGTTGAGCAAGCTAATGATACAGTGAGTGAAGTTCCTGCCAAATCTGGTGATGAAATTCCTCAATAACTTATCGTTAAGGTAAGTTCAGGTTATGCCGAGATGGTGAAATTGGTAGACACACTAGCATGAGGTGCTAGCGCCTTAGGTGTGAGGGTTCGAGTCCCTCTCTCGGCACCATTATTTACAAACTTGTAAATCATACCTTGTAAAGCGTATAATTGCTTACAAGTCGGACGCGGGGTGGAGCAGCTTGGTAGCTCGTCGGGCTCATAACCCGAAGGTCGTCGGTTCAAATCCGGCCCCCGCAACCATTTAGCTATCGTCGCTATGGATGCAAGTTTGGCAGTGTCAACCTCACTGCAATTGAGAAGGAATTCTCAATTTATCTGGGTCCAGCAACAAAAAAACCCGACTATCGGGGTTTTTTGTTATCTGAATTTCATTACGTAAATTCAGGTGCTTGCTTGGAATTTAAATTGGGCTCTATGCCCTTTTTTTGTTTCTGGAGTGGTTTAAATGACAGGTTTAGAAAGACAACTTACTGAAATGCTTGAAGCTCCAGTTGTGGCATCAGGTTATGAGCTAGTTGGATTAGAGTTCGTACGTGCTGGTGAGCATTCAACATTACGTATCTACATTGATCATGAAAACGGCATTACCGTCGATGACTGTGCAGAAGTGAGTCATCAAGTGAGTGCTGTATTGGATGTTGAAGATCCAATTACGGTTGCTTATAACCTTGAAGTTTCATCCCCTGGCTTAGAAAGACCACTCTTTAAAGCAGCACATTATGAGCAGTTTATTGGTCACGAGGTCAGCATTGTTTTAAAAATGGCGGTGGGCAACCGTCGTAAATGGAAAGGACAAATTCACGCTACAGAAGGTGAAACAATCCATATAATGGTTGATGGTCAAGAAGAGCATTTCGCTCTCAGCAACATTGCCAAAGCTAACCTTATCCCTAAATTTTAGTTCTGCTAGAGAAAAGAGCTTAAGAGGCTATAACATGAGTAAAGAAATTTTAGCGGTTGTTGAGGCGGTTTCGAATGAGAAAGCGGTCCCTCGTGAGCGTATTTTTGAAGCGTTAGAAGTTGCGCTGGCGACATCAACCAAGAAAAAACATGAAATTGAAATTGATGTTCGTGTTGCTATCGACCGTAAAACGGGTGAATTTGAAACTTTTCGCCGTTGGTTAGTGGTTGACGAAGTTGAAAACCCAACAAAAGAAATCTCTTTTGATGCGGCAAGTTATGATGATGAAACGGTAAAATTGGGCGACTACATTGAAGATCAAATTGAGTCTGTAACCTTTGACCGGATCACAACTCAAACGGCGAAACAAGTTATCGTACAGAAAGTTCGTGAAGCAGAACGCGCACAAATCGTAGAGCAGTTCATCGATAATGAAGGTGAACTGGTGACGGGAGTAGTAAAAAAAGTTAATCGTGACACCGTTATCCTTGATTTAGGTAATAATGCGGAAGCGGTCATTTTGCGTGAAGACCAACTACCACGTGAGAACTTCCGTTCGGGTGACCGTGTTCGTGGGTTACTTTACAAAGTTGCCCCTGAAGCGCGTGGTTTCCAACTATTTATCACTCGTTCTAAGCCTGAAATGCTGGCAGAACTCTTCCGCGTGGAAGTGCCTGAGATTGGCGAAGAGCTTATTGAACTGAAAGGTGCGGCGCGTGATCCCGGTTCGCGTGCGAAAATTGCGGTGAAAACAAACGACAAACGTATCGACCCAGTTGGTGCTTGTGTCGGTATGCGTGGCGCTCGCGTTCAAGCTGTATCTGGTGAACTGGGCGGTGAGCGTATTGATATTGTGCTTTGGGATGATAACCCTGCTCAATTTGTTATCAACGCAATGGCACCGGCGGATGTTGCATCGATCATTGTTGACGAAGATGCCCATGCTATGGATATTGCGGTTGAAGCCGATAACCTTGCTCAAGCGATTGGTCGTAACGGGCAGAACGTACGTCTTGCTTCTCAGCTAACAGGTTGGGAACTGAACGTAATGACGGTTGCAGATTTACAGAAAAAACATCAAGAAGAGTCTATGGCTTCAATCGAAAACTTCATGAAGTATCTCGATATTGAGCAAGATTTTGCTGAAATGTTAGTAGAAGAAGGCTTCTCTACGTTAGAAGAGATAGCTTACGTCCCAGTTAACGAGTTACTGGAAATTGATGGATTAGATGAAGATCTCATCGAAGAATTACGAACTCGTGCAAAAGATGCTTTAACCACCATCGCTCTAGCCCAAGAAGAATCATTTGAAGGGCTTGAGCCTGCAGATGATCTATTATCTCTGCAAGGTTTAGAGCGTGAAATGGCATTCAAATTGGCAGCGAAGGGAGTGGCAACACTGGAAGATCTCGCAGACCAAGGCATCGACGATCTCGAAGGTATTGAAGGCCTAACCGAAGAACGTGCGGGCGAATTGATTATGGCGGCTCGCAACATTTGTTGGTTTGGCGAAGACGCATAAGTTTCAGCAAGGGGAGGAAGCGGCATGACACAACTTACAGTTAGAGCACTGAGTGAAGAAATTGGTACGCCAGTTGACCGCTTATTAGAACAACTTGCTGATGCTGGTATGACAAAAGCGAGTTCAGATAGCGTGACTGAAGATGAGAAGCAAAAGCTTCTTGCTCATTTACGTAAAGAACATGGTGATGGTTCTGAACCGACTCGCTTAACACTCCAGCGTAAAACCCGTAGTACACTGAGTGTAAATGCGGGTGGCGGTAAAAGTAAGAATGTTCAGGTTGAAGTGCGCAAAAAACGGACGTATGTTAAGCGCAGTGCAATCGAAGATGAAGCGAAACGTGAAGCCGAAGAAGCAGCGAAGCGTGAAGCGGAAGAAAATGCAAAACGTGAGGCAGAAGAAGCGTTGAAACGTGAAGCTGAAGAGAAAGCAGCACGCGAAGCGCAAGAAAAAGCCCAGCGTGAAGCACAAGAGAAGGCGAAACGTGAAGCACAAGAAAATGCAAAACGTGATACGCCAGAGCAGAAGGCGAAACGTGAGCGTTCTGCACAAGATAAATTAAAGCAAGAAGCAGCGCGAAAAGAGGCCGAGGAATTGAAACGTCGCCAGGAAGAAGAGGCGAAGCGTAAGGCTGAAGAGGAAAGTCAGCGTCAGCTTGAAATAGCGCGCGAATTGGCCGAAAAAAATAAAGAGCGTTGGTCTGCTGAAGAAGAGAAAACAGGTGCTATGCAAGAAGATACAGATTACCATCTAACCACTTCACATTATGCTCGTGAAGCGGAAGATGAAGCAGACCGTCGTGAAGAAGGTGCTCGTCGTGCAGCGAAAGCGAAAAAGACGAAAATGTCTTCTCGTGATGATAAACAAGAGCGTAATTCTCGTCCTCGCGGTGGTAAAGCTGGCCGTAAAGGTCGCATCAACAAACCTACCTCTATGCAACATGGCTTTGATAAGAGTGCAGTTGTTGCGAAATCCGATGTTGTTATTGGTGAAACGATCGTGGTTTCTGAATTAGCCAATAAGATGTCTGTGAAGTCAACGGAAGTCATCAAAGTGATGATGAAGATGGGCGCGATGGCGACCATTAACCAAGTGATAGACCAAGAAACCGCTCAGTTAGTTGCGGAAGAGATGGGTCACAAAGTCATTCTTCGTAAAGAAAACGAGCTAGAAGAAGCGATTCTGTCTGATCGTGACAATAAGTTTGAAGAAGTCTCTCGTGCTCCAGTTGTGACTATCATGGGCCACGTTGACCACGGTAAAACGTCAACACTGGACTATATTCGTCGTACTCACGTTGCTGATGCTGAAGCCGGTGGTATTACTCAGCACATTGGTGCTTACCACGTAGAAACACCAAGCGGTATGATTACCTTCTTGGATACTCCTGGACACGCTGCATTTACGTCAATGCGTGCTCGTGGTGCTCAAGCGACAGATATCGTTGTCTTAGTGGTTGCTGCGGATGATGGGGTTATGCCTCAAACGGTTGAAGCTATTCAACACGCGAAAGCGGCGGGTGTTCCTCTGATTGTTGCTGTGAACAAGATTGACAAAGAAGCGGCTAACCCAGATAACGTGAAAAATGAGCTTGCTCAGTACGATATCATTCCTGAAGAGTGGGGCGGTGAGAACATGTTCGTCCACATTTCAGCGAAACAAGGGACGAATATTGATGGCTTATTAGAAGCAATCTTGCTACAAGCTGAAGTGCTAGAACTGACCGCGGTTAAAGATGGCATGGCATCCGGTGTGGTTATTGAGTCTCGCCTAGATAAAGGCCGTGGCCCTGTGGCAACGGTACTGGTTCAGTCTGGTACTTTAAACAAAGGTGACATCGTACTGTGCGGTCAAGAGTATGGCCGTGTTCGTGCGATGCGTGATGAAGTCGGTAATGAAGTTGACCATGCAGGACCATCTATCCCTGTTGAAATTCTTGGTCTATCTGGCGTACCTTCTGCCGGTGATGAAGCGACAGTTGTTCGTGATGAGCGTAAAGCCCGTGAAGTGGCCAACTATCGTCAAGGTAAATTCCGCGAAGTGAAACTGGCTCGTCAGCAGAAATCTAAACTTGAGAACATGTTCTCAAATATGGCTGCGGGTGATGTAGCTGAATTGAACGTAGTACTGAAAGCTGACGTACAAGGTTCAGTGGAAGCGATTGCCGATTCACTCAGAAAACTGTCAACAGATGAAGTGAAAGTTAACATCGTTGGTTCTGGTGTGGGTGGGATTACTGAAACTGATGTGGTTCTGGCTGCAGCTTCCAATGCTATCGTTGTTGGCTTTAACGTTCGTGCTGATGCTTCGGCTCGCCGTACGATCGAAGCTGAAAACATCGACTTACGTTACTACTCAATCATTTATCAATTGATTGATGAAGTGAAACAAGCGATGAGCGGTATGCTTGCTCCTGAATTTAAACAAGAAATCATTGGTCTTGCTGAAGTTCGTGATGTGTTTAAATCGCCAAAACTGGGCGCTATCGCTGGCTGTATGGTGACAGAAGGCGTGATTAAACGTCATAGCCCGATTCGCGTACTACGTGATAACGTTGTTATTTACGAAGGTGAGCTTGAATCATTACGTCGATTTAAAGATGACGTTGCTGAAGTGAAGAATGGTTACGAATGTGGTATCGGCGTTAAGAATTATAACGACGTACGCGTGGGTGACCAGATCGAAGTCTTCGAAACGGTTGAAATCCAGCGTACCATCGACTAGCAACTAAAATTGCATTAACGGTAATGTTAGGTTGTTGAATACACCATGGGGGGCTGGGAAACCATCCCCCCATTCTTTCTACTAGTGAGAAAAATATGCCAAAAGAATTTAGCCGAACTCAACGTGTGGCTCAGCAGTTACAAAAAGAATTAGCCATGATCCTACAGCGTGAAGTCCGTGACTCACGGTTAGGTATGGTTACCATTTCGGATGTTGAAGTCTCTCGTGATTTAGCCTATGCCAAAGTGTTCGTCACTTTTTTGTGTGTGGGTGAGCAGACACCTGAATCGTGTCTAAAAGCATTACGTGAACATGAAGTGCACATTCGAATGATGTTGGGCAAACGTATCCGTTTACGTCTGACTCCTGAGATTCGTTTCCATTACGATAATACGTTGGTGGAAGGGATGCGGATGTCTAACTTAGTGACGGAAGTGGTCAACCAAGATAAACGTCGCCAACAAGATGCAGGTCGAGAGGACGAAGAGTAATGGCACGTCGTCGTAAAGGTCGTCCAATAAACGGCGTATTACTACTGGATAAAGCGACAGGCATTTCTTCAAACGATATTTTGCAAAAGGTGAAACGACTTTATTTTGCCGAAAAAGCGGGTCATACCGGCGCGTTGGATCCTTTGGCAACGGGGATGTTGCCTATCTGTCTTGGTGAAGCGACCAAGTTTTCTCAGTTTTTGCTTGATTCGGATAAACGTTATCGCGTTATTGCTAAATTGGGAGAGCGGACTAATACTTCAGACTCGGATGGTGACGTCGTTGAAACGCGTCCGGTTCAAGTTGATAGAGAAACCTTACTGGCTAAGGTTGAGTGTTTTCGCGGTGAAACGGAGCAAGTGCCTTCGATGTTTTCAGCGCTTAAATATCAAGGTCGACCGCTTTACGAATATGCGCGTCAAGGTATCGAAGTTCCACGCGAAGCGCGTAAAATACAGGTTTATGAGATTATTTTGCACCGTTTTGAAGGCGATGAAGTGGAATTGGAAGTACATTGTTCTAAAGGGACTTATATCCGAACCATTGTTGATGATTTGGGTGAAATGCTCGAGTGTGGTGCGCACGTGACGATGCTACGTCGTATCGGTGTGGCGAACTACCCTGCGCAGAGTATGGTGACACTAGAACAGCTTAGCCAACTGGTTGAACAAGCTCAACAAGAAGGAAGGGATCCCTACTTATCACTTGATGCACTGTTGTTGCCAATGGATACCGCAGTACAAAGTTTACCGGAAGTAAACCTGATTCCTGAATTGGTGGATATGGTGCAACATGGTCAGGCCGTTCAAGTATTTGGTGCTCCAAGCGAAGGAATGGTACGAATGACGGGGGGAGACGAAAAACGTTTTCTCGGTGTTGCTCACATTGATGCGGATGGGAAAATCGCACCAAAACGTTTGGTGGTTTATCCTCAGGCTGAAAATCACTAAGCCAATATTTGCGCTTGTATGAATAGGTTTTATTCACTATAATTCGCGCTTCTCGTGTCGGCTGAATCAGAGATTGGCTGACACAACGATTAACTTAACTCTTTAGGAGAGAATTATGTCTCTGAATGCAGAAACTAAAGCAGCAATCGTTGCTGAATATGCACGTAGCGAAGGCGATACTGGTTCACCAGAAGTACAAGTAGCACTACTGACTGCTTCTATCAACCATTTACAAGATCACTTTAAAGAACACAAAGGCGATCACCATAGCCGCCGTGGTCTGCTACGCATGGTTTCAAGCCGTCGTAAACTTCTAGATTACCTAAAAGGTAAAGATCTAGGACGCTACCAAGACCTAATCAAACGTCTAGGCCTACGTCGCTAATCAGTGGCTGCATAGTACAGTTTGTTTAAAAAAGGGGCATTAGCCCCTTTTTTGTTATCTAAATTTGGCATATCCCCACTCAAGTAGTTTATACTACACGCCGTCCAACATTCAGTGTTGGCTTTGTTATCTCTCACTGCATTACAGTCACCCCAGTCGGCCAGCAGGTCGCGGCTATTAAAAAGTGATTTGGGTTATAGAATCTCTTTTTACTAGTCGCGATTGGTAATGCTTTGAGTGTGGATTAATTTATCTAGGTTCCCCCTAGAAAAGGAAAACTCAATGTTCGAAAAACCAGTAGTAAAAACATTCCAATATGGAAATCATACCGTTACTTTAGAAACTGGCGTAATGGCACGCCAGGCCACCGCCGCTGTGATGGCGACAATGGATGACACCGCGGTGTTTGTTTCCGTTGTAGGTAAAAAAGAAGCGGTACAAGGTCAAGACTTTTTCCCACTAACCGTGAACTACCAAGAGCGGACTTACGCAGCAGGTAAAATCCCTGGAGGGTTCTTTAAGCGTGAAGGCCGCCCTTCTGAAAGCGAAACTTTAATTGCTCGTCTGATTGACCGCCCAATTCGCCCGCTATTCCCAGATGCTTTTACTAATGAAGTTCAAGTGATTGCCACGGTTGTTTCTGTTAACCCGAATGTTCAGCCTGATATCATTACGATGATTGGTACTTCGGCCGCTTTGGCTATTTCTGGTATTCCATTTAATGGCCCTATCGGTTCTGCTCGTGTGGGTCATATCGATGGTCAATTGGTGTTAAACCCAAGTCCAAAAGAACTAGATAAATCTCGTCTTGATCTTGTTGTTGCTGGTACTGAAGGTGCGGTTCTGATGGTGGAATCAGAAGCGGATATTCTGACTGAAGAAGAAATGCTTGCTGCCGTTGTTTATGGTCATGATCAACAACAAGTGGTGATTAATGCCATTAATGAGTTTGCAGCTGAAGTAGCAACGCCAGCGTGGGAATGGCAAGCTCCGGAAGAAAATACCGCACTGAAAGAAAAAATTGCGCTATTGGCTGAGGCTCGTTTCACTGAGGCTTACCAAATTACTGAAAAAATGGCGCGTTATGAGCAAGTGGGTCAGATCAAGTCTGATGTGATTGATACGTTATTAGCAGAAGATGACACGCTTGATGTTATGGACATCAAGAAGATGCTGAGCTCTCTTGAGAAAAAAGTGGTACGTGGCCGTATTATTGCCGGTGAAAAACGTATCGATGGCCGTGAAAAAGACATGATTCGTGCACTGGATGTGCGTACTGGGGTTTTACCTCGTACCCACGGTAGCGCACTCTTTACTCGTGGTGAAACACAGGCATTGGTTACTGCAACGCTAGGTACTCAGCGTGATGCTCAAATCATTGATGAACTCACCGGTGAGAAGAAAGATCATTTCTTATTGCATTATAACTTCCCTCCATACTGTGTCGGTGAAACTGGATTTGTTGGTTCTCCGAAGCGTCGTGAAATTGGCCATGGTCGTTTAGCGAAGCGTGGCATTGCGGCGGTAATGCCATCGGTTGATGAATTCCCATACACAGTGCGTGTTGTATCTGAAATTACAGAGTCAAACGGTTCTTCTTCCATGGCTTCGGTTTGTGGTTCATCACTTGCGCTGATGGATGCGGGTGTGCCAATTAAAGCCTCTGTTGCAGGTATTGCCATGGGCTTAGTGAAAGAAGAGCAAGATTTTGTCGTACTTTCTGACATTCTAGGTGATGAAGATCACCTGGGTGATATGGACTTTAAAGTTGCAGGTACCTCTAATGGTGTGACTGCACTGCAAATGGATATCAAGATTGAAGGTATCACCAAAGAGATCATGCAAATTGCGCTTAACCAAGCGAAAGGGGCTCGTTTGCATATTCTTTCTGTGATGGATCAAGCGATTGCTGGTGCTCGTGATGATATCTCTGAATTTGCACCTCGTATTCACACGATGAAGATCAGCGCTGAAAAGATCAAAGACGTGATCGGTAAAGGCGGTGCGGTTATCCGCATGCTGACCGAAGAAACGGGTACAACCATTGAAATCGAAGACGACGGTACCATTAAGATTGCAGCAACTGATGGTGATCAAGCGAAAGAAGCCATTCGCCGTATTGAACAAATTACCGCAGAAGTTGAAGTGGGTAAAATCTACACAGGTAAAGTCGCTCGTCTTGCTGATTTCGGTGCTTTCGTGACGGTACTTCCAGGTAAAGATGGTTTAGTCCATATTTCACAAATTGCCGATAAGCGCATCGAAAAAGTATCTGATGTTCTTTCTGAAGGCCAAGAAGTACAAGTGAAAGTACTGGAAATCGACCGTCAAGGCCGTGTTCGTCTGAGCATGAAAGAAGCGGTAGAGAAACCAGCGGAAGAAGCGGCTCAACAAGAAAATGCAGCACCTACTGCGGAATAATTGCTGAGTCATTGTTACCAAAGAACAGTTTTCGCTTTTTGGTGATAAAGCATGATATAAAGGGAGCGTGATTCGCTCCCTTTTTTAATTAACCATGCGAAATAACAGGAGTATGGATTTGTGAAATGGTTTCAAACCGCTCTCGTCAGTGCGGCATTCTTGCTACTTGCTGGATGTGTCTCTACTGGATCTCAACAAGCTCAGTGGGTTTATCCACCGATGGCGATTCCGTTACAGGCCAGTGTACAACAAGAAGTACAAATTGCTCGTTTAACTCAATTATTACAGCGTACGGATTTGAGTGATGAGGTTCGGGCAAAAATGTTTTTTGAACGAGGTAATAGCTATGACAGTGTGGGATTACGTGATCTTGCTCGTCTAGACTTTACTCAATCACTATCGCTCAATCCCGCTCAACCTGATATTTTTAACTTACTTGGGGTGTACTATACCGAAGCTGGAGAATTTGATGCCGCTTATGAGGCGTTTGACTCTACTTTGGAATTGGATCCGAGTAATGAATATGCGGTACGCAATCGTGCTATTGCGCTTTATTATGGAGAGCGTGCCGAACTTGCCTTTGATGAAATTAGCAAACATTATCAACAAGATCCTGATGATCCATTTCGAGCGCTGTGGTTTTATATTATTCATAGTGAACTCAACCCAGAACAAGCAAAAGAAGAGTTGGTTGCGCGCTACCAACAGCATGATGAGCAGTGGGGGTGGGTGATGGTTGGATTGATGCTTGATCAAGTATCAGAAGAACAATTGTTTAAAATCTTGCTCAATAATACCCGAGATAATACGGTATTGGCTCAGCAGTTGACGGAAACCTATTTTTATCTAGGTAAGCGTTATCAATTGCAGGGAAATTATGCGCATGCGATCTCACTCTATAAACTTGCGCTCTCTTTTAATGTCTATGAGTATGTCGAGCATCGTTATTCTTTCCTTGAGCTTGGGCGTATTTATCAAAATTTGCGTGAAGCTCAATTAGCAAAGGCGCAAAACAAAACCTTATAAAAATAAAGGCGGTATCATAGGTTACAGATGCCGCCTTTGTTTTTAACCATTGACTAAGGCTAACCCCTCAATTTGATGCCAGTAACCGTTGCATTGATGGTTGCTAAGAGGCTGCGGCTGTTTGCCTCGTTCATTGGCTTTAAAACGCTGAAGATGATCAAAGGTTTCAACGCCGAGAGGGCTTAAACGAACTACGTCAACCAATCCTTCCATGCTGGGTAAATCATTCACTAAGTTATAACAGTAGCCTGATTGGGTCTGAATACCATTCAAATTAAAGACGGATTGCCCTTCTTGGCTCTGTACTTGGATTCCTGTGGGGTAACGAATGCAGCAGGTTTCGCATTCATCTTTGGCTTTGTTTTCAGCGCGAGCCGTAAAGCAGCGAGCAGAATAAGCCAGAGGTAAATAGCCGTGAGCAAACACTTCTATCGCAAATTTCTCTTTAATATTTAATGCCTCACACTGTTCAAATACGTTGATGAGCCATTGGCGAGAAAGCTCAACTGGCATACACCAGCGTATCATTCCTTGTTGGAGAAAAAGCTTGAGGGTTTGTGCATTGTAACAATTGACGGCAGGCCCAACGACAAAAGGAAGCCTTTGTTCATGCGCCATTTGAATCGCAGAAACATCGTTCGCTTCCAGTGTAAACTCACCATTATCAATGTACTTTTTCATTACATTAATTTCGCTCGGAGCTTCTAACAAAGCCATGGTTGAAAGCACAACTTCCTTACCTTGTGCGGTAAGCTGTTTTGCTAAGTCAAACCAATCCGCGGCTTTGAGCTCTCGACGTTTAGAGCAGACGGTTTCCCCTAAATAAATAATGTCAGCTGAGCTTTCACAGGCTTGCTGATAAAATTCTTCTACCTCGTTTTTGGGCCAAAAGTACAGTAGAGGGCCTAACGCGTATTTCATGGTTTTCTCCCTGTTTATTATTGCCATTTACGATGGTAAGCGCCGAGAGTGGTTTGAGTACCTTCAGAGACATTAGCGAGGCTGGCATTCCAGGCGGGTTTCACTTGATATTGTTCTGGATTGGCAAGGTAGTTATCGATCGCCGCTCGCCATGTTCGGGTTACTTGCTCAACATAGGCAGGGCTGCGTTGGCGTCCTTCTATTTTTACTGATGCGACATTGGCAGCAAACAGCTCAGGCAGCATCGATAACGTATTTAAGCTCGTTGGTTCTTCCAACGCATGGTAGCGTTTTTGTTCACCCTCAAGTTCCGCGATAAAGCGGCCTTTACATAGTGTGGGGTAACCTGCATTTTCACCATACGCATAGCGATCAATCAATACATCATTTAGGCGAGATTCCAACCCTTGTTCTGTCTCTTGCCAACGTACATATTTAGCGGGAGAGCAAGCACCGACCGTATTGGGCGATTCCCCTGTCATATAGGAAGAGAGGTAGCAGCGACCTTCCGACATAATGCATAAACTACCAAAAGCAAAGACTTCTAATTCAACGCCTTGTGGAATATTGCGTGAGAGCTGTTTGACTTGATGAATAGACAGAACACGAGGCAAGACAACGCGCTTCACGTTAAAATTTTTCAGATAAAATTCAATGGCTTTAACATTGGTTGCTGAAGCTTGTACTGAGAGGTGTAATTCAAGGTTTGGATAGTGCTTTGCGGCATAATCAAGAATAGCAATATCGGCAATAATGAGAGCATCTACCCCCAAAGCTGCTGCCTGATCCACCGCTTGTGTCCAACGTTGGAAACCATCAGGGTGAGCAAATGTGTTTAATGCAACATGCAGCTTTTTGTTTCGATCATGCACATAGTCGATCGCTTTTTCTAGTTTCTTACCTGTAAAGTTTAAACCCGCAAAGTGACGGGCATTGGTGTCATCTTTAAAACCGATGTAAACCGCGTCTGCGCCACAATCGATGGCGGTTTTCAGGGCAGGTAAATTACCTGCGGGGCAGAGTAGTTCCATTGCTCATTACTGTTTTTAAAGGAAAAGTTTTTGTATTTTAGAAATTGTCGTGTGTAATCTCCTTGATATAAGGCAGGTTTCACTCATTCAATGGCCATTTACCTATAAAGGCTTATTGTGCGAAGCCTCGAATTTAGTCTGTCACTTTATCCTTGATTGCTCGCTATTCAATACTCAGAGGTGTGCGTCGATGTTGAGCAAAAAGTTCTTCAACTTCATGTTTAGGTTGAGGGCGGTAAAAATGAAATCCTTGAATGGTATGGCAGTGAAGATGAGAGAGCAGCGTTGCTTGTTGCTGAGTTTCTACCCCTTCAGCAACCACGCTGAGGTTGAGTGATTTACCTAATTTTATGATGCTTTCAATCACGGTCACTTGTTTGGGGAGGGTATCAATATCTGTAATAAAGGTGCGATCTATCTTTAACTCATCAATGGGAAAACGGGCTAAATAAGCCAATGATGAATAGCCGGTGCCAAAGTCATCAATAGACAGGGAAAAGCCTAGTTTTTTGATAGCATTTAACATTTGCAGCGTATGTGTACTGTCACTCATTACCGCACTTTCGGTGAGTTCAAACGTAATGCAGCTTGGGTCAACTCCTGTTTTTTGAAGTAATTTCTCAAGATGTTGGATTAATTGTGCATTACCAAACTGTTCTGGAGAAATATTAATCGCGACTTTTCCGGGTAAAATATTTTGTTGCTGCCAGCGTTTGACGGTGACAAAAACTTCCCGTATGACAACCCGTCCTAAATGTTCAATTAATCCGGCTTTTTCAGCCACAGGAATAAATGCACCAGGGCTGATGTAACCTTCAATTGGGTGTTTCCAGCGAACAAGAGCTTCTGCTCCATTGATACTGAAATCACGCGCATTAACTTTTGGTTGATACCATACTTCAAGGCCGTTTTGTTGCAGGGCTTTTTGTAGTTCAATTTCTAGCCATAAGCGCATTCGTGCTTCTTTGTTCATCTGATTATTGAAGGTGATCCAGCGATTACGACCGCGATCTTTTGCTTCATACATGGCCGTATCTGCATTTTGCAACAAGACTCTTGCGTTATTGCCATCTCCTGGAAATTGCACACAACCGATGGAGCAAGCCAGACGTTTACTAAAATGGTGAAGATCAAAAGGCTGATTAATGAGTGTGATAATGCGATCGGCTAACTTTTCTCCAATTTGGGCGTGTTCTGGCTCTGGAATGATTAGGCCAAATTCATCACCGCCTAAATGGCCTAATACGGCTTGAGGGGGCAGTAAGCGTTTCAGGCGTGTTGAGACTTCTTTAATCACCTTATCTCCAATGTGGTGTCCTAATGAATCATTGATATTTTTAAAGTTATCAATATCTAGATAGAGCATCACCAGTGGAATTTGGTTATCAATAAAATGGTCGAGACGTTGGGTGAATCCTAAACGGTTATTAACTCCGGTCAGTTGGTCAATATGAGTATGGTTGTGGGTGTTCGCCGAGTGACTGCTCAATGTTTGCGTAGCATCTTGTAGCAGTACAATGTGTGCTGGTAGGCGAAACAGCGTCGTTGGGGTGGCACTGAGTTGAATTCGGCGGGCTATGCCACAACGTGGACCCGTTAAACAAAACAGGGAGTCTTGGATTAACCTATCGGTAACAGGGAATTCAAAGGGTTGCTGAGTCAGTTCATCGATAAAGAGCTGAGAAAGTGATTCACCGAGTAAGTTTTGGTTTCCGCTATACCCTAATAACTGGGCTGCTGATGAATTAGCCGACAATATGTAGTCATCTTCAACCAGCAGTACCCCGTGTGGGAGCAATTGGCTAAGGGCGCAAAATTTTTGTTCTGCTTCTTCTAACGCAGATTGCAGTGTATGTTTTTCAGATTCATCAACGGCTTGAAAAATAATGTAGTCGGGGTGCTTTTCATGAAAAATGGGTGAAAGTGAAATATGCAGTTGAGTGGCCAGCCCAAGCCAGTTAACTTCGAGCTCGGCTTCTACGATTTCCCCCTGAAAAGCGCGTTCATAATAAGGTTTAAGCTGCTGGTACAGTTCTTCACTAAAAATGTGTTTGTCATCCATTCCTACCATTTCAAAGGTAGTCAGACCACTGAGTTCAGCATAGCGTTCATTCACTAATACATATCGATATTGGCGATCAAAAATAGCGATCCAAACAGGGCTATGTGCCGTTATTTTACTAAACCAATAGGGTAAATGTTGAGTGGGCATTAAGAGGCGACCAACCCTATAAAATCTATATTATTCACAACGTGATTAACTCGTCTAATTTTTATCAACTATAACTTTGATTCAAGAGGTTGGAAAGTGTCATAAAAAACCTCTGGTTAATAATGCTTCGCCAAGCTTAATCGCGATAGGTGTCATGGTAGACATCTAGAAAATTCCCTTTCTTTGATGCATAACAGGTACGCGACGCGGCCGATCTATTATGATAACGCGCTATGATTCTAAGGTAACGGATAACACGCGTGATAAACAAGATTCGAACTCAACTCGTTCAAAATGCAGCATCAATTTTGCGATCTCCAATCCATTTATTGCCGAAGTCTGTACAAAAAAAAGTCTTACTTGATGGGCTAAAAATGGTATTCCATGAAGCTCTGGTTGACGGTGACTTTGAGTTTTTGAACGATAAATGGCTAAAAGTGGAAATCCGCGATCTCGATTTACATTGGTACATCAGTTATCAGCAAGATCGTTTGTTGGTTGCCGATGTACCGCAACAAGAAGATGTTAGCTTCAGTGGCAACCTTAATGATTTAATCTTAATTGCTGGACGTAAAGAAGATCCCGATACACTATTTTTCCAACGCCGTTTATCCATTGAAGGTGACACGGAGTTAGGGTTAGAAGTCAAAAATTTGATGGATAGTGTGGATTTACAACAATTACCTCAAGCTTTACAAATTTTACTTCAACAATTGGCTGATTTTGTGCATAAAGGCATGCAAATGCCGAACACACATAATGAGGTCGAAAATGCTTATTCGAACTGAGGCTCCTGCGGATATTTTGGCCGTTGATCGTTTACTAAAATCGGTATTTGATACTGAGCAAGAAGCGCATTTAGTGATGGCGTTACGAGAGAATGGCCGCCGAACACTGTCGCTGGTGGCTTGTAATGATGACGGTGATGTGGTCGGTTACGCTTTATTTAGTCCAGTAACTTTAGAGGGAGATGATCTTAATTGGCAAGGTTTAGCCCCTTTAGCGGTTGAAGCTAAATATCGGAGTCAAGGTATTGGGGCTCAATTGGTCAATGAGGGATTAACCTCTCTGGGAGAGCTGGGGTATCCTGCTTGCGTGGTTCTGGGGGATCCTGACTACTATCAACGCTTCGGTTTTAGCGTGGCCAAACAACATGGATTTCACTGCCCATGGCCTGAAGCCGAGTTCGCGTTTCAGGTCGTCGCACTATGGGATGACGCATTTAAGGATCGCCAAGGGCTTATCGAGTATTGCGATGAGTTTTCTCAAATCATGTAAGCACAAGTTTCTTGAGCTGACTTGATAATATTTGTTAGCATGCGCCCACACTTGAGTGAAGTAGAGCATCATGGTTGATCAACAGCAGTATTTACAAGCAATGGGTATTCAAAGTTGGCAGTTGATTCATCCGCAGCGATTAGCGGGATATCAATCTCAATTAATACCGCTTGATCCTGCGTGCCGTTTATTATTGATCACCCCCACTTTCCCTTCAGAGCAAGAGATTTCGTGGTTAGAGAAAGTACTAAAGTCCTTTAATGTGACTTTAGATCAAGCCAAGCACGTTGCCCCTGAGCAAGTCGCGCAGTTGGATCTCTCCTCTTTGGCGTGGATTTGGTATGCGGGCTGTGAGGTGTCTATCCATACTCAAGCGAACTTACTTCAAACTCCGTTATTAAGCGCGATCAAAAACGATACACACTATCGTCGAGATCTCTGGCAGCAAATTTGCTCTTATGGATCACAATAATCCTATGACTATCCAGTTTTTCCCTCTTTCTGCGGTGCATTTGCCAGCTGTTTGGCATATTGAACAACACGCGCATTCTCATCCTTGGTCGAAAAACATGATTGATGATGTCACTAGCCGAGGAGCTTGCCATCAGGTCATGATGGTTAACGACCGGTTAGTGGGCTATTACTATGCGCAAAATATTGTTGGAGAAGTCACCTTGCTTAATATTGCGATTTCGCCGAATGAACAAGGGAAAGGATACGGGAAGCAGCTGGCTCAACACTTTTTGGCGCAATGCGAGCAAGAGAAAGCTGAAAGTGCTTGGCTAGAAGTGAGAGAAAGTAATCAGCGAGCCTTTCATCTGTATCAGCAATTGGGGTTTAATGAAATCGATCGACGATTTAATTATTATCCGACGGCGCAAGGAAAAGAAGATGCCATTATCATGAGTTACTTTTTCTTTGCTTAATGGATTCCTCCCATCCATTTATCTATTGGATAATCAGCCGTTAAAACTCGATGTGTTTAGTTGCTCCCATCGTTAAGATCAGCGAGAATATCCGGTAATTTGAACCAAAAGACTAGTATTGGTGACCCGATGCTAGTTACCCCAAAAAAGAAGATTTCTTGCATGTCTAATACTCCTTTTATTGGCGAAGTGTCTAAGCGTCGAACTTTTGCCATTATCTCGCACCCAGATGCGGGTAAAACCACCATTACCGAAAAAGTGTTGTTGTTTGGAAATGCGATTCAAAAAGCGGGAACGGTGAAAGGCCGTGGTTCTGCGCAACATGCAAAATCAGACTGGATGGAAATGGAAAAAGAGCGGGGAATCTCCGTGACCACCTCGGTGATGCAGTTTCCTTACCGTGATGCATTGGTGAACTTACTTGATACTCCTGGACACGAAGATTTCTCGGAAGATACTTATCGTACTTTGACGGCGGTTGACTCATGTTTGATGGTCATTGATGCGGCAAAAGGGGTTGAGGATCGGACACGAAAACTCATGGAAGTGACTCGCTTGCGTGATACGCCGATCATTACCTTTATGAACAAGCTTGACCGCGATATTCGTGATCCAATGGAACTGTTGGACGAGGTTGAGAATGAGCTAAATATCGCCTGTGCTCCAGTGACTTGGCCAATCGGCTGCGGTAAAGAGTTTAAAGGTGTGTATCATATTCACCGAGATGAAACGATCCTCTATAGCACCGGTCAAGGCCATACCATTCAAGAAATACGCATTGTCGCTGGGCTTAATAACCCAGAGCTAGATAGCCAAGTGGGTAAAGAATTAGCTCAACAATTGCGTGATGAATTGGAATTGGTCGTTGGTGCATCGAACGAGTTTGATCGAGAGCTTTTTTTGAGTGGTGACTTAACACCGGTTTTCTTTGGTACGGCATTGGGGAACTTTGGTGTGGATCATATGCTCGATGGTTTAACCGAGTGGGCACCTTCTCCTCTACCTCGCCAAGCCAATGAGCGTGTTGTGGAAGCGACAGAAGATAAATTCTCAGGCTTTGTGTTTAAAATTCAGGCCAATATGGACCCGAAACACCGTGACCGCATTGCCTTTATGCGAGTGGTGTCTGGCACATATAAGCAAGGCATGAAGATGAATCACGTTCGCTTAGGCAAACAAGTTAGTATTTCTGATGCGGTAACCTTTATGGCGGGGGACCGTTCACGTGCAGAGGAAGCTTTTGCGGGTGATATTATCGGGTTACATAACCACGGAACTATTCAAATTGGTGATACCTTTACTCAAGGTGAGGCTTTGAAATTTTCGGGGATTCCTAATTTCGCTCCTGAGTTATTCCGTCGTATTCGCTTAAAAGATCCACTTAAGCAGAAACAACTGCTCAAAGGCTTGGTACAACTTTCTGAAGAAGGAGCGGTACAGGTTTTTCGTCCACTGCAAAATAATGATTTGATTGTAGGCGCGGTCGGTGTCTTACAGTTTGATGTTGTAGTGGCTCGTTTGAAATCGGAATATAACGTTGAAGCGATTTATGAAGGGGTGAATGTTGCAACTGCTCGTTGGGTTGAGTGTGACGATGCGAAGAAGCTGGAAGAGTTTAAACGTAAGAACCAAAGCAACTTAGCTTTAGATGGGGGAGATAACCTCGCGTATATTGCGCCAACAATGGTTAACTTGAACCTAGCGCAAGAACGTGCACCGGAGATTGTTTTCCGAGCCACTCGAGAGCATTAATCTTTGCTTTCCAGTATGACACTGGAATACCGATGCTCAGCAATCCCTCTTTAGGAAAATGTATTGTACGAAGCAATAAAAAGCCGATGAATGTCTCATCGGCTTTTTGCTATCGAGTATGCAGGCTTACTTTTTCTTTTTCGCTTTCTTCTTCACGACGACTTTCTTTTTCTCATCTTTTTTCTTTTTCTTGAAGGTCGGTTTTTTGTGTTTAGGGCGTAACCCATCAATAAAGCGTTCTTTGATCTCTTCTTTGACGTAACGAGCAACGCGATCCATCATGAGTTGATCGTGTGCTTCGACCAAAGAGATGGCATTGCCTTTTTTACCCGCTCGCGCCGTTCTACCGATGCGGTGTAAATACACATCCGCACTGCGTGGCAGGTCAAAGTTAATCACATGGCTAATATCAGGAACATCAATACCTCGCGCGGCGACATCGGTGGCTAGCAGTACATTGACGTCGCCTTCACGAAAACGAGTAATCGCATTATTGCGGCGATCTTGTGGCATTTCACCTTGAATCCAAGCACAAGCTATTTGTGCTCGCTCTAGCTCGGTACGCAGTTCTGCTAACCGCTCACGAGTTTTTAAGAAGACGATAGCACGTTCAGACTGCTGAGTGAGGATCACTTTAAGCAGTTCAAGTTTATGGGCCATATCGTCGGCACGGTGATACCACTGAGCAATTTTTTTCCGTTCACGGCGAGGGGGTTCTGCATTCACTTCTGCTGGGTTAGTCAGAAGATCGGCAGTAAATCCTTCAACGCCACGTCCTTCTAATGTGGCTGAGAAAAGCAAAGTTTGTTTGCGCCAGCGACACTCAGAGGCAAGGCGATCAACTACTGGGCCAAAACCCATATCTAACATACGATCCGCTTCATCGAGTACCAGCCATTCGATCGCTCGGCAATCGAACCGTTCCGCTTCTATGTATTCCAATAAGCGGCCAGGGGTCGCTACCACGATATCTTGAGTGGTCGCAAGGATCTCTGCATGCTCTTGGTATTGCACACCACCGGTAATGGTAAAAATATTCAGATGAGTATGCTTGGCCAGTTCACGTGCTTGTTCGGTGATCTGCATGGCTAACTCACGAGTCGGGGTGAGAATTAAGACTCGTGCTGGCCCCCCTTTTTTACGAGGAAAATCTTGTAAATATTGTAGAGCAGGAATGACAAAGGCTGCGGTTTTGCCTGTACCTGTTGGTGCAGAGGCAAGAATATCTCTACCGTCCAGTGCATGGGGAATCGCTTCCTCTTGAACTTGAGTCGGGCGTTGAAAGCCCATTTCTTCAATGGCTTCAAGAAGATTGTCATCCAGTTCTAAGTCAGCAAAGGTTTTAGTCACAGTGAGGTTACTCCGCAAGGCTGGGGGCTGAATAGTCTAAAATAGAGGGCGCACATTATAGTTGGATCCTTACTCAGATCACATCTTTAATTACTTCATCTTAAGATAAAAATCTCGAGTAAGGGCAATAAAGTCTTCACTATACCCATTTTGAGTATGAATAGTCAGCTGACTCTGTTCAACTTCATTCATTTCTGTGCCCAGTTCAAACAGTAATCGATGAGCTTGTTTTGAAGAAGAAGGGCGGACTTCACATAATCGTTGTAGATGCCAACCGTGTTGTTGGGCTAACTGAATAAATGCCTCTCCTTCTTGGATGGGCAAAATAAAGCAAGCTCGTCCTTCATCGGTTAAAAGATCGCTCAAACGCTGAATTAAGTTTGGGTGGGTTAATGTTTGGGTGTGTCTGGCGAGTGCTCGTTGATAAGAGTGAGCCATCTCTCCACTGGTAAAGTAAGGCGGGTTACAGATGATACCGTCGAAACGTGTAGTATATGAATAGGTAAGAATATCTTGCTGCTGAACCTCAATACGTTCCTGCCATGGTGACGTTGCCACATTATGAGTGGTCGTGCTAAAGGCCATTGGTTCAATATCGACAGCGTAAATATGCGCTTGAGTAAAACGTTGTGCACACATCAAAGACAACAAGCCAGTACCACTGCCTATGTCAAGAATTCGTTTTGGAGGCTGAGTAAATGCCCATGCACCAAGTAGTACGCCATCGGTACTGACGGGCATTCCGCACTGTTTCCCATCAATCGAAAACTGTTTAAATTTGAATTGCTTACTTTTCATTGATTCACTTTTTATGAAAATATCGCCATATATTAATTATTAGGTAATTTTATCTGTTGTTGTAATTTTGTTTGGTGTTTTGTTCTATCTGTTGGCCGTTTGTAATGGTTTTTTGTTGATATATGATTCTGTATTATTTTTAACAAATAGTGTAATTCACTGCTTTTTAGTTCAATTGATAAATTAATATGGTGTTTTTTGCTTAGCTATTGCGAAAAGTCAATAGGTTCGTCATTATTCGACCCTTACAAGTGAGAGGAAGCCTGACTTCCCTTTCGATGCATACACAACATTTATTACATTAATAATTTAAGGGTTATCTGTGAAACAGACGTTAAAATTAACAGATATTGCCGCGTTAGGCTTTATGCTTTTTGCGTTCTTTCTGGGCGCTGGGAATATTATCTTTCCGCCATTGGCGGGCCAATTAGCCGGGGTGAATTTACTATCAGCAATGAGTGGTTTCCTCTTGACGGCCGTTGGTTTACCGCTGGTTGCTATTATTGCTGTTGCGATTGCTGGAGGTAGTTGGAATCATTTAACAAAAGACTTGCCAGCTAAGATCGCCACTCTCATTGCAGTACTGATTTTTATCATCATTGGCCCTGCTTTTGCTGCGCCTCGGACAGGGTTAGTGGCTTATGAAATGGCGGTAAGTCCATTATTTGCTGAGACATCACAACTGCATCTCTCGATATTTTCTATCCTTTTCTTTGTGGTGGCCATGTTTTTCTCTTGGTCGCAGGGCCGTTTGATTGATCTCATTGGCAAAATGTTAACACCAGCACTCTTTGTTGGCTTGATTATCTTAGCCATCGGCGTTTTTCTTGATCCACAAGGAGAATGGATGGCGGCGACTGGACCCTATGCGAAACAGCCATTTACCAAGGGTTTTCTGGAAGGTTATAACACCATGGATACCTTGGCCGCATTAATGTTTGGCATGTTGATCGTGGATGGCTTACGCGCTAAAGGGATTACCGAACAGCGAGCCACAACCAAATACCTGATTAGCTCTGCCTTTATTGCAGCCTTTGGCTTAGCTTCTGTGTATATCTCTTTGTTCTATCTTGGTGCCACCAGCTCAGCAATTGCTGGTGGGGCCGATAATGGTGGGTTTATTCTAAGTCAGTACGTCCAAGCGCTATTTGGCCCTTATGGGCAAATGGTTCTGTCGACGATTGTATTGTTGGCTTGTTTAACCACGGCGATTGGTTTGATTTCCGCGTGTTCTGAGTATTTCAACTCTTTAACCCCGCTCCCATATCGTGTTTGGGTTATCATCAATGGGGTGGCTTGTGCCACGGTTGCCAATGTTGGCTTAAATCAATTAATTGATTTATCCATTCCTGTTTTAGTCGCCTTGTATCCAGTTGCTATCGCTTTAGTGGTACTGGCTTTTGTTCGCCATAAAATGCCGAATCCTCAAACCGCTTTTCGTGTGGTGACGTTGGTGGCTTTCTCATTTGCCTTGATTGATGCTGCAAAAATTCTCGGTTTTGATATGTCTATGTTTGATATGTTGCCTTTATTTGATGTTGGCATGGGCTGGGTTTTACCTTCATTTTCAGCCCTCATCTGTATGTTTTTTGTAGCAGGAAGAGTGCGGAGTGAATCGCCTCATGAAAGCGCTGCATAATCAAGTATATTAAACACCTTAATCGGCGGATGATGAACTTCATCCGCCTTTTTTATAGAGGAAAGAATCACGCTTAGAGGGAATGGAGAACGATGAGCGCTGATAAGGCGATACGTTTCCCCATTTTTCCCTGTATCTTCGTCACATTTTTCAGTAGAATTCTTCGGTTAAATTCTATTCATAAAGCCAAAAATCAACATGTTTGAAATCAATCCTATAAAAAACCGTATTCAGGATGTGTTACAACGCACAACAATCCTGAGGGGGTATCTTTGACTACGATGCGAAGAAAGAGCGTCTAGAAGAAGTCAATGCTGAATTAGAACAACCGGATGTCTGGAACGAACCTGAGCGAGCACAAGCTTTGGGGAAAGAACGTTCATCTCTACAAGCGGTGGTTGAAACGATCGATCAATTAGAACAAGGTGTCGATGATGTTGAAGGTTTGCTTGAATTAGCTATTGAGGCTGATGATCAAGAAACGTTTGATGAAATTGAGCCCGAGCTGAGCGAACTTGAAAGTAAACTTGAACAATTAGAGTTTCGCCGTATGTTTGCTGGTGATCATGATTCTTCAGACTGTTATATCGACTTACAAGCTGGGTCTGGTGGTACAGAAGCACAAGATTGGACATCGATGTTGCTGCGCATGTATTTGCGCTGGGCGGATGATAAAGGCTTTAAAACGGAAGTGATCGAGGTATCGGAAGGCGATGTTGCTGGACTTAAATCGGCGACTGTGCGTATTATCGGAGACTATGCGTATGGTTGGCTACGTACAGAAACTGGTGTTCACCGCTTAGTACGTAAATCTCCTTTCGATTCAGGTGGTCGTCGCCATACTTCATTTGCTTCTGCGTTTGTTTACCCAGAAATTGATGAGAACATTGCGGTTGATATTAATCCCGCAGACCTCCGTATTGATGTCTATCGTGCATCTGGTGCGGGTGGTCAGCACGTTAACACCACTGAATCTGCGGTTCGTATTACCCATATCCCAACCAATACTGTGGTGCAGTGTCAAAATGACCGTTCTCAACACAAAAACAAAGATCAGGCAATGAAACAGCTGCGCGCCAAGTTATTCGAACTTGAGCTGCAAAAGCAGAATGCCGAAAAGCAAGCCAATGAAGATGCCAAATCGGATATCGGCTGGGGAAGCCAAATTCGCTCTTATGTATTAGATGATTCTCGAATCAAAGATTTACGTACTGGCGTTGAAAATCGCAATACGCAAGCGGTTCTAGATGGTGATCTAGATAAATTTATTGAAGCTAGCCTGAAATCAGGCCTATAAGCTTTTTACCGACAAAAACAGGGTACATGCAAAATGACTGATGCTGTTCAAAACGAAGCGAATCAACAACAAATCGCGCAAGAAGAAAATAAACTGATTGCAGAGCGTCGTAGTAAGTTAGAGCACATCCGTAAGGGCTGTAAGGCGAATGGTCACCCCAATGACTTCCGTCGTGACAGCTTGGCGGGTGATCTGCAAGAGAAGTTCGGTGAAAAGAGCAAAGAAGAGTTAGAAGCCCTGAACCATGTGGTAGCGATTGCTGGACGTGTCATGGCTAAACGTGGTCCATTCTTGGTAATTCAAGAAACGTCTGGCCGTATTCAAGCTTATGCCTCAAAAGACGTGCAACAGGTTTTAAAAGAAAAATACCAAGGATTAGATATCGGTGACATCATCGGTGTCAAAGGTGCGTTGCATAAATCAGGTAAAGGCGATCTTTACGTAAATATGGAAGAGTTCGAACTTCTGACGAAAGCACTGCGTCCATTACCTGAAAAATTCCATGGTTTGACTGACCAAGAGATGCGTTATCGTCAACGTTATGTTGATTTGATCGTGAACGAAGAGTCACGTAATGCATTTGTGATCCGCTCTAAAGTCATGTCTGCCATTCGCAATTTCATGATTTCTAAACAGTTCATGGAAGTTGAAACCCCCATGATGCATGTGATTCCTGGTGGTGCGAGTGCGCGTCCATTTATTACTCATCACAATGCACTCGATATGCCAATGTACTTACGTATTGCGCCTGAGCTTTACCTCAAACGTCTTGTTGTGGGTGGTTTTGATCGTGTATTTGAAATCAACCGTAACTTCCGTAATGAAGGGCTTTCTCCTCGTCATAACCCAGAATTTACCATGATGGAATTCTATATGGCGTATGCAGATTACAAAGACTTAATGGATTTCACGGAAGAACTTCTAAGCTCTATCGCGCTGGAAGTTTTGGGCTCCACCTCAATGCCTTATGGCGATGAAACGGTAGAGTTTGGGGGTAAATATGCGCGCATGAGCATGTTTGAAGCGATCAAACACTACAATCCGGATCATGCACAAATCCAAGCGCTTACAGAAGAAGATATACAAAATCGTGATCTTATGGTGTCGATTGCCAAATCGGTTCACGTTGAAGTGGAAGAGTTCTGGACTTGTGGTCAACTTCTTGAAGAGATCTTTGGTGAAACTGCTGAACCTAAGTTGATGCAACCAACCTTCATTACTGGTTACCCAGCGGATATTTCACCACTCGCACGTCGTAGTGATGATAACCCATTCTTTACTGATCGCTTTGAGTTCTTTATTGGCGGCCGTGAAGTGGCGAATGGCTTCTCTGAGCTCAATGATGCGGAAGACCAAGACGCACGCTTTAAAGCCCAAGTTGAAGCGAAAGAGTCGGGTGATGATGAAGCGATGTTCTATGATGCAGACTATATTACGGCGCTAGAGCACGGTTTGCCTCCAACAGCAGGCCAAGGTATCGGGATCGACCGTTTAGTGATGCTACTGACCAATACACATACTATTCGTGATGTTATCTTGTTCCCAGCAATGAGACCTCAGCAGTAATCGGTTCTCTCTGCATCAGAAAAACCGCCTTTTGGCGGTTTTTCTGTTTCTTTGTACTGTAATTAGTCTTTAAAGGAGAATGGCATTCTCTTTATTTTTATTTTTTGAGAAAAACGGCCTCGTTAAGATCAAACTTCTGTTATTTATTGGTCCGATGAATAGGGATTTATCGTGTAGTCTTATAAGTGATACAGATTCTGCCTTAGAGTACCGCTAAGGTAGCGACGATAAATTCTGCGCCAATGTAGCGCGATATAAAAATAAAAAACTAATAAGGAAACCAGTTAATGGGTACTCAATTTCGTATGGGTTGTGTTCCCGGCTCGCTAATTGTCGTCGGTGGCACCTACGAGCCGTGGTTATCAGTTTTAGAGCAAGCTGGATGGAAATGTACGCAGTGTGCTGATCTGCGCAAAGCGGATCAGATGTTTTCCGATATCGGCCCTTGTATTGGTATTGTTGATCTTAGCCATGATGAGTTTAGCTTAAATGGTGTGGCTAATTTAGTGAGTAGTCATAAACAAGTTCGTTGGTTGGCTTTCATTCGTGAGTCGCAGCTTCGCTCAGATACGATTTGCCAGTTTATTGTGAATTTCTGTATCGACTTTTTTACCGCCCCCATTCCAGATACTCAGCTACTCAGTACGATCGGTCACCAACTTGGAATGCTTCAGTTAGAGAAAAAGGTTTGGCCTGATTACGGAAATCATACGGATATGGGGTTATTGGGTGAATCGATGGCCATGAAACGGTTACGTGATCAAATTAAACGCATAGCTCCCACCGATGTGAGTATTTTGATCTCCGGAGAAAGTGGTGCTGGAAAAGAGACGGTAGCGAAAGCCATTCATAAAACCTCTTCTCGCTCGCAAAAGCCATTTATTATCGTTAATTGCCGTGCGATGTCTGAAAAAAGGTTAGAACAAGAACTGTTTGGTATTGATAACCAAGCTTCCACGCCTTCTTTACTTCTACAAGCACATGGCGGAACGCTATTGCTCAATGACATTCTTGCTCTGCCAAAGAACCAGCAATGGAACTTGTTGCGCTTTTTACAAGAGGGAAAAGTGAGCACGCCACAAGGCCTTCAACAAATAGATGTGAGAATATTAGCTGCTCACTCTATGGATATTGAAAAAGCGTTGATTGATGGTGACTTTAATGAAGAACTGTACCATTACATTAATGTATTAAGAATTCAGGTGCCTAGTTTAAAGGACAGGGCGGGAGATGTAGCCTTATTGGCAAACCATTTTTTAAAAGAATATGCCAAAGAATATAACGCACAAGCGCGTAGTTTTTCTGAAGAAGCATTGCTCTTGCTTGCCCGTTACCATTGGCCGGGAAATGTACGAGAATTAATGAACCAAATTAAGCGAGTTGTGTTGATGTCGGACACCGTGATGCTTAATGAATGTCATTTAGATCTGCCCAAGCGTATTGAAAGTAAACGAACGTTAAAAAGTATCCGAGAGCGTTCAGAGCGCGAGGCGTTAGTGCAAGTATTAGAATCCCATGCTGGTCAGGTGTCTAATGCCGCTAAAGAGTTAGGGATTTCTCGCGCAACAATGTATCGTTTGCTGAATAAGCACCATTTAATGACCGATTTTATTTTTTAACGAGAAAATAGAACAGAGCGAATCGTGGGTGATTCGCTCTTATTTGGATGGTTATGGGCACGGGTTTGAATATTGTGTTGCAATTTTCTCTATCTCATTGAGTAGCTCTTCTGTGAATGTTATCTCTAGGCTATCAATATTACTTTTTAGCTGAGGCAACTGAGTCGCTCCTATAATAGTGCTGCCAACAAACGGTTTTTGGTTAACGAAAGCTAAAGCCATCTGTGCTGGATCTAAGCCAAACTCTTGAGCGAGATTCACATAAGCTTGAGTCGCTTTAATGCCTTGCTCAGTAAAGTAGCGTTGAAAGCGTTCAAATAAAGAGCAACGAGCGCCTTGTGGGCGAGCGCCTTCCAAATATTTACCACTTAATACTCCAAAGGCCATTGGGGAGTATGCGAGCAATTTAACGCCTTCAAAATGACTAATTTCGGAAAGCCCGATTTCAAAGCTACGGTTAAGTAGATTGTAGGGGTTTTGAATGGATACCATTCGGGGCAGTTCATGTTTTTCTGCTAAGCGTAGGTAGGTCATTAACCCCCAAGGAGTTTCATTTGAAACACCAATGTAGCGAACTTTACCCATCCGAACGAGATCATTGAGTGCTTCTAATGTTTCAAGCAGAGTCACTTCTTCCTGAGCTTCTGGATTCGGGTAGTTAAGTTGGCCAAAGGTATTGGTTTGACGTTGTGGCCAATGCAATTGGTAAAGATCAATATAATCCGTTTTTAAGCGACGTAAGCTATCATCGATTGCTTGATGAATATTTCGATGATCAAGAGCCATTTTATCTCGGATGTAACCAACATTACGAGGGCCAGCAACTTTTGTTGCGAGTACGATTTTTTCTCGTTTACCGGATTTTTCAATCCAGTTACCAATGTATTCTTCGGTTTTACCTTGTGTTTTCGCATTAGGTGGTACAGGGTACATTTCAGCGGTATCAATAAAGTTGACCCCGCGTTCTAGAGCATAATCTAATTGTTGAAAAGCATCCGCTTGGCTATTTTGTTCACCAAACGTCATGGTACCTAAGCCGATTTTACTGATTTCTAAGGTGGAATGCGGCAGTTTGGTATATTGCATAGTACTTCCTTGTTGCTGTGGAAAAGCGATAGCTCTCGTACAACGTAAGTGATTTGAGATAGGCATTTCACTATAAGCGAACCTCACTCAATAATGAAAATAAAATTTATGCTTATCTTTTTGCAGGTAACATAGGGTAAGAAAGGCATTACCAGAGAGAGTTAACCTGGAAGAGCATAGTAACGCTCTAGCAACTTAGCGGTGAACTGCGTTCGCAAATAAAACCCTCTCGGCAATGTTCGAATGGGATGACCATTTACCCCATAAGCTTCGGTTTTGACGCGCCCATTCGCGGCTTTGGGTCGAATTTGCAATACTTCCCCATGCTTGGCTGTGATTTGTGATACCTGACCCAAGACGATAAATTCCATTAATTCTTCCCAATCGGCTTTTAACTGCGCTTCTTCTTCTTCTGACGGGCTCCAAATTAATGGAGAACCCACTCGTCGCTCAGGAAGAGGGATCTCCCGTTCTCCTTGCACAGGAACCCATAAGACACGCGATAACTTATGTCGAACATGGCTATTTTCCCAAGTTAACCCTTGGATACCAGTTAAAGGGGCAACACAGACAAAAGTTGTTTCTAAGGGTTTTCCTGTGTAGCTGATGGGAATACTTTTTAACTCAATGCCGAGTTTGGCAAAATCTTGCTGAGGTTTACTGCCCGCAGAGGCCCCTAGATGCCACTCTAATAATTGCCCAACCCAACCTTTGTCTTTTTTAAGATCAATCGGGACAGGCATGTTGGCCTGTTGAGCTAATTCAGCAAAGGTTAACCCTGCTATTTGTTGGGCTCTATCGAGTAATTCTTGTTCACTTTGGGGTTCTGGCTTCATGGTTCTTTAAGGGAGAAAAAGAAAGAGTGTAACAAAAAAAGTGCAAAGAAGGATCTTACTGATGCTTGACTTGAAAGAGAGAGAAGATCCTTACCTTATTTTATCCACAACATAATCAAAAAAATAAACACAACAGGCGAGTATGTATGAATAAACAGGGGTTTTAGGGCGCTGTTTTTGAGAAAATAACCCGTTTTATCGCCAGTTACTCTTTATCTGTGTGGATAACAGAAGAGTTGGTGGATCTTTAAGCATTGCTGTTTTCTTTTGGATCTTGGCGATGGTTTTTACTGAGGTGAGTGAAGGGTTTAATTGTAACTTGCTGATATTAAATTCATTTGTTTCCTATTTTTTCTCTTATTCTTTTCGGGGAAAATGGTAAAAAAACGACATTTTCTTTTGTTCCCTTTCTTCTACACATGGTTATTCACAGAAAACGTGAATAAATGTGCTCAATCTCTCATTCTTTTGTTGATAACTCCCTTTCTGTATGAAAGTTATCCGATTTACCTTCCTTCAATCATAAATATCGAGTGAATCACACGAGTTCGTTTGCTCCTGCTGGGGATATGTGGAAAAATCAACACCATTAAGATTTTATTAGAGGTTTGCCAGTGATAGATGGCGATGGTTACCGACTCAATGTGGGTATTGTGATTTGTAACAACCATGGTCAGGTATTCTGGGCGAAACGATATGGACAACACTCATGGCAATTTCCGCAAGGTGGAATTGATGAGGGGGAGTCTCCAGAGCAAGCAATGTTTCGGGAGCTTTACGAAGAGGTTGGGTTAACCAAAAAAGAGGTCAAAATTATCGCCACCAGTCGTCATTGGTTAAGATATAAACTACCAAAACGCTTGGTACGATGGGACTCTCAACCCGTCTGTATTGGACAAAAACAGAAATGGTTCTTACTGCGTCTTGAATGTGATGAGTCAAAAATCAACATGCAACGTGGAAGTACCCCTGAGTTTGATGGTTGGCGCTGGGTCAGTTATTGGTACCCTGTTAGGCAAGTGGTGTCTTTTAAGCGTGATGTTTATCGACGAGCGATGAAAGAGTTTGCCTCATTAGCGATGCCTTTTAAAGAACGTAAAGTAAAGGGTAAGCGCAAAAACCGAAGAGGATAAATATGCTTTCTCAGCTAAGGGACATAGTTGAACAAGTGTCAAAAGTAGAAGACGTTTATCAAGCGTTGGATATTTTTGTGAAACAAACCTGCAGCGCTATGGCGACTGAGTGTTGTACTGTCTACTTAGCAAATGAAGAAATGGGGCGCTTAGAACTGATGGCGACCCAAGGTTTAAAGTTTAAAGGCGATAAAATTCATATCGGTTTTGACGAAGGGTTAGTGGGGTTAGTGAAACGAACGGCTGAGCCCATTAACCTTGCCAAAGCTTCTCAACATCCCAGTTTTAAATATTTTAAAGAATTGGGTGAAGAGGTGTATCACTCCTTTCTTGGTACGCCCATTATCTACCGTAAACAAGTTCTCGGTGTGCTAGTGGTCCAGCAAAAATCTCCTCGTTTGTTTAGTGAGATGGAAGTCTCTTTTCTGGTGACGTTAGCTGCTCAGTTAGCTGTCATTGTGGCTTATGCTCAAACACAAGGGCATTGGCTTCTGACTAAAAAGCAGCAAGCGATCAGTGGCATCCCCGCTTCAACGGGAGTGGCTATTGGAGAATTGTGGTGGGATGATTCTCAGCCACAGTTAACGGAGGTTTACCCTGCCTCAACGCTGGATATCGAAAAAGAGCAGGCTTGGCTAGCCCGAGCAATGGAGAGCGCGCTGAGTGATTTTCGAAAATTAAGAAAAAAGCTTGATAACGATATCAATAAAGAAGCGCTGGCTATTTTTGATCTGTTTACCCATTTATTAAATGACCCCATGCTGGGCAATGATTTGAAAGCACAGATCCAAAAAGGGGATCGGGCTGATTGGGCATTGCGTCAAGTTGTGGAAAGTTACTCCAATCGCTTTGCTCGCATGTCGGATGCATATTTACGCGAGCGAGCGCAAGACATACGAGAGCTTGGGCAACGTTTACTTTATTTCCTCTATAACACTGAGCATGAACAGCAACAGCTCGAAAAACCGATTATTTTGGTGGTTCGTGAGTTAACGGCTTCTATTTTGGCGACGCTACCAAAAGATAAATTACTGGCCGTTGTTTCTTTGGAGGGGGCGGCAAACTCACACGCCGCAATTTTATCGCGTGCACTGGGTATTCCTGCCATTATGGGTGTTTCTCTGAACCTAAAGCAGATCAATGGTAAAAGAGGTATTGTTGATGGTTACAGCGGTAAGCTATTTATTTCTCCGGCGAAACAGGTCCTAGCTGAATATCGAGCATTAGCTTATGAAGAGCAGCAATTATCAAAAATGGTCAATGAGGCGATTTTTGAGCCAGCGTTTACCCAAGACGGAACCCACATTGAACTACTTTTAAACGCAGGGTTAAGCGCCGATACCAATATTGCGATTAATCAAGGTGTGGATGGTATCGGGCTTTATCGTACAGAAATTTCATTTTTACTGCAGCATCGTTTTCCATCAGAAGAAGAACAGATCCTGCAATATCGAGGGGTTCTGGATGCTTATCCTGATCGCCCTGTGGTGATGAGGACTTTAGACATTGGTGGTGATAAACCATTGCCTTACCTACCTATTGAAGAAGATAACCCCTTTCTAGGGTGGCGAGGAATTCGCTTTACTCTTGATCACCCCGATATTTTTCTTATCCAACTGCGAGCAATGATGCGAGCCAGTAGTGAGCATAACAATCTACGGATTTTGTTGCCGATGGTTTCTGGGACGAAAGAGTTAGATGATGCATTGATGTTAATTCAGCAAGCTTATCAAGAAGCGGTGAAGTTGGATGCCAGTATTGTGATGCCTAAGATTGGAGTCATGCTGGAAGTGCCTTCCATGCTGTATCTGTTACCGATGATCGCCAATAAAATAGATTTTGTATCAGTCGGTACCAATGACCTTACCCAGTATTTATTAGCCGTTGATCGGAACAATGCACACGTGGCTAATGTCTACGATTCTATGCATCCCGCGGTGATCATGGCGTTGAAACAAATTCAACAGACTTGCCAGCAGTATTCTATTCCAGTGTGTGTGTGTGGCGAGCTGGCTGGTGATCCGGTTGGAGCATTGCTGTTGATCGGTCTTGGCTATAGTACGCTCAGTATGAATGCTTCTAACGTTGCTAAGGTTAAGTATTTAGTTCGTCATTCAACACGAGGCGACTTGCAGTTATTAGCTCAGAAAGCCTTAATGCAATCGTATGGGCATGATATTTATAATATGATGCTTGTTCATTTTGAAAGCCAAGGGTTTGCGGGCTTTATCCGTGCAGGAAAAAAATAGGAAGGTAGTGTGGGTATAGAGTTAATCGCTTTACTGGTGATGCTCGGTGTTGTCGTCGGATTATTGGCAGGCCTACTGGGAATTGGAGGCGGGCTGTTGGTGGTGCCGGCTTTACTGTTTTTATTGCCCAAAGCAGAGATTGCATCTGATATCGTCATGCATTTGGCTTTAGCGACCTCTTTAGCCAGTATTATTATCACTTCGACTTCTTCTGCACTGAATCATCTAAAATTGGGGAATGTTGATCTTTTTGTCGTCAAATGGTTACTACCGGGTGTTTTATTAGGTGGCTTCTTAGGGTCGGTTGTTGCAGAGTGGATTCCTAGCCATTATTTACCCAAAGTATTTGGTGTGATCGTCTTCCTACTTGCTATTCAGATGGCACTTTCTATTCAAGCGCGTTCAAACTATCCGATGCCCAGAGCTTGGATTACCACCTTATGTGGAGCGGGTATTGGTATTATTTCTACCTTAGCTGGTATTGGTGGGGGTTCGCTTTCGGTTCCTTTTTTAAATCGGCATGGCGTCGAAATGAGAAAAGCAGTTGGATCCTCAGCGGTTTGTGGTTTGGTTATTGCTTTATCAGGAATGCTGGGGTTTATTTTGCATGGTTATCAGTTAGAAAATTTGCCCGATTACAGTATTGGTTATGTCTATCTTCCCGCCTTACTGGCGATCGCCTCAACGTCTATGCTGACTACTCGTATGGGCGCTAAATGGGCCACACGGCTTCCGACCGCTACTTTGAAGCGTTTTTTTGCTATTTTCCTTATGTTTGTTGCGCTAACAATGTTACTGCAATAGTGTTTCTTTCTTAAAAAATAAGAGAACGTCATTTATGTCTCAGGGATATTTAACTTTTCCTAACATCGATCCTGTGTTGTTTTCCATCGGCCCGCTCTCTGTACGTTGGTATGGCATGATGTATTTATTTGGTTTTTTATTTGCCATGTGGTTAGCGAACCGACGTGCAGATAAGCCGGGCAGTGGTTGGAGTAGAGATCAAGTCTCTGACTTACTTTTTGCCGGTTTCCTTGGAGTGGTTATTGGTGGTCGAGTTGGATATGTCTTGTTTTATAATTTAGATCTCTTTTTAGCTGACCCTTTATACCTATTTAAAGTTTGGACTGGCGGAATGTCATTCCACGGCGGATTATTAGGGGTGATCACGGCAATGTTCTGGTATGGACGAAGGAATCAACGTACTTTCTTTGGTGTGGCTGACTTTGTTGCTCCTTTAGTTCCATTCGGGCTTGGAATGGGGCGGTTAGGTAATTTTATGAATTCAGAGCTTTGGGGGAGAGTGACTGATGTCCCTTGGGCTTTTGTTTTCCCTAATGGGGGGCCGCTGCCTCGTCATCCTTCCCAGTTGTATGAGTTGGCATTAGAAGGCATTGTTTTGTTCTTTATTTTGAACTGGTTTATCAAAAAACCGCGCCCTCTTGGCTCGGTTTCTGGGTTATTTTTAGTCGGATATGGTACATTCCGCTTTTTGGTCGAGTTTGTCCGTGAGCCTGATGTACAGCTTGGATTATTTGGTGACATGATCTCAATGGGGCAAATTCTTTCCACACCAATGATTATTGTCGGTGGACTACTCATTTTTTGGGCGTATCAGCGCCAAGTCTATCAAGATACACCTCAAAAGAAATAAGGGCTTGAAGTGAAGCAGTATTTAGACCTTTGCCAGCGAATTGTTGAACAAGGCGTTTGGGTTGAAAATGAACGTACCGGTAAGCGTTGCCTGACCGTCATTAATGCCGATTTAACTTACGATGTCGCCAATAATCAGTTTCCGTTGGTAACAACACGTAAAAGTTTTTGGAAAGCAGCCGTGGCAGAATTACTTGGATATATTCGAGGTTATGATAATGCCGCTGATTTTCGCCGTTTAGGGACTAAAACATGGGATGCGAATGCAAATTTAAACCATGACTGGCTGAACAATTCTTACCGAAAAGGTGAGGATGATATGGGACGGGTTTATGGCGTTCAAGGTCGTGCTTGGGCAAGACCTGATGGTGGGCATATTGATCAACTAAAGAAGATTGTTGACGATCTCACTCGCGGTGTTGATGACCGAGGCGAAATTCTCAATTTTTACAACCCAGGTGAGTTTCACATGGGGTGCTTGCGTCCTTGCATGTACAGTCACCACTTTTCTTTGTTAGGCGATACTTTGTACTTAAACAGTACTCAACGCTCATGTGACGTCCCGCTGGGGTTGAATTTTAACATGGTTCAAGTCTATGTATTTCTTGCTGTGATGGCGCAAATCACGGGTAAGAAGCCGGGACAGGCATATCATAAAATTGTGAACGCTCATATTTATGAAGACCAATTGGCACTGATGCGAGACGTGCAATTGAAGCGTGAGCCATTAGATGCTGCCCACTTTAAGATCAATCCTGACATTCGTTCGCTAGAAGATTTAGAAACGTGGGTAACATTGGATGACTTTGAAGTCACCGATTACCAGCACCATGAGGCCATTCAGTATCCATTCTCAGTATGATATTCCCTTACGCATTAAAGCTAGGATCATGTGGTTAGCGATTTTATCCGTCATCGTAACCCCTTTGTTGATAGAGATAATATGACGGATCGTCTATAAATAATGTTGAAGGTTGAATAAAAAACCGCCGTGTTTTCCACGGCGGTTTTTTATTACGGAACGATGATTGCTCAATTAGGTCGTTAAGGTCAGAATTGATCCTGGTAATACCACAAAGACTGCTAAGAGATAAGCGGCAACCGCGGCTTTATTTTTAATCGCACAGTCAGAAATCCAATCCGCCCCTTTAAGAGGTATCTCACGTAAGAATGGAATGCCAAAAATCAGTAGAGTGGCCATCAGGTTGAAGACTAAATGTACCAGTGCAATTTGTAGTGCGAATACTGCAAACTCACCAGATACAGCGGTTGCCGCAAGTAGAGCCGTGACACAAGTTCCGATATTTGCACCCAGAGTAAATGGGTAAATATCACGGACCTTTAGCACACCAGAGCCAACTAAGGGAACAATCAATGTTGTCGTCGTGCTGGATGACTGAACCAATACCGTTACCACAGTACCCGAAGCGATGCCGTGTAGTGGCCCTCGGCCGATAGCACTTTTGAGGATGTCCCGAGCCTGACCAACCATCAAGGTTTTCATCAGGCGGCCCATCACCAATATGGCTAAGAAAATGGTGGTGATGCCTAACACGATCATAGCGACGCCTCCCCACACATTACCGAAAACACCCAGTTGTGTTTGAAGGCCACCAACAATTGGTTTCGTGATTGGGCCGATAAAATCTAACCCTTTCATGCTCATATTTCCCGTTGACATCAATGGAGAGACAAGCCAATAAGAGATTTTTTCTAATATGCCGAACATCATTTCTAATGGTAGGAAAATCAGTACAGCGAGTAAGTTGAAAAAATCATGAATGGTTGCACTGGCAAAAGCTCGTTTAAATTCATCTTTGCAGTGTGCGTGTCCTAAACTGACAAGAGTGTTGGTCACCGTTGTACCAATATTTGCTCCCATCACCATAGGGATAGCAATTTCCACGGGTAAGCCACCAGCCACTAAACCCACAATAATGGAGGTGACGGTACTTGATGACTGGATAAGGGCTGTTGCTACTAACCCTATCATTAATCCTGCAATCGGATGAGAGGCAAAGGTAAATAATGCTTTTGCTTGCTCTCCGGCTGACCATTTGAATCCACTGCCGACCATCGCAACGGCAAGTAATAGTAGGTACAGCATAAAGGCCAAGTTTATCCAACGTAGCCAGCGAGTCGTTGCTACGCTTGGGTACGTTGTTGATGTCGCTTGGTTTATCATGGGCTTCTCCATTGACCTAATGAACATCATCGGTCTGTTGTTGAATCTGTGCGCGATAGTAGAATGAAAATATTTCAATATTATGACAGAAGCATTATTAAGTGATGCTTTTGTTACTTACTTCTTTTTTTATGAATTACTTGTTTTTAATTGATTGAATTTAATGTTGTTTTTATTTTTATTCTCAAGCACTAGGCCTAGTTGATTGTTGTTATCAATGGCAGATTTATGACAAAAGGGGTATTTCACTTCGTTTTAATGCTGAGTAGTGGCTTTAATTTATCGGTTTTATCGAAATATTTGCGGTCAATAGAGAGGTTTGTTATAACCATCGCTTACATTTGCATGTTGAAATCTATCGTATGTCTCATCTTAACTATAATCACCTCTACTATTTCTGGATGGTGTGTAAACAAGGTTCAGTAACCAAGGCTGCGGAAGCGTTATTTTTAACACCTCAAACCGTTACCGGACAAATCAAAGCATTAGAAGAAAGATTAGAAGGCAAACTGACGAAGCGGAATGGGCGTAGTATTGAACCAACGGAATTAGGGCAATTGGTCTTTAAATATGCTGATCGTATGTTTGGATTGAGCTATGAAATGCTGGATATCGTTAACTACAGCCAACGTGCTAATGTGTTATTTGATGTTGGAGTGGCCGATGCACTTTCTAAGCGTTTAGTCAGTAAAATATTAATGACGACAGTCCCAGAAGATAACCGCATTCATCTGCGCTGTTTTGAGTCGACACATGAATTGTTACTTGAGCAGTTATCGCAACATAAGCTGGATATGATTCTCTCTGATTGTCCAGTTGATTCAAGTCAAAGCCCTGGGTTATTTAGTAAAAAACTTGGTGAAAGCCATATGGGGTTATTTTCAAGCAGCAAAGTGGATCGAAAAGATTATCCCGCCATTTTAGCCAATCGTAAATTACTGATACCGGGAAGCCGCACTGCGATGGGGCGTAAGGTTCGACAATGGTTTGAACGGCAAGGGTTACAGCCAAATGTACTTGGTGAATTTGACGATGCGGCATTAATGAAAGCTTTTGCTTTGTATCACCCAGAAGTAATCTTTATGGCTCCATTACTGCTTCGTTCAGAAATGGAACAGGAAGGTACGCTGCATCTAATCAGTCAAATCGAAGAAATTAAAGAAGAGTACTACGTCATTTTTGCTGAACGGATGATTCAACATCCGGCAGTCAAAAATGTGTGTGACGCTGATTTTCAACATTTTTTTGAATAAATATAAGGCAGTTTAAATAACCCATATTCAGAATCTTGATACACTTTGGGTGTATATTATTGTTAACAAATAGATTACTATCTGCCAAATCGGTCAAATAGATCAGGTAAAATCTGCCACGATGCTGTTTGTCCGATAAATTTAAGTGTCCCTCTGTAGCTGTTCACTTACACCTCTAGGTTTATCATCCATGACTAAAAAGTTAGAGAAGTAAGTTGTGGTTTGCTGGCTTAGTGCTTTAGTGGGCCAAACAGTGTGTAGGCATGGGGTAGCTTAAGTGGTTATGGAAAAGAGGCTTACTCATGAACCTTGAACAAATGGAACAGAACTCCGCTCAAGCAGTGGTGTTATTAAAAGCCATGGCAAATGAGAGGCGGCTGCAAATTCTTTGCTTATTACACAATCAGGAACTCTCCGTGGGGGAGTTGTGTGGAAAGTTAGAGTTAAGCCAGTCGGCGTTGTCACAGCACTTGGCTTGGCTAAGAAGGGATGGCTTAGTTGAGACGCGCAAAGAAGCGCAAACCGTGTTTTATACGTTAAGCAGTAACGAAGTAAAAGCCATGATTGAGTTGTTGCATCATTTATACTGTTCTCGCTGATCACCGTTGGGTGGGAACGAGCTTTACGGAAAATGCTGAAAAGTAGAGATAGACTACAGATAAATAAAAAACCGGCCTTAGCCGGTTTTTTCATCACTGAGAAATCAAACTCAATTACAGAGCTTTGATCGCTGCAGAGAAGCGAGACTTATGACGAGCTGCTTTATTCTTATGAATAAGGCCTTTAGTCGCCATGCGGTCAAGGATTGGTGTAACGACTGCGAGTGCAGCAGTTGCAGCTTCTTTGTCGCCAGCAGCAATTGCAGCAACAGTTTTTTTCATGTAAGTGCGCATCATTGAACGACGGCTAGCATTGTGCTGACGGCGTTTTTCAGATTGGATAGCGCGCTTCTTAGCAGATTTGTTATTTGCCAAGGGTCTAACTCCCAAAAACTTTAGTTCGGTGACAATTTAAGGGCCGGAAATATCCCTTATTTGCACTTAAATGTCAAATGATTTGTGCAAAAACCCGTCTAAACCAAACAAGTTTGGTATCACAAGGCCTTCACGGTTAAGATGGCGTGGATTCTAACAGTATTTTTTTACCAATGCTAATACTTATCCGGATCTTACGCTGACATTCTTTGACTCAATCGTGAGAGAGTATCACTAAGTGAATAAACCTACTGGTATTTATCGAAGATGAAGCCTTGATAATAAGGCTTTCCTGTTTCGTATTGTCAGTAGTCGGTTGAGTATTTTTGCTGATTTTTCGAGGTTACTGTGAGTAAACGCTTACTCAAGTCAGGCATCATTGTGAGTGCTATGACGTTTATTTCCCGAGTCTTGGGATTAGTTCGTGATGTTGTTGTGGCGAATTTGATGGGGGCAGGGGCGAGTGCTGATGTGTTTTTCTTTGCCAATCGCATTCCTAATTTCTTACGCCGCCTATTTGCTGAAGGGGCTTTTTCTCAGGCTTTCGTTCCTGTTTTAACGGAATATCATGCTTCAGGAGACAAAGAGAAAACCCGAGCGTTGATTGCTAAAGTGTCAGGCACCTTAGGTGCCCTCGTCACGGTAGTGACATTACTTGGTGTCGTTTTTTCTGGCGTTGTTACTGCATTATTTGGTGCCGGTTGGTTTTTGGACTGGTTAAATGGTGGGCCAGCAGCGGAAAAGTTTGAGTTAGCCAGTTTATTGCTGAAAATCACGTTCCCTTATTTGTGGTTTATCACTTTGGTGGCCTTATCAGGGGCGATTCTCAATACGTTAGGGAAATTTGCGGTTTCTTCCTTTACCCCTGTTTTCCTTAATATCATGATGATTTTATCAGCGTGGTATATTTCGCCTAACCTTGCCAAGCCTGAGGTTGGTTTGGCCATTGGGGTGTTTTTGGGCGGTTTGGTGCAATTTTTATTTCAACTGCCATTTTTAATAAAAGCAGGCATGCTGGTTAAGCCTAAATGGGGTTGGAAAGATCCCGGAGTGGTGAAAATTCGTACCTTGATGATACCAGCATTATTTGGCGTATCAGTTAGCCAGATTAACCTGTTATTTGACTCTTTTGTTGCCAGTTTTTTGCAAACCGGCTCGATCAGTTGGCTCTATTATTCCGATCGTTTATTAGAATTTCCACTCGGTTTATTTGGTATTGCCATCGCAACCGTTATTTTACCCGCTTTATCTCGTAAGCATGTCGATGCGCATCAAGCTGGGTTTGCACAAACCATGGATTGGGGCGTTCGAATGGTGATTCTACTCGGCATTCCAGCTATGTTAGGTTTAATGGTATTAGCTAAACCCATGTTGATGGTGCTCTTTATGCGTGGCGAATTCACAGCGAGTGATGTACAGCAAGCTTCGTTGTCTTTATTCGCTTATTCCGCAGGTTTACTGAATTTTATGCTGATTAAGGTTTTAGCACCGGGGTATTACTCTCGGCAAGATACCAAAACGCCAGTGCGTTACGGCATTATCGCTATGTTAAGTAATATTGTTTTCAATGCTATTTTTGCTTGGTTTTATGGGTATGTGGGGTTAGCGGCGGCCACTGCACTTTCTGCTTTTATTAATATGGCCCTTTTGTATCGAGGTTTACATAGACAGGGGGTATATCGAGTGAGTCGTCAAACCGTATTATTTGTGACTCGTTTGATTTTAGCGGGGGTTGTCATGGTTGCAGCCATCTATTGGCAACTGGATTCTATGTCGGCTTGGTTGGAGTGGGGACTCACTCAGCGAACATTGACTTTAAGCGGTTTAATTGCCTTTGGTGCGTTGGCTTATCTTCTGAGTGCCTTGCTCTTTGGGGTCCGAGTAAAAGACCTAAAAGCAGCGACAGAAGAGGGATAGTTAAGGTATAATCCGCCAGTTTTACACCCATATAATTGAGAACAATAGGTTTTAAGCGTATTGCAATGGAATTGATCCGCGGTATTCATAATATTAAGCCTCACCACCATGGCTGTGTACTGACCATTGGTAATTTTGATGGTGTGCATCTGGGGCATCAGAAAGTATTAAGTCAGGTCTCCAAACAAGCAAAGCAACTGAATTTACCATCGGTAGTGATGACTTTTGAACCGCAGCCGATGGAGCTTTTTCTCAAAGAGCGTGCGCCAGCTCGGTTAACTCGGTTGAGAGATAAATTTGTTCAATTGGGGAAATTAGGGCTTGATCGCTTGTTGTGTGTCAATTTTAATCATCATTTTGCCAATTTAGATGCTCAGGCGTTTATTCGTGACTTGTTGGTCACCCAATTGGGTGTTAAGTTTCTGGTAGTGGGAGATGATTTCTGCTTCGGGCAAGGCCGTAAAGGTGATTTTGCCATGCTTCGTCAAGCTGGAAAACAATATGGTTTTGAGGTTGTGAATACGCACAGTTTTTGTGTTGAACATGCGCGAGTGAGCAGCACATTGATAAGAGAGGCGCTTGCTGTTGATGATCTCCCTCTCGCAGCCAGTATGCTGGGAAGAGATTACAGCATCAGTGGGCGAGTTTCTCACGGTCGAAAATTAGGTCGTACCATTGGTTTTCCAACCGCCAATATTCCACTAAAACGATGCGTTTCTCCGGTGTCTGGTGTTTATGTGGTTCAAGCGTATGGTTTAGGAGAGAAACCGATTGGTGGTGTGGCGAATATTGGCCAACGCCCCACCGTTAACGGTGTTCGTCAGCAATTGGAAGTGCATTTATTCAACTTTCAAGGCAACTTGTACGGAAAGCAGCTCGAAGTCGCGCTCTTACATAAATTACGTGATGAACGTAAGTTTGAGTCATTTGATGCACTCAAACAACAAATTGAATTGGATGCTGAGGCAGCAAGGGTGTGGCTGCGTCAGCTTTACAGTGAGTCGGTTGATTCCACCGATACACATAATGTCTAACTTCGCCCAATAGAACGGAATTAAGAATCGATGAGTGAATATAAAGATACCCTGAACTTACCTGAAACAGGGTTTCCAATGCGCGGCGATCTGGCTAAACGTGAGCCAGAAATGCTTAAACGTTGGTACAAAGAAGATCTTTACGGTGCAATCCGTGAAGCAAAGAAAGGCAAGAAATCGTTCGTATTGCATGATGGTCCTCCATACGCCAACGGTGACATTCATATTGGTCACGCACTAAATAAGATTCTTAAAGACATTATTATTAAATCCAAAACACTTTCAGGTTTTGACGCCCCTTATATTCCCGGTTGGGATTGCCACGGTTTGCCTATTGAATTGATGGTTGAGAAAAAAGTGGGAAAACCGGGTCAGAAAGTGACGGCTGCGGAGTTTCGTGAAAAATGTCGTGAATATGCTGCCGGGCAAGTTGAAGGACAGAAAGAAGGCTTTAAACGACTCGGTATTTTAGGTGAGTGGGATAAACCGTATCGCACCATGGATTTTGCAACCGAAGCGAATATTATTCGTGCTTTGGGCAAAATTGCCGATAAGGGCCACCTACTTAAAGGGTTTAAGCCTGTTCACTGGTGTACTGACTGTGGTTCGGCGTTGGCTGAAGCTGAGGTGGAGTATAAGAATAAAGTATCACCGTCTATTGATGTCCGTTTTAAAGCGGCTGATCCTGAAGCGGTGCTCAGTAAATTTAGCTTAGCGCAAGATCATGCTGGTCACGGTGACCTATCCATTGTTATATGGACCACAACGCCTTGGACATTACCTGCAAACCGTGCGGTTTGCCTACGTGATGATCTTGAATATGTGTTGATCCAAGTTGAAGGTGAACAAGCTGAGCGAATCATCGTTGCTGCGGAGTTGGCAAAAGAGGTGATGGATCGTGCGGGTATCGAACATTTCCATAATCTGGGCTTTGCGAAAGGGTCGGATCTTGAACTGACTCAATACCAACACCCGTTCTACGATTTTACTGTGCCTGCTATCTTAGGCGATCATGTTACAACTGAATCAGGTACGGGTGTGGTGCATACTGCCCCAGGCCATGGCCAAGAAGACTTTGCTGTTGGCCAAAAATATGGTTTGGAAGTCGCCAATCCTGTCGGTTCTAACGGCGTTTACCTTCCGGATACAGAACTGTTTGCTGGGCAGCATGTATTTAAAGCCAATGATGCGGTTGTTGAAGTGTTGAAAGAAAGAGGGGCGCTGTTACATCATCATGCGTATGAGCACAGCTACCCACACTGCTGGCGTCATAAAACGCCAATCATCTTTCGGGCCACTCCACAGTGGTTTGTATCGATGGATCAAGCTGGGTTACGTGAGCAAGCGCTCAGTGAAATTAAAGGCGTGAAATGGATGCCTGATTGGGGTCAAAGTCGAATTGAAGGCATGGTCGAAGGTCGCCCTGAGTGGTGTATTTCTCGCCAGCGGACATGGGGCGTACCGATTGCACTATTTGTTCATAAAGAGACCGCAGAGCTGCATCCTGAGTCACCAGCACTGATTGAAAAAGTCGCGCAGTTGGTTGAACAAAAAGGCATTCAAGCATGGTGGGATCTCGATGCCACCGAGATCTTAGGTAGCGATGCTGAGCAATACGAAAAAGTGCTCGATACGCTAGATGTTTGGTTTGATTCCGGTGTCACTCACTATGCGGTTGTAGACAATCGCCCTGAATTTAATGGCGCCCAGGCTGATATGTATCTAGAAGGGTCAGATCAACATCGCGGTTGGTTCCAATCTTCATTGATTTCGTCGGTCGCCATGAAAGGTAAAGCGCCATATAAAGAGGTGTTAACCCATGGTTTCGTGGTGGATGGACAAGGACGTAAAATGTCTAAGTCGATCGGCAACGTTGTCGCACCGAAAGATGTGACCAATAAACTAGGAGCAGATATTCTACGCTTGTGGGTTGCTTCAACAGATTATACGGGCGAAGTCGCCGTTTCTGATGAAATCTTAAAACGTAGTGCGGATGCGTATCGCCGAATCCGTAATACCGCTCGTTTCTTCTTAGCGAACTTGAACGGGTTTAATCCAGCTACGGATATGATTCCTGCGCAAGAAATGGTGGCATTGGATCGTTGGGCCGTAGCAAGAGCTTTAGCTGCGCAGCAGGAAATTGTTAAAGCGTATGAAGAATACAACACTCATGCGGTAGTACAGCGCTTGATGCATTTTTGTTCTATTGAAATGGGCTCTTTCTATCTCGATGTGATCAAAGATCGTCAATACACTGCGAAGCGTGGTGGTCATGCGCAACGCAGTTGCCAAACGGCGCTTTATTATATTGTTGAAGCTTTAGTGCGTTGGATGGCACCAATTATGTCATTTACCGCCGATGAAATTTGGAATGCGATGCCACCATTACAAGCCAATGGTGAAAAACGTAGCCAGTTTGTCTTTGTGACCGAGTGGTATCAAGATCTGTTCGCATTAGATGAAGGTGAAGCGCTCAGCAGTGCGTTCTGGAGTGATATTCAGGATGTTCGTAGTGCAGTGAATAAACTGCTAGAAAATGCTCGTAGTGAAAAAACCATTGGGGGGTCACTACAAGCAGAAGTCACTCTTTTTGCTGAACCAGCATTAGTTGAGAAGCTCAGTGAATTGCAAGATGAACTGCGTTTTGTCCTGTTAACGTCTAAAGCTACAGTTAAAGCATTGGAAGAGAAGACCGACGCTGCGCAGGCAACAGAGATTGAAGGCTTGTTTGTTCAAGTGAGTAAAATTGAGGCAGAGAAATGCGATCGCTGTTGGCATTACACCTCAGACGTGGGCACAATCCAAGGTCATGAAACGATTTGTGGTCGTTGTGTCTCTAACGTAGAAGGTGAAGGCGAGCAACGTCAGTTTGCTTAATTTCAAGGCGAGAGTATGACTCAACAAGCATTGTCACTAAAACAATCCGGAGTGCGCTGGCTATGGCTAGCGTTACTCGTATTCCTCGCGGACATTGGCATTAAACTGCTAGTGATGAATGAAATGGGGTATGGATGGGGAAACCGAATTGAAGTTCTTCCATTCTTTAATCTACTTTATGTTCATAACTACGGTGCTGCCTTTAGCTTCTTGAGTGATCAAGCTGGCTGGCAACGTTGGTTCTTTACTGGTATTGCTGTGGCCGTGGTTGGATTATTAGCGTATTGGATGAGACGCTTACCCGTTTCGGAAAAGTGGAACAATATTGCTTACGCACTGATCATTGGCGGAGCGGTTGGAAATGTTTTTGACCGAGTGGTACATGGTTTTGTCGTGGATTACCTCGATTTCTACTGGGGAACCTATCACTGGCCTGCTTTTAATTTAGCCGATAGTACTATCTGTATTGGCGCAGCCATGATCGTGCTTGATAGTTTTCGAACTAAAAAGTATTGAGTCTTGTCTGATGCAAATTGAATAACCTTAAGCGTCGTCCGTTGATTCGGTCGGCGCTTTTTGTTAGAAAGACGTTTAATAGAATTAACAGAATAAAATAAACCGAGCCATCAAGAGCTGGTCTACTCTTTCAAGGAAGCCTAACGTGACAACCATTACCCACAACTCAGCAGTAACGCTGCATTTCTCCATTAAACTTAAAGACGGCTCTATTGCTGATAGTACCCACAATATGGGTAAACCAGCAAAACTTATCATCGGTGATGGTAGTTTAAGTGACAACTTTGAACAGGGCTTATTAGGAATGAAAGCCGGGGAGCAGAAAGCCATCGCCTTGGCTGCTCAAGATGCGTTTGGTTTACCGAATCCTGATCATATCCATTATATGGATAGAGGGAAATTTGTTGGTGAGCGCGAGGTCGAAGTCGGAACGATCATGGCTTTTAGCGGCCCCGATGGTATGGAAATTCCTGGTATTATTACAGCGATAGCGGGCGATTCAGTCACCGTCGATTTTAACCATCCACTGGCTGGGCAAGATGTCGTGTTTGATGTCGAAATTGTCTCGGTAGATTAATACTATTTACACTAGCCAGATTTTTAACCCATGAGCAATAACATGAAAATATTGTTAGCGAATCCCCGCGGCTTTTGTGCTGGCGTTGATCGTGCCATTAGCATTGTTGAACGCGCATTAGAGTTATATCAGCCTCCGATTTATGTCCGGCATGAAGTGGTTCATAACCGTTTTGTGGTGGAAGGACTCAAACAACGTGGCGCTGTGTTTGTTGAGGAATTAAGTGAAGTTCCTGATGATAACATTGTCATTTTTTCTGCACATGGCGTTTCTCAACAAGTGCGTCAAGAGGCCAAAGAGCGAGCATTAACCGTGTTTGATGCAACTTGCCCCTTGGTTACAAAAGTGCATATGGAAGTGGCTCGTGCTAGTCGACGACATATGGAAGTGGTGCTAATTGGCCATGCTGGACACCCAGAAGTAGAAGGCACTATGGGGCAATATGCCAGTGATGCTGGCGGCATGTACTTGGTTGAAAAACCAGACGATGTTCTTGCGCTACAAGCCAAAGTGAAAGACCCTACTCACCTGCATTATGTGAGTCAAACGACATTGTCGGTTGATGAAACTGCGGATGTGATTGATAAACTACGTGAAGTTTTTCCCGATATTCAGGGGCCGCGTAAAGATGATATTTGCTACGCAACTCAAAATCGTCAAGATGCCGTTCGTGTATTGGCACAGCAAGTGGATATGATGATCGTTGTCGGTTCGAAAAACTCGTCTAACTCAACTCGGCTAAAAGAGTTGTCAGAAAAATTGGGGACACCCGGTTACTTGACTGATTGCTCGGAAGATATTCAGCCTCAGTGGTTTAATGGGGTAACAACCGTGGGTGTCACGGCTGGCGCTTCTGCACCGGAAGAGTTAGTTAATCAAATATTAGCGCGTATTCAACAATTAGGTGCGACTCAAGTGGAAGAAGTGCTTGGCCGTGAAGAAAATATGTTTTTTGAAGTTCCTAAAGAACTACAGATTAAACAGATAAGCTAATTCACAAAGGCCATTGTGATGAAAAATGAAGAGGGAGCGAAAGAGGCTCCCTCTTCATTTGATAATAAGGAAATGGTCGATTAAGCGGTTTTTATGGCTTTCTTCTCAACTTCTTGCTGTTCTGCGAGATCAATCTCCCCTTTACCTTTCGAAATTCGCATTACATAAACCATAATAGCCAGTGATGAGGTTATACCAACAAGGGTTGACAATAACATCGGTAAACCAAAGCCTAGTGCATTATTGTTGAGAATAAAGGTAATACAAACGGAAGTCATAAAGAGCGCGGGAACGGTGGTAATCCAGTGTAGCTTATTATGACGGAGCAGGTATGCCGAAGCAGTCCATAGCATCATTACTGCTGTTGCTTGGTTAGCAAAGCCAAAGTAACGCCAGATAATACCAAAATCGACTTGAGTTAAAACGGCACCTAATACAAAGAGTGGTAGTGCCATCATCAATCGGTTACGTAATGATTTTTGCTCCATATTAAAGTATTCTGCCAAAATTAACCGGCTAGAACGAAAAGCTGTGTCGCCAGAAGTGATCGGTAGAATCACCACGCCAAGGAAAGCAAGGATGCCACCAAACACGCCCAGTAAGCCAAATGAAGCGCTGTAAACAACATTGCCTGGGCCACCGTTAGCAACAGCATCAGAGAGCGATTCTAATGATCCAAAAAATGAGAGTGCAACGGTACACCATATTAGAGCAATAATCCCTTCACCAATCATCGCGCCATAGAATACAAAGCGTCCATTTTTCTCATTTTCCATACAACGAGCCATCAATGGAGATTGAGTCGCATGGAAACCGGAAATAGCACCACAAGCAATGGTGATGAAAAGAGCGGGCCACAGGGGCATATCATTCGGGTTGAGATTCGCAAACATATCACGAACTTCAAACCCCCCAAGCACTTGGTGCTCACTAGAAAAAGCAATAGCAGTCATCAGCCCAACAGACATAAAAATCAGTAGCGCCCCAAACAGAGGATAAAAGCGGCCAATGATTTTGTCGACAGGGACAATCGTCGCAATAATATAGTAAGCGAAGATGATAACGACCATTGCAGTCATGCTCACCGTCACATCCGTTTGTGAATTGATTAAATTAGTGATCATTCCGGCAGGAGCAGAAACAAACACAACTCCCACCAATAACAGCAAAACAATGGCAAAAATGTTCATAAAATGTTTCGCGCCATTGCCTAAGTAGCGGCCCGTAATCGTTGGCACTGAAGCTCCGCCGTTACGAACGGATAGCATACCAGAGAAGTAATCGTGGGTAGCTCCGGCAAAAATACATCCGACAACAATCCACAGCATTGCCGCCGGGCCATACAATGCACCCATTATGGGGCCAAAGATCGGGCCAACACCGGCAATATTGAGCAGTTGGACTAGGTAAACTTTAGGAGTAGACATCGGGACGTAGTCAACCCCATCGGTTTGGGTATGAGCCGGTGTTTGGCGCTGTTCATTAATACCAAATATTTTCTCAACTATCGCGCCATAGAGAAAATACCCACCAAGTAAGGCTGCAACGCAGGTCAGAAACCACAACATAGTCATTATCCTTTATATTTGTATGATGCGTAGGGGCTTATCGTTAAATTGATCGCTATACTCAAAACGCCCATGTTTTAAATGGATTAGAGTGCACTTAACAATGCCGATAGTAAGCCATTTGTCGAACTGGCTCATTGAGTACTCTTGTGAGTGGTCGTATAAAAAATTAAGTGGCATTTAAGTTTATTGAGTGGCTTTTAATAAGTTGTTAACGGTGTTGGTTCTTGTGTTGTAAAAAGTAAAGGGGTAATGATGAGTAGAGTGATAGTGGTTGGAATCATCTTTGTTTTAATGGGCTGCGTTGCTAGTGAAAATGATTTGGCTGAGCAGGGGAATTGGCATCAAATTGGCTACAATGATGGAATCGCTGGTTATACTTCCCGTTCTTATCAGGCTTTGTCTGAACTGGGGCCGGTGAAGCACAATGATTATGAGAGTGGTTATCTCGAAGGGATCGCTGAATATTGTAACCCGAATTTTGCCTATCAAATGGGAGTAAATGGTCAGTATTATGAAGGGGTGTGTGAAGGAACGGATCAAGCCCAAAAATTTAGAATGGAATGGCAACGCGGTTGGAATGAATATAACCGTTAATCTACATGAGATGAGAGCATGTGATGCATGAAGAATATATTGCGCTAGCGATAGCGACGGTTGGTGTGGTTGGTTTAGGTTGTCAGTGGTTAGCTTGGAAACTGCGTTTACCCGCCATCTTATTTTTATTATTGGCGGGTATTGTTGCCGGTCCTGTAACAGGGCTACTGGATCCTCAGCAATTGATGGGAGACTTACTCTTTCCTCTGATTTCGTTAGCGGTCGCAGTGATATTGTTTGAAGGCAGTTTGACTTTAAATTTTAAAGATATTCGTGGGGTCAGTAATACTGTTTGGAGCATTGTGTCTCTTGGAGCGCTGATTTCATGGGGGGTGACTTCATTAGCCACTCACTGGCTGCTTGGATTTGATTGGCCTCTATCGCTTTTATTTGGAAGTTTGACGGTAGTGACTGGGCCCACGGTAATTGTTCCACTGCTGCGTACGGTACGCCCCAATACTAAATTATCCAATATTTTGCGCTGGGAAGGGATTTTAATTGATCCTCTTGGGGCTTTGTTTGTGGTGATGGTGTATGAATTTATTGTGTCAAGCAGTGAAGCCCATAGCTTGTATGTCTTTGGTGCGATTATTGTTATCGGTGTGGGGATAGGTATCCTTTCTGGGGCGGCGGTTGCCTATGTACTGCGGCAAGGTGGGTTACCGGAGTATCTGCAACCTTTCGCGGTATTGAGTGTCGTGTTGGGTGTTTTTGCCTTATCGAATGCCATTGAATCTGAATCCGGTTTATTGACTGTGACCGTGATGGGGATGTGGCTGGCCAATGCGAAAGGGGTCAATATCCAACATATACTGCACTTCAAAGAAAATCTGACTGTACTGCTGATCACGGGGTTATTTATCTTACTGGCAGCGCGTATAGAAGTGAGTGATTTTGAAGCTCTTGGGTGGAGCGCTTTAGTCCTGTTTGTGGTAATGCAGTTGGTCTCTCGTCCAATGTCTATTTTCCTTTCTACGATGCGTAGTCGTTTGAGCTTAAAAGAGAAAGCCTTTCTTGCTTGGGTCACACCACGAGGAATTGTTGCTGCCTCAATTTCATCACTGTTTGCCATCAAGCTGGATTCATTTGGTATGCAAGAAGCAAACTTACTGGTGCCCATGACTTTTATGGTGATTATTGGCACGGTGGTGTTGCAGAGTATTACCGCTCGCCCGGTTGCTATTGCCTTAAAGGTTTCTGAGCCTGCCCCAAAAGGGTTCTTAATTCTTGGGGCTAATGATGTGGCTCGGCAAGTGGGATTGGCGATAGCTAAATACGATTGTCGAGTCGTGTTGACCGATTCGAACTGGGATTACATTCGCCAATCTCGAATGGCGGGGCTTGAGCATTATTACGGAAACCCTATTTCTAGCCATGCGGATGAATACCTCAATTTAATTGGAGTGGGGCATATGCTCGCTCTTAGTCCAGACAAGCATTTTAATATCATGGCTTGTATGCAGTTCTTATCGGACTTTGGTGAAAAACGTGTTTTTTGTCTGCACGATAATGCCAATGGCAACAACAGTGAAAAGCACACTGTTGCTCAGGTGTATCATGGTTTGTCTTTTCTTGGCGGGGAAGTCAGCTATAAGAAATTAGCCAGCTTGTTTAATCAAGGGGGAGAAATCAAACATACTAAGCTCAGTGATAATTTTACTTTTGAAGATTATCAGCAATTGCATAAAGATAGTTATTGGCTACCTTTGTTTGTGGTTGATCTGCGAGGACGAGTACAAATGTGTTCCGATATTCGTCACTTTACGGCTAAAGAAGGTGAAACGGTGGTGGCTTTAATCAAAAAAACCGCGGAGAACCATTAGTGGCTCTCCATTAGTCGGATTCAATTGAACAGCTTGCTTCACCTTATGGTGCTGCAAGCTCATTCGCTGGGTAGATGACACCTAAAGACGCGAGCTGTTTAGCCCCAGTAACTTCAGGTAAATTGCTGGGTAAACCGTGAACTCTTCGTTGCGCCAGCCAAGCAAAAGCCATCGCTTCCATATAATCTCCATTGACGCCTTTACTGTCAGTTGAAGCCACTTGCCATGTTGGGAGGTGAGCTTGTAAACAATCCATCAAGAGGCCATTTTGAGCGCCTCCGCCACACACGAATAGTTGTGGTGTCGGCCCTTGAGCATAACGGCAAACCTCATCGGTAATGGTTTGAGCCGTCAATTCACATAATGTCCGCTGCACATCGGGGGCACTCAATGGATGATTGACCAGATGAGCCTCCAACCACGGCAAGTTAAAATATTCGCGTCCCGTACTTTTTGGGGCTGGGCGAAGGAAGTAAGGGTCTTGCTTTAATGTTTGCAGTAGGGAAGCATTAAGGTTCCCCTGGCGTCCCCATTCTCCATTGGCATCATAGCTCTGCTGAGTATGTCGCTGGCACCAACTGTCCATCAGAGCATTGCCGGGGCCGGTGTCGTATCCCAAGACGCTTTTATCGGGGAATAACACCGAAATATTGGCAATGCCTCCAATATTGAGCACCACAACGGTTGAATCTGTGACATTAAAAATGGTGCGATGAAAAGCGGGAACTAATGGTGCTCCTTGGCCGCCTAACGCCATATCTTTGCGGCGAAAATCAGCAATAGTTGTGATTCCGGTTCGAGCGGCCAAAATATTGGCGTCTCCTAATTGAAGGGTAAACGGAAACTTCCCATCGGGCTGGTGAAAAACGGTCTGTCCATGATTTCCAATAGCCGTGATCTGCGCCGCGTGATAACCACTTTGTGCCAGTAATTGCTCAACCGCATCGGCATACAGATGGCCGAGTTGATGATCTAACTGCCCGATCTCTTGCAGGTGAGTGGCTTGACCGAGGCAAATGTTGAGTAAACGCTGTTTGAGCATCTCTGGCATAGGGAGAAAACCGTGTGTCAGTAACTCGATGTGATGATCAGTGAATGCTACCAGTGCGGTATCGACGCCATCCATACTGGTTCCAGACATAATGCCAATGTAGAGTTCACGTTCAGTCATGCTTTTATCTCATGCTTTAGAGTGGGTTAGGTTATGAAAAGTCATTGTAATTGAAAAACAAACTGAATAACCTCATTGGCTGTGATAATTTTCACTTTCACCTTTCACTACTCAATAAGGGGCAAAAATGGGACCGTTATGGCTTGATGTCGAAGGCTGTGAACTGACGGCTGAAGATCGTGAAATCTTGGCGCATCCAACGGTGGGTGGCGTTATTTTATTTGCTAGAAACTATCACGATAATTCGCAGTTGTTGGCGTTGAATAAAGCCATTCGTCAAGCGGCAAAACGCCCGATTCTGATTGGGGTTGATCAAGAAGGGGGCCGAGTGCAACGTTTTCGTGAAGGCTTTAGCCCCATTCCAGCTGCGCAATATTATGCTCAGTGTGAAAATGGAGAAACCTTCGCTGAACTGGGTGGATGGTTAATGGCGGCAGAGTTAATTGCGCATGATATTGATCTCAGTTTTGCTCCCGTTTTGGATAAAGGATTTGAGTGCCGCGCTATTGGTAGCCGTGCATTTGGTGACGATATTCAAACAGTGCTGAATTACAGCCGAGCTTATATGCGTGGTATGAAGTCAGTGGGGATGGCAACAACGGGTAAACATTTCCCCGGGCATGGCGCGGTAGTGGCCGATTCTCATCTAGAAACACCTTATGATGAACGTCATTCGATTGATGAGGATATGGCGATTTTTAAAGCGCAAATTGATGAAGGCATATTGGATGCGATGATGCCAGCTCATGTCATTTACCCTCATTATGATGCACAGCCTGCCAGTGGTTCTGCTTATTGGTTAAAACAAAAATTACGTCAGGAATTGGGTTTTAAAGGGATTGTTTTTTCTGATGATTTAAGTATGGAAGGGGCCGCAATTATGGGCGGACCTGCACAAAGAGCACAGCAAGCGTTAGCTGCTGGGTGTGATATGGTTTTAATGTGTAATAAGCGTGAGTCTGCGGTTGCGGTGTTAGATAACTTACCGATTATGGAAGTGGCTCAGGCCACGTCTTTGCTTAAACAGAAGAGTTTTACCTACCAAGATCTCCAATCGTTAGACAAATGGCAGCAAGCCCGTGTTTCCATGCGGCGCATTATTGAGCAGCATGGATAAATAACGGCGTTAAGATACCTTTGTTTTAAGAATAAAACCCCAGCTTTTCTTTCAATTCTTTTAAATAGCGACGGCTGACTGGAATCGAATGTCCAGCTGGGGTAATAATTTCAGCCAATCCATTTTCCAGCAGTTTGATCTCCTTGATCGCTTTAAGGTTGATCAGGTACTGACGGTGACAGCGAAGTAATGGCGTTTTTGCTTCCAGTATTTTTAAGGTTAATTGGCTGGTGGCGCGTTGTTGAGCGGTTTGAACATGTACCCCACTGATATCACTAAAGGCAAATTCTACGTCTTGAGTTGGAATGATCATGATTCGGTTTAGGCCAATGCAGGGGATATGATCAAGTTGGTGCGGGGCTAACAGAGCAAAATCTTGTGTTTTAGTGATATTACGCTGTAGGCGTTGAATCGTTTTGTCCAGCCGCGCAGGATCAACGGGTTTGAGTAAATAATCAAAGGCATTTTCTTCAAAAGCTTGTAGCGCATATTGATCATAAGCCGTGATGAAGACCACTTTCGGCATGGTGTCAGGATCGAGCATCGCGAGTAGTTCTATGCCAGTAATTTGTGGCATTTGTATATCAAGAAACACCACATCTGGCTTCAACTGATGAATTTTCTTTAGACCTTCAATAGCATTATTGGCTTCCCCCATTACGTTGATCTTGCCGCTTTCTTCTAATAACTCCATGAGTTCTTCACGAGCAAAGAGTTCATCATCAATGACTAACGCAGACAGCATACTCATACCTCAGTAACTTCCTTTCTGTGGGATGAGAAAACTCATCCTTGTGTATTGGTTGGGTTCGACATCCACATTGAGTGATGATGCATTGCCAAATTTATAAGTTAAGCGTTTAGCTACAATTTGCATGCCGAGACCATCATGATCCTGCTTTGGCGTTTGATAGCTTCCAGCATTATCTTCCACAATGATTCGACTTCCCTTTGCTTCTTCTACACTGTAGATACGAACTTTACCTCCCTCTAGTAGGTTTGAGGTGCCATGTTTGATTGCATTTTCCACTAAAGGTTGCAGGGTGAAGCTGGGAACATTTCGTTCGAGCAACCCTTCATTGATGTTTATTTCCACATCAAGACGATCACTAAAACGTGCTTTTTCAATGGTGAGGTACGCATTCACATGGGCTAGCTCTTCTTTTAGTGTCACTGTTCCAATATTTTGTTTTAAGTTGCTGCGAAAAAACTGTGAGAGATGTTGGATAAGTTCTCGCGCTTTTGCTGGATCTCGACGGATCACGGCACTAATGGTATTTAATGCATTAAACAAAAAATGTGGGTTAACTTGAGCTTGAAGTAATTTGATTTCAGCTCGTGATAAAAGGATCTGCTTTTCTTGATATTCGCCATACAGAATCTGACTAGAAAGTAACTGAGCAATCCCTTGTGCCATCGACATATTGATGGTGGAAAACAGCTTACGTTTAGGTTCATACAACTTAATGGTCCCAATTACCCGATCACCAGCTCGGAGTGGAATAATTAACGCCGACCCCAGTTTACAGGTGGAGGATAATGAACATTGATAAGGATACTCTTTACCATCAAGATAAATAATGTCGTTACGAGCAATAGCATCAAGTGTACTTTGAGAGGAAATGGCCGTATTGGGTTTATGATGATCATCACCAATGCCCACAAAAGCGAGAATCTTTTCTCTATCGGTAATGGAAACGGCCCCCACATTGGTTTGTTCATAAACAATTCTGGCGATTTTTTCAGCATTGCTGGGGGTAAAACCTGCGGCAAGAATTCCTACTGAACGCTCCGCAATGTTCAAGGCTCGACGTGAGAAAGTGGCCGAATACTCCTCAAAAATCGTTTTTTTATCTTGTAGGATACTCATAAACAATGCGGCTCCTAAAGCGTTAGCGATGATCATCGGAATGGCTATCGCAGAAACAAGCTCATAGGCTTCAGTAAAAGGTTTGGCAATCAATAAAATTAGGAGCATTTGCACCACTTCAGCGATCAAAGTAATGGTGAATACGGTGCGAGTATTAAAGAGTTGTTGGCGTTTCCCTTGTTTGAGCATATAGGTATGAAATAACCCACCAATTAAGCCTTCAGCCGTGGTTGAAACAGCACAGGCAAGGTCTGTGAAACCGCCTAATGTAAAACGATGAAGGCCACCTGTTAAACCAACAGCAAACCCAACAACAGGCCCACCAAAGACTCCGCCCATGACGGCACCGATGGCCCGAGTGTTGGCAATGGCATCATTAATTTGCAAGCCTAAATAGGTGCCTAAGATGCAAAAGAGCGAAAACAGTACATACACACTGAGTTTATGTGTGAAGTGGCTAGAGATATTAAGAATGGGAAGAAAAAGTGGCGTTTTACTCAGCATATAAGCTAGTACAAAGTAAACGCACATTTGTTGTAACAGGGAAAGCACTAATTCCATAAACAGCTCAGTGATCAATCGCAGAGATAGCCCATTCTAGGAAAGTTTGCTTGAATAAAACATGGTTGTTTGCATAGATTGAGCATAAGCTCAATAAATCACAAGTGTAAATAAATTTTTACGGTTAATGTTTTTTATAATTTACACTTTGAAATGCTAACAAAGCCTGTTAATTTAACAATTATTCAGGATTAAACATCATTAACAAATAGATGTGAATAAAAGTTTACAGGTGTAATATGAAGAAAAGTGACTTAAGCGATATTAATATTGTTGATGAACAGGTTTTAATAACGCCTGATGCGTTAAAAGAAAAATTACCATTGAGCGATAAGGCTCGCCAGTTTATTCGTCAATCACGCCAAACGATAGCAGACATCATTCATAAAAAAGACCATCGTTTACTGGTGGTGTGTGGCCCTTGCTCTATCCATGATATTGATGCCGCCAGAGAGTATGCGAAGAATCTAAAAGCATTATCTGAGCAGTTAAGCGACCAACTGTATATTGTGATGCGTGTCTATTTTGAAAAGCCACGGACAACGGTGGGTTGGAAAGGGTTGATCAACGATCCTCATCTGGATGGGACATTTGATATTGAACACGGCTTGCATGTGGGGCGTAAGCTGCTGGTTGAGCTGGCTGAAATGGGAATTCCCTTAGCCACAGAAGCGTTAGATCCGATTAGCCCTCAATATTTAGCAGATACCTTTAGCTGGGCAGCCATCGGTGCCCGCACTACGGAATCACAAACTCACCGAGAAATGGCCAGTGGGCTTTCTATGCCGATTGGTTTTAAAAATGGTACCGATGGCAGTTTAGCAACCGCCATTAATGCGATGCAGGCGGCGTCATCAAGCCATCGCTTTATGGGTATTAACCGTGAAGGACAAGTCGCATTATTAACGACCCAAGGAAATACCAATGGGCATGTGATTCTCCGTGGGGGTAAGCAAACTAACTATGATTCTGTTTCTGTCGCAGAATGTGAGCAAGAGCTGAAGCAGGTCGGCCTTGATGCTGCATTGATGGTTGATTGCAGCCATGCTAATTCGCGGAAAGATTATCGTCGTCAGCCTTTGGTGGCTGAAGATGTTATCCATCAGATTCGTCAAGGTAACCGCTCGATCATTGGTTTGATGATAGAAAGCCACCTTTATGAAGGTAATCAGTCGGCCGATCTTCCGAGAGAGACCATGGCGTATGGTGTGTCTATTACGGATGCCTGTATTCATTGGCAAGCGACTGAGGCATTATTGCGTCATGCTCATCAAGAGCTGGTTCCATTTTTAGAAAATCGCCTCAAAGGTTAAGTAAGGGAAAGGATTTACCGATGGCCGAAGAATTAAACGTATTACGTGACCAAATTGATGATGTGGATAAACAAATGGTTGAGCTACTTGCTCGTCGTTTGGCTTTAGTCGAAAAGGTAGGGGAAGTAAAAAGCCGCTATGGTTTACCGATTTATGTTCCAGAACGTGAAGCATCCATGTTAGCTTCCCGACGAGATGAGGCCGAGCGTAAAGGCGTTCCTCCTCAGTTAATCGAAGATATTTTGCGTCGCACAATGCGTGAATCTTATGCCAGTGAGAAAGATTCCGGCTTTAAGTGTTTAAATCCTAAGTTACGGTCGGTGGTGATTGTTGGCGGAAACGGGCAACTGGGGCGTTTGTTTGCTCGGATGTTCCGTTTATCGGGTTACCAAGTGAAAATTTTGGGTAGCCAAGATTGGGCTCAGGCTGATGAACTTTTGCATGATGCAGGGTTGGTAGTGGTCACTGTGCCGATTCATCTAACGCTTGGTGTCATTGATAAATTGGGTCAGTTACCGGAAGATTGTATTTTATGTGATTTAACCTCAATTAAAGCAAAGCCGCTGGCGGCCATGTTAAAGGTACATCAAGGGCCTGTTGTCGGGCTACACCCGATGTTTGGCCCAGATGTTCCAAGCCTTGCTAAGCAGGTCGTGGTGTATTGCGATGGGCGCGGAGCAAAGCAGTATCAGTGGTTATTGGATCAGTTGGCGATTTGGGGAGCGAGCTTGTGTCAAATTGATGCCGATGAACACGATCATGGCATGACATTAATCCAAGCTTTGCGCCACTTTACTTCTTTTGTTTATGGCTTACACCTTTCTAAGGTAAATCCGAATCTTGAACAATTACTGAAATTAAGCTCACCGATTTATCGGCTTGAATTGGCCATGGTTGGGCGTTTATTTGGTCAAGACCCTCACTTATACGGAGATATCATTCTCTCTTCTCACGAAAATGTGCAGATGATTCAGCGTTTTCAGCAAAGTTTTGCTCAAGCGGTGAGTTTAATTGAACAACAAGATAAACAGGGGTTTATCGAACAGTTTGAGCAAGTGAGTCAATGGTTTGGTCAATATTCTCAGCAGTTTATGAATGAGAGCCAAAACTTGCTTAAACAAGCCAATGACGCGATTCATCGAACCTAGCTGACGCAAAGTTAATGGCGAGGGGTATTGGACTCGCCATGATTATTCTTTTTCATCACCTAAATTTACCAAATGTTCAATGTCTCGATGTAACAGTGCCTCATTGCCCACATTGAGTTCAACAATCCGTTTTAAATGTGCAATGCTTTCAATATCAATGTAATCAATTTTAAGATGGAGAATGCGTTCATTCTGTTTAACCAAGCTGACGGTCATGGTCAGGGTTATCTCACTGTTTGGTAGCGTAAATTCGACTTCTAATGGGTGAGATGGATCTAAGTTGGGTTCATCAACCGCCCACAAAAGTAGCCCATGTAAAGACAGATCTTGAATACACGTAGCCAGTTGAGCTTGGCCTTGTCGCAGCATTGCTGGTGCCTGATAGAGAATGCGAAAAAATCGGCGTCGGTCTGTCATAATAGCCACCGTATTAGGGAATAAAAATATAACGTAAGCATAGCAGAGTTACCCATTTGACAATGGAACGCTACTTACAAAATAAGGCCTATGGGTAAAAGGAATTCAGGCCGCCTTAGCGGCCTGAAGCGGATTATTTAGTCATCCGTTTATATTTGATGCGATGTGGCTCAGCCGCTTGCGCACCTAGTGTCTGCTTGAGCCAATCCATATATTCAGTGTAGTTACCTTCATAGAAGTTCACTTTACCTTCATCGCGGTAGTCAAGGATATGGGTTGCGATGCGGTCAAGGAACCAACGGTCATGCGATATAACCATGGCACAACCTGGAAACTCAAGTAGAGCCTCTTCTAAAGCGCGCAGTGTTTCTACGTCAAGGTCGTTGGTTGGTTCGTCGAGTAACAATACATTACCGCCCGCTTTGAGCAGTTTGGCTAGGTGGACACGGTTACGTTCCCCACCAGACAGCTCTCCGATCACTTTTTGCTGATCGACGCCTTTAAAGTTAAAACGTGAGCAGTAAGCGCGCGCCTGAATTTCGAAGTTATTGATACGAATAATATCTGCACCTTCAGAAATCTCTTGGAAAACGGTATTTTTGTCATTCATGCTGTCACGGAACTGATCAACCGATGCTAATTTTACCGTGTCACCCAGTTCTATGCTGCCTGAGTCTGGTTGTTCTACACCGCTAAGCATCTTAAATAAAGTCGATTTACCTGCGCCGTTAGCACCGATAATACCAACAATGGCTCCTTTAGGAATGCTAAAGGAGAGATCGTCAATCAGGACTCGATCACCAAAGGATTTGGTTAAGTGTTTAACATCAATAACTTTATCACCTAGACGTTCACCCGGTGGGATAAACAGTTCATTGGTTTCATTACGTTTTTGATGTTCGGTACTTTGTAATTCTTCGAATCGAGCCATACGAGCTTTGGATTTGGCTTGACGGCCTTTAGGGTTTTGGCGAACCCATTCCAATTCTTTTTCAATGGTTTTCTGACGAGCTTTCTCTTGTGAAGCTTCTTGTTGTAGACGAGCGTCTTTTTGTTCCAACCAAGAGGTATAGTTACCTTGCCATGGAATACCTTCACCACGGTCTAATTCTAAAATCCAACCGGCTGCATTATCTAAGAAATAACGGTCATGGGTAATCGCTACGACGGTGCCGCTATAATCAACTAAGAAACGTTCTAACCAAGCGACGGATTCTGCATCCAAGTGGTTGGTGGGTTCGTCTAGCAGTAGCATATCTGGTTTTTCAAGCAGTAGACGACAAATGGCAACGCGGCGACGTTCCCCCCCCGATAATGTAGCGACTTTAGCCTCCCATTCTGGTAAGCGCAGTGCATCGGCGGCACGTTCAAGAACGTTATCTAAATTGTGTCCATCTTTGGCTTGAATTAACGCTTCTAAATCCCCTTGTTCTTTAGCAAGCGCATCAAAATCTGCATCTGGTTCGGCATAAGCGGCGTACACTTCATCTAGGCGCTTAAGGGCATGAGCCACATCAGCAACGGCTTCTTCAACAACTTCACGGACCGTTTTATTTTCATCCAAAACGGGTTCTTGAGGGAGATAGCCGACATTTAACCCAGGTTGTGGACGTGCTTCACCATCGAAGTCTTTGTCAATGCCAGCCATGATACGCAGTAGGGTCGATTTACCTGAACCATTTAAACCTAATACCCCGATCTTTGCGCCGGGAAAAAAGCTCAAAGAGATGTCTTTGAGTATTTGACGTTTAGGCGGCACAATTTTGCTCACCCGAGACATGGTATAGACGTATTCAGCCATTGCCGATCATTCCTAATCTTTCAAACAGAACAAAGCGACTATTCTATACCAAAGCCTGCGCATTTGTTACTAGTGAGCAGTGATTTTGGTTGAAGTGTCACGGGAATGTGGCTTATTAATGATGGTTTCATCCTGTCATCAGAGCTTCAAGCTAAAGGAGGATAATTGACTTCATCTTTACATCTTGTCCCTTTACATTTTATGCAATAGTCTGCGTAATTACGTATGAATTGGATTTTTCGTTTATAAAGGAATGGAGCGCTATGACGCTTGGGTATTTTTTTCAGCCATCTCGCCTTTTGTTATCAATATTGATTGGATGGGGGGGATTTAGCGGTAGCGCACTGTCTGAAACGTTGGATTTGGAGGCTCAACGAGATCTGTATGATCAAGCCCAGCAGTGGCTAGATAATAGAGATGTACGCCGTTTTAAGAAAGCGCGTCCCAGCATTGCCGATTATCCACTCACACCTTATCTCGACTACCGAAGCTTCTTAATTGACTTAGGGGATAAATCCCCCATAGTGGTACGCAACTTTATTGATAGCCATAAAGATTTTCCCTTCGCTAATCGTATCAGTGCCCCTTATTTAGAGGCCTTAGCCAGCCAAGGTAAATGGACGGAGATTATTCAGTTTTCCCCCAATGAACCACAGGGAGAAACGTATCGCTGTTATTACTATACCGCCAAGTTAAAGACAGGCCGTTATACTGAAGCATTTAATGGCGCTCAATCATTATGGCAAAATGGAGCGAGTGTTTCTGTTGCTTGTGATGAGTTATTTCAGGTTTGGGAACAGCAAGGTGGGTTAACGGAGGAGAGGGTTCTTGAACGTATGCTATTGGCTTTTGAAGGGCGAAACCGCTCTTTAATGGTGCATTTGGCTAGAAAGCTAACGGATAAACCTGGGGAAGCGAGTGCGGTTGCTTTACTGGCATTGTATGATCATCCTGAAAACGTCGTTGAATTTATCCTGCAGCATAAAAATAGCCCTAAGTTACTTCAAGCGATCGAATTTTCCCTCAAAAAACTGGCACGTAGCGATGTAATTCAAGCTCAAAATCGCTGGCAGGTGGTTAACCAAACCATAGTGTGGCCTCATTCCCAACAAGCCAGTGTTGCTCAATATATTGCTCTGCGCATGATGGATGTGGAGAGTGTTGAGCTTCGACTATGGCGAGATGCCATCATTGCGCAAAGTTCTTCTGTTCCTCTTATTGAAACGCGTATACGTCTTGCTCTGAGAGAGCAAGATTGGCAAGGCCTCGCTCGATGGATTCATCAATTACCGGAGGGGGAACAAAGCACATTACGTTGGCAGTATTGGCTAGCTCGTAGTGATATCGCACAAGGCAATGAATCACAAGGTTTAGCTCGAATGCGGGCATTGCTTGGACAGCGTAATTTTTACAGTGTCGCCGCCGCTCAGTGGATGAAACAATCGATTCAATACCCCAGCTCTTCACTTTCCTTAGATCGCTCATGGCTAAAACCGTACCAAAAAACTTTAGTGCGCATTGACGAATTAATTGAGCGAGACAAAATTGCGGCTGCAAAGAGTGAATGGAACTGGTTGCTGCTACAGGTAAAACAAAAAGAGAAAGAGATGCTGGCCGTTTATGCCGCAACCCAACGTTGGTATCATTTAACCGTAAAAGCCTCTATCTCTGCTAATTTATGGGACAACACGCAATTGCGTTTTCCGTTGGCTCACCAATGGTGGTTTAATTTTTATGGCAAAAAACATGGTATAGATCCGATTACCTTAATGTCATTGGCACGCCAGGAAAGTGCTATGGATGTAGAGGCGCGCTCTCCAGTGGGAGCAAGGGGAATCATGCAAATAATGCCAGCTACCGCACGTTATACGGCGAAGAAGTACCAGCTTAATTATGATGATGCTGACGAGTTGTATCAGGTAGGAAAGAATATTGAGATTGGTAGCCATTATCTCAACGGGCTTCTTGAGCGTTATGATAACAATCGGATCTTTGCTTTTGCTGCCTATAATGCTGGGCCGAATCGGGTTGATCGTTGGCGAGAGCAAACGCAAGGCCAGTTGGATGTGTATGCGTTTATTGAAGCGATTCCTTTTCGTGAAACGCGTGGCTACGTCCAAAATATTTTGATGTTTGAAACTTACTATCGCAACTTAATGGCATTGGATGGAGAATTTTTAACTCAACAAGAGTTAGCAACAAGATATTGATTCCATCTGAGTGTTCTCTACAATAGAGCGGGTGTATCACTCAACGAGTACAAGAATGTCATCACAACCTGAGTATAGTGACTGGCGTGAGTTATTAGCGTTAGTCAAACAAGCAACGGCACAGGGCCAGCATGAAATGCTGTTAACCATCTTAATGACACCGGATGAACGCGAAGCTTTAGTGGCTCGAGTCAATATTTTATGTGAGCTGCTTAAAGGTGAACTTTCTCAGCGTCAGATTAGCCAGTTGTTAGGGGTAGGTGTCGCTACCATCACACGAGGTTCGAATGAGCTGAAATCTCGCTCAGAGCAAGAGCGAGATTCGCTAGCAAAATTATTGTTACCTTAATTACGCCTGAACAACCCTTCTTTAGCCCCTTCGTTTGCTAAAGGGAATTAGCTGACTTTTTCTTGCGCCGAAGATCTACTTGAGGTTATTGATGGGGAAGAGCTCTGGGTTGATAAATGGAATTAAGGCAAGAATTAACGCTTGATGGTAAACCGAGCTACGAGTGAGCTTATGGCGAGTGAGTAAACCAATAGCTCCTCCTTTTTGCTTAATATTTTCTGTAGAAAAAACCTTATCCATCACATGGCCCAGTTCATTATCAGGCGTGAGTTGCTCTGTTACAATAGGAGGCAGAGGTAACCCCGCGGAACGCGACTCACCATAACGCTGACCGGACTTGATGATCATCCAAGCAAACGTCATTCCATGGTCAATGCCAGCTTCAAGGCCGACATAATACTCGGCGTTAGGCGCTATTTGTTCTGCATTGTGTACTCGGTTGAGTGCTCCTTGTTTGGTTTCGCTATCACTCATTGGCTGTGCTGCTACATCACTAGCGACAGAAACCCCTTGAAAATGAAACTCTTGTTCTGGAAATACTTCGTTAAATGCGCTTTTTACAGCATTAATTTTTGCGGGGTTGAGCGAGGCGACGATAACATTATTCATGACAGACTCTATATTTATTGATTAGCTAATTTAATTTGTGTTGGTTTGATATTTTCGCTCGGATAGCAACCTAACACTTTCAAATGTTTGGTGAGTTTGGTTAATTCACCCAGTGCCTGCTGCATCTCTTGTGAATCGACATGAGCTTCTAAGTCGACATAAAACATCTCTTCCCATGGGTTTCCCATAATTGGACGAGATTCTAATTTTGTCATATTGATCCCATAACGTTGTAAAACCAAGAGGGTGGAAACTAAGGCTCCCGCCTCTTGAGACGTTGACATTATTAAGGTGGTTTTTGCGGGGATCTGGGTGGACACCTCAATGGGTTTACGTGCGACTACGATAAAGCGTGTATGATTTTCAGTTTGGTTCGCAATATTGCCTTGAATGCTTTGTAATCCGTAGAGTTTACCGCTAGAGGCATTACCGATGGCTGCCACATCTTTTCGTTGTAAGTCTTGCACTTTCTTCATGGCATCCGCCGTGCTGATGCAGGTTTCTAATTTTACACCTTTTAACCGACTTAAAAACTCACTACATTGCTGATGAGGTTGTGGGTGTGAGTAGAGTACTTTGATCTCTTCTAAGCGGATATCCTGAGTTGCCACTAAACAATGTTCTATCGGTTGAGTGATTTCCCCTACGATATACAAGGTTGTGTGCTGTAAAAGGTCATAAACTTCATTGATTGAGCCTGAACTGGTGTTTTCAATTGGAAGAACACCGTAGTCTGCGTGCCCTGATTCAACCGTTTTAGTGACTTCTCTAAATTGGTCACAATTGAGTTCAATTAATTCGGTATTTTTACGGCTGAAATATTCACGGGTTGCTAAGTGGGAATAAGATCCTTTAGAACCTAAAAAGGCAACACGAGCTAGAGGCTTACGATTTTCTGGATTCGCTAAATTTTGCAAGTAGGCCTGCTGCAGTAAGACGGAGTCTTCAATGATGGTGTGAAAGAGTTTGGTAATGTATTGAGCGTCTAGCTGATAGTTCTCTTTTCCTGATTGAATAAGCTTTACCAATAGCTGCTGTTCTCTCAGTGTATCCCGTACTGGTTTTGAGGTTTTAACTTTACTTTTCGCAACTTCAATACTGAGTTGACGCCGTTCAGAGAGTAGCTTTAGCAGTTGGTCATCAATCGTGTTTAAACGTAATCGAATCTCTTCCAGTGAAGGGGAATGGTCTGTCATTATAAAATCCTTATAAAAAAAGCCTCCCTAGGGAGGCTTCCTGTTCGTTTTTGACTTATTTCCGTAAACGAGCACGCCTCCAAGGATTATTGGAGAAAAAAGAAGTCAAAAAGGAACAGTGAGTTATATGCCATTATTCATTGTTGTTTGGTTATTTATTCAAGCAACACAATAAGCAAGCCCGATAGGAGCGTCAAGCAAAAAAATAGCGCCCTAAGGCGCTATCTCGGCAATGGTTCAGATTATTCAGTTTCTTCTTCTTCTTCTTCTTCCACTTCGGGTTTATCTGCTCGCCGCGCTTCGGGCTTATGACGCAATTTATTCAATTGGCGTTCAAGTTTTTGTTCTACCTCATTAATTGCGGCATAAAGGTCATCGTGAATAGCAGAGGCAACAAGTTGGCCTTTTGGAATTGTAACCGTTGCTTCAAATTTTTTCTGTTTGTTTGGCTGTTCGCTAAAACTTGCTTGGCACCCTGTAATTTCTACTTGCCATTTTTCTAACTTTTTGAATTTGCTCTCAATGTGATTCCGGATCGCAGAGGTGATTTCAATGTTTTTACCAGTAATATTCATTTGCATAGTGATTTTTCCTCTGTTGCATCCCTTATGGGTTACCTACAGATTAGCGTTTCAATAACAAAAGAATGTGATCTACCTCTCTTTTTGGTTGGGTGTATGACTCTTTAAAAATAAACGTGATCTTTAGCAAGGAGTCAGTGTGTGAGGTAAGGAAAAAGCTTGAGATTTGGATAAAAACGATTAGATTGGGTTATAGGTATTACTAAAAACTTTCTATTTTTTAGGGCCTTGTATCAACTTCAAAAAAATATTGCTCTATTTTTGTTCATCTTATAAGTGTGAATCGAATCACATGGGTTCTTCTCTTCTTCTTGTCAGAGCTTCATCTTGTTTTTCTCAAAGAAAAAACCAGCAGGGTTTAACTACTGGTTTCTAGCTTGTCTATCTCTTTTCGTATCAATCTATGGGCGTGGGTTTAGCTGAATGAGTTGCTGGGTTCGTTCAACGGCTTCGTCCAGCCCTAATTGTTGATAAGCTTCTAATTGAATAGCCAGAGATTTACGAGCCGCTTCAGTGCCAGGGTAGGTTTTTTGCAACTCTTGAGAACGGTTGATCGCGGCAATCCAAGCTTCACGGCGTAAATAGAAGTCAGCGGTGGCTAAGTCGTAATCGGCTAATCGATTTTTTAAAGCATACATGCGTTGCTGGGCATCTTTGGCATAGGGACTATTCGGGTAACGTTCTAATAAACGTTTAAAAGCGGCAAAGGCCGATTTTGCGGGCTCTGGATCACGATCGCTTCGATCAATATTGAATAATTCGTGCATAAAATTACGATCTTGAGCCATATGAGTTAGCCCACGCATATAGAGCACCCAATCCATTTTCTCATGGGTTGGATTAAGACGAGTGAAGCGTTCAATGGTTGCTAGCCCAAGAGCGAGATCATCATTTTTGTAGTAGGCGTAGATTAAGTCTAGCTGTACTTGTTCTGAATAAGCACCAAAAGGGTAGCGAGAATCCAGTGCTTCGAGCTTATCTATTGCAGTGAGCCAGTTTCCGCTTTGCAGTGACAGTTGTGCTTCGCTGTACAGTTCTGCTGGTGGTACGTCTGGGACAATCTCTTCTTTACTCGAACAGCCTGTCAGTAATAAAGATAACGCGAGTAAACCCGATAAAGTTTGGTATTTCATGTCAGGATTCAATTCCTTGCAATAAAGCTTCTAAACTAGGAGCAGGATGCCCCATAAATCGTTTCGTTACTTTCTTTCCAGTAACAGATACAATAAGACCTATTTTTCCACACTAGTGGCTATTAGTCTCACGGTTTTTAAAAAAGTTCGATATGGCTCAGCAGATTGAATTAACTCAAACAGTAAAAGAAAGCCAGCTTGGTCAGCGTTTAGATCAAGCGGTAGCGGAATTGTTCACCGATTTTTCGCGCTCACGGCTTAAAGAATGGCTATTGGACGGAAAGATTACCGTCGATGGTCTTGTTGTCACCAAACCCAGAACGAAAATGATGGGTGGAGAAAATATTACGGTTCTGGCCGAGTTAGAAGATGAGCAACGTTGGGAAGCGCAAGATATTCCACTCGATATTGTTTATGAAGATGACGACATTATCGTGATCAATAAGCCTAGAGATTTCGTTGTGCACCCCGGTGCCGGAACGCCGGATGGTACGGTCTTAAATGCGTTATTGTATCATTACCCTCCGATTGCAGAAGTGCCTCGTGCTGGCATTGTGCACCGTTTGGATAAAGATACGACTGGGTTAATGGTCGTAGCGAAAACTGTCCCTGCACAAACTCGATTGGTCCGTGAACTGCAAAAACGCAATATTACTCGTGAATATGAAGCGATAGCGATTGGCAAAATGACCGCCGGTGGAATGATTGACAAGCCAATTGGCCGCCATGCCACGAAGCGAACTTTAATGGCCGTTACACCTATGGGAAAACCTGCTGTGACGCATTATCGTGTTGCTGAACATTTTCGTGAGCACACTCGAATCCGGCTTCGTCTGGAAACGGGTCGCACTCACCAAATTCGTGTCCACATGGCGTATTTGCAACATCCTTTGTTAGGGGATACGGCTTATGGTGGGCGGGCACGCATTCCAAAAGGTGCATCTGAAGAGCTAACAGAAATGATTCGTCATTTTGATCGACAAGCGCTACATGCGGTGATGCTGAAGTTTGCTCATCCTATTACCGAGGAAGTGTTAGAATTTCATGCGCCAGTTCCCGATGATATGGTCGTGATGGCTGAAGCATTACGTGAAGATGCTAAGTTGAATTATTCGCAAGAGTATTAATCACATGGATAAGATTATTCCCAACTGGCCAGCACCAGACAACATTAAAGCCTTTGCTTCTACACGAATCGGTGGGGTTTCGCCTCCGCCGTATCACGGCTTAAATCTCGGTACGCATGTTGGGGATGATCCAAAATTAGTGTTACGTAACCGCGAATGGTTGCAGATGATGAGCCACATGCCCTCATCACCTATATGGTTAAATCAAACGCATTCGACTAACGTTGTGGAAGTTGAACAGCCGACAAAAGTGATATTGGATGCCGATGGTCTTTTCACCGCTTCTCCTCGTGTGGTTTGCTCGGTGATGACAGCAGATTGTTTACCTGTTCTTATCACCAATACTCAAGGAACACAAGTTGCTGCTGTTCATGCCGGTTGGCGTGGGTTGGCGGGAGGTATTGTTGAAAATGCGATGCAAAAATTGACCGGTCACCCTCTTGTTTGGTTAGGTCCCGCTATTGGTACGCAAGCCTTTGAGGTTGGTGATGAGGTCAGAGAAGCGTTTTGTGATCATGATGGTGATGCGGCACTCGCGTTTTTACCGACTTCGCGGCAAGGTAAATGGTTGGCTGATATGGTGAAATTAGCACGTTTACGATTAGCAAAATTGGGCATTGACCAAGTTTATAGTTGCGACCTTTGTACCTATCAACATCCTCAACAATTTTATTCTTATCGCCGTGACGGCATTACGGGTCGGCAAGCCAGCTTTATTTGGATTGAATAGTCTTATAAAGTTTATGGTATTGGCTTGAAATTTCCCCCTTGCGTAACCATCTTTCTATACGTCATTAGTTTATCTCCGACGAGATTAAGAAGGTGGTTATGCGTCTCGATAGATTTACCAGCAAATTTCAAATAGCGATTTCCGATGCTCAGTCGCTCGCACTTGGGCGCGATCATCAGTATATCGAGCCTGTACATTTGATGGTGGCATTACTCGATCAAAATGGCAGCCCGATTCGCCCATTATTAACCATGCTCAGTGTGGATGTTGCCCAGCTACGCTCTAAATTGGGCGAAATGCTTGATCGCTTACCTAAAGTGAGTGGGATTGGTGGTGATGTTCAGCTTTCTAATTCACTCGGTTCACTTTTTAACCTCTGTGATAAAGTGGCGCAAAAGCGTCAAGATGCTTATATCTCCTCGGAAATATTTTTACTTGCCGCATTGGAAGATCGTGGCCCTCTTGGTCAATTATTAAAAGAGATCGGATTGAGTGAAAAGAAAGTCTCAGAAGCGATTGAAACCATTCGTGGTGGTCAAAAAGTGAATGATCCTAATGCAGAAGAGCTTCGCCAAGCTCTGGAAAAGTTCACTATTGATCTCACCGAGCGAGCAGAACAAGGCAAACTTGACCCTGTGATTGGGCGTGATGATGAAATTCGTCGCACCATCCAAGTATTGCAGCGCCGCACTAAAAATAACCCGGTTATTATCGGGGAGCCTGGTGTGGGTAAAACGGCGATCGTGGAAGGGCTTGCTCAACGTATCATTAATAATGAAGTGCCTGAAGGGCTTCGTGGCCGTCGAGTGCTTTCGTTGGATATGGGAGCTCTGGTTGCGGGGGCCAAATATCGCGGTGAATTTGAAGAGCGGTTGAAGTCAGTCTTAAATGAACTTGCCAAAGAAGAAGGTAATGTCATTCTTTTCATTGATGAACTGCATACTATGGTTGGTGCCGGTAAAGGTGAAGGTTCAATGGATGCGGGTAATATGTTGAAACCTGCTTTGGCGCGCGGTGAGTTGCACTGTGTTGGAGCCACCACTCTGGATGAATATCGCCAATATATTGAGAAAGATCCAGCACTAGAACGTCGTTTCCAAAAAGTGTTAGTCGATGAGCCAACAGTCGAAGATACCGTTGCTATTTTGCGTGGCCTCAAAGAGCGTTATGAATTACACCATCATGTTGAGATTACCGATCCGGCCATCGTTGCTGCGGCAACATTATCGCACCGCTATGTTTCGGATCGTCAACTGCCCGATAAAGCGATCGATTTGATTGATGAGGCGGCATCAAGTATCCGTATGCAAATGGACTCTAAACCAGAGGCCTTGGATAAACTGGAACGAAAAATTATCCAGCTTAAGATCGAGCAACAAGCATTAATCAATGAGCATGATGATGCCAGTGAAAAACGGCTCAGTATCCTTAATGATGAACTGAAGGAGAAAGAGCGAGAATATGCGGAATTAGAAGAGATTTGGAATACCGAAAAAGCCGCCCTTTCGGGAACTCAACATATCAAAGCGGAGCTGGAACAAGCTCGTTTAGATTTAGAAGTTGCTAGACGAGCGGGGGATTTAAGCCGCATGTCCGAGCTGCAGTACGGCCGGATTCCTGAGTTAGAAAAACAACTCGACTTAGCTGCTCAAGCGGAAATGCAAGAGATGACCTTGCTGCGTAATAAAGTCACTGATGAAGAAATAGCGGAAGTCCTTTCTAAGCAAACCGGTATTCCTGTTTCTAAAATGTTGGAAGCGGAGAAAGAGAAATTATTACGTATGGAAGAGGTTCTTCACCAACGAGTTATTGGACAGGCTGAAGCCGTTGAAGTGGTTGCGAATGCCATTCGCCGTAGTCGTGCGGGGCTTTCGGATCCCAATCGCCCAATTGGATCGTTCTTATTCTTAGGCCCAACGGGGGTTGGGAAAACTGAACTGTGTAAAACATTAGCTAACTTCATGTTTGATAGTGAAGATGCCATGGTGCGGATTGATATGTCTGAGTTTATGGAGAAACACTCTGTAGCTCGACTAGTTGGTGCACCTCCGGGCTATGTAGGGTATGAAGAAGGGGGATATTTAACCGAGGCTGTGCGTCGGAAACCCTATTCTGTTCTTTTACTGGATGAGGTCGAGAAAGCACACCCTGATGTGTTTAATATTCTATTACAGGTATTAGATGATGGGCGTTTGACCGATGGACAGGGAAGAACGGTCGATTTTCGCAATACTGTTGTGATTATGACCTCAAACCTAGGCTCATCAAGAATTCAAGAACACTTTGCTTCTCTGGATTATCAAGGAATGAAAGAACAAGTGATGGATGTGGTGAGTAAGCATTTTCGTCCTGAGTTTTTAAACCGTATCGATGAAAGTGTCGTATTCCATCCGCTAGGTAAAGAGCATATTAAATCAATTGCTCTTATTCAGATTGAACGGCTACGTCAACGCTTAGCAGACAAAGATTATGAGTTGAAGGTTAATGACGAGGCGCTAAACTTAATTGCACAAGTGGGATTTGACCCTGTATATGGAGCAAGACCGCTGAAAAGAGCAATACAGCAAACGGTTGAAAACCCATTAGCTAAATCAATTTTGGCTGGGCAATTTGTACCAGGGATGCCAATCTACTTAGAAGTGAAAGGTGGCAACATTACCGCTCATCAGTAATTAGGTAAAAAAAGAGACTTGGTCTGAGGAGATTAAGTCTCTTTTTCTATCCCAACCTTATAAATTTGACGCTTTCGTCGTTTTTTTTGAGCGTTTGAGCCTGAATTTATAAAAATTATCATTTTATCTATTGCCAACTTTCATTAACTCCCTATAATGCGCCCTCACTGACACGGCAGATGCCACAAGGCTTCAAGCAGTGTTAGGCGAGGAAAAGCTTCTAAAAAAAGAAAATTGAAAAAGTGTTTGACACGCTCAGTTATCTCGCTAGAATGCACCTCCGCTTCGAAGCTCTCATGAGCCAGCGAAGCACCGCTCTTTAACAATTTAAACCAATCAATCTGTGTGGGCACTCGTTGATGATAATCAAAAAGATTTATCGATGAACTGAGTGACCAATCAGAATCAAGTTTACTTGATTTTGGCACAGTCAATTCATTATCGTTCTGTTGGAACGATAATAGCTTTAATTTACTAAGGTAAGTTGAAGTCAGTATTCAT
>NZ_SGOM01000070.1 GCF_022113815.1 Vibrio cincinnatiensis
TAACGCCCGCTTAAGGGGCTGGCAACACAAAACACCAAACTAAAACAAAACAGCTATAACCTCAAATGCTCATTTCAGCCCAAAATGCCTAGCGTTGCCTGTCCTCCTTTAAGCGTTTGTTATGTGCATTTTTGCCACTTGTATTCCATTTGATGAGCTACTGATTTAGCCAGCTCTTGACTATGAAGCCGTGATACCAAATACAAGCTCATATCTATACCTGCTGATATTCCACCCGAAGTCGTATACTTTCCTGAAGTTACCCAACGTTGATTATCCATTACCAGTAATTCAGGAAAAAACCGTTTTAAATCTGGAATATCTTCCCAATGTGTTGTCACGGGTAAATCTTTCAGCAACCCTGCATTCGCCAATAAAAAAGCCCCCGTACAAACCGATGCTACTGTATTAGCTTCTCTGTCCACTGACACTAGCCAATTGAGTACATTTTCTTTGTGCATTTCCCTTGTATGCACACCACCGACAACCACTAATAAATCAATTGAGGGATGATTTTGAAATGAATAATGAGGTAATACGTTGAAACCACCACGAGCCTTCACCGGCTCTAGCGTTTCCGCAACAAAAAATACATTCCAGTTTTCTACTCCTAACCGTTTGGCTGTACTAAAAACCTCAAAAGGTCCTGAAAAATCAAGAACCTCTGCTTCATCATAAATATAAATTCCAATATTCATTCGTGCCTCCATGCACATAACGCC
>NZ_SGOM01000071.1 GCF_022113815.1 Vibrio cincinnatiensis
TTTTGAGGTTGCGGCTGGTTAGTTTAAGTGCGGTTGTTTGCGTTGTCAGCCCCTTAGGCGGGCGTTATGTAACCGTAGAGAAAAAGACCGCAATATATTGAAAGTTAAAGTGTTTTTATGCTTTTGCATTTTTAAGTTAGCTTCTATTTTGCATGTTTTATGATTTTAACTTATTGTTTTAATTGGTTATTTATAAATTTTGTAAAGCCAGTCTTATTCATATTGGCTTAGTTTTCGTCTTTTTGTTCTTCGAGTTTTCAGTCTTTTCTCAATGGTAAAGTGAGTTTGCGATAAGCTTGGTGGCAGTCACTTTTTTCTTTGGACTAGGGCTCGCAGTTTCGTCGTTGCCACGCGAATTCTACTGGGTTACTGCTAACTTTTCATGTAAGTTAAACGGTATTTGGTAATGTTATTCTTTGTAATACTTTGAAATGGTTAGCAAAGTTACATAACAAAGCATTTAAGAGGGACAGTCAACGCTTGGCAGTTTTGGTTTGGTTGGCATTTGAGGTTACGGCTGGTTAATTTGAGCGCAGTTGTTTGCGTTGGCTGCCCCTTAATGCGGCGTTATGTAACCGTAAAGAAAAAGACCACAATGTATTGAAAGTTAAAGTGTTTTTATGGTTTCTTTACTTTGAATTTAGCTTCTACTTTGTATATTCGATACTTTCAACTGATTGTTTTAATTGGTTATTCATACG
>NZ_SGOM01000072.1 GCF_022113815.1 Vibrio cincinnatiensis
GGTTGGTATTTGAGGTGACGGCTGATTAGTTTTAGTGCAGCTGTTAGCGTTGCTTGCCCCTTAATGCGGCGTTAGCTTTTTAATTGCCTATGGTGCTCATAAAGTGATTGATTATGTAAGATATGCTCTGCTGGTTATGGGGGCTACTCCCTTAGTTTTATACCCAATGGCAGCTGTCGCGAGTTTAATGGGATTGGCATGTAATTCAACGTTTTATGTCCCTGTAATCTATAGAATAGTTGACAGGTTTTTTCTTTGTGGGACATTGATATACCCCTTGATATATGCGGTGTGTTATTGGCTTAGTGGGTATTCCGAAGAGCATGGTTTAGTATTCGCGTTTATACCAGTCGTTTTCTTAATTTTGCTTTGGCTGAGTTTTTGTTATCTGGGGGCATCCCAGAAGGCTAGATTACGAAACGATAATGAAAAACTTAGTTCGTCATGAGGTCAAAAAGCTAACAAAGCATTTAAGAGGGACAATCAACGTGTGGCATTTTTGGTTTGGATACGCATTTGAGGTTACGGCTGGTTAGTTTTAGTGCAGTTGTTTACGTTGCTTGCCCCTTAATGCGGCGTTATGTTTCCGAGTACCCCACGTTTAGTAGACACTTTACTAAGTTAGATCTAGGGTCTAATTGAGAGGTGATTTATGGCTAAACA
>NZ_SGOM01000073.1 GCF_022113815.1 Vibrio cincinnatiensis
TTTAATTGGCTTTTGTGGTTACGGTGCAATAATTGAGTGTTGTGGTAGCGTTGCTCACCACTTAAGCGGGCGTTATGTGCTTGGAGGAAATATGGAAATTGAGTTAATCCGAAATACTGAAAATTCATTCAGTTATATCCTCTATGAAAGTGGTTCCAATGTTGGGCGTATTCATGTGTCTTTAACTGGAAATGTCGCAAAAATCGAAGATATCATCGTTGATGAAATTGAATATAGTCCTTGGTGGTTTCTTCCTTTTATCAAGTGGACTAAATCATTTCGAGGCAAAGGCTATGGTACAGCCTTGCTCACCCAAGTAATCCAGCATTGTAGATCTCTTGGATCTTCTGAAATTATCGGTGAAATGCATGGAGATGAGCAAAAGTTAACTGTTTGGTATCAACGATTCGGTTTCATCGTAAGTGAAGATAAAAGTATTTCACTCAGTCTCTAGTACGCACATAACAAAGCGTTTAAGACGGATTCCCAACGCTTGGCATTTTCGGTTTGATTCAGCTTTAGTGTTTACGGCACAATGGTTTAGGTAAGGTGGTAGCGTTGCTCACCACTTAACGCGGCGTTATGCGACTAGGGAGAATGCATGAAAAAGTCGAATCTAATCATATTGATAATAGCGTGCGGACTTGGTTA
>NZ_SGOM01000074.1 GCF_022113815.1 Vibrio cincinnatiensis
TTAAATACCAAACTTGAGCAAATGATTCCGAAAATAATCCGAATATATCCACTGAATTTCCTTATTCAACTAACGCCGCATTAAGGGGCAAGCAACGCAAACCACTGCGCTCAAACTAACCAGCCGTAACCACAAATGCCCACCCAAACCAAAAATGCCACGCGTTGATTGTCCCTCTTAAATGCTTTGTTATGTAACTTTACTAACTATTTCAATGTATTACCAAAAACAGCATCGCCAAACACGATTTAACTTACACGAAAAGTCAGCATTGACCCAGTAGAAAAAACTCTGGCAACCACAAAAGCCACTTGATTCTGCGGATCATGACTATAGACAAGCTGAACGCAAACCAACTTTACCATTAAAGCCCAGAGTAAAGACTCGAAGAACAAGAAGACGAAACCTAAACCAATATGAATAAAACTGGATTTACAACTTTAAAAATAATCCATTAAAACAATCAGTTAAATGTATCGAACATGCAAAGTAGAAGCTCTATCTTAAAATACAAAAGGATAAAAATACTTTAATTTTCAATGCATTGTGGGCTTTTTCTCTACGGTTACATAACGCCCGCTTAAAGGGCAGACAACGTAAAACACCTGCACTCAAACAGGACAGGCATAACCTCAAATGTTCATTCA
>NZ_SGOM01000075.1 GCF_022113815.1 Vibrio cincinnatiensis
GCGAAATTGGTAGACGCACCAGATTTAGGTTCTGGCGCCGCAAGGTGTGAGAGTTCAAGTCTCTCCTTCCGCACCATCGTCTCGATATCAATAAACATTTGCGGAAATGGCGAAATTGGTAGACGCACCAGATTTAGGTTCTGGCGCCGCAAGGTGTGAGAGTTCAAGTCTCTCTTTCCGCACCATATTAAGGGAAGCAGTGTTTAACTGCTCCTGCTGTAGGTCTATCGCCAAGCGGTAAGGCAGCGGCTTTTGATGCCGCCATTCCCTGGTTCGAATCCAGGTAGACCTGCCAACTTATTTGTAATCAATACTGTAGAAAGCATTCACTGAATTTGCGGTGGTGGCGGAATTGGTAGACGCGCTAGCTTCAGGTGCTAGTGTCCGTTAGGACGTGAGGGTTCAAGTCCCTCCCTCCGCACCAAGTTCAGTATTACAGGTCTATCGCCAAGCGGTAAGGCAGCGGCTTTTGATGCCGCCATTCCCTGGTTCGAATCCAGGTAGACCTGCCATTTACATTGATGATTCGAAACATTCGGGTTATCTACAAAATTTGTGCGGAAGTGGCGAAATTGGTAGACGCACCAGATTTAGGTTCTGGCGCCGCAAGGTGTGAGAGTTCAAGTCTCTCCT
>NZ_SGOM01000076.1 GCF_022113815.1 Vibrio cincinnatiensis
GCGTTAGCTATGGTAAGGAGATTAAATCATGAGAATTGAACCACGTTTGGGTTCTATGAATTTTGATGAAGATAAGGAAGAGGTTGTTTATGAAAGTTTAGCAAAAGAGGAATCTTTAGCGGAATTACTTTTAAATAGTAAACTAGCAAGCCCAGGTCGTAGATATATAGGTCAATTTATAGATTTAGTCGTTACATGGATAATTTTTCTAGTCACGTTGTTATCACTGGAAAATTTAAACTTTACAGAAGAAGAGTCAGCTATTATTTCCATTTTTTTATCAATAAGCTATCTTTTACTCTCTGATGCTTTGCCTTCAGGCAAAAGCTTTGGTAAGCGTCTACTTGGAATATCCGTTATAGATAAAACGACAGGGAAATACTGTACAATTTGGCAGTCTTTCTTGCGTAATGTCCTTACGCCATTAATTGGTTTAATTGATGCAATATTTATTTTATCTAAAAGACGTCAACGATTAGGTGATATGGCTGCTAATACGATAGTGGTTGAATCCAAGATAGCTAACAAACGCTTAAAGGAGGACTGCCAACACTAGGCATTTTTGGCTCAAATGAGCATTTAAGGTTATGGCTGTATTTGCTTTAGTTTGG
>NZ_SGOM01000077.1 GCF_022113815.1 Vibrio cincinnatiensis
GGCGTTATGTTGCCCTGATAAATTTTACAATCTAGAGTTCGAAAATGATAAGAAAGTACAATTCAAATGACTTAGATTCAGTTATTGAAATCTGGCTTGAAGCTTCTGTTAAAGCTCATGATTTCGTGTCGGCTTACTTCTGGGAATCTCAAGTTGAGAGCATGCGTAATATTTATATTCCTGCTGCAGAAGTTTTCGTTTACGAAATCGAGTCGAAAATAGTTGGTTTTTACGCGCTGTATGAAAATAACTTGGCCGCTATATTCGTGTTTCCTGCATTTCAGGGAAAAGGTATCGGTAAGCAATTGTTAAGTCATGCTAAAGCGCAAAGGGAAATATTGAGTCTTTCCGTATACAAAGAAAATCAGGCTAGTTATCAGTTTTATTTGTCTCAAGGCTTTACAGTTATCAGTGAACAAATGGATGAGCATACGGGGCGTCCAGAGTACACAATGCGTTCGGGCACATAACAAACGCTTTAAGACGGATTCGCAACGCTCGGCGGTTTTGGTTTTAATTGGCTTTTGTGGTTACGGTGCAATAATTGAGTGTTGTGGTAGCGTTGCTCACCACTTAAGCGGGCGTTATG
>NZ_SGOM01000078.1 GCF_022113815.1 Vibrio cincinnatiensis
GCGGGCGTTATGCCTCAAGGAGAAACTGTAGTGCAAGGATTTGAAATAAGTACAGATAATAATAGGCTCGATTTTAAGGTGATTTACGAATTTATCTCTCAAAGCTACTGGGCTGCTGATATTCCTAAAGCTATATTAGAAAGAGCCATATCAAACTCATTTTGCTTTGGGGTTTATGATCCAATTGGACATCAAGTTGGATTTGCTCGCTTAATTACAGATAAAGCAACCTTTGCCTATTTAGCCGACGTGTTTATTATTGAGTCTCAAAGAGGTAAAGGTTTAAGTAAATGGCTAGTTGAAACAATAGTTACTCATCCAGAGCTTCAAGGATTACGGCGTATGGTTTTGGCGACAAGGGACGCTCATGGACTGTATGCTCAATACGGTTTTAAACCTGTTGAAAATCCAGAGGTTTTGATGCAAATCTGGCAGCCAAATATTTATCGTGAGCCAAAGGCATAACAAACGCTTCAATGGGGACAGCCAACGCTGGGCATTTTTGGTTTGAATGAACATTTGAGGTTATGCCTGTCCTGTTTGAGTGCAGGTGTTTTACGTTGTCTGCCCTTTAAGCGGGCGTTA
>NZ_SGOM01000079.1 GCF_022113815.1 Vibrio cincinnatiensis
CATTTTCAGTGCATTCGTAATGAGTTGAACCGTCATCGTCGTATCTAAAGACCAACCAACAATACGCCGTGAATGCAAGTCCAGAACCGTAGCTAGGTAGAGCCAACGGCTCTTCACCCAGATGTACGTAATGTCAGTCACCCACTTTTGATTAGGGCGCGCTGCTTCAAAGTCTCTACGTAATAAATTATCAGCTACATTCGTCATCGCGGCAACATCCTTAGTGTATTTGAACCCTATACCGTTTCGCGCTTTGATACCCTTTTCTTTCATAATATCAGCAACATAGTTAACGCAACAGGCATAGCCTGCTTCGTTCAACTCATCGGTAATTCGCACAGAACCATAACGAGCACGATGCTTTGCAAAGGTGCACATGACTAACTGTTCAAAACGGCACCGCCGCTTTGAGCGTTCACTTGGCTCTCGATTCAACCACTTGTAATAACCACTAGGCGATACATCAAGGGCGTGACACATATGGGTCACTTTATATTCCCCAACATAACTTTCGATATACTCGTACTTCACTCTTGCTGCTTCGCGAAGT
>NZ_SGOM01000008.1 GCF_022113815.1 Vibrio cincinnatiensis
CGGGGGTCGCGGGTTCGAGTCCCGTCCGCTCCGCCACTGACATAAATCCCTAGCAGTAATGCTGGGGATTTTTTGTTTCTGCGTTTATCACTTCGATTGGTATACCCATCTGACATATTCACCGGTTCCCCCTCTCTTTGTGACACATTTTCTGCACTTAAGGCTGCTATTCAAAGCTCAATCCTAGTCGACGTTCCATCGTCTAGGGAACCTTGCTGTTATCCTCAAAGATGTAAGTATCTATAAGACCTTGGTTTGTTAGAGAGTCTTGTCTGAATCCGATTCACACTAATTCAATAGGAGCTTGCTTGGGTGAGTAGGAGAAGTTTGATGACGGTAACGTTCTTCACAATAGTATTTCTGTGCCATCCTAATCCCTTAGCTCTTAGTACAATTGGACGCTGAGTTACAGCTTGAAAAAGTTGGAGTATGATTTCTGGATATAAAAAAGCAGGGCTCTGTAACCCTGCTTTCTGTAGAATTAGTTTCTATATCTGTTTCGAGTTATTGACTTGTATTGTTAGTGTCAGTTTCAAGTTTTTGCTCTGCTTTTTTCGCTTTTTCAATCATGGGAGTAATTGTTGAGCCTTGGACTAAAATGGAGAAAACGACAACGGCATAAGTCATTACCATTAGAATCTCTTTTACATCAATTAACTTATCAGGAATCACCATGACCCCAGCAGGAATGGATAAGGCCATTGCTAAAGCTAAGCCACCACGTAATCCCCCCCAAGTAAGGATGTTTATAGACCACGGATTATAGCGGCGGTAACGTTTAAAGCCTAGGTATGAGATAAATACACTTAAGTAGCGGCCAGCAAGTACTAGCGGTATTGAAAATGCCATCAATATCCAGTCTTCTTTATGGAATTCAAACAGTAGCATTGACATACCAATCAATAGAAATAATACGCCATTTAAAAACTCATCAACTAACTCCCAAAAGTGGTCTAAATGTTCTTCACTCTCTTTTGAAAAACCGATAAAACGGGTCCAATTACCAATCATAATACCCGATACCACCATCGCTAATGGACCAGAAACATGGATAACATCAGCAAAAACATAGCCTGCTGTGGGAATACCGATGGTCAGTAATAGCTCCATTGAGTGGTCATTGGTGGCACTAATCAAATAATGGAATAAGAGTCCAAGAAAGAAGCCATAAACAATACCGCCTATTGCTTCTTGAGCAAAAAGAGCGCTGACACTGAGGATGGTCGGAGTTTCATGACCAAAGGCAATAATGAATAAGGTCACAAAAATCACCAAACCAAACCCATCATTAAATAAGGATTCACCTTCTATCTGAGTAGAGATCCGTTTAGGCGCATCAAGTTTCTTGACGATGGCGAGTACAGCAATGGGGTCTGTTGGAGAGATCAGAGAGCCAAACAGTAAGCAATAGATCAGATCAAGCTGAATTCCGATAAACTGACAGAAAACGTAAAGGGCAAAGCCAATAAAAAAGGTAGAGAAGAGAGTCGCACCTAAGGCTAAAACCGTAATTTCCCACTTTTGATCTTTTAGGTTAGGTAGCTTAATACCCAGTCCGCCAGCAAAGAGTAAAAATCCAAGGATTCCTTTAAGTAGAAAACTTTCAAAGTTGATGCTAGTGATGGTCTCTGTTGCAATTTGTGTGAGATGGAACCAATCATTTTGCCCAGCAAGAATGATTAATAATGACAGCATCATTGATCCTGCGGTAATTGCAATGGTTGTTTGCATTTTGACAATTTTGCTATTAATAAAAGCAATCATCATTGCGGCTGCCGATAAGAAGCATAATGTGTAGTAGACCGACATAGTTTTCTCAGTATGTAACAAAATATGAGTGAAATTCTCGGTGGATTGTGAACAAATAGCAAACCTTTTCTGCGCCATATGAGTGATGATTCGTGAGGAAAATAATAAGATTTTAGACGTCTAGATTTCTAATTAATCTATGGTAGGATGTTGAGTAAAGAAAATGGAGTGAGGCTTTACAGTGGGAAGTAATATAAGACAAAAAATTGAAGAGCAACTCAAACAGCGTATTTTATTGATTGATGGTGGCATGGGCACCATGATTCAGGGATATCAGTTGCAAGAGCTGGATTATCGAGGTGAGCGTTTTGCAAACTGGCATTGTGATTTAAAAGGTAACAATGATTTATTGGTACTGACTCAGCCTCAGTTGATCAAAGATATTCATTCCGCTTACTTAGAAGCGGGGGCGGATATTCTTGAAACCAATACCTTTAATGCAACCACGATTGCCATGGCTGATTACGACATGCAATCATTCAGTGCGGAAATTAACTTCGCCGCTGCCCAATTGGCACGTGAAGCGGCCGATGAATGGACGGCTAAAACACCGAATAAACCCCGTTATGTCGCCGGTGTATTAGGTCCAACCAACCGGACATGTTCTCTTTCACCTGATGTTAACGATCCGGGATATCGAAACATTACTTTTGATCAACTCGTGATTGCCTATTCAGAATCGACCCGTGCTTTAATCAAAGGTGGCAGTGACCTTATTTTGATTGAAACGATCTTTGATACTCTGAATGCGAAAGCTTGTGCATTTGCTGTGGATACCGTCTTTGAAGAGTTAGGTATTACTCTCCCCGTAATGATTTCTGGGACGATCACTGATGCCTCCGGCCGTACGCTCTCAGGCCAAACCACAGAAGCCTTTTACAATTCCCTACGCCATGTTCGGCCACTCTCTTTCGGTCTTAACTGTGCTTTAGGGCCGGATGAGCTTCGACAATATGTTGCAGAACTGGCTCGGATCTCTGAAAGCTATGTTTCTGCCCATCCTAATGCTGGTTTACCGAATGCTTTTGGTGAATACGATCTCTCTGCGGAAGAGATGGCTGAGCATATTGCGGAATGGGCAGCCTCTGGTTTTTTAAACTTAGTAGGGGGGTGCTGTGGAACAACACCGGAGCACATTGCTGCAATGGCGAAAGCGGTGGAAGGGATAACCCCACGAGCTTTACCTGAACTCAACGTGGAGTGTCGTTTATCTGGCTTAGAACCACTCAATATTGGTAAAGACACCTTGTTTGTTAACGTGGGGGAGCGGACTAATGTCACGGGTTCAGCACGTTTTAAACGGCTCATTAGAGAAGAACAATATGACGAAGCATTAGAGGTTGCCAGAGAACAAGTGGCTAATGGTGCACAAATCATCGATATCAATATGGATGAAGGGATGTTGGATGCCGAAGCTTGCATGGTTCGATTTTTACAGCTGTGTGCTTCTGAACCTGAAATATCCAAAGTACCGATTATGGTTGATTCCTCTAAATGGGAGGTGATTGAGGCTGGTCTCAAATGCATTCAAGGCAAAGGCATTGTGAACTCTATCTCTCTAAAAGAAGGGAAAGATAAATTTGTTGAACAAGCCAAATTAGTCCGCCGCTATGGTGCGGCTGTAATTGTTATGGCGTTTGATGAAGTCGGCCAAGCCGATACGAAAGAACGAAAAGTTGAAATATGCAGCAATGCTTATCGAATCTTAGTCGATGAAGTGGGCTTCCCTGCGGAAGATATTATTTTTGACCCTAATATTTTTGCCGTGGCAACAGGCATTGATGAACATAATAATTATGCGGTTGATTTTATTGAAGCCGTTGCGGATATTAAGCACAACCTACCATATGCGATGATTTCTGGCGGCGTTTCTAATGTTTCCTTCTCATTTCGTGGTAATAACTATGTTCGAGAAGCGATTCATGCCGTTTTCCTCTATCACTGCTTTAAAAATGGCATGGATATGGGCATTGTTAACGCCGGTCAGCTTGAAATTTACGACAATGTCCCCTTGTCTTTACGTGAAGCGGTGGAAGATGTCGTACTTAACCGTCGACCAGATTCAACAGAACGTTTATTAGAGATAGCAGAACAGTACCGAGAAAATGCAGTAGGTAAGGTTGATGATCCGGCACTATTAGAGTGGCGAACTTGGCCGGTGGAAAAGCGTTTAGAACACGCTTTGGTGAAAGGTATTACTGAGTTTATTGTCGCAGATACGGAAGAAGCTCGTCAGCAAGCTTCCAGACCGATAGATGTGATTGAAGGCCCATTAATGGATGGGATGAACGTGGTGGGTGATCTGTTTGGTGAAGGAAAGATGTTCTTACCCCAAGTGGTAAAATCTGCACGAGTCATGAAACAAGCCGTCGCCTATTTAGAACCTTATATTAATGCGCTGAAACAAGCCGGCTCGACCAATGGCAAAATCTTGCTTGCCACGGTGAAAGGGGATGTACATGACATTGGTAAAAATATTGTCGGTGTGGTTTTGCAATGTAATAACTATGACATTATTGATCTTGGGGTTATGGTCCCTTGTGAGCAGATCTTAAAGGTTGCTCGTGAAGAGAAGGTTGATATTATCGGTCTTTCAGGGTTGATCACTCCGTCGCTGGATGAAATGGTACATGTAGCGAAAGAAATGGAACGACAAGGTTTTGAGTTGCCTCTTCTTATTGGTGGTGCAACCACATCGAAAGCACACACGGCGGTAAAAATTGAACAGAACTACCGTCATCCTGTGGTTTATGTCAATAATGCTTCTCGGGCCGTTGGGGTCTGTTCCTCATTATTATCCGATGAATTGCGCCCCGCTTTTGTAGAAAAACTGAATTTAGATTATGAGCGCACCCGAGATCAACATGCGAGAAAGAAACCGAAAACTCGTCCTGTGAGCCTAGAAAAAGCACGAGCCAATAAAGCGACCATAGATTGGCAAGCTTATACGCCTCCAGTTCCAGCTAAACCGGGCATCCATGTTTTTGAAACCTGCTCTGTTGCGACTTTACGGCATTATATTGATTGGACGCCTTTCTTTATGACTTGGTCTTTGATGGGAAAATATCCCACCATCTTGCAGCATGAAGAAGTGGGGGAAGAGGCTCAACGTCTATTTAATGATGCAAATGAGCTGCTTGATAGGGTTGAACGGGAAGGTATCTTACAAGCCAAAGGGATCTGTGGACTATTTCCTGCCGCTAGTGTGGGTGATGACATTGAAGTCTATACCGATGAAACTCGTTCAGATGTCGCGTATGTTCTGCACCATCTAAGACAGCAAACAGAAAAACCAAAGGGGGCTAACTATTGCTTAGCGGACTATATTGCCCCGAAATCCAGCGGTAAAAAAGACTGGATTGGTGCTTTTGCTGTTACTGGAGGAATTGGTGAGAGAGAGTTAGCGGATGCCTACAAAGCACAAGGGGATGATTATAACGCGATTATGATCCAAGCGGTTGCTGACCGTTTAGCGGAAGCTTTTGCCGAATACTTGCATGAACAAGTTCGTAAGGAAATCTGGGGCTATTCGCCTGATGAAAACTTGGCTAATGACGAGTTGATTCGAGAAAAATATCAAGGGATTCGCCCTGCTCCTGGCTATCCAGCTTGCCCTGAACATACGGAAAAAGGAACCTTGTGGGAGATGTTGAGCGTGGAAGAAACGATTGGTATGTCGTTGACGACAAGTTATGCTATGTGGCCCGGTTCTTCTGTTTCCGGTTGGTATTTCTCTCATCCAGACTCACGTTACTTTGCCATTGCTCAGATCCAAGAAGATCAAGTGCAAAGCTATGCCGAACGAAAAGGGTGGGATAGTGTGATGGCCGAGAAGTGGTTAGGCCCAAATATTAACGGCTAACGGTTGAATAAAAAAGAAGATCACCATCGGTGACCTTCTTTTTTTAGTTTTTCTGAACGATTATGCTTGCTCAAACAGTTCTTGATGCAGTTTTTGAATCACCTGTTTGGCGTCGTTGCTATTGACTAAAAAACACAGGTTATGGGCACTGGCACCATAACAGATCATTCTCAGGTTAAAAGTTTCTAGTGCTCCAAACACCTGTTTAGCATACCCAGGGCGCTCTTTCATTTTATTCCCAATTAATGCCACTAAGCAGAGGTCGTGTTCCACTTCAACGGTACACAGCTCTGCTAACTCTTCACGTACCGCTTGCGGTAATTCAGGGTTTCCACCAGAAGTATCTGTTTTATCTAACGTTAAAGAGACGCTGATTTCAGAGGTTGTGATGAGATCTACAGAGATTTTATGTTTCGCTAAAATTTCAAAAACTTTGGCTAAAAAGCCGTAAGCATGAAACATTTTAGCGCTACGTAACGTAACCATTGTTTGATTACAGCGCAGGGCTAATGCACGAAATAGTGGGGAGCTTTCTACTTCTTGGCGAATCCATGTTCCCCCTTTTTCAGGTTCTTTGGATGAACCGACAAAAACAGGAATACCATGACGAAGTGCTGGTACTAAGGTCGATGGGTGGAGAATTTTGGCTCCAAAGTTTGCCATTTCCGAGGCTTCGCTAAAACTAATTTCAGCAATCGGAGATGCTTTCGGAGCGATGCGAGGGTCCGTCGTATAAATGCCGGGAACATCGGTCCAAATCTCTAAACCACACGCGTGTAGAGATTCTGCGATCAGCGCGGCGGAATAATCACTTCCTCCGCGTCCCAAAGTAGTTGTATTGCCCTGTTCATCAGAACCAATAAAGCCTTGAGTAATTACGACGTGTTGTTGGCACAGTGGTAATAACTGTTCTTGCGCTAATTGTTTTAGCTCCTCGACTTGTGGTTCGGCTCGGCCATAGTGAGTATCGGTCCGCATGACTTGGCGAATATCAAAGCGTTGAGCGTTGACGCCACGTTCACACATCAATTGTGTTAAAATATGGGTCGACATTAATTCACCACAGGCGACTAAGTGATCGGTCAACTTTTTGCTGGTTTGGAATGATGCCGCTTCTGCTGCACTGGCCACACTCTCTAAGATCGTATCAACCTCGGCTGCAACTGTTGCTGCATCTGACAGTTGCTCGATGATCGAGTGATGAATTTCTGTCAGTTTTTGAATAATGGCTTGACGCTCTTCAGGCGCTTGAATGCCATTGGCGAGTTCAACTAATAAATTGGTTACCCCAGAACAGGCGCTGATCACCACAAGTTTGGTTTGTGGATTTTGTTCTATAATCGCTGAGCAACGGCTCATCGCTTCGAAGTTTGCGACACTGGTTCCGCCAAATTTGGCCACATTGAATACGCTCACGGCACTTCTCCCGATATTTCCTATAAATAAAATGGTTGGTAAACCAACTTCCAATGTTTGAAGAGAGACAATTTAGAGCAAAGTAGAGGGATAACAACTGGTAGGTTTCCTCAGAAGCTCTTCATCAGTGGATTCTGATGACAGTTGATAGGATTCAGCCCAATCAACCGATAAATCAAAGCCTCACCTTTGGTTTATCTCGGCACTGCTCCCCCTGAATGTCCTGTTTTGGAGTTGAGGCTCCACAAAACATCTACCTGGGCAGTGCTCCTCTTCTGCTTAAATAGCCTATTCATTGAACGGTTTTGTCTCATGAATGTCAATCGTAAATGTTTGATAAAATGAAAATAAAAATGACCAAAATGTGAAACTGGTTTGACCTCTAGACTTCAGTCGAATTGTGACCAAGAAAGATTTGCATTAACCTTGATGTTCTTACTTTCAAAAGCAAGGAGCGGCTATGAGCATCCGCAGTTTTATCCCACCTCATCGTATACTCATGGGCCCCGGTCCATCAGATATTTACCCACAAGTATTACAGGCTTTGAGTCGTCCAACGGTTGGTCACCTTGATCCACTTTTTATTGGAATGATGGATGAACTTAAACAGTTATTAAAATATGCCTTTCAGACAAAAAACGAATTCACTATTGCGGTTTCCGCTCCCGGTAGTGCGGGAATGGAGGCGTGTTTTGTTAACTTAGTTGAGCCTGGCGATAAAGTCATTGTCTGTCGTAATGGCGTGTTTGGCGAGCGAATGCGGGAAAATGCGGTTCGCTGTGGAGGGGAGGTTGTCGTTATTGATGACGAGTGGGGTAAGCCTGTCTCTGTGGATAAAGTTGCGGAAGGATTAAAGCGGCATCCTGATGCGAAAATTTTAGCTTTTGTGCATGCTGAAACCTCAACGGGCGCGTTAAGTGATGCACAAGCATTAGGTCAATTAGCGAAACAGCATAATATGCTGACGATTGTGGATGCCGTGACATCTTTAGGAGGGGTTCCACTCTTAGTGGATGAATGGCAATTAGATGCCGTCTACTCCGGTAGTCAAAAATGTCTTTCTTGCGTACCGGGGCTTGCCCCTTTGACTTTTTCGCCTAAAGCAATAGAGAAAATTCAATCTCGAACAACGCCCATTCAAAGTTGGTTTTTAGATCAAAGTTTAGTTTTAGGGTATTGGAGTGGGGAAGGAAAACGCAGTTATCACCATACGGCCCCTGTGAATAGTTTATATGCGTTACATGAAGCGTTATTGTTACTCAAAAATGAGGGGTTAGAAAATGCGTGGACCCGCCATCAACAGATGCATACAAAACTCAAACAAGGGCTAGAAAAATTAGGGCTAACGTTTGTGGTTGATGAAGCCAGTCGCCTGCCTCAACTCAATGCCGTTTATATTCCTTCAGGCGTTGACGATGTGGAGGTTCGTCATTCCCTTCTTAATGAATATAATTTAGAACTAGGGGCTGGATTGGGCGTGTTAGCGGGTAAAACGTGGCGGATCGGTGTGATGGGATATGGCGCAAGATCAGAAAATATTGCTCTTTGTCTTAAAGCATTAGAAGAAGTCCTTATCCGATAAAGAAGCTCTTCTCCAAGTGGTTGGCAACCGCTTGGAGAAGGTAAATATCACATTAACCCGCCGATGAACTTGCCGAGCTTTCGGTAGGGCGTTGGTCGAGTTGCAAACTAAAATCATATTCAGGAAAAAGAAATTCAGCCTCGAATCGAATCTGTTCAGCTCGGCTATAATCCCCTATGCCTTGATAAGCTAAAATTAAATTATGATAAAACATTGGGCGTGGCTTATGCCTGATGATTTGCTGTGACCAATCAATATAAGGCTGGATGTATTTTGCTTGCTGTTGATGCAAGCCAATGTTCAAGTAAGTGCTATAAATATCCCAGTCAAAGCGTTCTTTCCACACTATAGGATTGGTGACTTTTTGTAAAATGTTTGGATCTCTAGGGTGAGATTTTTCAAATTGAGTCAAGATGTAATTGCTGTGTAAGGCACTGACCATGTAAAGGCTGGTGGCTATCGGCAGCATTAAACTTGTTACACGTAATAAAGACTTACTGATCTGGCTAAAGGGGATAATATGGTATTTTGCGACTCGTTGTTCTATCCAAAATAATAAAATAACGAAGCTTATCCAATGAATGGCTGAGTGGTAAAACGGATATTCTAGTTGGCTATGCAAGGTGATTGGAACCAATAAGGCGAGCATGGCTCGTCTTGTCCCTTTTTTCGCTGAACGTAATCGGATTAAGATAAATCCAGCCGCGAGCACAATCCCTACTAAAGGCAATAACCCACCTTCTACTCCCCAGAATAAGAGTTCATTATGAGGGTGATCCATCGCAGCAAGGCCGGAAGGGTAGCTTGGGTTGAGTTGATGTTGTCGGGCTGTGTAAAGGATATACTGCGCTTCAAAATTCCCATACCCATAACCAGTGAAGGGTTTTTCAATCAGCATATCTAATGTTTGTGGGAAGGTATACTGACGAGCACTCTTTATCCCTAATTTTTGAGCGACCTGCTCACCTGCACTTTGGCTATACATAGCAACAAAGCCCAGTAAAATGCCTGTTAGCGTAGCCATCAGCCAGTTGATAAAACGTTGTCTGGGAGAGAAACGGTATAAATAAGGTAAGAGCAATATCACACCAATCAGGGTTGCCAACCAGCCAGTACGTGAGGCTAAAACAACCAGTAAAGGAAGGGTGAGTAGGGGCGTTAAATAAAGTAAACCGACTTCTCGAAGATGTTTGTTGTATTTTTTAGGTTGGCGAGCCAGTAGATAGCCGGAGAGAATCAATCCAGTGGCTAGAAAGCTGGCCATCACATTGGGTTGCTGAAATATGCCATAAGGTCGATTGGCGATGGCATCGTATCCGAATGGGTTATTGGGAGGTAAGAAAAAGTATTGGAATAACCCCCACAGCGCCTCAATCAGACATGCGAGTATGATGTACCAAAGCAGCCGTTGCTTGTGCTTATTGCTAAAATGGAATTGCTGTAACACGACAAAGAAAACAAAGCCGGCCCATAACCCAGTCAACCGACCGAGACTTCCTTGCCAATAAGCATTTGTGTAGAGGATGGGAAGAGAAAGAATAATACAACACAGTAATAAAATTAAGGTGAGTTTCGAATAGCGTATGATTTGCTCTGTAGCTAATTGATATAGGCCGATGGCAATGGCAATGCTGACGGCAATCCAAGTGGTGGGATTAAAAGATAAAGCCAACCCTGAGCCTCCTGGGTTTGGCATGAAAAAATGCATCGCCACTAAATAAGCACATCCCACCGCGAGAAGAAATGCTTTATTTAACGGAGCTTTCGGTGTTTGGGGCTCAAGCTGTGTACCGCTCAGTAGCAAGGTTGCCATAAGTCTCACTATCTATAATGAAAAAAAAGAAACCAGTACTAAGCGACTGGTTTCTGTACTTTAACGCTTTTTTTTATCTCAATATAGGGTTATCCCACCAATATTGGTTTTAGAAAGCGTGCTGTGTGTGATCCTTCGACTTGCGCCACATCTTCCGGAGTTCCTTCGGCAATAATTAATCCGCCACCTTGCCCTCCTTCAGGCCCCAGATCAACGATCCAGTCAGCGGTTTTAATCACATCAAGGTTGTGTTCAATAACCACCACAGTATTCCCTCTGTCGCGTAAACGGTGCAAAACTGTTAACAACTGTTGAATATCGTGGAAATGCAGCCCTGTTGTCGGCTCATCAAGGATATACAAGGTTTTTCCTGTATCCCGCTTAGATAGCTCACGAGCCAGTTTAACCCTTTGTGCTTCGCCTCCAGACAAAGTGGTCGCCGATTGTCCTAACCGAATATAGGATAAGCCTACATCGATTAACGTTTGTAATTTGCGTGCAATAACGGGAATGGGTTTGAAAAAGGTATGAGCATCTTCGATGGTCATATCCAAAACTTCATCAATAGTTTTCCCTTTATAGCGAACTTCCAATGTTTCGCGGTTGTAACGTTTTCCTTTACATGCATCACAAGGGACGTATACATCGGGTAAAAAGTGCATTTCAACTTTGATGACGCCATCGCCCTGACAAGCTTCACAGCGTCCTCCTCGTACGTTAAAACTGAATCGACCGGGCTTATAACCGCGTGAGCGAGACTCTTGAGTACCAGAGAAAAGCTCTCGGATTGGGGTGAAAATTCCCGTATAGGTGGCAGGATTAGAACGAGGTGTACGACCTATTGGACTTTGATCAATATCGATAACTTTATCAAAGTGTTCTAGCCCTTTGATGTCTTTATAAGGTGCCGGTGTCGCGGTTGTTGCTCCGTTTAATGCTGTGTGCGCAATACTAAAAAAGGTATCATTAATTAAGGTGGATTTACCCGAGCCAGAGACACCGGTAACACAAGTAAATAGACCCACCGGAAGTGAGAGGGTGACATTTTTTAGGTTATTGCCTGAAGCACCAATCAACTGGACGATTTTCTTAGGATCTCGTGCAACGCGCTGCTTGGGAACCTCGATTTTCTTCACGCCACTTAGATATTGGCCCGTCAGTGAATCGGGCGTGGCAATGATTTTTTCAACATCCCCTTCTGCGACAATCGTTCCTCCATGTACGCCAGCCCCAGGGCCAATATCAATGACATGATCCGCCATACGAATGGCATCTTCGTCATGCTCGACCACTAAAACAGTGTTACCGAGATCTCTTAAATGGATTAAGGTTTTAAGCAAGCGTTCATTGTCTCGTTGGTGAAGGCCAATCGAAGGTTCATCCAACACATACATAACGCCCACTAACCCTGCTCCAATTTGGCTCGCTAAGCGTATACGTTGGGCTTCACCACCAGACAGTGTTTCAGCACTTCGTGATAAGTTTAGATAATTCAGACCAACATTGACCAGAAATTGCAGGCGGTCATTGATCTCTTTCATGACTTTATCGGCAATTTGTGCTCGTTGACCTTCTAATTGGAGTGATTGGAAAAAGGTTAATGCATCGGCAATGCTGAGTTCGACCACTTCGGGCAATGCCGTGTTATTAATAAACACGTTCCGAGCTTCAATGCGTAAACGTGTACCATGGCAACTGGCGCAGGGTTTGGTCGAGATATATTTTACTAACTCTTCACGTACGGAATTAGACTCTGTTTCTCGATAGCGACGCTCTAAGTTATGCAAAATTCCTTCAAAAGGATGACGTTTTACCCGAGTGTCCCCTCGATCATTAATGTACTTAAATTCAATTTCACTGCGCCCCGATCCTTGTAAAATTACCTCTTGAATACGTTTCGGTAATTTATTAAAGGGGACATGCAAATCAAAATCATAGTGTTCAGCCAGTGAAGTGAGCATTTGAAAATAGTAATAATTCTTTTGATCCCAGCCTCGAATGGCCCCTTGTGCAAGGCTTAAGTTTGCGTCTTGAATGACTCGGCTTGGATCAAAATATTGCTGTACACCTAATCCATCACAGGTTGGGCACGCTCCGGCTGGGTTATTAAATGAGAATAGGCGGGGTTCCAGTTCTCGCATACTATAGCCGCAGTGAGGGCAGGCAAAATTGGCTGAAAAAATCAGTTCTTCACCTTCGCCCTCCATAGGGGCAATCACGACCAGCCCCCCTGATAATTCAAGCGCAGTTTCAAAGGATTCGGCTAAACGTTGCTGGAGATCCGATCGGATTTTAAAGCGATCAACCACCACTTCAATGGTATGTTTCTTGTGCAATTCCAGTGTGGGGGGATCAGAAAGATCACAGGTTTCTCCATCAATTCGTGCTCGAATAAACCCTTGTGCTGCTAAATTTTCTAAGGTTTTAACATGCTCCCCTTTACGCTCTTTAATGATGGGAGCCAGCAGCATCATTTTTGAACCTTCAGGTAACATTAGGACTTGATCGACCATCTGGCTGATGGTTTGTGCAGCAAGAGGAACATGGTGTTCTGGGCAGCGAGGTTCTCCGACTCGTGCGTACAGTAAGCGCAAGTAGTCATACATTTCCGTGATGGTTCCCACGGTTGATCGTGGGTTATGAGAAGTCGATTTTTGCTCGATAGAGATAGCAGGAGAAAGCCCTTCGATATGATCTACATCTGGTTTTTCCATCAAAGATAAAAACTGCCTTGCATAGGCGGAAAGGGATTCCACATAACGGCGTTGCCCTTCTGCATAAAGAGTATCAAAGGCGAGAGAGGATTTACCTGAGCCCGATAAACCTGTGACCACAATTAATTTATCACGGGGAATCGTCAGGTTGATATTCTTTAAATTATGGGTACGAGCGCCACGTACTTCGATTGTGTCCATCAGATCAACTCAATGTAATGCCAAGTTGCTCAAGTATTACATAGAGTGAGATTTGTGCAAAGAATCACTGGATAAAAAAACAGTAAAAAAATAATGCCATCGTATGGATGGCATTATTGACAGGCGGTCAATCAATGACTAAGACTTTGTCGTAGACTGTTTCGCTAGAGTCACTTGCTGTTCGTTTTCTTGATATAAATGTTCGTAACAGTAGTTTGTGGCTTCAATATAGCCTTCTACGCTACCGCAATCGAAGCGTTTACCTTTAAATTTATAGGCAAGAACACATCCCGCTTTAGCTTGCTTGAGCAAAGCATCGGTAATTTGAATTTCTCCCCCTTTACCGGGGGCCGTTTGTTCAATTAGCTCAAAAATATCAGGAGTAAGAATATAGCGACCAATGATGGCTAAATTACTTGGTGCAGTACCTGCTTCTGGTTTCTCGACCATATCATCGACACGGAAAAGATCGTCTTTAATCATTTCTCCGGCTATCACACCGTATTTATGTGTTTCATCAGCAGGAACTTCTTGCACAGCAACAATTGAGCAACGAAATTGTTTATAAAGCGCCACCATTTGCGCCAGAACACCTTGTTGTTCATTGACGCATAAATCGTCTGCCAATACGACGGCAAATGGTTCGTCGCCAACTAATTCTCGTCCGGTCAAAATGGCATGGCCTAAGCCTTTCATTTCACGCTGACGAATATAGGTAAATTGTGCAGTTTCAATGATTTGTCGAATATCAACCAACAGCTCTTCTTTGTTGGTACCACGAATTTGATGTTCCAATTCATAGTTCATATCGAAGTGATCCATGATGGCGTGTTTTCCGCGCCCAGTCACAATACACATGCCTGTCATTCCCGCTTGAATCGCTTCTTCAACCCCATATTCAATCAGAGGTTTATTGACGACGGGCATCATCTCTTTGGGCATGGATTTGGTGGCGGGAAGAAAACGGGTGCCGTAGCCAGCTGCCGGGAAAAGGCATTTTTTGATCATAGTAAAAGCCCTGTTGTTATGAATTATTAATAGAAAAAATAACGGTAACCCTTCTTGAACTTCTTGAAGAGGTGGTATTCGCTGGCAACCTTGGCTTAGCTTATAAAGCCTATGTTACACAAGAGAGTACCGTGAAGTTTGTCTATGTTGAGTCATGAATGACAAGAGTGTTGCAACTTTATCATGTTCTGTTTTGAGTATTTAGCACATTTTCAACCTTGTTGACTGAAAATGTGCTGATAAGCTCAATTAAGAAAAGAGACGTTGGTTGGCCCATGCAATCGCTTGAGTCCGGTTTTTGACGGATATTTTCTTAAATATTTGGTACAGATGGGATTTTACTGTGAATTCACTGATAAATAAGTTTTCAGCAATATGCATATTGGAGGCTCCCGTTTGTAAGCAACGTAAGATCTGAAGCTCTCTCGCGGTCAAGTTAATGGCTGCTTTGATTTGATGATCTTGGAAAAAGTAACGGTAATAATGCAGTAATTGGTTCGATACATGGCGTGGTAGCCAGTTTTGTCCATTGATGATTTCTGCCAGTCCATTTGCTAATTTATCAGCGGTTGCCGTTTGGTAGAACACGCCTTTCAAGTTCCCAAAACTTAATAACGTATCAGTGTGTAAGCGCTTATCTACATTAAAGAGAATGGTTTCGAGGTGAGAACTGGTTAATTTTAAAGGGCCGAGACGCTGCCTGAGCGCTTCATGTTGCTGGTAATCAAGCAACAAAATTTTATGTTTTGAATGTTGGTAAGTACTAACAAGCTGCTCTGGTTCAATTTGGGGAATGGGAATTGTAAGCTGTTCCATGGCTTGGTGAAGAAGAGGAGGGGTGGCACTTTTTTCATCTAACGTGAGGTAGTACATGGTTCGTGCATAGTTTGATCTTGGCATGACTGCATCCTTGAGTATGGCGAAGATTGAATAGGGTGCTAACCATGCCGAAAAATAAGGCCTGATGTGAAATTTGAATGTTTATTTTGCGTCGCTTTTCAATTTGGTAAGTAAATGAGGATTTTATCAAAACTGAAAAAAGTGAGAATGGTCGTAAAAAATCGATAGTGTCTATCGATTATCCGCTCTCTGATCGGCACACTTCGAGAGGTGATTGGTACTGGTAAGAAAGCGTGGTATTCTTGCAAACTATTTCTAAATCCAATATGGAAAACGGAGCAAACAATGGCAACCCGTGGTGTGAACAAAGTTATCCTGATCGGCAACTTAGGTCAGGATCCAGAGGTTCGCTATATGCCGAGTGGTGATGCGATGGTCAATCTGACTGTGGCGACTTCAGAAACTTGGCGTGATAAAGCGACCGGCGAACAACGTGAAAAAACAGAATGGCATCGTGTCTCTGTCTTCGGTAAAACTGCTGAATTTATTGGTGAGTATGCCAAAAAAGGCACACAAGTTTATATTGATGGGCAGCTACAGACCCGTAAATGGCAAGATCAGCAAGGTCAAGAAAGATACACCACAGAGGTGGTTGTTCGTTGGCCAACGGGTGAAGTTCAGCTTTTGGGTAACCGAGGTCAGCAAGGCGGAGCTCCAGCACAAGGTGGCATGAACCAAGGCCAGCAAAGTAACTGGGGACAGCCACAGCAACCTGCCGCTCATTCTCCTAGACCGCAGCAGCAACAAGCGGCTTCTCAACCAGCTCAGCCTCAATATAATGAGCCACCTATGGATTTTGACGACGACATCCCATTCTAGGACTCTATTTGTAAAAAAAGCCGCGAAATACGCGGCTTTTTTATATAGTTACTGAATGCTTTATCGCGTCACTTGTCTGCTTATCGCTTATGCAGCGAGTTTATTGGTTTTTTAACCATACTGAGTGGTATATTAGCTCCATTTTCTCAATCAGTGGGTGAGAAGGAAATTCAGTTTCATGCGCTATACCCCAACTCTTAAATTGAGTACACGTTTAGTCGCTTTTGTTACTTTAATCGTAACAAGTGCGATGTTTATTCTTTTTCTAGGGGGAACCCTCTCTTTTCAAAAAATGGGGCAAGAGTATTTGAATCACTATCTGAACGGTATTGTTGATGTAGTGGACAAAGAACTTAAAGATCCTGAGGCAACGGATTCAATGCAACGTTGGATGCCAAAAATGTTACAAGCCTCGAACATCGTCGAAATGCAGCTCTCTTCTGAGGCTGGCATTGTGTATCGCTTTAACGATACCTCCTCCAAGATAGCACCAGAACGTTTGTACCAAGCCGACTTCGCTTTATCTCATAATCAAGGGTACAACATACATTTCAAAGCAGTGCCTCCTTATTTGAGCTACAACTATTCAATGGGAACGATGGGTTCCATTTCCCTTGCGGTTGCTTTGATCATTTTTTGCTTAATACAAGGCGTTAAGTGGTTAAAAGCGCAATTATTGGGTTCAGAATTGCTTGAAGAGAGAGGGCGAATGATTCTGGCGGGGCGGGTGGAGCAATATGCTAAAGGTGATGCTCGTGAATGGCCTTATACCGCTAGTGAAGCGATGGACCGCTTAATCGAAGAATTACAAGATGCTCGACAAGAACGAAGCCGCTTTGACAGTTTTATTCGTAGTCAAACCTTTCTTGATCAATTAACTGGAGCGGCGAACCGAGTGTTGTTCGACAGTAAATTAGAGTCTGGTTTATTGGAAAGTGGGGCTCGTGGCGGAGTGATTATGGTCCGGCTCGATGAACTTGATGTTGTGAGAGAAGAATTGGGTCAGCGAGTGGTGGATGACTTAGTGGTTGAAGTGGGGGAATGTATTTCCAACATTATTACTCGCTATCCTGATGTGATTTTATCTCGTTATTATGAATCGGTATTTGCGATATTCATGCCTCACCAAGGTTCCCGAGAGGTGGTCCATGTTGCCAGCCAATGCCTTAAATTTATTGAAAAGATCATTCCTCCACTTCCCTTAGATCGTGATAACTGGGTTCACATAGGCATGAGTATGTATCAAGAAGGGGAGCGACGAGGTCGAATTATTGATGAAGCCGAAACGGCTTTACGTAGCGCCCAGATGCAGGGGGGAAATGCTTGGAGTCGTTTTAAAAAAGTGGCGAAGGCAGAGGATGAACGGGGCAGTGTTCGTTGGCGAACGCTATTTGATCAAATTCTCCTTCCTGAGAAAATCAGCTTATTCCGACAGGCGTGCTATTTAATTACCTCATCGAATGACTTAACATTAGTGCATCATGAGCTATTTGCGCGCATTTACGATCCTGCTCAAGGTTTACTCAAAGCCTCCCGTTTCATTTCTGCTGTAGAAACCGTGGGATATGAAATGATTTTGGATCGGGCTGTGTTTATTCGTGCTCTAGAATTAATTCGAGATGAACAAATAACAGAGCACTATTCGGTTAATCTCCACATTGTCCCCTTTGCTGATAAGCTTTATTGGCGATGGTTTCGCAATGAATTAATGCAATTACCCAGTGCTTTACGCTCAAGACTTTCCTTTGAGTTTGCGGAAGGCCGATTAGTTCAGCACCTTGACTATATGCGTCCCGTCCTAAAAATGATCAGCGGTTTGGGATGTCAGTTAGTCGTGGGACAAGCTGGACGCACGATAGTGACCACTCACTATATTAAAGATTTACGTATTGATTATCTCAAACTCCATCGAAGTTTGATAAAAAACATTCACCAACGCCATGAAAATCAACTGTTTGTACGCAGTTTGATCGGGGTTTGTAGTGGCACACCAACTCAAGTGATTGCGGTTGGGGTTGAAAATGAAGCAGAGTGGCAATGTTTACTCTCTTTAGGTGTTAATGGCGTTCAAGGACGGTTGTTTGACGCAGAGCAACCTTTGTCGGTTCCTCCTCTTTCAATCAATCAGCCTTATGTTAAGCCAGGTAAAAGAAACCGATGGCGGACTAAGTAGTAATAAATGAAAATTGATGCACTGATAAAAAAAATGATCGGCAAAAAAGAGCAAGGTCACTCGCTCTTTGCTGTCATTCAACCTGATGCTATTTATTTTTCATCAGCTGACGCTTTGGCTTTGCCTGAACGTTACCCTCTTGCTGATGTTAACTGGTCGCAGGCTCTGATTAATGCTTTGAAAACTGCCAATGTGAAAGGGGCAGTGATTGATCTTGTTTTGCATTCTCAGCTTTATCAAAGCTACCAGATTGATAAGCCGCTTATTGCACGTGAAGAGTGGCCATCGGCTCTGCCTTTCTTATTGAAAGATTTGATTAATGAGAAGCCAGCCGAGGTGGTCGCAGACGCTTATCCACTCAGTGGTAATAATAAAGTTCAAGCGTATGTTATTACTAAGAAAGTCATTTTAGAGATAGCTGAATTACTGCAAAATTTGGGTTGTCAATTAGGGCGCGTTTTACCAGAACAAGAAGTTTGGGCGAATAGCTCGGCACCGTTAACCCAGTTTTTATTACTACAGCGTAATAATGCCGGAAGCTTTAAATTTGATGCCTTTGTTGAGCAGCGTTGTTATTTTCAACGAACGTTGCGAGGCGTGGTTGCACCTATTACGGGTGTCGCTAGTGCGGGTTTACAGTTTGATAGTTTAGCGTTGGAGTTACAGCGCTCGATTGATTACTTGTCTTCACAGTTAAAAGGGATGGCGCTTCATCAACTCAAAGTGTGCTGTGATGGTGAAGATCATGCCGAACTTGTTGCAGCGCTAAATGAGCGCTTGAATGTTAAGGTCAGCACACTGGCAGAAGAAGAGCCTCAACCTTTATCGGGGATTGTGCTGGCTCACTATGCTCAGTTTGTACCGATTGATGCTTTAAATTTTTACCAAAGCCATTTGAAGCCAAAGAAAGATTACTTTTCTCTAGCGACCGTAAGTTCGGTTCTGGTGGGTGTGATGGTGCTTATGTTGGCGGTGGCCGCTGTGTACCAGTATCAAGTGATGAAACTGGAAGAACAGGTCAAATTAGCTGAGCAGCAGTCTACGGCACTTTCTTCGCAACTGAGTGCGTTAAAAGAGCAAAAAGCTCGACATCTTCCATCCTCACATAAAGTGGCCGCTGCCGCGAGAATGAAAAAAGAAATTGCCGCTCAACAGGCCTCATTAAATTCGATCAATCAGTTTGATCATGCTCAACGTGAAGGTTATTCCGGCGTGATGGAAGCGCTGGCAAAACTAGCACGTAGAGATATTTCGCTAACGCAGATCGATATTGATCCTCAGCGGTTTGATATTCAAGGGTTGGCTCGTGAAGCGAAAGTGATCCCTTATTGGATTGAACAATTCCAACAAGAGTTACATTTAGTGGGGCGCAGTTTTGAACGGTTAATCATTGGACGTGATGAAAATGATATCGTGACCTTTGAGTTGAAAACAGAACAAGAGGCGAAGTGATGAAACAGCGTTGGAATGAATTAAATCAAGTGTTTAATCAGCGCTCGCCGCGTGAAAAGTGGCTGATAGGCGGGTGCGGTTTTGTGGTGATGGTTATGTCATTACAGATTGCGCTGATCGATCCTTTACTGGTGAGCCATCAACTGCAATCCAATAAGCTTTCAAATTTGCAATCATCCAATCAAAGCATGCAAATGGCGGTGCAGCAACTGCAGCATGAATTGAGTAAAAATCCGGACGCAGAAATTGATATCGAGTTGGATCAATTGAAAGCGCAGAATCAGCAGCTTACTGCTCAGCTTGATGAAGTGATGGAAACCTTAGTGTCACCGTCACAGATGGCGCAAGTATTACAAGACGTATTAGATAAAAGTAACAAACTAAAATTGGTTAGCTTGACATCATTACCAGCAGAGCCAATTAATCCGCAAGATGATGATGCCAATGCCAGCTCGTATTTTGTTCACCCTGTCAGAATTGAGCTGACAGGTAATTACTTTGCAATTCGGGATTATTTAGCTGCATTGGAAAACTTACCCGTTAACTATTACTGGCGACGTTTTCAGTATCAGGTGGTGAAATACCCACAAGCCCAATTGGTCTTGGAAGTGTATACCCTGGGTTCGCGTAAGGAGTTTATTGGTGGGTAAAACAACGCTACTAACAATGTTACTTCTGCTTAGCCATTCTGCTTTGGCAACACAAGATCCGACTGCTCCGTTAGGATGGCGCACCCCTTCAACAACGAAGGTACGTCAGGCTCCATTGCCTCAGTTACAAAGTATCGTGTGTCAGCAACAATGCTACGCAATATTAAATGATCAAGTTGTGTCGGTCGGATCAACCATTCAAGGCTATCGAGTGTCCCAAGTAACCGAATCGGACGTTACTTTGATACGTGGAAAACAAAGTTGGGAACTTCAGCTGTTCTCACTAGACATCAAAAATTAAGGTATGAGAGTTATGCGTAAAATTGTTATCGGTGTCGTAGTGACCGCTTTGGTGGGCTGTTCAATGGGGCATCGAGATCCGGTTGAAATAAAAGAATCGCTCAATCAGTCGATCAATGAAGCCAATAGCCGATCTCTGGAAGAACTTCCTGAATCGGTAGAAGCGGATCTTATGCCTGATCTGAACGAGCAAACTCAAGCTTCACAGCAAAATGTTCAGCGTTTTCGAATCCAAGCGAATGGTGTGGAAGCAAAGGCCTTCTTCGCCAGTTTAGTGAAAAATAGCGAATTTAGTGTGGCGATTCATCCTGCGGTTGAAGGGCGTATTACCGTCAATTTATCGAATGTCACTTTAGATGAAGCCTTGAATGTGGTTCGTGACTTGTATGGCTACGAAGTTGAAAAGATCGGTAAGGTGATTCAAGTCTACCCATCTGGCCTACGTACGGTTTCTATTCCCGTGGATTATCTACAATTTAAGCGTAGTGGGCGTTCATTAACGTCGATCACGACAGGCACGATCACCAATACAGATAACCGTTCGAGCAATTCGTCGTCCTCTTCTAATCGTAGTAATTCGAGTAACTCGAGTAATTCTAGCAGTTCAAACAATGCCTCTTCGACTCGGGGAGGAACCGAGATTGAAACGGTAAATGAGAGTGATTTTTGGCCACAGTTAGAGAGCGCTGTGACGAACCTGATAGGTTCCGGTGCTGGGCAGAGTGTGGTGGTCACACCTCAAGCCGGTATTCTTACGCTTCGGGCGTATCCTGATGAAATTCGTGAAGTTCGCCAATTTCTTGATGTTTCACAGCAACGTATGCAACGTCAGGTAATTCTAGAGGCTAAAATATTAGAAGTAACGTTAACGGACGGTTATCAACAGGGGATCAATTGGTCCAATATGTCGATAAGCAATGGAAAAGTAATCTTAAATCGAGCGGGAACCTCAAGCTTACCGGGGTTAGACTCCATTGGTTCACTGCTAGGTGGGCAAACCAATATTACGATTTCAGATGGGAGTTTTGAGTCCGTATTGAACTTTATGGCCACACAAGGGGACTTGAATGTACTGTCTAGCCCTCGGGTTACAGCGGCAAATAACCAAAAAGCAGTCATCAAGGTTGGTACCGATGAATATTATGTGACGGATTTAACCAGTGTGGTAGGGAATGGCGACAATTCCAATGCGTCTCCTGATGTTGAGCTGACTCCATTTTTCTCAGGTATTTCTTTGGATGTAACACCACAAATTGATGATAAAGGGAATGTCTTATTGCATGTTCATCCTTCGGTTATTGAGGTTGAGCAGCAAACCAAGGAGATACAGTTTGGTGCTGAGCTATATACCTTACCGCTGGCACGGAGTTCCATTCGTGAGTCTGACTCAGTGATTCGAGCACAAGATGGAGATGTGGTGGTGATTGGTGGATTAATGAAAACTAACACCAATAACCGAGTCTCCAAAGTCCCATTCTTGGGGGATATTCCGGTTTTAGGGCACCTTTTCCGTAACACGACTGAGCTAACGGAAAAAACGGAGTTGGTGATTTTGCTTAAACCGACAGTGGTTGGTGTGAATACGTGGCAAAAAGAGTTAGAACGTTCACGAGATCTCATGCAAGAGTGGTTTCCTGACTCTGAATAAGGTGTGAAATTAAAACAGTTATGTACCTAGCACACTATGGTTTCGAGCAGTTTCCCTTTCATTTAACACCGGATACCGCTCTCTTTTTAGGGTTAGCACCACACTATGAAGCCATTCAAACGGTGAGTGCTGCGCTTGCGATGGGAGAGGGCATTATTAAGGTGACCGGTGAAGTGGGAACGGGGAAAACCATGGTGTGTCGCATGTTACTGACTCATTTAGATGACGACATTCAGTGGATTTATCTGCCAAATCCCGCGTTGTCGGGCATGGAACTGCGGCGAGCGGTCGCAACGGAGCTCAATTTATCTTCGGTGGCGGAAACTCAGTTGATTGAGGCTATTCAGTCTCGATTAATGGAGTGGCATTTTCAAGGAAAGCGAGTGGTTGCCATCGTGGATGAAGCACAAGCATTATCGGACGATGCATTGGAAACATTACGCCTATTTGGCAATTTGGAAACTGAGCAGAGTAAGTTATTGCAAATGGTGTTGCTTGGGCAGCCTGAATTAGATGAACGTCTAGCACAGCATCAGTTAAGGCAGCTTCGCCAACGTATTACGTTTAGCGCCCAACTCAGACCATTATCGGTTTCAGAAGCGTTGGCCTATATCGATAACCGATTACGTAAATCTGGGGTCGAAAAGGCTCTGTTTAGTCATCAACAAAAAAAAGCGATATGGCGAGCCAGTAAAGGCATTCCTCGCTTATTAAATCAAATCTGCCATAAGGCTTTGCTGCTTGCGTTTTATGCTCAGCAGCACGAAGTATCAAACGCGCATTTATATCATGCCATTCACGATACGTTTGATACCTGTAAACCTAAATTTAAACTGCCTCTTTTATGGGGATGGAGCAATCAATGAGTGTCATGAATCAAGCACTGTCACAATTAGTTTCAAAACAGGGCAAAACACTCGATCATATTGAAAGAGCCAATGTGGCCGCCGTTAAATCTCGTCCTGCATGGGTCTGGGTGGTTGGTGGTTTTGGCCTTAGCTTAGCCGTGGGTGGGTGGGCTGTGTCTCAGCAAGCCAGTGATGTGATGCCTAACGTTGTGGTGGATTCCCCGCTGGCATCGCCAACGATGTCTAATGCGTTTTATTCACCGACCCAAAATATTCAGACGCCAGAAGTGGCGGTCTATCGCTTGGCACCTGTCGTCGACGAATTAGCCACGCCCGCGTCGTCACCTGAGGTTCAATTAGCCTCGGTTGCCGCTCCAGTTCCGGCATCAAAACCTGTCACATTAACATCAACGTCTGCTTCTTCAGCGCCCACTCAGCCGGCGAAAGCTATGGTGGTTGAACACGTAGAACTTACGCCTCAAGAACTGTCAAGTAAGGCTGTATCACGAGCCAATAAAGCGTTAGACAGTAATGACTTTAACAGTGCCGTGAGCGCTTATAGCGAAGCGCTGCGCTACACCCCACAAAATGAGCAAGTTCGACAAAAATTAGCGGCCCTTTATTATGGGAAAGGCGATGTTAGAAAGGCATTTGAATTACTACAGCGAGGCGTTGAGTTGAATCATGATGGCGAAACGCTGCGTATTGCATTAGCGAAATTATTAGTAAAAGAAGGCCAGAATGAAGCGGCATTATCACCGTTGGATTACGTTCCTGATGCGGTTTCGGTTGAATACCTTTCTTTGCGTGCTGCATTGGCTCAAAAAAATAAATTTAATGATATTGCCTTGGAAAGTTATCAATTATTGACAGAGAAAGAGGTCAATAATGGTCGTTGGTGGCTTGGGCTGGCTATTCAACAAGAACGAGCGTTAATGTATGACGACGCGAAAGCATCTTATCAAGAAGCCTTAACGAAAGTGGGTTTATCTGCTCAATCTCATGCGTTTATCCGTGAGCGTCTGCAATTACTAACACGTCAAGAGGAGAGCCAAGGTGCAAATTAAGTTAAGAAAACGGCTTGGTGACCTTCTCGTTGAAGAAGGCATCATCACTGAGCAACAAGTTGAGCAAGCACTGGTTGCCCAAAAGCAGACGGGAAGTAAATTAGGCAGCACACTGATCGAATTGGGCTTTTTGACTGAACAGCAAATGTTAGCCTTCTTATCTCAGCAGCTATCACTGCCTTTGATTGATTTGAACCGCGCCCACATTGATATTGATGCTGTACAGCTGTTGCCTGAAGTTCATGCTCGTCGTTTGCGCGCATTAGTGATTGGGCGCAACGGAGACATGCTGCGGATTGTGATGAGTGATCCTGCGGATCTTTTCGCGCAAGAATCTTTACTGACTCAATTGCCTAACTATCAGTTTGAATATGTTATTGCACCAGAGAAACAACTGGTTGATGCTTTTGATCGTTATTATCGTCGAACCAAAGAGATAGCATCGTTTGCAGAGCAACTGCAAGCTGAGCACCAAGAGACGGAAGCGTTTGACTACAGTATTGCGGGTGATGAATCCGATGATGTAACGGTCGTTAAGCTGATTAACTCCTTGTTTGAAGACGCCATTCAAGTCGGTGCCTCGGATATTCATATTGAGCCAGATGCCAACCTCCTGCGTCTTCGTCAGCGTATTGATGGGGTATTGCATGAAACCTTGCTCAATGAGGTTAACATTGCATCAGCATTAGTTTTACGTTTGAAGTTGATGGCAAATTTGGATATTTCTGAAAAACGTTTGCCACAAGATGGACGCTTTAACGTAAGGGCAAAAGGCCAATCGGTCGATATTCGTCTGTCCACGATGCCTGTACAGTATGGCGAATCTGTGGTGATGCGTTTACTGAACCAGACCAGTGGTATTCGTAAATTAGAAGAGTCCGGCATTCCTGATGATTTACTGCAACGGCTGAGACGACAGCTTAAACGCCCACATGGCATGATTTTGGTCACAGGCCCAACGGGGTCGGGTAAAACCACGACACTGTATGGTGCTCTTTCAGAATTAAATGAAGCGGGTAAGAAAATTATTACCGCAGAAGATCCGGTTGAATATCGGATCTCACGTTTAAACCAAGTACAGGTTAACCCGAAAATTGGCCTCGATTTCTCAACTTTGTTGCGGACATTCTTGCGTCAAGACCCAGATATTATTCTGGTGGGGGAGATGCGCGATCAAGAGACGGCTGAAATTGGCTTGCGTGCAGCATTAACGGGGCACTTAGTGCTCAGCACATTGCACACCAATGATGCGGTTGATAGTGCTCTGCGTTTGATTGATATGGGCGCCCCCGGCTACTTAGTTGCAAGTGCGGTGAGAGCGGTGATCGCTCAGCGCTTAATTCGTAAAGTTTGCCCAGATTGTAAAACCGATGATGTACTCGACGATGCTCGTCAACAATGGCTGGCAGTACGTTTCCCCAATCAAGTTTCAGGGCAGTTTGTCCATGGTCGAGGTTGCCAGAGCTGTAACCTGACCGGATACCGAGGTCGAATTGGTGTGTTTGAAATGCTAGAACTTGAGCAATCTATGATGGATTCTCTACGGGCGAATGATACGTTAGGTTTTGCTCATGCTGCACGTTCGTCAAAGAATTACAAACCGTTGTTGGCTTCTGCGATGGAACTGGCACTGCAAGGGGTGGTGAGTTTGGATGAAGTGATGGCACTTGGTGAAGGGGACGCGTCCGGCGCAGCCCAACCCATTTACTTGTAGGTAATAGGAAAGAATATGCCAAGCTATCAATACCTAGGCCGAAACCCTGATGGCAGTAAAGCATCAGGAAGTGTTGACGCACCTAGTGAAGAAATGGCAGCGGAAACCTTATTGAGCCAAGGGGTTATTCCGACGTCTATCGTAGCTAAAAAATCTGGCAATGCCCCTCAAATGGATTGGAAGTCTTGGTTCGCGCCAGCGGTACCGCTGGAAGTGTTAGTGATTTTCTGTCGCCAGATGTACAGCTTAACCAAAGCGGGCGTACCCTTATTACGCTCAATGCGAGGGCTGACTCAAAACTGCACCAATAAACAGTTGCAACAAGCATTGGAAGAAGTGGCTAGTGAGCTCACTAATGGGCGTGGATTATCTGCATCAATGCAGATGCATCCTCAGGTCTTTAGTCCACTTTTTGTGTCGATGATCAATGTTGGTGAAAATACGGGTCGCTTAGATCAGGCTTTAATGCAACTGGCGAACTACTATGAACAAGAGGTGGAAACTCGTAAGCGAATTAAAACCGCGATGCGTTATCCTACTTTTGTGATCAGCTTTATTGGTATTGCGATGTTTATCTTAAACATTAAAGTGATCCCACAATTTGCCACGATGTTTAATCGGTTCGGTGTTGAGCTTCCCTTGCCCACACGGATCTTGATTGGCATGTCGAACTTTTTTGTCAATTATTGGATGGCGATTATCGGAGCTATTGTGGGGGGGATCTTTGCTTTTCGATCTTGGTTAGGAACACCGAAGGGCAGAGAAAAATGGGATAAATTTCGGTTAAGAATGCCTATTGTTGGTGGCATTGTGAATCGGGCTCAGTTAGCACGTTTTTCTCGTACGTTTTCTCTTATGCTTAAGTCTGGCGTGCCTTTGAACCAGTCTTTGGCGCTTTCAGCGGAAGCGCTAGAAAATAAATTTTTAGAGTCTCGCTTATTGAAAATGAAAGGTGAGATTGAGGCAGGTAGCAGCGTATCAGTCACGGCGATGAATGCGGATGTTTTTACTCCCTTAGTGATTCAAATGATCGCTGTGGGTGAGGAGACCGGGCGAATTGATGAGTTATTACTTGAGGTCGCGGATTTTTATGACCGTGAAGTTGACTATGATCTCAAAACGCTAACCGCGCGGATTGAGCCTATTTTGTTGGTGATCGTCGCGGGGATGGTTCTGATCTTAGCATTGGGCATCTTCTTACCCATGTGGGGCATGCTTGATGCCATCAAAGGGTAGAATGAATGATGATCAAGCGAGCTCGATTAATGGTTTGGCTGGTGGTTATCGGCATACTGTTAGTCTATTTGTTGCGCGCTTGGCCTCCAATACAAAAAGAGTTAGAGCGAACAGCACTAGAGCTTGCTAATCGTGAAATTGTTGAACGTGCGAATGACTATAAACAGCAGTGGCTATTGCAAGGTCAGCCTCAGCGGTTGTTATGGCAGGGGCAAGAGGTGACTTTTTCTGATTTTGGCTGGGTATTACCCAACCCAGTGGATGGTAAGCGCTGCCCTCAGGTTTTAAACTGGTTATATCCTGAGCAAACGATTCTTAACCAACCGTTAGGAATTGAAGAGCAAAAAATACCTGAGGGTTATCGTTGTCAGCTAAATTATAGTGAAGAGCAATCGGTAATAATTATTTTACAAAACAATAGGTTTACATCAGTTGTCTCAGATGTGAGAACAGATGATAATTTGTAGGGATGATGAACGTTATTGGTAGGGAACGCCTTATAATATCCCCAAAAAGTAGGTGAGTAATGAGTAAAAAACAATCGGGTTTCTCCTTGGTCGAGTTAGTGATCGTTATTGTTGTTGTTGGCTTGCTTGCCGTAGCAGCATTACCTCGTTTTCTTGATGTTGCGGATGAAGCAAAAAAAGCCAGTATTGAAGGGGTAGCCGGTGGTTTTGCAACCGGTGTTTTGTCTGCTCGCGCTCAATGGGAAGCTAAAGCTCGCCCATCGGTGTCAGAAGGGGGGCAAAAATACAACACGGTTGACTATGACGGAGTGGAATTTTGGCTCACACATTCAAAAGATAGTAGTGGTGCTGAAACGGGGTTTCGTGATGGTTACCCAGTCGCTCTGAATAATGGTGGCAGTTTCCCTACCAGTATTACGGATCAACAGTGTGTTGATTTAATGGAAAATTTACTGCAAAACCCGCCACAAGTGGCTGCCGCTGGGGGGGACAGTAATGATAACCTGCGCTATACCGCTCAAGCGAATGGCTCAGATTGGACCTGCACTTATATCCAGCAAGAAGGAAATAGTGCACATCAATTTGTTTATGAACTAAAAACTGGCCGTGTCACGGTCACCTTAAATTAATCCGATGGATTTTTGATATTAAAGAGAGAGTAACGATGAAAAGACAAGGCGGTTTCACCCTAATCGAATTAGTGGTCGTGATTGTAATTTTAGGTATTTTGGCGGTCACCGCAGCGCCGCGCTTTTTAAACCTACAAGGAGATGCTCGTGAAGCGTCTCTTAAAGGTTTACAAGGTGCTATGAAAGGTGCGGCAGGTATTACTTATGGTAAAGCGGCGATTAAAGGTATTGAGAAAAAAGAGTCTGATTCCATTACGGTAGACAGTGGCGATAAGGTTGACGTTGTATATGGTTATCCAGCAGCGACCTCTACAGGCATTGTTGCTGCTATGGCTGAGATGTCGGATTGGACCGTAGCGGAAGATTCGGCAACTAAGTCATTGGTGGTAACCTTTAAAAATTCAGCTATCGAGGGCGATGTAGCTGAAATTAAAAAGACAAATTGCTATCTGACATATACAGAGGCTACTTCTGGTGCTCAGCCAGCGATAGAAATCCTAAAAGATAATGCATGCTAATGTGTTAATGGCTAACCGTTAACTATTTTTCTCACCACCTCTATCAACGTAGGGGTGGTGGTTTTATAAATACGAACGATATTTTTCGAACAAGGCATAAAGTCAATGTAGGGATTATCTGGTTTGAGGAGTGAAAGCCCCCAAGTGCAGTGATTCCAGTATATTATTAAATTTATTCAACACACGAGACAGCCATGCGTAAAATAACCAATAAAGTATCGGGTTTTACCTTAGTGGAGCTGATCGTTGTTATTCTGCTGATATCGATTATTTCTGCTTATGCCGCCAGCCGTTATCTAGGGAAAGATTCGCTTTCTGCTTATGTCGCCCAAGAGCAAGCCATCTCTATTATTCGGCAAATTCAAGTCAATCGAATGCAATCTAATTTATCAAGCCCAGCGGAAAATGGTCATTATCGTTTAATGGTCAGTCAATCTTGCTTGGGCTCAGTCGCGGCCTGCCAACTTTCGGCTGATCAGGATACTCGTCGTAGCGATGTACTTCGTGAAGAAAATTTAACATTTTCTCTTTCTCCTTCCTTCAGCAATGAGACCGTTTTTTTTGATTTATTGGGTAACCCGGTGAGCGAAAGTAATCAACCGCTCGGTGATGTTATTATCACCATTACTTCTCCATCCAGTCGCGCTGGGGTGTGTATTAATGCCCAAGGCTATATTGCCAAACAAGGAGAGTGTTAATGTCTCGCCAGCAAGGCTTTACCTTGATTGAAAGTATTGTCGCCATGGTGATTATTGCTATAGCGATGGTGACTTTAATTAGCTTTTTATACCCACAGATCGAGCGTTCCGCCACTCCTCATTATCAAACTCGAGCGGCGCATTTAGGGCAGAGCTTATTGAGCCAAATTTTGGCGCGTGGCTTTGATCACAACAGTGATTTTGATGGTGGAAAGAAACGTTGCGGAGAAGACGTAGACGTTCTTTGTAGTGATTCCTTAGGGCGAGAGGGTGATGAAACTTCACCGGATACCTTTAATGATGTGGATGACTATATCGGTTGTTGGTATGGCGATACGCCTCAGTCTTGCCAAGGAATGACTCCGGTTGATTCACTGGTGAACATCCTTGGTGCGGATATTGCCGCGAATTACACGCACTTTACGGTGTTTGTGGCGGTTGATTATGTCGATAGCGATTTTCAGCCTTCAAGCACACCGACAAACCTGAAGCGTATTCAACTGGATATTGATGTGGGTCGATATGGCCGTTTTCCCCTTGTCGCTTATCGGGGGAATTATTGATGAAAAAAAAGGGCTTTACCTTAATCGAAATGGTATTAACCATGATTGTGGGATCCATCTTAGTTTTGGCTATTGCCGGCTTTGTGGAATTAGGCAGTAAGGGCTATGTGGATACGGTTAATCGGCAGCGTTTACAAACCCAAGCCAAGTTCGTATTGGAAAAAATCACCCGGGAGATCCGTCATGCCGTCCCTAATAGTATTTCATTAGAAAGTGGAGGCAATTGCCTTTCTTTCTTTCCCATTGTCTATTCGGGATATTACGCTTTAGATGATGCAGATGATAAAAAGCTAGAATTTTTAGTGGGCAATAGTAAAGAGTCCAACATCAATTTTTCTGGGCTAAATATGGTGATAAACCCGAGTTCTCAGGATGATTTAACGGGGGCTAATCGTGCAATTCCAAGCTTAGCCGGTAGCAGTACAACATTAACCCTGAACCGCCCGTTAGATAGCCAATCTGTCGCCAATCGATTTTATATTTATCAAGATAAAGTGACTTATTGTAAGCAAGGCACCACGGTTTCTCGTCAACAAGCCAATGGGGAATATGTCAAAGTTACGGATAATATCGAGAGTGCGGCCTTTGATTACGATCAACCGACTTTACAGCGTGGTGGTATCGTCCATCTCGCTTTGACGTTTAGCCAAAATGGCGAATCAAGCCATTTTGAACAAGATGCGCAGGTATTAAATGTTCCCTAAAATCCAAAAGCAGGCGGGTAATCTGTACATTGTCGCCATTTTTGTCTTAGTGGTGATGGGGTTTCTCGCTTCCGCTTTAACACGCCTTGAATGGTCAAACCATGATGCATTGTCACGAGACTTGCTCGGGACCAAAGCTTGGTTTGCGGCTCACTCATCTAATGAGCTGGCATTAACTTTTGTTTATCCATTGTCACGCTCTAGTGCATTTAGTTCATTATGTCCATCGGAAATCGGTGGAGTGGCGTCTATTGCTGGTACTGAGGCGCTAATTAATCAATATGAAGGCTGTCGAGGGACAGGCCAATGCCAATTTTTAGGCGAGTTAAATAATCAAAAACTGTATAAATTGGAAAGTCGAGTGATCTGTGGCAGTGAGCAATATCAAGTTGAACGTGTGCAAGATATCGTGGTTAAGGAGTAAAAAATGAAGAAATATTGGTTAATTGCGTTTTCTTTTTTACTTTTTATTAGTCAAAGTGTATTGGCTGAACAATGTGATCTGAAAGGGCAAAAATATTTTACGATCCAATTTGATGTTATTGGTTCTCCAGGGAATTTACAGGAAGTTTATATTAAAAAAGGCAATAAGCGTTGGCAAACACTTTGGTACACCGAAAAAGAACAAAAAGATAGTGATTATATATTTAATGAGCAAGGACTAATTAAAGATATTCATTATCAAGTAAGAATAATTAATGATGGTAATAATAATATTCTTAAATATTATTTAAAACGACAGTCGTCAGCAAATGATAACTGGGTTTTTATTGAGCAACAAAAGAAAGAAATTGCTAGTGGTCAGTTAAGTGTTTATTCAAATACTGGTTTGGATGTTGATGATTTAACTTGTGAAGAATCATCTGTTGAACCAGAGGAACCACCACCGTTTGATCAATGTGAATTTTTTCCACAACCGATACAAAGTTGGATTACTGAAGGTAGCTCTGATTATGCTGATTTTCCACCCAGTAATTTAAATATTCAAAATCCATCTCCAATTAGTGGATGGACTGATGCCTATGTTAATGATCCTCGTAATATTTTACAAATGAGCCAATCATGGGATCCAAATAAAACATGGAATGTATTAAAGGTTGGATTTGATCAAGTTGGTAACTCCTATTTTGCATATGAAGATCCTAATTCAGTTGTTTGTAATGGAATGGGATGTTATCCCGGAAATGAAGATAAACTCATTAATCAGAGAAAAGCTGAGACACCAGCGCCGTTGGATATCGATTTTTTAGATCAGAATAGTGTTAAAATTGTCAATACTAGTAAGGGTGAGGAGCAGCCTCTAAGCTATAAAAATATCTGCAATGCTAATTCTGTTACTTGTAAATATGAAGAAAATGGAGACTTGGTTATTATTACCCTTTATAAGGATTTGAAAGAATTAGAGTTATCTACATGGGGTGATAAAGATCTAATATTAAAGTTTTTGGGTGATAGGAAAGTTGAAACTTTCAAATATGATGCTTCAGGGAAATCTATAACAGTCTATTTTTCTAAACTTTCTATTGTTAGCTTTGGTCGTATTGAGGGGGCAGGTAGCGCAATTTTTTCATTTGAAAGTAATGCAAAAGTAAATATTGTAGATAGTTTTACTCCATCCAATCCCCTTGAATTTAAATATATAGAAAATTCTAGTGACTATGTATTACCTATTATTTATGGACCTAAGGCTAAATTTTTATTACGTTCAAATGGAGAGTTGAAAGGATATTTATTAGCGAAAGAAATTGAAATTCCTAATTCACTAGTGATGGAAGGTTCAATTACAACCAATCTTTTAACGGTAGCATCTGGCTTAACTATGAAAAAAGTGACTGATGGGCCTGAATGTTGGGAGGCTGATGAACCTGAAGTGGAAGATGAATATGAATTAACACTTCAGCCTTCAGTTGATTATTCATTGGTTTGTTCAACTCAGTTATTACAGTTTCAAGTTAATAATGCAGGCAAACCCACAGGAGAATTTACGGGATCAATCAATGTTTCTCCGTTTGCTAATCTAACGCTGGTTTCTGGTAAAGGTACGGGAAGTAATGGGAATTATACTCCGAATGGCAATGGTGAATTATGGTTTGATCTTTCTAGCTCAGTGAGTCAAAGCTTCACCATTACGGGAACATTAAATCCAAAGGGAGACAGTAGTTCTGCAATCGGAACTTATCACTTTGTGCCCTATAAATTTGCGGCAGAAGATCAGTATGTTATTGCCAATAAACCTCAGGACGTCTCGGTCAAAGTATTAGCCTGTAATGAGGGAGATGTGGTTGACATGGCCTATAATGGCCAACCAATGGTGACCAGCGAGTGGCAAGCTCCACTTAATGGCGTAGGTAATGTGACATTTTCACCGAATTTTAATGCTGGCAATGTTACCGCCGATAGTCAGAAGCTCGTGATGGAAGAGTCGGGTATTCGTACCGTGACCATGACGGATGCAAATTTTGACTGTAGCGACCCTAAATATAATTGTCCGATAGAAGGTAAAGGTAAACTACAAGGTAGCTTTACGGTCTATTCTCGTCCGTGGACTTTTGCGATCTGTTCTTCCGATGGTAAGAGCATGGATGGCAATATTGAGGATAGAAATAGTGTGGGGTTTGCCTCGGCTGGCAGCCCATTTGATTTACATATTCGCCCACTACGCTGGGTGAGCAGTTCTGGTGATAACAGCGATCCACAAGTGGGAGACCGCGAAATCGAAACGTCTGCCTATTGTAGCTCACCCGTGACACAAAACTTTTTTGCTACGGACGCTTCCCTAGAAGCGAAGGTTTTATTAACTCATAACGTCGCAGAACCAGAAGATGGCAATAATGGCGAATTAAGTGGTTCTTTGCAGTTGACTAACCGTGATGGAATAGATAGCAGTTATTTGCCTTTTCATAATTTGGCTTGGGATGAGGTTGGAGTATTACGGGTAAATGCCGATCTTGAGAGGGATTATCTTGGTATGACGGTTAACCAAGGTTATCGCAATATTGGTCGTTTTTATCCAGATCATTTAGAGATAATTAGTAATGACTGGAAATATGCTGATGGCCATGATGGTTTTGTATATATGAATCAAACGATTCCTTACATTTTTACCGTAGAAGCACAAAATAAGCAGGGTAAGGCTACAGCTAACTACAGCGCGTTTTCTGAACCCTTAATTGTGAATATCGAATTGCTGGCGGTCAAGGAGTTAGAGAACGGCGGAGTTGAAGAGCTCAACGATAGAATTAAGGACTACCATCTGCAATCCTGGAATGGGTTGAATGAGTATGGTTTGATAGCTTGGTCTGGTGCGCAGCTTTCTATCAGCAGCAATAATAATTTTACGTTCTTAAAAAAACAGCAATCGACCTCGCCTTATATCACCAGTGTCGATGGACCTTACCAAAGCGGTTTCGGTTTGCGTGTGACAGATAAAGTCGATGATGTCGATTTTACGTCCTTGGATTTGGCTTCGAATACAGCAAAACAGTTTACAACTCAGCCAGATATTCGCTATGGACGTATGCGGCTAATGGATGTGGGCGGTACTTCCGTTGAGCCTATTGCTGTCCCGCTTCGTGTTGAGTTTTGGCAAGGGAGTCGTTTTGTGACCAATACTCAAGATAAGGGCTCGACATTTTCTACGGATGAGAATTTGATCTGTAAACAAATTATTTGGTCTTATTCAGATAACGCTTCCCTATCCAAACTCTCAGGGGCTGTGGGGCTAGTGCCAGTGGTTCAAGGGGAAAGTTCAGCGATTAAGGCTGAACCTTCTTCAGATACAGAAAATATTCGAGAGCAAGTTCGTTTCTGGCTGCGCCTTGATGATGATGATACAAATAATGACAGTCAGCAGAAATCGGCTCAGGTAGGTGAAACATCGATTGAGTGTCCATCTGGATATTTAAAACAGCCTTGGCTTCGTTATAACTGGCGAGCAAAAGGTGATGAAGATCCTTCGACCGTGGTTACTTTTGGTATTTTCCGTGGTAATGATCGGGTTATTTTCCGTGGTGAGCCGGGGTTAACAGGCCACTAGCTGATTTCTAACATAATTAGACTATCGAATTTTCACACAAGGGCTTAGAATGGACCAATCTAAGCCCTTATTTTTCTGCTCAAGTTAGAAATCTGTTAGAAATTGTGGGTTTTCCTCCATGTTTATGGATCAACGCCTTGCTGTGATTGCAAGGCGTTGGTACATTTAGTGCAATTTTCATTTTATTCATCTTGCAGGACGAACGAAGATCATGTTCAAAAAACTTCGTGGCATGTTTTCCAATGACCTATCGATTGATTTAGGTACAGCCAACACACTTATATACGTAAAAGGACAAGGTATTGTTCTTGATGAGCCTTCCGTTGTTGCTATTCGCCAAGATAAAGGCCGTGGTGGTAAAACGGTTGCCGCAGTCGGACATGCGGCGAAGCAAATGCTTGGTCGTACACCGGGTAATATTTCTGCTATTCGTCCTATGAAAGACGGCGTTATCGCCGATTTTTATGTTACCGAAAAAATGCTTCAGCACTTTATTCGTCAAGTGCATGACAATAGTGTACTGAAACCAAGCCCACGGGTTTTGGTGTGTGTACCTTGTGGTTCAACCCAAGTTGAGCGTCGTGCCATTCGTGAATCTGCACTGGGAGCTGGAGCTCGTGAAGTGTATTTGATTGATGAACCGATGGCCGCTGCCATTGGTGCTGGGTTGCGTGTTTCAGAGCCGACTGGTTCGATGGTGATCGATATCGGTGGTGGTACCACAGAAGTAGCGGTTATCTCACTAAATGGCGTGGTGTATTCTTCTTCGGTACGTATTGGTGGTGACCGTTTTGATGAAGCGATCATCAACTATGTTCGTCGTAACTACGGCAGTTTGATCGGTGAAGCGACCGCAGAGAAGATCAAACATGAAATCGGTTCCGCTTACCCGGGCGATGAAGTTCTGGAAATTGAAGTCCGTGGCCGTAACCTTGCTGAAGGGGTGCCTCGCAGCTTTACATTGAACTCCAATGAAATTTTAGAAGCCTTACAAGAGCCATTAACAGGCATTGTGTCTGCGGTGATGGTTGCTTTAGAGCAATGCCCACCAGAGCTTGCTTCGGATATCTCTGAAAATGGCATGGTGTTGACCGGTGGTGGCGCATTACTGAAAGAACTTGATCGTTTATTGACTGAAGAAACAGGGATCCCTGTGGTGATTGCTGAAGACCCATTAACTTGTGTTGCTCGCGGTGGTGGTAAAGCTTTAGAAATGATCGATATGCATGGTGGCGATCTGTTTAGCGACGAATAATGGCTTTCTGGTATGGGTAACTGTGCCAGAATACAAATCTAGGATTGTTTAAGATGAAGCCAATATTTGGTCGAGGGCCTTCTCTTCAGCTACGTCTATTTTTTGCAGTAATCGTATCAGCCAGCCTCATGCTGGCTGATAGTCGTTTAGATGCATTTTCTCAAGTTCGCTTTCTTCTCAACAGTTTGGTTGCTCCCATTCAATATACGGCGGACTTACCACGCAGTATGTTTGATGGTTTCTACGAGCGATTTAGTTCCCGTCAGCAATTGATGGAGTCTAACCGTGGCTTGAAACGAGAAGTGTTAGCGCTCAAAAGTGATTTGATCTTGCTCGATCAATATCGTGAAGAAAATCAGCGCTTACGCAAGCTGCTCGGATCCTCTTTTGTTCGAGATGAGAAAAAAGTCGTGGCTGAAGTAATGGGGGTCGATACTTCACCTTATCGTCATCAAGTGGTGATTGATAAAGGGCGAGTAGATGGAGTGTATGAAGGTCAGCCGGTTATTAATGAAAAAGGAATCGTCGGCCAAGTCACTTTCGTTGCCGCCCATAATAGCCGAGTGTTATTACTGGTTGATCCAAATAGCGCAATACCGGTACAAAATATTCGTAATGATATTCGAGTCGTTGCTTCTGGTAATGGGCAGACGGATGAAATTCAGTTAGAACATATTGCAACCAGTACCGATATGGAAGTGGGCGATATGTTGGTAACTTCCGGTTTGGGGGGCGTTTATCCAGAAGGATATCCCGTTGCCTATCTCTCTCATGTAGATAAAGATACTCGGCGTGAATTTGCCTCGATAAAAGCTTCACCCGTGGTGGACTTTAATCGTTTACGTTACCTGCTATTAATTTGGCCCAATGAAGATCGTCAACAAAAAGTATTACAAGCCAATCCACAGCAGATGACAGAGGAGAGTGATCATGGCTCACAGTGATTGGACAAGTCGTATGGTCATTTGGGGCTCATTTTTATTAGCCTTAGTGGTTCAAACTATTCCTTGGCCCGGTACACTCGATTTACTGCGTCCCTCTTGGTTATTGTTGGTGACCTGTTATTGGGTCATGGCATTACCACATCGAGTGAATGTGGGGACGGCATTTACTCTGGGGCTATTGTGGGACTTATTGCTCGGTTCGACGTTAGGTATTCGCGGTATGATGATGTCAATCGTCATTTATTTAGTTGCGATGAACTTTCTTGTGCTACGCAATATGGCGCTGTGGCAGCAAGCGATCATTATTGCATTACTGGCAATGGGGTTAGAAGTCTTTATTTTCTGTGGTGAGTATCTCATTCAAGATGTGGCATTTAATCCTCTCTCACTTTGGAGTGGGGTGATTAGCTGTATACTTTGGCCATGGATGTTTTTATTGTTGCGCCGAGTTCGGCGTCATTGGCATATAAAATGAACAAGAAACAATTAATTTTGGCGTCCGGTTCACCAAGACGCCGTGAGTTGCTCACTCAATTGGGCTACTCCTTTGATATTGTGGTTCCGAATGTAGAAGAATTTCGCCAGACTGGGGAACCTCCCCAAGAATATGTAGAACGTTTATCACGAGATAAAGCATTGGCTGGGCTGGCCTTATCGGAGCCGGATTCTATCGTTATTGGCTCAGACACGATTGTGGTATTGGATGAACAAGTTCTCGAAAAACCACAGGATTTTACGGATGCGCGTCGTATGCTATTGCAACTGTCTCAGGTTCGCCACCAAGTAATGACGGCGGTCACTGTGGCCAGTGCTGAACAGCATCGTTCTATGGTTGTCACAACGGATGTCTGGTTTAAGCCGTTGTCTGAGCAAGAAATTGAACAATATTGGCAAAGCGGTGAGCCATGCGATAAAGCTGGCAGTTATGCAATTCAAGGATTGGGTGGAAGGTTTGTAACTAGGATTGAAGGTAGCTATTACGCCGTTGTCGGGTTACCTCTGTATGAAACTGACCAGCTCTTGCACGAATTTTTATAATTTTAATCATTGAGGTGCGCTCATGAGTGCAGAGTTGTTGTTAAACGTGACGCCGAGTGAGACTCGGGTTGCGATGATTGAAGGTGGAGTTCTACAAGAAATCCACATAGAACGTGAAGCCAAACGCGGTATTGTTGGCAATATTTACAAAGGAAAAGTCAGCCGGGTGTTGCCGGGTATGCAGGCTGCCTTTGTTGATATCGGTTTAGATAAAGCGGCATTCCTGCATGCTTCTGATATTGTTCCCCATACCGAATGTGTATCCGAGAACGAAAAACAGCAGTTTAAAGTTCGAGATATTTCAGAGCTTGTACGGCAAGGGCAAGACATTGTTGTTCAGGTTGTCAAAGATCCTCTCGGTACCAAAGGTGCTCGTCTTACGACGGATATCACTTTACCTTCCCGTTATCTGGTTTATATGCCCGGAGCCAGTCATGTAGGCGTTTCGCAACGTATTGAAAGCGAAGATGAGAGAGAGCGCCTGAAAAAGGTGGTGGCTCACTACTGTGACGAGCATGGTGGCTTTATCATTCGTACCGCCGCTGAAGGGGCAAATGAAAAAGAGTTAGCACAAGATGCGGCTTTCTTAAAACGCCTGTGGAGTAAAGTCATGGAGCGAAGGACGAAGTATAAAACCCGTTCCACTTTATACGGCGAATTGGGGCTGGCACAACGAATTTTACGAGATTTTGTTGGAACCGATTTAACGAAAATTTTAGTCGATTCACGCATTGAGTACGATAACCTCATTGAATTCACTTCTGAATTTGTTCCTGAGCTGACGGATAAATTAGGGTTGTACGAAGGGGATAAACCTATCTTCGATATGTACGATACCGAAAATGAAATTCAGCGTTCACTTGAGCGAAAAGTGGAACTGAAATCGGGAGGATATCTGATCATTGATCAGACCGAAGCCATGACAACCATTGATATCAACACCGGTGCGTTTGTGGGGCGACGGAATTTAGAAGAAACGATTTTTAATACCAATGTTGAGGCGACTCAGGCGATTGCTCGTCAACTACGGTTACGTAACCTTGGTGGGATTATTATTATCGACTTTATTGATATGGCCTCTGATGAACATCGTAAACGAGTATTGATCTCGCTAGAAGCCGCATTAAGTAAAGATCGAGTCAAAACCAATATTAACGGTTTTACTCACTTAGGCTTAGTCGAAATGACGCGTAAGCGTACTAGAGAAAGCATTGAACATGTACTTTGTTCGACTTGTCCAACTTGTGAAGGACGTGGAACAGTCAAAACGGTGGAAACCGTGTGCTTTGAAATTCTGCGTGAAGTTACACGGGTGAATCGCGCTTATGACGCGGATAACTTTGTTGTTTATGCCTCTCCTGCGGTTGCGGAAACATTACAAGGGGATGAGTCCCATTCTCTGGCTGAACTTGAAGTGTTTATTGGTAAAGAAGTGCGTATTAAAGCGGAATCTTTGTATGTTCAAGAGCAATTTGATGTTGTCATGATGTAAGTAGGGTTGCGGGTGATTTCGAGTGTAACTCGCCTTGGGCGGATGGTGTTATGGCTACTGATTAGCCTGTTAGTGGTGTTGGCTTTGGCTGTCACCACTTTACGTGTGTTATTGCCAGAAATGAACCGCTTCAAAGATGAGATTCAGCATTGGGCGAGTGAGCAGACTCAAATCCAATGGGTTATCTCGGATGTGCGTGGTTTTTGGCGTAATACACACCCTTCATTAGCGCTACAAGGCGTACAGGCAAATCTGCCAGATGGCAGCCAGATCCAGTTTCAGACTGAACGCATTGATGTGGAATTTGATCTATTGCAAAGTCTACTGCAGCGCCAGCCTGTGGTTGCCAATTTGATCATTCATCAACTGACCTTAGATATTCAATCCGTGGATTGGTTGGCATTAGGCCAAGCGGATCCGACTCGTCCAGCGAATACACAAGGTCGAATACTTCAGCGTTTAGATACTCTTTTTTTGCGCCAGTTGGATGATTTTTCTATCCAAAATTCCACCATTCTTTATCAAACCATGGCGGGTGATCTTCGTCAGATTGAGATCGAAAAACTGCATTGGAAAAACCAAGGCCAACAACACCGCGCAGAAGGGATCGTTAGTTTAGTCGATAGTGAAATCAATTCATTAAATGTACGGGCTGACTTTCAAGATCACGGCTCACTGCGAGATATTTCAGGTCACTTTTATGTGAGTGCTGATAAGCTGAGAGTACGCCCTTGGTTAACTCGATACCTAACGGATGAAGTCGGGATAGAGCGCGGCATTGTTAGCTTTAATGCTTGGGCAACCCTGAAACATAACCAACCTGTTGACGGTTATGTTGAGTTGAAACCATCTGAAATATCTTGGCACGGTCAAAAGCAAAACGAACTGTTATTAGAATCAGGAATATTGCAGCTTTCTCCTACGGAACAAGGGTGGCAAGTCAGTGCGCATGCATTGAATTTGCGCACCAATGATACCCCATGGCCAAGCCTTGATGTGGCGTTTGATTGGCAGCCTGATGGCTGGCGAGTGAACATTTCCCAATTAGCTCTGGAAAGTTTGTCTCCTTTTATGGCCTTGTTACCGAAGGAAAAAGAAGCTCGGACTTGGCTAACCAAATTGAATCCTCGCGGAAGATTGGATGATCTTCGTATTGCAAAGCAAAGTGATCAGCCTCTTCGTTATTCGTTCAATCTGAATCAAGGTGCCATCAACCAATGGGCATTGCTGCCGGAAGTGCACCATTTGCAAGCTCATATTGCAGGGACATCAGATAAAGCGGTCATTCACGCATCATTGATTGATGACAAGCTTCCTTATGGGGATGTTTTTCAAGCTCCACTACCTATTCGTCAAGCATCGGTTGATCTCATCTGGCAACAAGATGAACAAGGATGGGCTTTATGGGCTGATAAAGTCACGGCAGCGACACCTGATTTACAAGTGTTAGGGGCGTTTCGTCTTGATTTTCCTCATCAACGTTCACCTTTCCTTTCCTTCTACGCTGAGGCCGATTTATACAACGCAGGGGCGACGTGGCGTTATTTACCGACGTTAGCCTTAGGGCAAGATTTGACGGATTACCTCTCAACGTCGATTCAGGGAGGTAAAGTAAAAACAGCTAAATTACTTTGGTATGGGGCATTAAATGATTTCCCCTATACGCATAACCAAGGCGTCTTTCAAGCTTGGGTTGGTTTAAAAGAGGCGAAATTTAGTTTTGATACCGCTTGGCCAACCATTACCGATTTACAACTCGATCTGTTATTTGAAAATGACGCCATGTATCTTGATTCTCGCTCTGCTACTTTGATGGGCGTAAAAGCACAACGTATCGTTGGACAAATTGCACAGCTTGCAAGTGATGGAAAGTTAGATATCAGTGCCGCTGTTGCTGGGCAAGGTAATGCGGTACGAGACTATATGACGGCTACGCCATTAGTCGATTCCGTAGGAGCTGCCCTTACTACGATTGACGTGAGTGGTTTGGTCAATTCTGAATTTCAGCTAAGTATTCCATTTGATAGTGATAAAGATGTTCGCGCGTGGGGATGGGCTGATTTAAAACAGAACCATGTGGAAATTGATACACCTCCCATGACGTTAGAAATGGTATCGGGACGCATCCATTTTGATAATGATATTGTCACGGCGGCTGGGTTATCTGCTCAGCTATTGGAACAACCAATCTCCTTTGATTTTAAAGGAGAAAGTGCTCAGCAAGGCTATAATGTTGCGATTGACTTAGTGGGTGACTGGGAAACGTCACCACTGAAACCATATGTTGGAGAGGCGTGGTTAGCGCCACTTTCAGGCCATGCACCTTGGCAAATGGGCGTTGATATTCAATTAACAGATGTCGGCTTTACCTACCAAATTGACACACAAGTGAATCTACGTTCGATTGCTAGCCGTTATCCTTATCCATTGAGTAAATCTCTTAATCGAACCGGAGAGGCGCGTTTACAAGCATCAGGGAATCAACAATCTATTTCCGCTCGCTTGCAGCTTCCAGAGGCAAAATATCAAGCGGAAATTGATATTACTCAGCCAACCCCTGAGCTTACCGCGACCTATCTTTTGCTTGGGCAAGGCAGCTTTAAAATTAGCCCTGTCGTGGGGCATCATGCACAAATACGCAGCGATCAGTTTAATGTTGATCAATGGTTGGCGCTGATGCAACAGGCTTCGACGAACGTTTCGCATACCACTTTAGCTAAACTGAATACACCAACAATTCCACTGCCTGAACGTATTGATCTCAATGTGAAAGATCTCACGTTAGCAGAGTTAGAGTGGCATGATGTTGACTTTTCAGCTCGCCAAAAGAATCTCGGTTGGCAAGCGGAGATTAATAGCCAAGAAATTCAAGGGCAGGCCAGCTATATTGAGCCTTATGATTTGAGTGTCTCGTTGCAACGTTTGCATATTTACCTTCCGCAACTGGAGGCTGAAAGCGATGATGGAAGTCCATTGCTTGTGGATAGACTCAAACAAGATGCGCCATTGATCTCTGAATTTGACCGGCAATTTCATGCTTTGATGCCGAATTTAACTTTGGTGATAGAGGACTTCTGGTTGCAAGGTTATAAGGTGGGTACGCTCAATATGGATTTTCAACGTCAAGGAGATACCTTGGAATGGAAGCGAATTGATATTGCCAGTGGAACCAATCAAATTCATATCAATGGTGCATGGACACTAACAGAAAACAGTAGCCAAACCACAATGAACCTGGATATGAAAGGGGAAAATAACAGTGATTTAATGGAGCGATTTGGGATCAGTTCTGGTATTCAAAAAGCTCCGTTTGAGATAAGTAGCCAAACACAATGGCAAGGTGCGCCTTGGTCCATGAAAGTGAATACTTTACAAGGCCACTTAGAAACTAAGTTAGGTAAAGGGGTTATTTCTAACGTCAGTGGAGCATCAAAACTGCTGGGTATTTTTAGCCTAGATTCGATCATTCGTAAGATGCAGCTCGACTTTAGTGATGTCTTTGATAAAGGGATGGCATTTAATCGCATCACGGGAAGTGGCGAGTTTTCCCAAGGTATTTTTGTGACCAATAATATAAAAATGGACGCCATTGCCGGAGAAATGACCATTAAAGGCATGGCGGACTTAAATACGCGAATGGTCGATGCTGAGGTAAATTTTATTCCTGATATCACTTCGGGCATTCCGGTGATGACTGCGTTTGCTGTTACTCCAGCCACTGCTTTGTATGTTTTGGCGATAACAACGGTTATCTCGCCTGTTGTTGAAGTTTTTACACAAGTGAACTATCAAGTGATAGGCCCAATGGATTCTCCAACCGTTAAAGAGTTATCGCGCAGTAAAGGGGAATTTCAGTTACCAGAAAAACTGAAAAAATAACCAGAGGGAGCTCAGTATGGCACGGATAGGTTTGATACAAATGACATCGGGGGCATCGGTCTGTGACAATATTCAGATCCTTGAACAGCAGTTGGTGTCGTTGGCTAAGCAGAAGGTTGCGTGGGTTGTGACACCAGAAAATGCACTCTTGTTTGGGCAACATTTAGATTATCATCACCATGCAGAGCCTCTTGCTCAAGGGCCGATCCAGCAACAATTATCGGCGTTGGCTTGTCGTTATCAAGTGTGGCTGTTGGTGGGCAGTTTTCCAATTCGTCGTGAGGACGGTATCACTAGTACCTCGATATTGTTTAACCCTCAAGGCAAGGTGATAGCGGATTATGACAAGCTACATCTGTTTGATGTCGATGTAGCGGATGGGCATCGCTGTTATCGTGAATCTGCAACTTTTGCTCCTGGTAATCGAGTGGTAGTAGTGGATACACCGCTCGGTATGTTAGGCTTGTCCATCTGTTATGATCTTCGTTTTCCTCAGCTATATTCCGAATTACGCCAACAAGGGGCACAAGTGTTATTCGTTCCTGCCGCTTTTACCTCGATAACGGGCAAAGCGCACTGGCAAGTTTTATTACAGGCAAGAGCGATAGAAACGCAGTGCTGGGTGGTTGCTGTCGGTCAAACGGCGCTTCATCCTTGTGGTCGTGAAACATGGGGGCACTCAATGGTCGTCAGCCCATGGGGGGAAGTCGTCGCTTCACTCGGCCAAGAGGCTGGATGCTTAGTCGTGGATATAGACGTTGAACAGACTGAGCCTATTCGCCGTGCTATGCCCGTTATGGAACACACACGTTTTTATAATCAATTGATAGAGAAAAAGAACCCGTTATGAGTATTACCCGTATAGAAGAGGCATTGCTAACCCCAACAGGGCTCAGTGAACAAGATATTGCTGATACTTTAGCCAGTATTGTCACTCGTGATATTGATTATGCAGACATTTATTTTCAGTCTAGCTGGCATGAATCTTTAGTTTTAGAAGACAGTATTATTAAAGATGGCTCATTTAATATTGATTGTGGCGTCGGTGTGAGAGCGGTAAGTGGAGAAAAAACGGGTTTTGCTTATTCTGATCAAATTCAATTAGATGGTTTAAAGCAGAGTGCGATAGCCGCACGTGGTATTGCTCAACAAGGGAAAAACGCTCAAGTAAAAGCATTTCATCGCACCGATCATCAGCACTATTATGCTGCCACTAATCCGCTAGAAAGTTGGCAGAAACAAAAAAAAACCGAATTATTACAGCAGCTCGATGCCTATATTCGTACTAAAGAACCCCGTGTACAGGAAGTATCGATCAGTTTAAGTGGGGTACATGAGCAGATGTTGGTGGCCGCCACTGATGGCACTTATGCTGGAGATATTCGCCCATTAGTACGTTTGTCTATTTCGGTGTTGGCAACAAAAGGTGATCGTCGAGAACGTGGTAGTGCGGGGGGAGGCGGTCGATTTAGCTATGACTACTTTCTTAATGAAGAGAATGGGCAAAAAATCGCCTTTGCTTATGCCGATGAAGCCATTCGCCAAGCGTTAGTTAACTTAGACGCGGTTGCTGCGCCTGCGGGAACGATGCCGGTGGTGCTTGGTTCTGGCTGGCCGGGCGTTTTACTGCACGAAGCTGTAGGGCATGGTTTAGAAGGGGACTTCAACCGTAAAGGTTCATCGATGTTTGCGGGGAAAATGGGCAAGAAAGTCACCTCAAATCTATGTACGATTGTAGATGATGGTACATTAAAAGATCTGCGAGGCTCACTTAACGTCGATGATGAAGGGGTGAATGGTCAATATAATGTATTGATTGAAAATGGGGTTCTCAAGGGCTATATGCAAGATAAGTTGAATGCCCGTTTAATGGGGGTGACACCAACAGGAAATGGTCGCCGCGAATCTTATGCTCATTTACCTATGCCACGTATGACCAACACCTATATGTTACCAGGGCAACATACGCCTGAAGAGATCATTGCCAGCGTCAAAAAAGGCGTTTACGCCCCTAATTTTGGTGGTGGGCAAGTGGATATCACTTCGGGTAAATTTGTTTTTTCTGCATCCGAAGCTTACTTAATTGAGAACGGTAAGATCACGCATCCAATTAAAGGGGCGACCTTGATCGGATCCGGCATCGAGGCAATGCAGCAGGTTTCTATGGTGGGCAACGATCTGAGTCTTGATCGTGGTGTTGGTGTGTGCGGTAAAGCCGGGCAGAGTGTTCCGGTTGGGGTTGGGCAGCCAACCTTGAAATTGGATGCATTAACCGTTGGTGGAACGGAATAAGTAAAATCTGAGATTTACCCATAAGTTCCTGACCAGTTCGAGAGAAAAGATCGGTAGAAGATCATTTTGTCGGTGGCAATTTGTCAGGAACCGTGCGATATTTCGTCGCACAAAAATTTGAGCCTATTTACTTGGAGCCACAGCTATGTCTCATGAAGATGACTATCTCTCTGTTGAAGCATTCATTGAAATTCAAAAAGAAGAGACTCGTGATATTATTCAAGCGCTACTCGATGACGGCAGTGATCCAGAAGCCTTATATGAAATTGAACACCACTTTTTTTCAGAGGACTTTGAAAAATTAGAAAAAGCGGCCGTGGAAGCGTTTAAACTTGGTTTTGAAGTTCTGGAAGCGGAAGAGACTGAAGATGAAGACGGTAATAAACTCCTTTGTTTTGATGCGACAATGTCGTCAGTTTTAAACCCTCAAGCGATTGATGAACAAGTTGAGAAGCTGGTGAATCTGGCTGAAAAATTTGATGTGATCTACGATGGATGGGGCACGTACTACGAAGGTGAAGATGCTCTATACAACGAAGAAGATGACGACGACGAAGAGTAAATAAGACTTTTCCTGCATGATAAATACCAGCCCCTTGGCTGGTATTTTTGATCTAGGTCATGTATATATGGCGAAAATTCATTAGATATGATATCGATTATGCAGCTTTCCCTTGCCGGATTTTGGCAACTTTCTCCCCTGACTGATTTATCTATTCCTCAAGAGGATCTCTGTTTTCCCGGTCCACTGAGTTCGGCTTTGCCCGTATCACTTGATGAAGCAAGCATTGCAGAACAAGAATGGCATTTGATGCATGATATTGAGGTTGATGAACACCTTCTAAGCTACCCTGCGATTGATTTGGTGTTAGAAGGCATTGATTATCATGCTGAAATTCGCTTGAATGGTGTTGCCTTATTTGACTGTGATGGAACGCAGGCTGTCTATAAAAAAGAGATTCGTGCTTTGCTTAATCTGGGTAAAAATCGAATAGAGATTTTGTTTCTTTATCCAGAAGAGGATTTGTTGATTGACAAGGAAGAAGTCGATCAATGTTTATTGGGGAAGCTGACACCACAACGCTACGATGAGCGAATGGGGATATGGCGAGAGCCTTATTTGCAATGTATTCGTCATGTCCGATTAGAGCATGTTACCACCGAACAGATTTGGCACTATGGTGGAGGATGTGAATTACTGATTACTTTATTTTTCAAACCGTATGCTGCTGGGTTGATTTCTGCATCGGTACGGTTTGATCATGTCACATATCAACTTCCGATTGATATCCGTAGTGATCAGGTGAGTGCTCTTTTTCAGGTTGAAGCTCCCAAGCATTATCAGCCAGAGAGCCCAGATCCTAATGATCTTTATCCGATCAAGATTGAGTTGGACGGGCAAAAAATAGAGCTACAATTAGGGTTAAGTGAGCATCTCAGCGTGACACATTTTCCTTTGTAACACCTAAAAATTAATGAGCACAGCCCCAGTGGTGGTGATCTGAACTTTTTGCTTGCGGATGCATACTTTGCCACAATTTTTCATGGAAGTAGTAGGCACAAGTGTTAAAGCTTGGCTCAATCATGGCCATGACCCCACCGACTAACCAACTACCCGTTAATAGGTAAGCAATACTAAAAGCAACGCTAAAGTGAATCACAGCAAAGCTGGCTGTTTTTATCTGTGGTTTACCTGAATAGCGTTGTAAGAACGGGTGTTTGGTCCATGCTTGCTCGTGGAAGTAAAAAGCAACGGTATTCACCATCGGTTCTAACATAGCAATCAAACTGCCAAGAATAATATCGCCAGTCAGGACATAAGCAACAGTGAAAGCGATAGTAAAGTGTATAGCAGCAAAGCTTAATGTCTTTTTCATAATGTCTACTCAACGTTATTTCTTTTTGATGTAATCATTATTGATAATTATTCTCAAAAAGAAAAGAAGAATTGAGCAATTAATGTGATAGGCAATAACGAACAAAAAAGGCGCATTAGGCGCCTGAGTATTATCCTTGTGGTTTGACAACCAGCACATGAATGGGGGAGTGTTCAACCACTTTGCTTGCCACCGACCCCAACATGACCTTATCCATTTTTGAGCGTTTATGGCTCGGCATAATAATAAGATCGGCATTAAGCTTGGCTGCATGTTCCAGAATGGTCGTGTATGGTTTTCCTTCAGCGACATGCAGTTGATAGTCAATGTCAGCGGTTATATTTTGCTGAGCAAATTGCGCTAGCCTTTCCCGCACATCCTGCTTCATCTTTGCTGCAGCGTCACGTGGAAAGTAAGTGGCAACCATGGACATATGAATACCGGGTAAAACGGTTAATAGGTGAACTTTTGCTCCACTCTGTTGGGCATGCCATACGGCGAGTTGGGCCGCTTTATCCGCAAAACCTTGTTCATTTAAATCGACAGGAAGCAAGATATGGTGATACATAATTCATTATCTCTGTGTTTAGTGCTCATAAAGACTATACCCAAGAATGTCATTATTTCTTGGGTATAGGTCTGATTCTTATCAATATATTAAGCGGTCATTGCTTGTTTAGCCGCTCGCCTTTTTTGGTTCCAGCCTAATAGTAGAGTTAATAGTATTGCAGGGAGGAATACCCATTCTTTCATCGGCCGATCACTATCCACAATCACCGAACGGACTTCCCAATCAAAATCAATGCCCGCCGCTTCTGCTGGGCTACCAAATTCAACCATATCAATCAACATTCGATTATTTTCGTTATTGATCATTAGCCCCATGGAAGCAATGCGTTGCGCAGCACTGGTTGTTCTATCATCAAAAGGGAGTAGAACGGTTTTGGAAACGTAATCTCCAGTTAAGGTTTCTCCTGCGACTATCATTGTTACTGATTGACCAACAGGGGCTTGTTCAACAAGAGTTTCAAGATCAGTGCCAGGGTAAATATTTTGGGCAGGGTAGACCATATCCCACCAAAAACCGGGGCGGAAAAAGGTAAATGTTAGCAGTAGCAGAGCGAGCACTTCCCACCATTTGGTCTTGGTAAACCACCAACGCTGTGTTGCGGCCGAAAATAAAAGCATCGCAATGATGGAGGAGGCTATAGTGAGAGCAAGATGCCACCAAGTATCGATCCCCATCAATAATAATTGCGTATTAAACACAAACATAAAGGGTAAAATGGCGGTTCGAATATCATAGGCAAAGCCTTGAATACCCGTACGAATTGGGTCAGATTGAGCGATAGCTGCAGCAGCAAAAGCGGCCAAACCGACAGGAGGAGTATCATCCGCTAAGATACCGAAATAGAATACAAATAAATGGACTGCAATCAATGGAATAATTAAGCCACTTTGTGCACCTAACGTGACGATAACAGGAGCCATTAAGGTGGAAACCACAATATAGTTGGCCGTTGTTGGTAAGCCCATTCCCAGTAATAGGCTGATCACGGCAGTAAAGAGCAGCATTAAGATAATATTGCCCCCAGAGACAAACTCAACGAAGTCCGTCATGACTAAGCCTATCCCCGTTAGGGTGACCACACCAACAACGGTTCCGGCAGCAGCGGTAGCGACCCCAATACCAATCATATTTCTGGCACCAGAGACGAGGCTTTCCAGCAGATCATTTACTCCTACTTTGGCTTGAGTGGAGGCATCCCCCGTCTGATTAAACCAAGCCATCAAGGGGCGCTGAGTCAGTAAAATGAAGATCATAAATACCGTCGCCCAAAATGCGGAAAGCCCAGGTGAAAATCGCTCAACCGTTAGGCACCAGACTAAAACAACAATTGGCAGCAGATAGTGTAGGCCAGATTTAACCGTTGGACCAACCTCTGGGATCTCTTGTATGTTTTCATCAATGTTGAGTTCTTTTTCATGGCTAAACTTTGCAGCGATTCGCACTAAGAGAAGATACGTAACCAATAGAGCGGTTCCCACTATTGGTGTTGCCGCAGCACCAAATGCCTCTTTCGTCCACCCAACACCATAGTAAACAGTGGCGCTTAACACACATAGGCCCAATATAGTGCCTGTAAATGAGAGTAGGCTTTGCATTAATGTTGTGGTTCTGCGTCGTGGAAGGCCTGTCATTCCTGCCTTACAAGCTTCTAAATGTACAATATAGATAAGGGCGATATAGGAAATCAGCGCAGGCAGTAACGCTGCTCGAATGACTTCAACATAGGAAATACCGACATATTCCACCATCAAAAAAGCCGCAGCCCCCATGATCGGTGGTGTTAGCTGACCATTCGTGGAGGCGGCAACTTCTACGGCTCCTGCTTTAGTACCTGGAAAACCGACGCGTTTCATTAATGGAATGGTAAAAGTTCCGGTGGTGACAACGTTGGCAATCGAAGAACCTGACACTAATCCGGATAGCCCTGAAGCTACAACGGCTGCTTTTGCTGGCCCTCCACGCATATGGCCGAGTAAAGAAAAGGCGACTTTAATAAAGTAAGCGCCAGCTCCTGCTCGATCTAGCATTGCGCCAAATAGTACAAATAAGAAGACAAAAGAGGTGGAAACCCCTAAAGCAACACCAAAAACGCCTTCTGTTGTCAGCCATAAATGGGACATGGCTTTTTGTACACTGGCGCCTTTATGAGCAATCACGTCAGGCATGTAGGGGCCAGCAAAAGTGTAAAAGAGAAATAACCCGGCTACACACATCAGTGGTGGACCTAATGCTCGGCGAGTGGCTTCCAGTAACAGAAGCATACCTGTCACCGCGATTATAATATCCGGCGTAGTGGGCGCTCCAGAGCGTCCGGCCAATGAGGCGTAAAAAAGATAAATATAAGCCGCTGAGAAACTTCCTGCCAATGCCAACAACCAATCGGCGAGCGGAATGTGATCTCTAGAAGAATTTTTTAATGCTGGGTAAGCCGTAAATGCGAGAAAGACGGCAAAGCTTAAATGGATTGAACGGGCCTGAGTATCATTGAGAATCGCGAAGTCAAAGATAAAAGGCAGGGGTGAGGCATACCAAAGTTGGAACAGTGACCAACAAAGGGGCACAAACCATAAAATACGACCGGGCAATCCTTTAGGATTCCTTGCTCCGGTATCTGCCTGTGCAACCATCTCTTGCACATCTTGTGACGGGATATTTGCCTGCGTCATGTACGTTATCCTTATTATTGATGGTTTTTAATTAGGTAGTCATAGAAATGTGGCTTTACAAACTGAGTGAAAGCCAAAGGGTTGTTTGTGGTAAAAGCTCGGATAGTTCCGAGCTTTTTCTAACCTCCCATGAATGATCATGGTGAGGAGGAGTGGATGCTAAGCCATTATTTCAATAGACCCACTTCTTTATAGTACTTTTCAGCACCAGGATGGAGAGGAATGGAAAGCCCTGCTTTAACCATCTCTTCTTTTTTTAGCGTTGCAAAAGCGGGATGCAGGCGAGTAAAGGTATCGAAGTTTTCAAATACTGCTTTCGCGACGTTATAAGCCACTTCATCGGACACATCTGTGCTGGTCACCAATGTTGCTGCAACACCAAAACTGGTGACATCAGTATCGGTTCCACGATACATACCTGCAGGTACTGTGCTATAGGCATAGTATGGGCGTTCTGCAACAATTTTTGTTATTTGTGGGCCTGTTGCGGAGACTAATTTCGCATCGCAAGAGGTGGTGGCTTCTTTGATTGAACCATTTGGATGACCAACCATGTAGATAAAGGCATCAATTTTGTTGTCACACAAGGCTTGTGAACGCTCAGAGCCTTTAAGCTCTGCGGCGAGTTTAAAGCTATCATTCGTCCATCCAAATGCATCCATCACCACTTGCATGGTTGCACGGTCGCCTGACCCCGGGTTACCTATATTAACTCGTTTACCTTCAAGATCTTTTACGTTTTGGATTCCTGAATCGGTGCGAGCAATAATGTTAAAAGGTTCGGTATGAAGAGAAAACATTGCCCGTAGGTTTTTATTTGGCCCTTGTTCGGTAAATTGGCTGGTACCGTTATATCCGTGATATTGCCAATCTGATTGTACAATACCAAAATCTAACTCACCGCTTCGAATGGTGTTTACGTTGTAAATGGAACCACCGGTTGCTTCAACAGAGCAACGAATATTATGATCTTGACGATCTTTATTCACTAAGCGGCAGATAGCACCTCCTGTTGGATAGTAAACTCCAGTAACAGAGCCTGTACCTATGGTAATAAATTCCTGAGAGTAGGTGGCACTTGACCCCATAATCGCTGCGGTAATTGCACCGATCTTAATGATTTTATTCAATACCATGAATGTCCCTTCCTTTTTGTTATGACCCCAAAATTCAATAGAGAATGTTAGGGCGTTTCTTCATCGAGAAACCGAAGCTTTTTCAATCCATATACCGAAAAAGTGACTGAATAATAGCAAAAAATGGCAAAGTAATTATAGAATTGTAAAATAATATAGCGAAACTGATAGGCGAGAGAAGGGGGTTTTTCTGGCTAATAAATCAGATAAGTAATTGATGACTAAAGAGTTAAAAAAGAGGTCATGTTTATTGATAACTTGTTTAAGATGTGAGGTGGATCACGCAGTGTAGGTCACCTTTCCACCTCTTTATCTTAATTTTATCGATTAGCGGAATGAACTTTGGTTAACCCGCATATTCAAAGAGTTCACACACAGAAGTGAATAATTGCTTTGTCGTGATATTGAGCGTAGGAGTAATAAAAATAGTATCATCACCCGCAACCACCCCCAAGATACCTTCTGATTTACCCAGAGAATCCAGCAAACGAGCAATGAGCTGCGCCGCACCGGGGCCCGTATGAATAACAACTAAGGCACTGTTGTGGTCAATATCCAGAACTAACTCGCGTAAAGAGCTAGATACGGTAGGAACGCCGAGTTCTGCAGGGAGGCAATAAACCATCTCCATTTTTGCATTACGAGTACGAACCGCCCCAAATTTGGTCAACATGCGTGACACTTTTGATTGGTTAATATTATCGAAACCTTCATTTTTTAAGGCATCGACAATATCGCTCTGAGAGCCAAATCGCTCTTCTTTTAGCAGCGCTTTAAAAGCACGAACTAAATTATCTTGTTTATCCATATGGCGCATTGTTCTTCTTACTTTCGCTGAATCAACCATGAATGCATATTTTCACATAGCCGATGATAGAGTGGCAAATTATCGTACAAAACTGTCTAAAAGGTCACTGTAAAAATGGTCTATTTTGGTTTAGATAGGGGATAAACTTTTGTGATTAAGTAATAATAACCCCATAATCGCACCTTAAGTTGTAGCACGGCTTCAGGGAGTTGCGCAAAGTCGCAAAGCTGAAGTTAATTGATTGTAATCAAGTTGTACTTGCTATAGCTTTTTGAGGTCGGATAAACCTACCCTACCAAAACATTTATAAGAGATTAACTCTCAAGGAGATCTACGATGAAAGTCGCTGTTATTGGTGCCGCTGGCGGCATCGGTCAAGCCCTAGCCCTGTTATTGAAAAACCGTCTTCCTGCTGGTTCAGATCTTGCCCTTTATGATATAGCCCCAGTTACCCCTGGTGTTGCAGCAGATTTGAGCCACATTCCTACCCCTGTTTCAATTAAAGGTTATGCGGGTGAAGATCCTACCCCTGCACTTGAAGGTGCTGATGTTGTGCTGATTTCTGCGGGGGTTGCTCGTAAGCCGGGTATGGATCGAGCGGATCTCTTTAATGTTAACGCAGGTATTGTAAAGTCTTTAGCTGAGCGCATCGCTGTTGTTTGTCCAAACGCTTGTGTGGGAATTATCACTAACCCAGTCAATACAACCGTTCCTATTGCTGCGGAAGTGTTGAAAAAAGCGGGTGTTTATAACAAAGCGAAGCTTTTCGGTATTACTACGTTGGATGTTATTCGTTCTGAAACATTTGTGGCTGAACTCAAAGATAAAGATCCAGGTGATGTTCGTGTTCCTGTGATCGGTGGTCACTCAGGTGTCACTATTCTCCCTCTGCTTTCTCAAGTTGATGGCGTAGAATTTACCGCAGAAGAAGTGGAAGCACTGACTAAACGTATCCAGAATGCGGGTACTGAAGTGGTTGAAGCCAAAGCGGGTGGCGGTTCAGCAACGCTTTCTATGGGGCAAGCTGCTTGCCGTTTCGGTCTTTCTTTAGTGAAAGCACTGCAAGGTGAATCTGTAATTGAATACGCTTATGTGGAAGGGAATGGTGAGCATGCTCCATTCTTCGCACAGCCAGTTAAACTGGGTAAAAATGGCGTAGAAGAGCTTCTCAGCTATGGCACACTCAGTGCTTATGAGCAAGCCGCTCTTGATGGCATGCTAGAAACGCTTAATAAAGATATTGAGATTGGTATCGAATTCGTTAAATAAACGAACGGCGAGTCGAAATGAATAAAAATGCCGCTGATTCTACAGCGGCATTTTTTATGACTATCGGTCTCTAAAAACAGTGAGGATAGAGCGCTTACTTAATGACTACTTACTGCGTTTTACCGCCATATGTGCCAGCGCAATTAACGCTTGTTTATAGTCACTCTCTGGCAGAATAGACAGCTCAGCAATGGCTTTATCGGCTTCTTCTAGCGCTTTAGCCGTCGTGTACTCCAAAGAACCTGTTTGCTGCATCGTTGCTAGAATAGCGTCCAGTTTTTCCATTCCATTGGCTTGTTCAATAGCTTCTCTAATCATCAAAGATTGTTCACCTGTACTATTGCGCATCGCATGGAGCAGGGGAAGAGTCGGTTTTCCTTCGGCTAAATCATCACCAACATTTTTACCCATCTCTTTACCATCGGCAGTGTAATCCATGACATCGTCAATCAGTTGGAAAGCGGTGCCTAAATACTTACCGTAATTTTGTAGAGCTTGTTCGATTAGAGGTGGAGCATCACACAATATTGCGCCAATCTGGGTGGCGGCTTCAAACAAACGAGCCGTTTTAGAATAGATGACCTGCATGTAGCTTGCTTCAGTCGTATCAGGATCATTACAATTCATCAACTGCAGCACTTCACCTTCAGCGATCACATTCACGGAATGGCTCATCAACTTGAGGATCTTCATGGATCCTAATTCCGTCATCATCTGAAATGAGCGGGTATAAATAAAATCGCCGACCAACACACTGGCGGCGTTACCAAACATGGCATTTGCCGTGGCTTTACCTCGGCGCATATCGGATTCATCCACAACATCATCGTGTAGCAAGGTTGCGGTATGAATAAACTCAATAAAGGCGGCAGCGAGCGTGTGCCCCTCACCTTGGTAACCTAATGCTTTTGCCGACAAAATGGCAAGTAGGGGGCGTAGGCGTTTTCCCCCGCCACTGACAATATAAAAGCCCAGTTGGTTGATAAGTGAGACATCAGAATTGAGTTGAGCAAGTATCGTTTCATTCACTTTTGCCATGTCATCGGCAGTAAGCGATTGGATAGCTTTAAAATCCATTATAAATCCGGCTGAAGTTAGAGCGTGTAAGGCATAATGTTCTTCTTGAGTTATTGAATAATACACTAAAAAACATTGATTAATACATGGCTTAAAGGCATGATTGCGCCACTTTTGTTTGGCGATTAGCTTTTCGCCAATTTTTTTAAAATATGGCTTGTCATAGGAACGTCATTCACGTAGAATCTGCGCCCTATTGATGATTAGTTTAGCGCACACCCTTTTTGCTCAAATTACAAGCATAGGCTGTGCGGAAAGAGCGGAGTAAAATATGTACGCTGTTTTCCAATCTGGTGGTAAACAACACCGTGTAAGCGAAGGTCAAACTCTTCGTTTAGAGAAATTAGACGTTGAAACTGGTGCAACAGTGGAATTTGATAAAGTTCTTCTTGTTGCTAACGGTGAAGAAATTCAAGTTGGTGCTCCTCTTGTAGAGGGCGGTAAAGTGACTGCTGAAGTGGTACAACATGGTCGTGGCGATAAAATCAAAATCGTTAAGTTCCGTCGTCGTAAACACTCTCGTAAGCAACAAGGTCATCGTCAGTGGTTCACAGAAGTGAAAATCACTGGTATCAACGCTTAAGTTATTAGGAGAGTTTAACAATGGCACACAAAAAAGCTGGTGGTTCTACTCGTAACGGCCGCGATTCAGAAAGTAAACGTCTTGGTGTTAAGCGTTTTGGTGGTGAATCTGTATTAGCAGGTAACATTATCATTCGTCAACGTGGTACTAAGTTCCACGCTGGTAATAACGTAGGTATTGGTAAAGACCATACTCTATTCGCTCTATCTGATGGTAAAGTGAAGTTCGAGACTAAAGGTCCTAAGAACCGTAAATTCGTTAGCATCGAAGCTGAATAAGTTTAGTTTCTCGCTGAATTTAAAAGCCCTGCCATTTTGGTAGGGTTTTTTGTTTATAGATAGAGCAGATAACACGGCATCTATGAATCAATGGGTGACTTGTTATGTGTTCCTAAGCAGAAAAGGAGGGTGTTGCTCACTCCCCTTAGGCTTCTGCTAAAATAGATATCATGGGTATCCAATGATATTGCACGCAAGTAATGCGGAGTAAGAAATGAAATTCGTTGATGAATCGGTAATAAAAGTTCAGGCCGGCGATGGTGGTAATGGTGTTGTTAGCTTTTGGCGAGAAAAATTTGTGACCAAAGGCGGCCCGGATGGTGGTGACGGTGGTGACGGTGGTGATATTTATATGCTCGCCGATGAAAACCTCAATACATTGATCGATTACCGTTTTCAGCGCTTCTATGAAGCCGAACGTGGTGAGAATGGACGTGGGGGTAATTGTACGGGTAAACGGGGTAAAGATAAGGTTTTACGCGTTCCTGTTGGTACTCGTGCGGTCGATATTCACACAAATGAAGTGATTGGTGAAGTGGCTGAACATGGCAAGAAAGTAATGATTGCTAAGGGTGGCTGGCATGGGTTAGGTAATACCCGTTTTAAATCCTCAGTGAACCGAGCGCCACGTCAGAAGACTATGGGCACAAAAGGTGAAGTTCGTGAAATTCGCTTAGAGCTACTCTTATTAGCCGATGTGGGTATGCTGGGTTTGCCGAATGCCGGTAAATCGACATTTATTCGCGCCGTTTCAGCGGCAAAGCCGAAAGTGGCGGATTATCCATTTACGACCTTGATTCCAAGCTTGGGAGTGGTGAGTGTCGTTCCAGAGAAAAGCTTTGTTGTTGCAGATATTCCTGGGCTGATTGAAGGAGCGGCAGATGGTGCTGGTTTGGGCATTCGCTTCTTGAAGCATTTGGAACGCTGCCGTGTGCTATTACACATGATCGATATCATGCCAGTTGATCAAAGTGATCCTGTGCAAAATGCACTCACGATCTTGGACGAACTTGAGCAGTACAGTGAAAAGCTGGCTCAGAAGCCTCGTTGGTTGGTGTTCAATAAAGTTGATTTGATGTCTGAAGATGAAGCCGATGAGATCATCCAAAATGTGCTTGATGCATTGGGCTGGGAAGATCAATATTTCAAAATTTCTGCTATTAATCGTCAAGGAACCAAAGAGTTATGCATGAAGCTGGCTGACTTTATGGAAACACTTCCTCGTGAGCAGGAAGCGTTATCGGCTGAGCAAAAAGTTGAGTTTATGTGGGATGATTACCATAAAGACGCGATGGCGGGCCACGATGTTGTCACTGAAGAAGATGATGATTGGGACGATTGGGATGACGAAGAAGATGACGGGCATGTTATCTATGTTCGAGAGTAATTTCTGAACCTTATCGTTAGCTTGTTAAATACTGAAAATATTTAGCCGCAATTTTGATTGCGGCTTTTTTATATTCTAAATCATGTTGTTGTGATGAAAATTATTGCAAAATAGAACGGTTGTTTCTCTAGGTCGTTAGGAAAGGAATCATGACATCTAAACAAAGGGCCGTTTCTCGTTTAATTGCTCAAGCTGGACAAATGCTACAAGCTCATGGAGCAGAAAGTACTTTAATCGGGGATATTATGCGCCGAATGGGGTTGGCATTAGGTATGAGTGAAGTTGAAATCTCACTGTCGGCCAGCTCTTTAGTGGTGACGACTGTTTATCAACAACACTGCATTACGACCGCTCGTCGCTGTGCTGACCGAGGCATTAATATGCGCGTGGTTACTCAAATTCAACGGATCTGTATCTTGGCGGAAAAAGGTTTGTTGGATCACTCAATGGCTCAAGACAAGCTGAACCGAATTACCCCTGAGCGTTATAATCGTTGGCTTGTTGTGGTCATGATTGGCCTTTCTTGTGCCGCATTCAGCCACTTAGCGGGGGGAGATTGGATGGTTTTTGCCATGACATTTCTCGCTTCGGCCGTAGGAATGATTGTTCGCCAAGAAATTGGCCATCGCCAATTTAATCCATTACTTAATTTTGCGGCGACAGCATTTGTTACCTCTCTTATTTCAGCTCAAGCGGTAATGTACCAACTGGGAAATAAACCAACGCTGGTTATGGCATCCTCCGTATTGATGCTGGTTCCTGGTTTTCCTCTTATCAATGCGGTTGCTGATATGCTTAAAGGTTATATTAATATGGGGATCGCTCGCTTTGTGATGGCGAGTTTACTGACGTTTGCCACCAGCTTAGGCATTATTGCGGCAATGAGTATAACTGGAATTTGGGGGTGGTAAGTATGCTGACATGGTCACTTTTTTTAGGGTTACTCAACGATATGTTGTTTGCTTCTATTCCTGCTGTAGGCTTCGCCTTAGTCTTTAATGTACCCGTTCCCGCTTTAAAATATTGTGCATTAGGAGGGGCGATAGGCCACGGCTCTCGTTACCTTATGATGCACTTTGGTATTCCTATTGAGTGGGCTACGTTTTTTGCCGCGACTCTTGTTGGTATGATTGGCGTGCAGTGGTCTCGTCGTTTTTTAGCACACCCTAAGGTATTTACCGTTGCTGCATTAATTCCGATGGTACCCGGTGTTTTTGCTTATAAGGCGATGATTGCAATGGTGGAGATTAACCACCTAGGCTTTACCCCTGAATTATTGGGAACCTTGATGGAAAACTTTTTAAAAGCCATGTTCATTATTGGTGGTTTAGCGGTTGGCCTTGCGGTTCCTGGGCTGCTATTCTACCGCCGCAAACCTATCGTATAATGCTGATACCGTGCTTGAACAAAAAGAGGATGCGCTGATGATCATCAGTATGATTGCCGCGATGGCAAACGAGAGAGTAATTGGTAAAGATAATCAAATGCCATGGCATTTACCGGCTGATTTTGCTTGGTTTAAGCGTTGTACAATGGGCAAACCTGTGATTATGGGGCGTAAAACTTACCAGTCTATTGGTCGTCCATTACCGGGAAGGCAGAATATTGTGATTAGCCGCGATCCTCACTTGATGATTGAAGGTGTGGAGGTGGTTTCTTCACTGGCAGCCGCACTGGCGAAAGCGGGGGAGGTGCCTGAAGTGATGATTATTGGCGGTGGAAGTATTTATGCTGAATGCTTACCTTATGCAGGTAAGCTTTATATTACCTGCATTGATGCTCAGTTGGCCGGAGATACTCAGTTTCCCGAGTGGGGAGAGGATTGGTATGAGTGTTACCGTGAGCACTATTCTGCAGATGAGAAAAATGCCTATTCAATGGACTTCACTATTTTAGAGCGTAAGTTTGTAGAACCTAGAACCTAGAACCTAGAACCTAGAACCTAGAACCTAGAACCTAGAACCTAGAACCTAGAACCTAGAACTTCTCGCCTAATGCTGGCTGCTGAAAGTATTGTTTATCCTCCCAGCGTAGCATGGTTAAAGGACCTCCCCATACGCAGCCAGTATCTAAACCGATCACTTGTTCATCTGCATACCCTTCAAGTGCAGCCCAGTGGCCAAAGAGTACAGTTTTCTTCAGTGGAATACGTTGCGGTAAAGTAAACCATGGCATTAAATCCCCTTTACTCACTTGTGCTGGAGGGAGTTTGCAGGCCATATCTAATCGTCCATCAGAAAAACAAAATCGCATACGAGTGAAAGCGTTAATGATATATCGATAACGTTCAATACCTTGTAGTTGGGCATCCCAGAGATCGGGGGTATTGGCGTACATATTGGCTAATAACCATGGCCAGTGTTGGCTGCGTAGAACTAGCTCGACTTCTTGTGCGGCGGCTCTTGCTGTGGCTAAGTCCCACAGAGGAGATATACCTGCATGAGTAAGAACAAATTCAGGATGTTCGAGTAATAATGGAAGTTGACGCACCCAGTTCAATAATTCGTCGGCATCGTCAGACTCAAAAATAGCCAGAGTTTTGTCCTTCTTTTTTACGGGGTGAATCCCTTGTGCGACGGCTAATAAGTGCAAATCATGGTTACCTAATACGGCCTTTGCTGAACCTTCTAACCCTCTAATAAATCGCAGGGTTTCTAGTGATTTAGGGCCTCTAGCGACTAAGTCTCCAGCCAACCATAAGGTATCTTTTTGAGGAGTGAAATGGGCTTGCTCAAGGAGTTTGTATAATTCATCTAAACACCCTTGAATGTCACCGACAATATAGTTAGCCACAATAGATCCGTTAATTTAGTACGTTAGGGACAGCCAAACGAAATGGCTCAATGTCTGTGATAAAAGTCTCACCCGCATGATTGAGGAATGTGTAGTGTCCTTGCATGACTCCAACGGGCGTTTCTAGCGCTGTACCACTGCTGTATGTGTATTCATCATTTGCAGCAATGATTGGTTGTTCTCCGACAACACCTTCACCTTCAACATGCATTTGTTTTCCATTGGCGTCGGTGATAAGCCAGTGACGCCGAGTCAATTGTACTGTTTCATTACTGAGGTTTCGTATGGTAATTAAATACGCGAAAACATAGCGGTGGTAATCAGGTTCAGACTGTTCTGCGATGTATTTAGTCTGGACTTGAATCGTGATACAAGGCTGGGAAGTATCCATAAGCCCTCCTTATTCTTCTATCAAGACGAAGAAAATAAGGATGGGTTTTCCATCCTTACTTTTTTAAGCATGGTGAGCATCAAGCCAGTTAGCCATGGCAACAAACTGGGCCAACGTGAGGTTTTCTGGACGCATGCTGGCATTTATTTCTAAGTGAGCAAAAGTCTCATCATCCAGTAGGCCTTTATAGCAATTGCGCACGGTTTTACGTCGTTGGTTAAAGCCTTCTCTTACGACTCTGTCTAACCATTTTAAACTCGTGGTGGGATGAGGAAGCTGCTCATAAGGAACGAGCCTTACTACCGCTGAATCTACTTTGGGTGGTGGAACAAAAGCGGTTGGTGGTACTTCCAGTACAGGCACGACTTTGCAGTAATATTGCGCCATAACGGTTAATCGTCCGTAGGCTTTGCTTCCTGGACCTGCCGCTAAACGATTGACCACCTCTTTTTGCAACATGAAGTGCATATCTTGAATATCTTTGTGGTATTCAAATAGATGAAACATCAATGGTGTGGAAATGTTATAGGGTAAGTTACCAAAAATTCGTAGCTTATTGTTGGGCCTAACCAGTTGGCTAAAGTCGAAGCGCATGGCATCGCCTTCATAGATGGTCAGTTTCTCAGCCAGATCTGGATGATTACGTAATCGCTCAGCCAGATCACGGTCAAGCTCAATGACCGTGAACTTATCAACTTCACGGCCTACGGGCTCTGTGATTGCCCCCAAACCGGGTCCGATCTCAACTAAATTTTGACCGGGAAGAGGGTTGATCGCAGAAACGATACCATCAATGATATAAGGATCGTTTAGAAAGTTTTGACCAAAACGTTTACGCGCTTTGTGTCCTAAATGGACATCATTTCTCATAGTTTTCTCGAATTATTGCGTTCTTTTATCAACAAGGGTGATAGCTTGAGCCAGAGCGGTTCTAAAACTGCCCACATCAGCTTGGCCACTTGCGGCAAGATCTAATGCAGTACCGTGATCGACAGAGGTACGAATAAAAGGTAGGCCTAAAGTAATATTGACTGAGCGCCCAAAGCCTTTGTATTTCAGCACTGGTAGTACTTGATCATGATACATGCCTAATACGGCATCAGCTTGCTGTAAATATTTGTCATTAAAGATGGTATCGGCGGGTAAGGGCCCGATCAGATTGATACCTTCTTGCTGACGCAGTTTTTCCAAGGTTGGGGTAATGGTATCAATTTCCTCATGACCGAGGACACCATCTTCTCCCGCATGTGGATTGAGGCCGCAGACATAGATCGTTGGTTGTTCAATCGCAAATTTCTCGACTAAGTCCTTGTGGAGAATATGAATAATTTTTTCTAACCGTTCAGCAGTGACCGCTTTAGATACATAAGCTAATGGGATATGAGTGGTAACCAAAGCGACACGAAGCCCCTCTGTTGCCAGCATCATAACCACTAAAGGGGTGTTTGATTGCTCAGCAAAAAACTCTGTATGACCACTAAATGCCACGCCTGCTCGGTTGATAACCCCTTTGTGTACGGGGCCGGTGACAATAGCATCAAATTCGTTATTCATACAGCCTAAAGCGGCTCTTTCTAATGTTTTTAGTACGTAATGACCATTTGCTTCATTGAGTTGACCTGGAATGACAGTTTCGGCTACATCAACGTGCTCTACGACCAAAGACCCCGCTTGTTGAGGGCGAGGGGGCTGCTTTGGATCATAGTCAATAAGCTCAACAGGAATATCCAATAATTGAGATCGCTGCATTAGCATTGTTTTGTCAGCACAAATCACGACTTGATGTGGCCAACTTTCTCTTGAAAGATCAAGTACTAAATCCGGGCCTATACCGGCTGGCTCCCCAGCGGTGATAACAATGCGTTTAATCGTCATCTTGATTATCCTGTAAAACTTCTACGAAAGCTGCAGCACGTAATTCTTGTAACCAAGCACTGGCTTCTTCATTGAATTTTCGGTTAAACAAAATGCGGTAGGCTCGGTTTTTTAAGGCTGCATCGGTGCGATCCACATTACGACGATCGAGCACTTCTACGATATGCCACCCATGCACGGTTTTAAAGGGGGGGCTAATGGTTCCTACGGCGAGAGTTTCCACTTGGTGCTTAAACTCTGGTACGTAGAGGTCGGGGGTTTGATAGCCTAACTCACCATTTTGTGCCGCAGATCCTGGATCTTGGCTGTATTGTTGCGCTAATTCCGCAAAGCTGGCTTCTCCGGCGCGGATGCGGCGAATGAACTCTTCAAGCTCTTTCTGTGCCCCTTCATCACTTAAAATGATGGTTGGTTTGATTAAAATATGACGAGCATTGACCTCGGTTACCGCTACCGTTTCCAGCCCTTTTACATCGTCGATTTTTAGAATATGAAAGCCGACACCACTGCGAAATGGGCCTATGATGCTGCCTTTATTCTGCATTTTTATCTGATCAGCAAAAATCGTCGGCATCTCTTCTTTACGCATCCATCCCCAATCTCCACCTTGCAGTGCTTTGGGTCCTTTAGAGTAAGTGAGAGCCAACGTACTGAAATCGGCACCATGATTAAGCTGTTCCACGAGTTTTTTCGCTTGTTCTTCAACTTGCGATTTCTCTTGTCCTTCATTGAAGCGTAGTTGAATGTGACGGATTTTATACTGAACCGTCGCATTTGTTTCTTGTGCCAGTAATTCAGCCAGTGTTTCTACTTCTGCCGGAATAATGTTAATTCGACGACGAACTAAAGCATTACGAGCCTCACTGGCGGCCATTTCTTTTCTGACCTGTTCTCGAAATTCGGCATATGTGAGCCCTTCAGCAGCAACAGAAGTGCGTAACTGTTCTGGTGTTTGTTGGTTGTTACGGGCTATTTCAAGGATTGCATCATTTAAGCGATTATCATCAATACGTACCCCAATGCGTTCCGCTTCTTGTTGTTGCAGGGTTTCGATAACTAGTTTTTCAATGACTTGTTCACGTAATACGTTTTCTGCTGGAAGGGTTTGTTGGTTTTGTTTTGCATTGGCTTTAACCGTTAATAGCGCACTATCAATCTCACTTTGTAAAATAACGCCACTGTTAACGATTATCGCGACACGATCCAATTCAACTGGCTGAGCCAGTACAGGGGCCGTACCCAGTAGAGTGACTAACGTGCATAATGCGGTGGTCCACAATTTCATTCCATGTCCTATCAAAATCGATGATCCTAAAGTTAGGTTCGTCATTAGTTATTCAAAAAGAAAGGGCGGCCATAACCGAGTGAATTACTTGACCCTTTAATTCCTGTCATACTTTCACTTGAGGTTACATTGGTACCAAAGCCAATAATTCCGATATTAAAGCTAAAGTTATTTTCATACTCTGGAGAGGCATGTGCATCAGTAATAAAGTCTCCTTTCCAACTTTTCAATTGGTTACTGTAAGCAAAGCCCATATACCAGCAGTCGGAGGTGTAACGTAAACCTATTAACCATTCAAGGGCTTCTTTCGTGGTTGTATCGTAAAAATATTGCCCATTCATTTGCCATTTTTGTGTCAGTTGGTAGCCACCGAGTAAACCAACTTGTGAAATACCATCTTTAGTAATCCGATTGACGGGAATGGTGTCTCCCACCGTATTCTCGATATATTCTTTGGTGACGTAACGGTAGTTTGTTTGGAGATACCCCCCCGTAAAGCGGTACTCTAATGTACTATTGGCTAACTGCATGGCGCTGGTATCAACATCGTATTGAATACCACCATGATAGAAGAGGTAGTCGTCATAGTTAAAATCCATTTCGATCGCCCAAGCCGAATAGCTGCTTTGCGATTCTTCCTCTTCTGGTTCGGTTAAATTACTCGCTTTTAGCCCCTTATCCAGATAGAAAATTTGTCCGAAGGCAATATTTAACCGTTCTTTGTATTGATCATCAAAGAAACGAGTCGATGCTCCATAGCTAATCTGGTTCGCTGGGGCGATATAATCAACACTGCTGTATTTACGGCTGCGGAACAAACCGTAGTAATCCATTTGTAACAGCGTGGTGTCATACAATGCGATTTTTTTCTGATCTTCCTTAGGAACGTACAGATATTGGATCTGGGGTTCTAGCGTTTGGGTGTAGTTATTAAAGAGTACCGTATCTCGCTCAAGGATAATTCCTGCATGGGTTCTAAATTCAGGGATGACTCGTGACACTTCTTCCTCAAGATCTTGATAATCACTACTGGTTACGCCCTTTAAATCTTGTTTGTAGTATGTACCGAGTACTCGAGCTTCAGTTGTCCATGTACCCCAAGTGTTACCCATAGGAATGGTTATGCCCGGTTCAATATGAACACGAGTAGCCGAAGGCTTTCCGGATGCATCGGTTTCAAAGCGGGAAATATGACTTTTTAGATCCAGATCTAGGTAGCGTAGTACTTCTGGGGCATAGTAGTTAAAAGCGAGTTGCGGCATTAACCGATAAGGTTGGTTATCGCCCGTAGTTAATACCTGAAAATCTCTAGCCAGCAACGAAGCATCCCATGATGCGCTGCGGTAAGTGACTCGGCCCTGTTGAATCAATTGACCATCTTCACGATGACCGACCCCCGAGCTGAGGTCTGAGAAATATTCAATATCACTAACCCGAGAGTAGTCGAGATCAAACTTCCAAGCTTGCTGATAAATACCACTGTGTTTGTATTGGAAAGCCCAGCGATCCCCTTTTTCTGGGTATAGGCTATCATCGGGTAAATATTCAGCTTTAATATCGCCTTGACCATAGTCGGTGAGATAGCGGAAAAGTGTACTCAGTTGCGTTCCACGGTTCTCCATATAGTGAACCGTTGTCTCTAGATCATAGTTTGGTGCTAAGTTCCAATAGAAAGGTACTGCAGCTTCAAATCCATCTCGTGAACCGTATGAGAAGCTTGGATAGAGAAAGCCCGTTTTACGTGTATCACCAATCGGTACCGTTAGGTATGGTAAATAGAAAATCGGGATATTTTGCACTTCCAAGCGTGGGTTATAAAATGTCGCTTGTTCCTCGTCTTGATCAACATCGATGCTTGAGGCTCGTAGTCGCCAGGCGTTGTCTCCTTCAGGGCACGACGTGATTGAACCATCTTCAATTTCATACACCGCTTTACCTGTTTTCGCGATATAAGCGGCTTGTCCTCGCCCTGGCTGACATAAGAATTGATATTGCGTATTTTCCAATGTCATTTGATCGGTATTTAAATTATTGGTCGCCCGATCAGAGGTTGTTTTGACTTGGCCATCGCTAAATTTTACGTCCCCTTCTGCAATCACAATGTTGTCTTGTTGATGTAAGGTTACACTGTTTGCGTGGATCTGCTTTTGCCCCTGAATAACAACCACATTACCCGAATAGGTTGCTCGTTCCCCATTAATTGCTTCTAGCTTATCCGCTTCGACATTGATAGGCTGTGCGCTCGGATTTTCCGATTCAGGCTGGTTAACTAAGCATTGATCGATAGTGGGCAGTTCCTGCACACTCTCATCCACCGTGGTGTCTGCTTGAGTCTGTGGCGCAAAAAGCGCGGCGCTAATGGAAGCGGCTAAAAATGTGCGGGAAAAACGTGACATCGAGTTGTACTATCCTGTTGAGCTTGTTTGATTCCGACTTTAGGAGTGATAAGTCAATAAAATGTTCCCTATCATAAAGGAATTTAACGCTCCCGGCACTATCAGACCACAGCACACCTAAAAAATTCATAGATTGAGAGCACATAAATGCATATTTTTGGCAAAATACTTGGCGCTTTCTTCGGTTTCCTATTTGGGGGACCGTTTGGCGCAGTCTTTGGCTTTTTCCTTGGCCATCAATTTGATAAAGCCCGTCAGCGTAGCCAGAATCCATTTGCTACAGGGGGCTTTAATTCCTCTGGTCCCAGCCAGTCAGAGCGACAAGAAGAGTTTTTTAAAGCGGCTTTTGCTGTGATGGGACATGTAGCAAAAGCGAAAGGGCAGGTGACGCAACAAGAAATCCACCTTGCGAGCGTGATGATGGAGCGCATGAATTTACATGGTGAGCAACGTCGTGCTGCACAAGAGGCATTTCGAGAGGGGAAAGGGGCCGATTTTCCATTACAAGAAACATTAGAGAATGTACGTTTTTTTACCGGTGGTCGGTTTGATTTATTACAGTTTTTCCTTGAACTTCAGATTTCAGCGGCTTTCGCTGATGGTGATTTACATCCTAGTGAACGGCAGGTTCTACATAAAATTGCGCAGGGACTCGGATTTTCCTCAGAGCAATTAGAACGTCGATTACGTATGCAAGAAGCGGCCTTTCGTTTTCAATCCGCTGGTGGCTTTAGTGGGGGTTTTGGCAGCGAACAAGATCGCCATTCTGGCTCGGGGCAATGGCAACAAGCAAGCGCTCGAAATCGATTGGCGGATGCTTTTTCAGTGTTGGGTGTCAGCGAAGATGCTGATGCAAAAGAGATTAAGCGAGCTTACCGTAAATTAATGAATGAACATCACCCAGATAAGCTAATGGCAAAAGGGTTACCGCCTGAGATGATGAACATGGCGAAAGAAAAATCACAAGAAATCCAACATGCTTATGATCTGATTAAAAAAGAGAAGGGCATTAAGTAACGGACAACGGAAAGTTTTACTCATTTCCCCGATAACGCTGAGAAAGGGCATCGGGGATGGCCGTTCTCAGCTTTTCAGAGCAAAAAAAATCCCAGTCATTGACTGGGATTTAAAATTTGGCTCCTCCTGCTGGGCTCGAACCAGCGACCTGCGGATTAACAGTCCGTCGCTCTACCAACTGAGCTAAGGAGGAATAAATTTTTATGGTGCCGACTACCGGAATCGAACTGGTGACCTACTGATTACAAGTCAGTTGCTCTACCTACTGAGCTAAGTCGGCCTAATTAAACAATGTATTCACACTGTTCAAAAATTTGGCTCCTCCTGCTGGGCTCGAACCAGCGACCTGCGGATTAACAGTCCGTCGCTCTACCAACTGAGCTAAGGAGGAACAATCTTTTAAGATAAATGGTGCCGGCTGCCGGAGTCGAACTGGCGACCTACTGATTACAAGTCAGTTGCTCTACCAACTGAGCTAAGCCGGCGCATATTTATCTTTTCATGGTATCGGTATCGCACCAATACTCATTTGAATAATGGTGCCTCGAGGCGGAATCGAACCACCGACACGAGGATTTTCAATCCTCTGCTCTACCGACTGAGCTATCGAGGCAACGGGGTGTATTAAACGAGTTTTCCGATTCTTCGTCAACAGTAAAATGCAAAAAAAAACTCGTTTGGTGATTTTCTATACTTAGCGGGCTATTTTTGCTCATTTTGGATGGAAAAAGCTAAGGAAACAGGGGAATAAAGGTAAATTAGTGTCAGACGGAAGCCTTCTCCATTTTTTAACGGTCAGAGACAATAAAGGCGTATTTGGTACGCCTTTATTTGTTATCCAGAGAGGTCAGGAAGTTGTTGTTTATCTTACTTCATTTTTAATGCTGAATTTACTTACCCATTGCTCAAGCTCATGGGCTAAATGAGTCAATGTGCGGGTACTTTGGTGGCTTTCGGTCACGACATGGCTTAAATCAGTTCCACTTTGCTCAATCATATTGATGCGTTGAGAAATATCGTCACTCACCTGTGTTTGCTCTGCTGCTGCTGTGGCAATTTGGTGACTCATGGAGGAGATACTTTCCAGAGCACTAACAATTAAACCTAATGCTGCAGAAGCATTTTCTGATTCCGTTACCGTGCTTTGGCTCGTTTGTGCGCAAATTTGCATACTATCAATAGCATTGCGAGAACCAGATTGAAGGTTTTGGATCATTTGTTGGATTTCTTTCGTACTGGTTTGAGTTCGTCCTGCAAGGTTACGAACTTCATCGGCGACAACCGCAAAGCCTCGACCTTGTTCACCAGCTCGAGCGGCTTCAATCGCTGCATTCAGAGCCAGTAAGTTGGTTTGTTCGGCAATATCGCCAATGACATTGAGTACTTGAGCAATGTTGTTCACCTCATTATCAAGCTCTAACACGGCTTGGCTAGCTGTTTGTAGTTGATCGGCAAGACCTTGAATATTACCTACAGCATTATGGATAAGTTGTTGTGTTTGTTGGCTTTGCTTGTCTGCTTCATCGGTATTTAATGCCGTGTCTTGTGCTGAATGAGCCACTTGAGTTGCTGAAGAGGCCATTTCTGTCATTGCGGTAGCGATCATTTCTGTTGATTGTTGTTGGGTTTCTGTCAGAGCCGCAATCGAGTGGGAGCGATTTTCGACCTCAGACAATTCTCCCCGTAAAGCCATCATTGATGCCTCTAAGTTTTGGACCAACTGAGCTAAAGAAAGGCTCATTTGTTGTACGGCACCATAAATACTGTCTTTGGGAGCTTGTTCTGTAAATTGAGTATAAATATCACCATCAGCGACCGATTGTACTGCATTTCGTACGTCATTAGGCTCTCCACCAAGCAGTGCTAATATTTTTCGAATTGCGTAAACGAGAATAAGGAAAATACCACCTGCGATGGCAAAACAGAGAGAAACTTGCCACTGTGCGGTTGACCAAAAACGGGCATTAGCTTCATTAAACCCAATACCGGTTCCCACCACCCAGCCCCAATAAGGGGTTTTTTGTGCAATCGAGAGTTTTTCTTCGATAGAGCCATCAGCTTGTTTTTGTGTCCAAGTATATTCCACAAGCTGTGAACGCTTATTGGCAAGAACATCTTGAATCAGTTTGCCCACACTGTTGCCTTGTCCATCTTTAAAATCGTGGAAACTGGTACCATGAAGTTGAGGATCGAGAGGGGCGGCAATAAACATCATGTCTTTATCTGCGACATACACGTATTCGTTATCTTTATAGATGTTATTACGCATCAAACGCGTTGCTAATGCTTTTGCTTCGGTTTCTGATAACTTTCCTTCTTGAGACATCTTCTCAACTTCTAGCAGAATATTGTAAGCACTTTGGAAGTGTTCTGTTACACGCGCTTTATTATCAAGATTACTAGCAACACGAAGTGTCCAAAGCCCCGTCGCAGTGAGAGCAAGCAAGGCAATTAAGATAATTCCTGATAAAAAATAAGATTGAGTTTTCAGTTTCATATGCCACCCTCAAGCGATATTGAAGAATATTATTATGATTAAATTACAATAATATCAGCATAGAGCAAGTGAGGGATGTAGGATATGAGGAAGTTAGTAAACTATGACAGGGATTAAATTTTTTACTCGAAAAAAGTATCTATTGTAGAAATAAGCATCAAAAAGGCGAGGTGGTAGACAAAAAAGAAAACCCAGTCAAGGACTGGGTTTTGAATGGTGGCTCCTCCTGCTGGGCTCGAACCAGCGACCTGCGGATTAACAGTCCGTCGCTCTACCAACTGAGCTAAGGAGGAACAGCTTTAATATGGTGCCTCGAGGCGGAATCGAACCACCGACACGAGGATTTTCAATCCTCTGCTCTACCGACTGAGCTATCGAGGCAATAAATGGTGCCGACTACCGGAATCGAACTGGTGACCTACTGATTACAAGTCAGTTGCTCTACCTACTGAGCTAAGTCGGCGCACTTAATTTATTGCTTGTTGTTGCGATTGCACCAACAATAAAATTTGTGGTGCCCGGAGGCGGAATCGAACCACCGACACGAGGATTTTCAATCCTCTGCTCTACCGACTGAGCTATCCGGGCAACGGAGCGCTATTAAACGGATTTTCCTTCGCTGCGTCAACTGGTTTTTAGAAAAAAAAGGAAAAATTGGTTCAAGCGTCGTTATTTTAGGCAATTTAGCGCATTTTCTTATTTTTTATGGAAATCCTGTTTATAGCGAGTCACTTTTTCAAGGTAGCGCCTTGCTTCTGCATTTGGGTGTTTTTTGGTTAAGGCCCAATAAACTTGGTTTGGTTGCAGAGCGTTGAGATTTTTCATGGCACGCTGCCTATCACTATGAAATGTGCGTAAAACCCCACCCGTGCCTCCGTTGTAGGCTGAAATCATACTGTATTCTAAAGAGAGCGGCTGTTTTACCTCTTTAAGATAGCGATTTTTAAGGAGATAAAAGTATGCCGTTCCCGTATCAATATTATTTTCAGGGTTAAACAGATATTCTGGTGACGGTTCTCCAGAGCGATTTTTGACCAAATTAAAGACGTCGCGCCCTGCAGTTTTAGGCACAATTTGCATTAGCCCATAAGCATTGGCCCAACTGACGGCATAAGGGTTAAAGCTGCTTTCGGTTTTGATGATCGCATAGATCAAATCTTCTGGAATATCGTATTTACGTGATGCTTGGCGCACAATATCTGAGTATTGGTAGCTGCGGATCTGCATTTGATCTTCAACCATCGGGATTTCCACGTAATAGGATTTTTTAAAATCCACTTGTTTTACTTTGAGGTGGTGAGCTATCAAATAATCAGCAAAGCGGTTGGCGCGCCAGCTCCACTGGATCGGTTGTTTATCTTGATCGACCACCTGTTGATATAAAAAAGGTTGGCCTTTTAATTCGATATTTTTGGATGAAAAAAGGTCAACATTGGCCGGGTCATCAGGCGTTAGTAGCGTGGTCATGATCGCTTTTTTCAAGTGTACTTTGGGATCGGTAGGGGAGATGGTTTCCACCAATATTTTCCCATCACTAAAGTTAACTTCGGTACGGCTTAGGTAGTTATCTATGTATTTTACATAGTTACTTTTGCCGGCCATTTTTACTTCTTTACGCCCCCACCGTTTCTCGATATTGCCAGAAAAGCTATGAATTAGGGCATCAAGCGCTGCGGTATCTTTTTCAAATTGACCGGGTAATTGGGCAAGATTTTTCGCAAATCGATTGGTTGGCTCATAATTGATATCGTAAATACTTTCGATAAATTCTCGGCTACAACCGACCAAAAGCAGCAGAGTGGTCAGGCAATAAAAACACTTTTTCATGCATTTTCCGGACAAATATAGCGAGGAAATGAGGGCGAAAGCCCCAATTTCCATCGACGTTCAATGAAAGTTATGCTTGGCTTGGCGGGGTATAGCCTTCGATGTGGATATCTTTTCCTTCAAAGAGGAAATTCACCATTTCTTGTTCAAGGAGTTTACGATGTTCAGGATCCATCATATTCAGTTTTTTTTCGTTGATCAGCATTGTTTGCTTGGTTTGCCATTGCGCCCAGGCTTCTTTTGATATGTTATCGAAGATACGTTTTCCCAGATCTCCTGGGTAAAGCTGAAAATCCAGACCGTCAGCTTCTTTTTGTAGGCGAGCACAAAATACCGTGCGGCTCATAATGATTTCCTCTTGATGATTTATGAATGAATTTCAAACGGTAGGCCACTGATTAGCTGCTTAACGGGGGCTGCTAAACCGACTTCTTCCGGACGAGTTAAGTTATACCAAAGACCTTTGTTTCCTTCCATGATGATGTCTGGTTTCTTGGACAGTTCCAATAAAACGGGCGTGATATCCAGATGGTAATGGCTAAAGGTATGTCGAAAGGCGATCAGCGTCTTTCGGTGTTGGATTTCGGCTTCATGAATACCACGTATAGCCAGAGTGTGCGCAATGTTCATCTCTGTGTGTTGTGGAAAGCAAAATAACCCCCCCCAAATACCAACTTGTGGCCGCTGTTCAAGCCAAACTTCCCCTTGGTGATAAAGAATAACAAACCAAGTTTGTTTGGTAGGTTTTTCAGTTTTGGGTTTTTTGGCTGGGTAATCGAGTGGGTTGCCTTGTTCTTTGGCTATACAGAATGATGCCACTGGGCATAATGAGCATTTAGGTTTGCTACGGGTGCAGATCATTGCCCCCATATCCATCATTGCTTGGTTATATTTATCGACATCCTTGGTTGGTGTGTGTTGTTCTGCATATTTCCATAGTTGATTCTCTACCGTTTTCTTTCCCGGCCAGCCTTCGACGGCAAAGCAACGAGCCAAGGTTCGCTTTACGTTACCATCTAAAATAGCGTGGGGCTTGTTAAAAACAGAGGAAAGCACGGCTGCAGCCGTTGAACGGCCGATACCCGGTAATGCATTCATCAGTTCAAGTTGGGTTGGAAACTGTCCGTTATATTCTTCCACTACAATTTTAGCGGCTTTGTGTAAATTACGAGCTCTAGCGTAGTAACCCAGCCCCGTCCAGTAATGAAGCACTTCATCTTGTTCGGCATGAGCTAAATCGATAACGCTTGGGAAGCGAGACATAAATTTCTGATAATAAGGAATAACAGTGGCTACTTGTGTCTGCTGGAGCATGATCTCCGAGATCCAGACACTATAAGCGCTTTTGTTCTGTTGCCAGGGAAGGTCTTTACGACCGTAAGCGTCATACCAAGTAATAATAGCCTTAGCAAATGGGGTCACAACTTACTCATGATAATAAAAATAGTGGAGCAAAATTGCACCACAGAATGGCCTCAAAGTACAACCGATAAATTATAGGGATATCGATTGGGGGGGGGGATGGTGATTGCTCACATCTTCGTTTTTAATTAAAAAATCGTTGTTAGAGACTGAACAATAACACTTGCACCACACGCAATTCTTTGGATAATCACACTCCCTTTCAGTCAAGATTAAAAAATAGACAGGCAATATCAATGAGTGAAGTAACCACGAACGAACGGAATGAAGACGGTAAAGTGATGCGCAGAATTCGCAGTTTTGTCCGTCGTGAAGGTCGGTTAACGAAAGGCCAAGAAGCGGCAATGAAAGCGTGCTGGCCAACCATGGGTATTGATTATCAGAATGAGCGACTCGATTGGGGGCAAGTTTTTGGTAATGATCACCCTGTTGTGTTGGAAATCGGTTTTGGGATGGGGGCTTCTTTGGTGGAAATGGCCAAAAATGCGCCAGAGAAAAACTTCATTGGTATTGAAGTTCATAGCCCAGGCGTAGGGGCTTGTTTAGCCTCGGCTCGTGATGCGGGTGTCACCAATCTTCGTGTGATGTGCCATGATGCGGTCGAAGTGTTTTCTCATATGATCCCTGACAATAGCTTGGCAACCTTGCAACTGTTTTTCCCTGATCCTTGGCATAAAAAACGCCACCATAAACGTCGTATTGTTCAGCTCGAATTTGCTGAAATGGTTCGTCAGAAATTATTGGTTGATGAAGGTGTTTTCCATATGGCAACAGATTGGGAAAACTATGCAGAACATATGATTGAAGTCATGAATCAGGCCCCTGGCTTTGTTAACTTAGCGGAGGAAGGCGATTATATTCCTCGTCCTGAGAGCCGACCTTTGACTAAATTTGAACAGCGTGGTCATCGATTGGGACATGGTGTTTGGGATATTCAATACCAACGCATCAGTTAAGTCTGGACAAGTTAGTCATGTGCGAAAGATACTAGTTTCAGCACAAAAGAACAGTAAAGCCAACATTGTGCTCTTCATGATGTTGGCTTTTTTAATCGCTCAACTCACTAACAATAATAAGTAACGTTCAGATTATGAAACCGACAGAACATATTTTGGCGAGCATTCTGGATGAAGTTCGCCCATTAATTGGACAAGGGAAGGTAGCTAACTAACTACATTCCCGCCTTAGCACAGGTGCCTAATCATAAATTGGCTATTGCGGTATACACCAACCGAGGTGACGTGATGAGTGCGGGGGATGCCCATGAAGGCTTTTCGATTCAATCGATTTCTAAAGTATTGAGTCTCACGCTAGCAATGGGGCTGTATAAACCCGAAGAGCTTTGGCGTCGAGTGGGGAAAGAACCTTCAGGGCAAGCTTTTAACTCTTTGATTCAGTTAGAAATGGAGCAGGGTATTCCGCGCAACCCTTTTATTAATGCTGGAGCTATTGTCATTGCAGATATGCTACATAGTCGGTTATCGGCCCCTCGTCAGCGGTTATTAGAATTTGTTCGTCAGCTCAGTGGGGAGCCACAAATTGTGTATGACAAAGTGGTCGCTACATCGGAAATGTTGCACAGTGATCGTAATGCCGCGATTGCTTATTTAATGCGTTCATTTGGTAATTTTGACAACGAAGTCATTCCTGTACTGAACAACTATTTTCATGCTTGTGCACTAAAAATGAGTTGTGTGGAACTGGCGAAAACGTTTAGTTACTTGGCGAACAAAGGGGTTTCTGTGCAGACTGGGCAGCGGGTGATCAGCGCCATGCAAAGTAAACAAATGAATGCCTTACTTGCCACCTGTGGTCTTTATGATGGGGCGGGTGAGTTTGCGTATCGAGTCGGTATGCCCGGAAAATCTGGTGTGGGCGGTGGCATTATTGCTATCGTACCCGGTGAAATGACCATTGCGGTTTGGTCTCCTGAGTTGAATTCTTCAGGAAATTCACTTGCGGGTACCAAAGTGCTCGAATTGCTTTCCGAGCGCATAGGGCGGTCCATCTTCTAAGGCCTTCATGGATTTTACCGTGAGGATCGAGTGTTAATCATCATCAACCATAAATGCGGCGAGTAGATCGTTGAGGAAGAGTTTTCCTTGCTCAGTGATCTGCCAATTCTGCGGGGTATCATGTAAATAGCCCATCTCTACGGCCCAATGAATGGTTGCTTCTATCGCGCTTAATGGCAGCCCAGTGGTCTCGGTAAAATCGTGTTTTGGACAAGCTTCCAGCAGACGAAAGCGATTCATAAAAAATTCAAAGGGCCTATCAACCAACTCAACCTCATGTTCGCTATCTAAATACGGTTTCACCATATTTTGGTAGGCGGCTAAATACCCTCTAGGGTGTTTAATTTTGGTGGTACGAATGATTCGTCCATCGCTAAAGCTGACTTTACCGTGTGCGCCACAACCAATCCCTAAGTAATCACCAAACCGCCAGTAATTGAGGTTGTGTTGGCACTGATAGCCCGGCTTGCTATAGCCAGAAATTTCATACTGCACATAACCGGCTTGAGTTAACTTCTGATGCCCTAGCTCAAAAATATCCCATAGTGCATCATCATCAGGCAAAACGGGTGGCTGATAATGAAAAACGGTATTTGGCTCGATAGTTAACTGATACCAAGAGAGATGTGGAGGATCGAGGGCAATGGCTTGGTCAAGATCTTCCAGTGCTTGTGCTAACGTTTGATCCGGTAAACCATGCATTAGATCGAGATTAAAACTGGTTAAGCCTATCTGATGAGCAAGCTGAGCGGCATTCATGGCTTCTTGTTTACCATGAATTCGACCAAGGCGTTCAAGCTTTTCTTCTGCAAAGCTTTGTACTCCAATGGAAATTCGCGTCACTCCCGCTTTTCTGTATCCCGCAAAACGTTCTGCTTCTACCGTCCCCGGGTTTGCCTCCATGGTGATCTCAATATCAGGCTTAAAAGGAATTCGTTGTGCTATTCCTTTCAGCAACTGCTCGATTCCTTGCGCCGAAATTAAGCTGGGAGTGCCTCCTCCAATAAAAATAGAGTGTAGGAGGCGTGGCGCATCGTTGAGGCGATATTTCTCAATGTCAGTATCGAGATCTTCCAATAACGCCTGAAGATATTCCTGTTCCGGAATCTCTGCTTTTACGGCATGAGAGTTAAAATCACAGTAAGGGCATTTCTGAACACACCAAGGAATGTGGACATAGAGGCTGAGAGCGGGAGGAGTAAGCATCATGTTCTCTTATTGGAGCGGGTGTTCAGTTAATAGGGTAAACAGTTGTTTGAGTGCTTGACCACGGTGAGAAAGCTGTTTTTTACGTATCGGCTCAAGTTGTGCTGAGGAGCACTGCTCTTCTGGCACCCAAAAGAGTGGATCATAGCCAAAGCCATTGCTGCCTTGAGTCTGAGTCAGAATCCGTCCTTCCCACTGACCATGACAAACAATGGGTGTCGGGTCATCAGCATGGCGCATCAAGACTAATACGCAGTGAAAGCGAGCGGTTCTTTGCGCTTCTGGCACTTCTTTTAGGGCCTCAAGCAGCTTTTCGATATTCTCTGCATCACTGGCATGATCACCTGCGTAACGTGCAGAGTAGATCCCCGGAGCGCCATGGAGGTAATCCACTTCTAGACCAGAATCATCGGCAATGGCAGCCAGCCCCGTTTCTTTAGCCGCATGACGAGCCTTGATTATGGCATTTTCAATAAAGGTGGTTCCCGTTTCTGCGACTTCTGATACTTTAAATTCACTTTGTGCGACAACGTCAAAGCCAAAATCGGCTAATAAGTCAGCCATTTCTCTTACTTTGCCTTGGTTTCCTGTGGCTAATACAATTTTTTTCATATTCTTCTCGTTAATGATGGGGAAGGTTACGGCTGCACGTAAAATTTTTGCGTAAAACGTAGTTTTCCGGTGCCTTTGTTTCCGGCTTCTACTGCAATATCAAAGGTAAGATTTTCCTCGTTGCTAATAGGAAATTCAGCAAGATAGTAAATCGCTTGCTCTTCCTTGATTTCTCGAAACTGAAGTGAGCGAGTTTGACCGATGAGATTACGAACCTGACCTGAAATGCGTGCTTCTAGCGCTGGCTTGCCTAACGATGCGGTATCTAACACACTGATATTTAAAACAGCAGAATAACCGTTGCGGGTTAATTGATAGCTACGCGCTACCTGCGGGGTTAAGAATGTAGAATTAAAGGCTGAGTAGTGAACCTCAATATCTTTAATCGTGATCGATTGTTCTGCGCTACTAGGTAGGGCAATGCAAGTGAGCAACAGGGCATATAACCATTGACGCATGGGATCTCTCCTAATAAAAAATACCCCACAAGGTGTGGGGACTAGAGTAAGGCTTGGATCTCTACTGGAATAATAGAGGGTGCTTGGATGCGCACTTGTTTATGGCGTCCCAGCTCTCCTTTCTCTATGGTTATCGCTCCTTTGGCTACTTTGCACTGTTTGGCTAAGTATTTAGTTAAATGAGCGTTAGCTTTGCCATCGACCGGTGGAGCGGTAATGGCTACTTTCAGCTCATCCCCATGTAACCCCACCAGTGCATCTCGGCTGGCTTTCGGTTGAATATATAGCCTTAAGCAGAGATCTGAGCCATCCAACCAAACTGCTTTCATTATAGCTGATACCAGATTGGCCCAATAAGATCGCCCATCAAAAAGTTGGCAAATTGTAAAACAATAAACAGCACTAATACGCTGAGGTCAAAACCGCCCATCACAGGAATAATGCGACGAATGGGGGCCAGCATGGGTTCAGTTAGTTGATGGAATACATATTCAATCGGGCTACGACCTTGGCTGACCCAGCTTAGGATGGCACGAATCAGCAGTACCCAGAAGAGTAAGCCGCCTGCCGCTTTGATGAGTGAAAGTAAGCCCAAGAATAAGAAGTCAGTACTAAAGCTGACTGCGCCATTTGAGGCAATCAGAATTAATACGATAAATTTCACCACACATAACACGTAAGCGAACAGTATGGTGGCGAGATCAATGCTGCCAATCGACGGAATCATGCGTCGCAGAGGTGCAACAACCGGTTGGGTTGCTTTGACAATAAATTGAGAAAATGGATTATAGAAGTCAGCCCGAGCGGCCTGTAACCAAATTCGCAAAATAACCACCATGATATAAATATCAAACAGGGTGGAGATTAAAAAACTCATTGCATTCATAAGATGCCCTTACTACAAATTTATGGGTAGAGTACTGAAACCGTCATTCATTTAAAATAGTTTTTCCATCTCTTGTGCTCGAGCAACAGCCGCACGCATAGCTTTAGCAACAATGTCAGACAATTGATGTTCATTAAAAGTACGGATCGCTTCAGCGGTGGTTCCGCCTTTCGAGGTCACTTGTTCACGTAAAGTGGAGAGTTCAATTTCTGGGTTTGCCTGCACCATTTCTGCAGCACCGAGTGCTGATTGTTGAACGAGAAGGCGAGCCGTTTCTTTATCAAACCCTTGTGCCATTGCTTCAGATTGCATTGCTTCCATAAAAAGGAAAAAGTAAGCGGGCGCACTACCTGCTGCAGCAATAACATGATTGATGTCGGCTTCTGTTTCTACCCAGCAGGTTTTACCGACCGCCGACATTAATTGACTCGTAAAGGTTTTATCTTGCTCTTGCGTTCCGTCGGCAGCAAATAAGCCTGCCATCCCTCGATTAACCAGAGAAGGCGTATTTGGCATCACCCGTACTAAGGCGGGCTGGCAAGCCAATAGTTGGTTTAGCCGCGCCACCGAGACTCCTGCAGCAATGGAGATCACTAACTTGTTTGAAAAGTCGATAGCTTGGAGCGGTTGGCATACTTCTGCCATCAACTGAGGTTTGACCGCTAATACCACGACATCTGCTTGTTTGGCGGCAGCAAGATTATCACTGGTAGTCTGTACGGCATATTTTTCTTTCAGTGATATCAAATGTTCTTGCGAAGGTGCGCTGGCAATGATGCGCTGTGGATGATAACCGCTGGCGATTAAGCCGGCGATAATCGCGTGTGCCATATTGCCAGCTCCGATAAAAGCGATGGTTCTCTGTTCCATGGTTAATCTGTATCCTAATATTTATTCTGTGCGGTAATCACGTTGACCAAAAATGGCGGTCCCGATACGAACAATCGTACTGCCTGCGGCGATTGCGGCGTCCATATCTCCGCTCATTCCCATCGATAATGTGTCAAGATGCGGATAGGTTTTGGCCAGTTGTGTTTTTAATTGCGCTAAACGCTGAAAGGCGGCGAGTTGAGCAGAATAATCGCCGACATTCTCCGGTATCGACATCAATCCTCTTAACGTGAGGTTAGGAAGGCCAGAAATCAACTCCGCCAGCGGGAGAAGTTCACTTTCAGAAATCCCTGATTTCGATGTTTCACCACTGGTGTTAACCTGAATTAAAACTTGCAGTGGTGGCTTATCAGCTGGACGCTGCTCACTTAACCTTTGGGCAATTTTGGCCCTATCTATGGTGTGCATCCAATCGAAATGCTCAGCAATGAGCCGTGTTTTATTCGACTGTAGTGGGCCAATAAAGTGCCACTCCAGTTTGAGTTCAGGGTGATGTTCGGCAAAATACTGGATCTTATTGACCCCTTCTTGCACATAGTTTTCACCAAATGCGACTTGCCCAGCATTGGCCGCTTCGAGAATTGCCTCGACGGGTTTGGTTTTGCTGACTGCTAAAAGTTGCACAGAGCTTGGAGAGCGCCCACACTTTTGTTGTGCGTTCTCGATCTGTGAGGTGATCTGTTGAAGATTTTGTTGAATACTACTCATAGCCCGACTTTACTTAAGGAAAATAAATGGATATCTCAGAGTTACTAGATTTTAGTGTAAAGCATAATGCTTCAGATCTACATCTTTCTGCGGGTGTTCCGCCCATGATTCGTATCGATGGTGAAGTGAGAAAGCTTGGTGTACCTGCTTTTAGCCACTCTGATGTGCATCGATTAATTTTTGAAATCATGAATGATGCCCAGCGTAGTGAATACGAAGAACGGTTGGAAGTGGATTTTTCTTTTGAACTTCCTAATGTTGGTCGCTTCCGTGTGAATGCTTTTCACCAAGCTCGTGGCTGCTCTGCGGTATTTCGAACCATTCCTACGGCAATTCCTACCCTTGATCAACTGGATGCTCCTGAGATCTTTAGAAAAATTGCCAATTATGAAAAAGGGTTAGTACTTGTTACCGGGCCGACAGGCTCGGGTAAATCGACCACGCTGGCTGCTATGGTCGATTATATCAATGCTCATCATAATAAGCACATTTTGACGATTGAAGACCCGATCGAATTTGTACATAGCAACAATAAATGTTTGGTGAACCAGAGAGAAGTGCATCGGGATACACACAGTTTTAAAAATGCGTTACGTAGTGCGTTGCGCGAAGACCCCGATGTGATTTTAGTGGGGGAATTGCGTGACCAAGAGACTATCAGCTTGGCATTAACTGCAGCAGAAACTGGGCACTTGGTTTTTGGTACGCTGCACACCAGCTCAGCGGCAAAAACGATTGACCGGATTATTGATGTTTTTCCCGGCAGCGATAAAGATATGGTGCGCTCTATGTTATCTGAATCGATGCGGGCGGTGATTGCTCAGAAGTTATTAAAACGGTTAGGTGGCGGGCGGGTTGCCTGTCATGAAATCATGTTAGCGACACCCGCTATCCGTAACTTGATCCGCGAAGACAAAGTGGCGCAAATGTACTCCATTATTCAAACTGGTGCGATGCATGGGATGCAAACGATGGAACAGCATGCGAAGCAATTAATGGCTCAAGGGGTGGTTGAGCCTCAAGAAGTGCAGAAGAAGATCGAAGTAGAAATGTCGACCTTTTAAGAGAGGAAATAATGCAACTGGATCAAATATTACAGGGCATGCTGACTCATAAAGCGTCGGATTTATATATCACGGTCGCTGCGCCTATTTTGTATCGGGTTAATGGTCAACTGCAAGCTGAAGGGGAGCCATTAACGGAATCGCAAGTGAAAGCCTTGTTGACCCGAATGATGGACGTTGATAAGCAAAATGAGTTTAGCCAGAGTCGTGAAGCGAACTTTGCTATTGTGCGTGAAGATGGTCGGTTTCGGGTCAGTGCTTTTTATCAACGAGAATTGCCTGGTGCAGTTATCCGACGTATTGAAACCCATATTCCGACCTTTGATGAGCTTCAATTACCAGAGGTGTTAAAAGATCTTGCGCTTGCTAAGCGGGGGCTTGTCTTGGTTGTCGGAGCGACGGGATCTGGGAAATCGACGACGATGGCTGCGATGACGGGGTATCGCAATACACAAAGTAGTGGCCATATTCTGACGGTGGAAGATCCCATTGAATTTGTTCACCCTCATCAAGGTTGTATCGTTACTCAGCGAGAAGTCGGGCTTGATACTCAAAGTTACGAAGTGGCACTGAAAAATTCACTTCGCCAAGCCCCAGACATGATTCTTATTGGTGAAATACGCAGTCGAGAAACCATGGAATACGCGATGACATTTGCTGAAACCGGGCATCTCTGCATGGCGACCTTGCATGCTAACAATGCGAACCAAGCGTTAGAGCGGATTTTACATCTGGTACCGAAAGAGCAGAAAGAGCAATTCTTATTTGATTTATCGATGAACCTAAAAGGGGTTATTGGTCAGCAACTGATTCGAGATAAGCAAGGTAATGGCCGACACGGGGTATTTGAAGTATTACTTAATAGCCCAAGGGTGGCGGATATTATCCGCCGTGGCGAGCTGCATGAATTGAAGCCCACCATGGCGAAATCAACAGAAACGGGAATGCAGACTTTTGACCAAGCGCTTTATCGTTTAGTGATCGACGATAAAATCAGTGAGCAAGATGCGCTACACAGTGCAGATTCTGCGAATGACTTAAGGCTAATGCTGAAAACTCAACGTGGCGAGAGCTACACCTCGGGTGCCTTAGACAATATCAAAATCGATATGGATTAAACTTGTTTTCCATCCCCGACGTTGGTTGGGGATGGATGTTTTTTACGCTGACCACTGTCTCTCAAACCAGCTTTCTAGGATCACAACGGCGGATTGACAGTCAATATTCCCTTTACTTAATGCTTTGTACCCTCCCTGAGAAAAGAGTTCAGATCGTGCTTCTTTGGTGGATAACCGTTCATCATGCAGTTCAACGGGCAAACCAAAGCGCCCATGTAGGCGATTGGCAAATTTCTTTGCTCGAGGGGTAATGGTTTCGAGTGCGTTCCCTTGTAAATCGGTGGGAAGCCCAACCACTAATAAATTGGGTTGCCACTCTTTGATCTGTTTTTCAATTTCATCCCAATTGGGAATGCCATCGTTGGCTTTAAACGCTTTGAGCGGAGAGGCGGTTCCGGTAATTTCTTGACCAATGGCGCTACCAATACTTTGGGTTCCATAGTCAAAGGCCATGATGGTACGTGACATAATTAAATTCTCATAACAATAACGCCTTTAATTGAAATTAAAGGCGATAAAAGGTTAGGCATGTCCGGATTGAGGGGCTAATTGAATTGGGTCTATGCCCAATTTCTTTATGGCTTTATGCCATTTTTCATGCACAGGGGTATCAAAAATCAAGTCGGCATCGGCTTCTATGGTCAACCATGAGTTTTCGGTCAACTCCTTCTCCAGCTGACCGGGTGACCAGCCAGCATAACCAAGAGCGACAATATAGCCACTGGGCTCGGCCTCTGTTCCTAATACGGTGAGGATATCTTTGGAGGTCGTTACGGAAATCTCATCCGTCATTTGAATGGTGGATTCATAATGATCTTTGGGTTTATGCAGGACAAACCCTCGATCTTCTGAGATAGGCCCCCCATTAAAGACTGGTTTTTTCAGACTTTGATCCCGTGATTGTGGGTAAGCTGACTCAATTTCAACCTGCTTTAACATACCACTGACAGTAATATCGATAGGTGCATTGATCATCAGCCCCATCGCGCCTTCTTCATTATGTTCGCAGAGATAGATCACGCTGCGTTTGAAGTAAGGATCCTGCATGCTTGGCATTGCAACGAGAAAATGATTAGTTAGATTCATCTAATCTTCAATCCTTTAGCGTTCAGGAGCCATCGGCTCCTACATGGATAAAGCTTTAATACGACGTTCGATCGCATCCATCAATTTTCCGGTAATCGAAATATCAAATGCAGCTTCAATTTCACGGATACACGTTGGGCTTGTGACGTTAATTTCGGTCAGTTTATCACCAATAACGTCGAGCCCGACAAAGATCAGCCCTTTTTCTTTCAAGATGGGAGCGACCGCTAAAGCGATGGCTTTATCTGTTTCACTCAGTGGACGGGCTTCACCTGTTCCTCCGGCGGCTAAGTTACCCCGAGTTTCCCCTTGAGCGGGAATTCGAGCTAAGCAGTAAGGCATCGGCTCACCATCGACCACTAAAATTCGTTTATCTCCATTACTGATGTCTGGTACAAACGTTTGTGCCATGCAGTAGTTTTGGCCATGATTAGTCAGGGTTTCGATGATTACAGAAACGTTTGGATCCCCTTCTTTTACCCGAAAGATAGAGGAGCCACCCATGCCATCTAATGGTTTTAATATCACATCCCCATGCTGCTGGCGAAAGGCTTTAATCTTTTCTGCTTTGCGAGTCACTATCGTTGTTGGCGTTAACTCAGGGAACCAAGCGGTAAAGAGTTTCTCGTTACAATCACGTAGGCTTTGCGGCTTATTAACAATCAGTGCGCCTTCGTCTTCTGCGCGCTCAAGAATATAGGTCGCGTAAATATATTCTGTATCAAAAGGTGGATCTTTACGCATTAAAATCGCATCAAGTTCTGCCAAGGCTAGCGTTTGTTGAGATTTAAACTCATACCAGCCGTTAGGATCTTGTTTGACTTCAACGATTTTGGTGTCGGCCATCGCGACACCTTGATCTAAGTGTAAATCCGCCATTTCCATATAGTGGATTTCATAACCACGGCGCTGGGCTTCTAGCAGCATGGCAAAGCTGGAATCTTTTTTGATATTAATGGACGAAATAGGGTCCATGACGATACCGAGTTTAATCATTGGAGATCTCCTTTAGCCAAGATCGCCGAAGCGAACTTGTAGGGCGGTAATTGCGGTTAGTGCTGCGGTTTCTGTTCGTAGCACTCGAGGTCCAAGTAGCGTTTCTGCAAATTGGTATTGTTCGGTCATGGCAATTTCTTGGGCAGATAAGCCTCCTTCTGGACCAATTAACAAACGAACTTTATTGACGGGTGCAGGCAGGGTGTTGATCGAATATTGTGCTCTTGGATGTAAATTCAGTTTTAGGGCATCGCTTGGCTCTGCGCACCATGTTTCCAATTCCATGATGGGGCGAATAACGGGAACACGATTTCGGCCGCATTGTTCACAGGCAGCAATGGCGATTTTTTGCCATTGTTGCAGTTTTTTCTCAAAGCGTTTTTCGTCAAGCTTTACGCCACAGCGCTCAGATAACAGAGGTGTGATGGTGTTTACACCCAGCTCGACCGATTTTTGGATGGTAAATTCCATCTTATCGCCCCGAGAAATAACTTGTCCTAAGTGTAAGTTAAGGGGGGATTCAATGCTGTGCTCAAGGCGTTCAGTCACGTCCACCAGCAGCTGTTTTTTCCCTACCTCTTGGATAATGGCTGGGAATTCGGCATCAGAGCCATCAAACAATCGTACTTCTTGACCGGGTTGCATACGCAGAACACGGCCAATGTGGTTGGCGGCATCATCACTGAGGGCGAGTGTGCCTAACTGGGTGATCAAGGATGGATGATAGATTCGGGGAATGCGCATGCCGGGTTCCTAATGATTGATGATATACCCAAGCATTGTTTAAAACAGGACTGGGTGTGTAATGACTTCAAGCGATTCGGGTATATAACATGGATGCTGAGACGATAAAAAACAAGGGGTAAAGCTCAGCACGTTTGAGTACAGGGATGATAGCTCACCTAGCGACAACTGCAACGATTTTACAGACAGCAAAGACGCAGAGCGGTGATGCACTCTGCGGTTTATTGTATGATTCGATAAACATCAAGGTTGGTGAGTTGAACACTGGTTGTACACGAAAGGATTATGGTGTCCTTGAATGTCGCTGATCCGCCTATCTCGTTCACACTCCCATTCATCTACGGGATATTGGTTATCCCAGACCTGCATCAATTGAGCTTGTTGTTTCGATAAACGAAAACTGTACTGCTGGCTCATATATAAATAGGTTCGAGCAATTGCCCCGCGCGCCCGCGCAGGAGGCATGGCTTTGCGCTGAGCAAAATTTACTTGCATTTCACATTGCCCGTAGGTGACGCCATCAATACCATTCCACTGGCTAAAATTAAAGTTAGAACGATCACCATTGACTTCACCAATCGCTGGAGTCAGGTTATGGAGGTCGGCTTCCATTTTGCGGAATTGCTCGTCATTGCGTGTACAATTTTTTCGACCACCTTCTTGCCAACATTGTAACTGATGACCAAATTGCCAAGCGGGAACGACATGTTCCCACTCAATACGATTGGCTCGTACCACTTGTTTACGTACTTGGTAACCACAGCTCTCAAGATCGGGGATGCCTTTTTGCCCTTGCCAAGTAATGTCGCACCCACAATAAAAACTGACCGGATGGTGCTGATAAATTTTCACTGCCGTTTTTTTGGCTTGAGCAAAAGAGGTTGGAGCTGAGGCGAAGGCACTGCAACTGAATAGTAGTAAGCCTATAGTGGATAACAAACGAGAATAAAACATAATTTAGACTGATTTTAGTATGATTTTTCTCAGTCTAACACTCAAAAAATGACCTGCCTATCCATTGCGGATGAGTGGGTTAAGGAGTCAGTTGTTTGCCAGTAAAGGTGAGAGGGTGCTGACAGCGGCGGCAACGATAGGTTGCTTGTTGACGCAATACCTTGTTATGGCGACGAATAGAGAGTGGATAGGTTTGACATGGGCATCGATATTCGAACGTTTTACCTTGTACTGAATCAATATTGAATGAGTGAGTGGTGCGAGGGGAGCATTGAAATACCTGTAACATCACCTGTTGCCATTCAGCCCCATGAGGACGAACGCGGCCATAATGATGATAAGTAATCAGATGGGCAATTTCATGGGGGATGACTTCGGTGAGAAACGCCTGTGTATTTTCAACAAATAAGATCGGATTTAAGCGAACTTCCCACTGCTGGAGATACGCCTTTCCTGCGGTTTTTCCACGCAGTTTAAAATTCAGTTTCGGCTGAGCGAAAGGGTAAGCAAAGTAGTGACTGGCCAGTTTTATGCAGCGTTGGATTTGCTGTTGAGCACGGTAGTGTAATTCAAAGTCAAGCAAGTGAAACTCCCAATAAAAAACCTCAGCCTGAGCTGAGGTTTTATTATACCCGTAAGAATACGTTTACTTAATACCGGCAAAATCACGTAATTGTGCGGCTTTATCGGTCGCTTCCCATGGGAACTCTTCACGACCAAAGTGGCCATAAGCAGCGGTTTTCTTATAAATCGGTTGCAGTAAGTTCAGCATCTCTTGTAACCCGTAAGGACGAAGATCGAAGAATTGGCGTACCGCTTCGATAATAATATCGTGTGAGACTTTTTCAGTGCCAAAAGTTTCCACCATGATCGAGGTCGGATCGGCCACCCCAATCGCGTAGGAAAGTTGAATTTCACAGCGGTCAGCCATGCCTGCAGCAACAATATTTTTCGCCACATAACGAGCAGCGTAAGCGGCACTACGGTCAACTTTTGATGGATCTTTACCGGAGAATGCACCACCACCGTGACGGGCTGCACCACCATAGGTATCAACAATAATTTTACGGCCCGTTAAGCCACAATCGCCCATTGGTCCACCAATGACAAAGCGACCTGTTGGGTTGATAAAATATTTGGTATCTTTGTTTAACCATTCTGCGGGTAATACAGGCTTAATGATTTCTTCCATCACGCCTTCGCGTAGATCTGCGGTTGAGATAGAATCACAATGCTGGGTAGAAAGAACGACAGCATCAATCCCCACGATCTTACCTTGATCATATTGGAATGTGACCTGAGACTTTGCATCAGGGCGCAACCATGGCAGAGTGCCATTTTTACGAACGTCAGCTTGACGCTGCATTAAGCGATGGGCATAAGTAATGGGGGCTGGCATTAACACTTCGGTTTCATTACATGCGTAACCAAACATAATACCTTGGTCACCAGCGCCTTGCTCTTTAGGATCCGCTTTATCAACGCCTTGGTTGATATCTGGTGACTGCTTACCAATGGTATTCAGTACAGCGCATGAATTGGCATCAAAGCCCATATCCGAGTGAACATAACCAATTTCACGAACGGTTTCACGAGTTAACTCTTCAATATCAACCCACGCAGAAGTGGTGATTTCACCGCCGACCATGACCATACCGGTTTTGACGTAAGTTTCACAAGCAACACGTGCTTTCGGATCTTGTTCTAAAATGGCATCAAGCACCGCATCAGAGATTTGGTCGGCAATTTTATCTGGATGACCTTCTGATACGGATTCAGAAGTAAACAAGTGTTTAGCCATGATAGCTCCAATCTTTGTAATCAAGAGTGACCCGTTAACGGAATAACAGGTCAACAAAACTGTTCAATATGTAGGCGTTTCTACATCTAGACGTCTATTCTAGTTTTCAATGCTCAAATTACAAGCTCTTTTTTCGTTTATCTTATAGCCAAACGTTTGCTTAAATTTGTGGCGTTTTTATCTTTATGCCGAAATATGTGGTAACACCTTGCAAAAATAGAACAAATCACCAGCAAAAGGTTTGCAGAGGTTAAGGGGCTTTGCGACAATATCGACCACAATTTTTACTCATTTCGCTTATTGCTTTTTTAGGAGCTGACATGTCTTCGCGCAAACAACTGGCTAACGCAATCCGTGCGTTAAGTATGGATGGTGTTCAACAAGCTAACTCTGGCCACCCGGGTGCCCCTATGGGGATGGCGGATATCGCCGAAGTGCTGTGGCGTAGCCACTTAAACCATAACCCACAAAACCCTAAGTGGGCTGACCGTGATCGCTTTGTGCTCTCTAATGGCCACGGTTCTATGCTGATGTACTCTTTGCTGCATTTGAGTGGTTATGATCTTTCTATCGATGATCTGAAAAACTTTCGTCAACTGCATTCTAAAACACCAGGCCACCCTGAATACGGCTATGCTCCGGGGGTTGAAACCACGACAGGTCCCTTAGGCCAAGGTATTACTAATGCGGTTGGAATGGCGATTGCGGAAAAAGCTTTAGCGGCTCAATTTAATAAACCAGGCCACGATATTGTTGACCATTTCACTTATGTGTTTATGGGTGATGGTTGTTTGATGGAAGGGATTTCACACGAAGCGTGCTCACTGGCTGGTACTCTTGGTTTAGGTAAACTGATTGCGTTCTGGGATGACAACGGTATTTCTATCGATGGTCATGTGGAAGGTTGGTTCTCTGATGATACCCCTAAGCGTTTTGAAGCGTATGGCTGGCATGTGATTCCGGCGGTAGATGGCCATGATGCCGAAGCGATTAATGCTGCGATTGTTGCTGCGAAAGCAGAAACCTCTCGCCCAACCTTAATTTGTACCAAAACTATTATTGGTTTTGGTTCACCCAATAAAGCGGGTTCTCACGATTGTCACGGTGCTCCTCTTGGCCATGATGAAATTCAAGCAGCGCGTGAATTCCTTGGTTGGGAATACGCTCCGTTTGAGATTCCAGCAGACATTTATACTCAGTGGGATGCGAAAGAAGCCGGCCAAACAAAAGAAGCTGCATGGAATGAGCAATTTGCTGCTTATGCGCTTGAATATCCAAGTGAAGCGGCGGAGTTAAAACGCCGAGTCAATGGTGAGTTGCCAGCCAATTGGCAAGAAGCTACGAACGCGATTATTGCCGATCTACAAGCAAACCCTGCCAATATCGCGTCACGGAAAGCTTCACAAAATGCACTCGAAGCGTTTGGTAAGTTGTTGCCAGAATTTATGGGCGGTTCGGCGGATTTGGCGCCATCAAACCTTACCATGTGGTCAGGGTCTAAATCACTGACGGCAGATGATTTTAATGGCAACTATATTCATTATGGCGTTCGTGAGTTTGCGATGACCGCAATAATTAATGGTATCGCTTTACACGGTGGTTTTGTTCCTTACGGTGCAACTTTCTTAATGTTTATGGAATACGCTCGTAACGCAATGCGTATGGCAGCATTAATGAAGGTACAAAACATTCAAGTTTATACGCATGACTCTATTGGTTTAGGGGAAGATGGCCCAACGCACCAACCCGTTGAGCAGATGGCTTCTTTACGCTTAACCCCGAATATGAGTACATGGCGTCCTTGTGACCAAGTTGAATCAGCCGTCGCTTGGAAATTGGCGATTGAGCGTAAAGATGCACCATCCGCTTTGATTTTCTCTCGTCAAAATTTGGCTCAGCAGCCTCGCAGTGAAGCTCAAGTCGCAGATATTGCGAAGGGGGGCTACATCTTAAAAGATTGTGCAAGTAAGCCAGAACTCATTCTGATTGCAACGGGATCAGAGGTAGAACTTGCGGTTGATGCGGCAGAGAAATTGACGGCGGAAGGCAGACAAGTGCGAGTGGTTTCTATGCCATCGACCGATACGTTTGATAAACAAGAAGCTGCTTACCGTGAAGCGGTACTGCCCGCGGATGTTACCAAGCGTATTGCGATTGAAGCAGGTATTGCTGACTTCTGGTACAAATATGTCGGTTTTGGCGGCAAGATCATTGGTATGACAACGTTTGGCGAATCTGCGCCTGCTGGTGAGCTCTTTAAGTTGTTTGGCTTTACTACTGAAAATGTGGTGAAGACAGCTAACGAATTACTGGCTTAATCTCACCCTGATTACCTTACTGACAGGTCAAGCCTTAGTGTTCATGCACTAAGGCTTTTTATTTTCTATTCGGTTTCATTTTGCTGCCATTCTGCGGGAATTGCTTTTCGCATAGCATCAATAAGTAGCCTGAGCCTTAATGGATGACGACCTATCGGATAAAAACCTTGCACCTCAACGGGGGAGGATGTCCAACCATGTAGACAGGCAACTAAACTTTTGGGGTGCGATCGTTCAAATCCATTGGCTATCCAGGTAGGAAGTAGTCCGATACCACGACCTTTTGCTATCGCATCGGCCTGCATGGCGAGGTTATCACTTTGTAGACGGCTTTCCATTACAGGTAAGGTGTAGGTTCCTTGCTCGTTATGATGTAATTCAAAGGCTTCTTGACGAAAAGTAATAAAGTCAATCCATGGATGATCAACCAACTCTTGCGGGTGCTGTAATGGCTTATGGGTTTGAAGATAATCCGGAGAAGCATAGACCGTGTGGCTCCATTGCCCTAACAGCTCTCGATGATAACCCGCAGGTGAAATCGGCCCGACCCAAACAATTAAATCGGGATCCAATAAGTACTCACCTAGCTGAAATTGGCTATGAAGCTTGATTTTTATATGCTGATGCTCTTGCATAAACGTATCTAAAATTTTACTCATCCACCCTCTGATCAAACAGGGATGAACCACTAACGTGAGCTCACCACTAACCTGATTATTGAGCTCATGAATGGCTTCTTGACCTTTTTCCGCAACGGTTAACAGTTGTTCTGCGTAAGCTGAAAATATCTCGCCAGCCTTGGTGAGTGAAAGCTTATTTCCCTGACGTGTCACTAAGGTTTGTTCTAAATCGGTTTCTAATTGCGAAATTCGGCGGCTTAAAGTTGATTTGGGTTGAGCTAATGCTTTGGCGGCTGCGGTAAGGCTTTTGTATTGGCAGAGTGCATAAAACGCGCGTATTGCACTGAGATCCTGCATGATGGATGTACCTTAATTTAATGAAAACTCAAGTGTTGTTCCAAAACTGGTCTGAACTATTCCATATCTGCCCCTTTTCTATAAAGCGAAAATGTGAATAATTCCTCTTTGTAATTAATAATAATTATCATTTATGGAGTGGTAAATGTCTAGACCTAATCTGACTCAAGTCTCTATTGCGGTGTCTTTAGGGATGTTGGTCTGTGCTCAAGTTAATGCTCAACAAGTTGTTAAAGCGGATGAAACCCTTGTCGTGACGGCCGCTGGATTTGAACAGAGTGTCCAAGATGCCCCTGCGAGTATTAGTGTGATCTCTCGTGAGGCGTTGGAATCTCGTTATTACCGAGATGTCACCGATGCTTTGCGTAGTGTTCCTGGTGTCGTGGTGACAGGAGGAGGTGATAAAACGGATATCAGCATCCGTGGTATGGGTTCTAATTATACGTTGATCCTTGTCGATGGTCGCCGTCAATCTTCTCGGCAAACTCGACCGAATAGTGATGGTCCAGGTATTGAACAAGGGTGGTTGCCACCATTGCAATCGATAGAACGTATCGAAGTGATCCGTGGACCAATGTCCACCTTGTATGGCTCCGATGCCATTGGTGGGGTGATCAACATCATTACCCGAAAAGAGCAAAAAAGCTGGTCTGGTAATGTCCAGCTCAGTACTGTGATTCAAGAGGATCGCCAATCAGGGGATGAGCAGAGTGCGAACTTTTTTGTTACTGGCCCTTTAACTGAGGCTCTCTCATTACAGATTTATGGGCAAACGACCCAGCGTGATGAAGATAATATTGAGTATGGCTATGGTGATAAATCACTGCGAAATTTAACGTCAAAATTAAATTATCAGTTGAATGAGTTGCATACAGTTCAACTTGAAGCGGGAGTTTCAGCCCAAGATCGTACTAACCATGTGGGAAAATCCGCTCAGACAACAGGATGTCGAGGGGCGTGTACCGATAACGAAAATGAATATCGCCGAACCCATTTTGCCCTGGGTCATCAAGGTGATTGGGGCAAAGTTGGCTATTCAGATACTTACCTTCAGTACGAAGAAAATAAAAATAAAAGCCGTGAGATGACGATTGAGAACACCGTGTTTAAAACTAGCTTGGTGGTTCCTATCGATAGCCATACCGCGACCCTGGGTTTAGAAGGTAGCCATGCAAAACTGGAAGATTTTACCTCTAATTCGATTTCGGATCGTACCGAGATTTCTAATTCTCAATGGGCGGCATTTATTGAAGATGAATGGGCGTTACTCGAAAGCTTCTCTTTAACGTTTGGTGGTCGATTTGACTATGACCAACACTATGGTTCGCACTTTAGCCCTCGTGCCTATGGAGTGTGGAACATTGACCCGAGCTGGACCTTTAAAGGGGGCGTTTCCACTGGTTTTAGAGCGCCGCAGTTACGAGAAATTACAGCTAACTGGGGGCAGGTGAGTCGTGGTGGTAACATCTACGGCAACCCAGACCTTGAGCCAGAGAAATCCGTCAACAAAGAGCTGAGCTTACTGTATTTTTCCCCGTCTGGTGTACATGCTTCATTGACGGTATTTCATAATGACTTTAAAGATAAAATTACCCGGGTTGCTTGCCCTAAAGACGTCTGTACGGATGGAGACAATGATTGGGGAAATGCTCCCACTTACCGAGTGAATGTGGATAAAGCTGAAACTTACGGCTCTGAAGCGACATTAGAATTGCCTGTGACACAGAACATCGACTTTAAAGCCAGCTATACCTACACGCATTCAGAACAGAAATCGGGCGAGTTTAAAGGCAACCCATTACTACAATTGCCGAAGCATTTAGTGAGCGCAGATCTCTCATGGCAAGCGACTGAATTACTCAATAGCTGGGCTAAAGTGACCTATCGTGGCAAGGAAATGAAGCCGGAAGGGGGAGCTTCAAATAGTGATCTGATTGCTCCTGATTACACCTTCGTTGACATGGGGGTTAGCTATTCACTCACACCAACTGCCACCGTTAAAGCCGCGGTTTATAACCTGTTTGATAAAGATATTGGTTACGAAGAATACGGCTATGTGGAAGATGGTCGCCGTTATTGGCTAGGGCTGGATGTGGCTTTCTAAAACAACCTGCTGATGGTGAAAAACCCTTGTGTGAGTGCAAGGGTTTTCTTTTCCCATGAGCTAAAATGAAGAAAGATGAGAATATTGGATGAATCGTTGAGTATTAATCGTTAACATCAAGCCATGAACGAATAGGACCTTCTCTCATGTTAAAAGTGGCGATCAATGGATTTGGGCGGATTGGCCGTAATGTATTACGGGCCGTCTACGAAAGTGGTAAAAATCAGCAGATAAAAGTGGTCGCGGTCAATGAACTGGCGAAGCCAGAAGCGATGGCCCATTTGCTGCAGTATGACAGCACTCATGGACGATTTGCTAAAAAAGTTTCTCACGACCAAGAACACATCCATATTCACCATGAAAACGGGGAAGTTGACCGAATTCGGATTTTGCATTTACAAGAGATCCCATTGCTTCCTTGGCGAGATCTTAACGTTGATATTGTCCTTGATTGTACAGGAGTGTTTGGCTCGAAAGCCGATGGATTACAACATCGAGAAGCGGGTGCTAAAAAAGTACTTTTCTCTCACCCCGGCGCCGCCGATCTCGATAACACCATTATTTATGGAGTCAATCACGAAACTCTAACAGCAAAACAGCGGATAGTTTCGAATGGCTCTTGTACCACGAACTGTATTGTTCCAATTATCAAAGTTTTGGATGATGCCTTTGGCATTGATTCAGGAACGATTACCACCATTCACTCTTCAATGAACGATCAACAAGTCATTGATGCTTATCATAGCGATCTTCGTCGAACTCGAGCTGCCAGTCAGTCCATTATTCCTGTTGATACTAAGTTGCATAAAGGGATTGAAAGAATATTTCCGAAATTTTCTAACAAATTTGAGGCTATTTCCGTCAGGGTTCCGACCGTGAATGTGACCGCGATGGATTTAAGCGTCACATTGAATACAAATGTGAAAGTTAATGACGTAAATCAAACCATTATTCACGCATCTCGGTGTACATTAGACGGCATTGTTGACTATACTGAAGCACCGCTGGTTTCCATCGATTTCAACCATGATCCTCACAGTGCGATTGTGGATGGCAGCCAAACGCGAGTAAGCAATGGGCAACTAGTTAAAATGCTTGTCTGGTGCGATAACGAATGGGGATTTGCTAACCGTATGTTGGATACCGCGTTGGCGATGCAGGCCGCAAAATAACGGCTTAAATGTTCAGGGATATTTTTATTTTCCGCATTGAAATAAATAAATCTCTCCCCCATATCAGTAAGCAGCTTGAGAATTTACAGGCTCGGCAGGATCGCCGAGTTGATGAAAAACTTCAATTTCTTTAAATATTTGAGAGGACAAACCATGTCTGTAATCAAGATGACTGACCTGGATTTAGCAGGTAAACGTGTATTTATCCGTGCTGATCTAAACGTGCCAGTAAAAGAGGGTAAAGTGACCTCTGATGCTCGTATCCTTGCATCACTACCAACCATCAAGCACTGTTTAGCAGCGGGCGCAAAAGTAATGGTGACTTCTCACCTAGGCCGCCCAACTGAAGGTGAATACGCAGAAGAGTTCTCTCTACAGCCAGTTGTTAACTACCTAAACGACGCTCTTGATTGCGACGTGAAATTAGCTAAAGATTACCTTGATGGTATCGAGCTCAATGCTGGTGAATTGGTGGTTCTAGAAAACGTTCGCTTTAACAAAGGCGAGAAGAAAAACGAAGAAGAATTGTCTAAGAAATACGCAGCGCTGTGCGACGTATTTGTGATGGATGCATTTGGTACGGCTCACCGTGCACAAGCTTCAACTCACGGTGTGGGTATGTTTGCTCCTATCGCTTGTGCTGGCCCTCTTTTGGCTAACGAACTTGAAGCACTAGGCAAAGCGATGGATAAACCAGCTCGCCCAATGGTTGCTATCGTTGGTGGTTCTAAAGTATCAACAAAACTGACTGTACTTGAGTCATTATCTAAAATTGCTGACCAACTTGTGGTGGGTGGTGGTATCGCCAACACCTTTATCGCTGCTGCTGGCCATAATGTGGGTAAATCACTTTATGAAGCAGACTTAGTTGAAACGGCTAAAAAACTGATGGAAGAGTGTGCAATTCCTGTCGCTACTGACGTAGCTTGTGCCAAAGCATTCGACGAAAACGCAGAAGCAGAAATCAAACACGTTTCTGAAGTTCAAGACGACGATATGATCTTCGACCTTGGCCCTGATTCAACAGCACAACTGGCTGAAATTCTTAAAAACGCAAAAACCATTCTATGGAATGGTCCTGTTGGCGTATTTGAATTCAAAAACTTCGAAGCAGGTACTCGCGGTATTTCTGAAGCGATTGCAGCTTCTGAAGGTTTCTCTGTTGCAGGTGGTGGTGATACACTGGCGGCAATCGATAAGTTTGGTATTAAAGCCGATGTCTCTTACATCTCAACAGGTGGCGGTGCCTTCCTTGAGTTTGTTGAAGGTAAAGTATTACCAGCAGTAGAAATGCTTGAAGCTCGCGCGAAAGCATAACCATTGAATAACAAGCGGGAGCAATCTCCCGCTTTGTTGTTTGCTGCACAGCCGGTTTTTATCTGTTAGAATGACGCCAGTTGTGAGCAAACGTTTGCAAGAATTTAAACTTACCGTTTTTATTTTTAAAACGACAGAAAATAGGATCAAATCCATGTCTAAGATCTTCGATTTCGTAAAACCTGGTGTTATCTCTGGTGATGACGTACAAAAAGTCTTTCAAGTAGCTAAAGATAACAACTTCGCTCTTCCTGCAGTTAACTGTGTTAACACAGATTCTGTTAACGCCGTATTAGAAGCGGCTGCGAAAGTTAAAGCTCCAGTTATCGTTCAGTTCTCTAACGGTGGTGCGGCTTTCTTCGCAGGTAAAGGCGTTAAACTAGAAGGTCAAGGTGCACAAATTCTTGGTGCTGTTGCCGGTGCAAAATATGTACACGCAGTTGCTGAAACTTATGGTGTGCCAGTGATTCTACACACTGACCACGCGGCGAAGAAACTACTACCTTGGATCGACGGACTACTTGACGCTGGCGAAAAATTCTTCGCTGAAACAGGTAAACCTCTTTTCTCTTCTCATATGCTAGATCTTTCTGAAGAAACGCTAGAAGAGAACGTTGAAACTTGTGCGAAATACCTAGAGCGCATGGCGAAAATGGGTATGACTATCGAAATCGAACTAGGTTGTACTGGTGGCGAAGAAGATGGCGTTGATAACTCAGATATGGATTCTTCTGAGCTATACACTTCTCCTGAAGACGTTGCTTACGCTTATGAAAAACTCAATGCCGTTAGCCACCGTTTCACTATCGCGGCTTCTTTCGGTAACGTACACGGTGTTTACCAAGCGGGTAACGTTGTACTTACTCCAACTATTCTGCGTGATTCTCAAGCGTATGTTTCTGAGAAATTTGGCCTTCCAGCAAACTCTCTAAACTTCGTATTCCACGGTGGTTCAGGTTCTTCTGAAGCTGAAATCAAAGAGTCAATCAGCTACGGTGTTATCAAAATGAACATCGATACTGATACTCAGTGGGCAACTTGGGATGGCATTCGTAAATACGAAGCAGAAAACCACGATTACCTACAAGGTCAAATCGGTAACCCAACTGGCGAATCTGCACCAAACAAAAAATACTACGATCCACGTGTATGGCTACGTGCCGGACAAACATCGATGGTCGCTCGTCTAGAAAAAGCATTTGCAGATCTTAACGCAATCGACGTTCTATAATCATCGACGTTTTGCTCTGTTAGCTACTGTAACCCGCTCTTTATAGAGCGGGTTTTTTATGTTCTTAAGTTAAATATTATAGCTTTCATGCACATGTCATTCTTATCAAATAAGATTTTTTATCACAAGTACTGGCAGACTCAGCCATAATTGCATACGCTGATAAAGTTTCTTGCCAAGTTCCCTCCTTTTTACTAAAAACTGACTTTGTAAAAAGGGTTGCTTGCGATAAATTGCCAAAAAGGTGACGTCAAAAGTAATATTTTGAAATATACTGATTGGTCAGTCGGTTAGGTGCTTGAGCCTGCTGAAAGTACCCCTGTGAATATCAGCACTAAGAGGAAATTATCCTTTCGGGTGGTTGGTCATTTAAGGGGTAAGATGACTTAAGTATCAATATTTAATGATGATTGTAGAGGATACGCAATATGGCTAGTGAATCGATGGGTGTGGAAGCACCAGTCGCGGCAGGTTTAAATCAGGTCAATGCTTGGTTAGTCAATAATTCTGAACTATTGTTCCAGTATGGGGTAAATATCATTTCTGCGATTCTTATCCTCTTTATTGGTAATATCGTCGTCAAAATGATTGCTGGAAGTGTGAGTAAAGTACTTAAGAAAAAAGAGATGGATAAAGCGGTTATCGATTTTATTCATGCCTTAGTACGTTACACATTATTTATTGTGGTTCTGATTGCAGCGCTTGGTCGCGTTGGCGTACAAACAGCTTCAGTGGTTGCGATTATCGGTGCGGCTGGTTTAGCGGTTGGTTTGGCGTTGCAAGGCTCTTTATCTAATTTTGCGGCTGGTGTGTTGATTGTGGCTTTCCGTCCATTTAAATCGGGTGATTATGTTGAAATGGCTGGAACGGCTGGGTCTGTTGACTCAATCCAAGTTTTCCAAACCATCTTAAAAACACCTGATAACAAAATGGTGGTATTACCTAACTCTGCGGTGATTGGTGGTGCCATTATCAACTATTCGCGTCATGATACTCGCCGTATAGATTTACTGATTGGGGTTTCTTATAAAGCCGATCTTAATAAAACGAAGCAAGTGCTTCGTGAAGTTGTTGAACGTGATACTCGTGTACTTAAAGAGCCAGGTGTGACGGTAGAGGTGCATCAATTAGCGGATTCTTCGATTAATTTTGTGGTACGCCCTTGGGTGAAAAGCACCGATTATTGGCCAGTTTATTGGGAATTGCTGCACAAAATTAAAGAAGGACTGGACGAGAATGGCATCGAAATTCCATTCCCTCAAATGGATGTTCATTTAAACAAATTGAACTGATTCCAGTCAGCATGACAGAAAAAATAACGAAGGCTCGCCTTCGTTATTTTTTTAGGTTTATATCCCCCTACACATCCGAGTTATGACGCAATGGCGTTAATAAAACATTTGGTAAAGGCCTTTCACCAATAAAGCAGCGATGATAAACATCATGATCGCAATCACGACATCAATGGTTTGTTTTACTTTAGGGCGCGTTAAAATGGGAGAAAGCTTTGCTGCCCCCAATGAAAGGGTATAAAACCATACAAAAGAGGCCAGAATTGTCCCTAACGCAAAAGCAAAACGTTCATTACCCGCAAATTGTCCACCGATTGAACCCAGTATGACGACCGTATCTAAATACAGATGAGGATTGAGCACCGTGACGGCTAAAGCCCCTAATATTACCGCTCGCCGAGATCGATTGAGCATACCTTGTTCTGATGGCTGAGACGGTGTATTCAGTTGCCACGCACTTTTGAGCGATAAGTAGCCATAGAAAGAGAGAAAAGCAATTCCACCGAGTGTCACCAATAGGAGTAATGTGTCATTTTGTGAGATAAAAGCGCCCCCACCAAAAATCCCAAGAGAGATAAATAACATATCCAATAAGCTACAGACTGTTGCTGTTGTCAGGTGATGATTCCGCCTCATACCTTGGTTTAACACGTAGGCATTTTGTGCTCCTATCGGGATAATCATCGTTGCCCCTAAACTAAATCCCTGTAATACAACCCATAAACTCACACTATTTCTCCAATTCCCCATGCGTTAATGCAAAAGAAGATAACGAGATTTATTTGATAAGTGTAATTAATGATTTTAATATCTCATTAGTTTTACTAATTATAGAGAGGGAAGGATGCGGGGGCTTGATTACCGGTGGGTTGCGGCATTAGATATTGTTCTTCACCAAGGAAGCTTTGAGCGAGCAGCTCAAACATTGTGTATTTCGCAATCAGCGGTTTCTCAGCGTATTAAACAATTGGAGCGTTTTCTTGCTCAACCTGTACTGGTTCGTAGCATTCCTCCGAAACCAACTCCCATCGGGAAAAAGATATTAGGGCTGTATCGCCGAGTTCAGTTGCTTGAGCAAGAAGCGATGCCTGAACTTCGAAATGATCCTGCGGTTCGCCCCGTAACCCTATCGATTGCGACCAATGCTGATAGTTTAGCGACTTGGCTACTTCCCGCTCTACAGCCATTGATGGAAAAAGAACATGTGGCGTTTCATTTCGCCATTTTGGATGAGTCTCGCTCAATTGAGAAAATGAAAAATGGTGAAGTTCTTGGTGCCATCAGTCTTGCGGATAAACCATTGGCTGGGTGTGATAGTGAATTTTTAGGTAAGATGGAGTACCTATGCGTTGCCAGCCCTGCCTTTGTTGAGCGTTATTTTCAGCAAGGTGTGAACGCTAATACGTTGATCAAGGCACCTTCTGTTTCTTTTGATATCCAAGATGATCAGCATACTCGATTCTTAAAAGAACACTTTTCTTGTCAACTTGACCCCATGATTAACCATAAAGTTGGAAGCTCGGAAGCGTTTGTTGCACTTGCTAAATCAGGTTTAGCGTACTGTTTAATCCCTCGTATCCAAATTGCCGAAGAATTACTTTCAGGGGCGTTGATGAATGTCACTCCGGGGCTGGCGGTAACCAATAACATGTATTGGCATCATTGGCCTTTAGAAACAGGTGTGCTGAAACGGCTATCGACTGACATTGTTCGCTATGCTCGATCGGTTTTACCTCAGTAATGTCGGTTTATGAATAGCGAGAAAGTGAGTGTAAAGTTGTGTCAACTTGCAGATAACTCACAGAGAATTTACATCCCCCTCGCTAGGATCAGGCAATATCAAAATCTGCCTAGCCAAAGTGACAGAGAGTGAGAGTCAGACTAGGCTGGAAGAACATCATTTATCTAAATAAGGTGAGTTATATGAAATGGTTCCCTCAGTTTGCTATTGCTTTGTGTAGCTTTACCGCTGTAAGCGCTCAGGCTCAACAGTTTAATTTCCCCCATATTGCAACCTCTGGCTATGGAGAGGTGACGGCAGTACCAGATCGTGCCCAATTCTCAGTCAAAGTCGTTGAAACGAATATGAATGCTGAGCAAGCCAAAGCGACAGTTGATAACGTTGTGGCTGAATTTACCTCACAATTGAAGCAATCAGGGGTTGAGGCTCAAGATATTTCTAGCTCTAACCTCTATTTAACACCGCAATACCATTACCCTAAATCGGGTCAGCCAGAGTTGGTTGGCTACCGCGCTCAACGCAGTATCACTGTAGAAGTGGCGAAGGTGAGCCAGCTTAATCAATACTTAGATTTAGCCTTGGCACAAGGTATTAATCAAGTTGATAACGTACAGTTGAAAGTCAGTGAACAAGAAAAATACCAAGCACAAGCAAGAATGGCCGCCATCACGGACGCAAAGAAAAAAGCGGAATCTCTAGCCTCGGGTTTTAAAGCTAAGCTTGGTAGTGTATGGCGGATTGAATATAACTCAATGACGCCTCAACCCGTGTTAATGCGTAGTGCAAATATGAGTGAAAAAGCGTTAGTGAATGATACGTATCAAGACTCTACGTTGGTCATTCGAGATCGAGTCGATGTTATCTACAAATTAGCCCCTTAACCGTGGCGGTAAGTTTGTCGCCTAACGGCATAAGCTCGCTCCCGCTAAAAAGAAGGTCCTTGTTAAGGACCTTCTTTTTTATAGAAGAGAAAGATAGTTTTATTTCAAATAATTTAGCGTGATGAACTGGCAGTTTTATATTCAGTAAAAAACAAATGCTGTTATAATGCTCGCTTTAATGTGGCTATTTATGTTTGAACAGGGTTATGAGATTTTCTAGAATTGTTATTTTTCTTCTCATCACCACGGTACTGATCACCTCAGCCATCATTGTCTACTATGCGCAGCGTTATCAGCAGCTCACCCAAGCAAACGTTTCGAATACCGCTCAGCAAGCGCTTAACCAACTTAACTACAGTGTTCGTGAGTACGCGAATATCCAAGATCAACTTTTTTCGGTTGTGAACCTGTTGAGTCATGGACAAGTCACTCATTATTACGCTCGTTCCCCTAATGAATTTAATCAACTCAGTTTAGAAGCCATCTTTGTTTCTGTGGCTGAAAATCAAAAATGGTATAACTCAATCTTTTTTCTTGATCCCAATGGCGTGGTCAAAATAAAAGTCGATTATTCGTCCGTGAATCAAAGAGCCACGGTGACGGATGAGCGTTTGACTCCCCCTAACCATGATCGACTTCGTTATGCTAAGCAAGTCAGTCAAGAGCATGTCGGGATCTGGGGAATGGAAAGAGATAATGGCAACACCCCTTCATTGCAACTGTTGACTCCCATTACCATTTTTGGTCAACGTTACGGCTATATTGTGGTTGATGTGGATCTTTGGCGTTTGTCGCATCGACTTAACTACGCATTAGAAGATGATTTACAACCGAACATCGTGACAGATAAAGGGATTTATCTTAGTCAACGGCTTGCTCATCATGCGTTAATGAAGGCCGATAGGGTTCCTGATGAATTGGTGAGCCAGTTTCCTGATACTTGGCAAGCCATGCGTAATGAACACAATGGCTATCGACTGGATCATGGGCATCTTATCGCTTTTCATCGGGTCGATCTTTCTGATCAGTATGCCCTTTATTTAGTGATCAACTTAACGCCCGAACAGCTAGCTCAACGAGCGGCTCGTGATTTAAATGACCTTGTAAAAGAAGGTATTTTTGTTTTCTTATTGGTACTTATCTTTGTATTGCCCACGGTTTCAATGATTTTGCATTACCATCGACGCAATATGGAAAGTAAGCTCGCTCGAGCTGCGTTAAGTGGGATGTCCGCAGTGATGATTTCAGATAAATCACACCAAGTAATAATGGTCAATGATGAATTTGAAAAAATTACCGGTTTATCTCGGCCTTGGGCTTTGGGGCGTAATGCACTAAAAGTACTGCTTTCTCATCATGGTATGCAGTTTGTTATGGATGTTTTAGAAACCGTTTCTGCTCATCATTTATGGGAGGGAGAAGTAGAGTTCACCACTCCTCAAGGCCAGATGTTGACCACCATTATCCGTATTCAGGCTATTTTTGAAGGCGGAGAGGTGAGTTATTACATTACATCTATTGTGGATATTAGTGAGCGAAAAATATTAGAGAATAAACTGCGGGAACTGAGTGAAAAAGACGGCTTAACTCATATATGGAATCGCCGTAAATTTGAGCAAGAACTGCGTGTTCAAAGCCAGTTGATTGAACGGTATGCCGATCATCACCATACTTGTTTGGCTTTGCTCGATATTGATTTCTTTAAGCGAGTTAACGATGAACAAGGGCATGATCAAGGTGACCGAGTTATTAGCGGCATCGCTCACCAATTATTGATTCAGCTCAGAAGTACTGACTTTATCGCTCGGATTGGTGGGGAAGAATTTGCGGTTATTATGCCGCATACTCATCTTGAAGAAGCCTATTTAGTGCTGGAACGGCTGAGAAAAGCAATTGAGTTAGAAGAAAGTTTACCTGTCACAATCAGCACGGGGATCACTGATTTAACGGAAGATGTTACCCGCTCTTATAAGTGTGCAGATATCGCGCTGTATGAAGCAAAAACATCTGGGCGTAATCAAGTTGCCATTTGCCGTAGCACCGATGATATTGCATAGCTTTACTCTGTTTCTCACTATAACGAAAGTCTAATGTGACAATTTTGAGCTAAACTGAATAAGAATCGAATAGCGATGATCACATTTTTCATCGCTTAAGCATGAAATGTGGATCGCTGAAGATTAAGCCCATGAGCTGACATTGTGAGGCTGAATTATGATGTATCTTTTTCTAGTGAGGTTAACGATTAGCGCTTTATTGGTGTTAGGTGTGCAGATCAGTGCCCTTTATTTTCTTCCTATGGTATTGCTGCTCAATACCCACCACAAAGAGTTTTTTGGCTGGTAAATCTGTTGGAATCATCATAAAAAATCGGGGCTTAGGCCCCGATTTCGTTATTTTTCTACACTGGACTGAAAGAAATTACAGAACGTGTACAGAAGCTGTGTTTGTTGTACCTGAAGCAACCAATGCACCAGAAACCATCACAGCGATATCGCCTTTTTTACCTAAGCCAGATTCAAGAGCGATCTCTTTACCTAGACGGTAGAAGTCATCAGTACTGTTGATTGCATCAACAACAACAGGAACAATACCTTTGCTCAATACAAGTTGAGCAGCGGTTTTCTTGTTAGTCGTTACCGCAATAATATTGGCCGTTGGGAAGTATTTACGAACTGAACGAGCAGATTTACCCGCATCGGTTGCTACCACGATCAGTGGAGCTGCCAGTTTTTCAGCCGTATCTACCGCACCTTTACAAACTGCTTCAGTAATACGTAGACGAGGGCTATCTAGGCGAGAACCCAGTTCAGCTTTTAGAGCTGCATCGGTACGAGCTGCGATTTGTGCCATAATAGTAACGGCTTCAACCGGGTATTTACCTTTTGCTGTTTCACCAGAAAGCATAACTGCATCAGTACCATCCATGATCGCGTTCGCAACGTCACCCGCTTCTGCACGAGTTGGGCGAGGGTTTTTGATCATAGAATCTAGCATTTGTGTTGCAGTGATAACGACTTTACGAGCACGGTTACATTTCTCGATCATCATCTTCTGAGCAAAGATAACTTCTTCTGCTGGGATCTCAACACCTAGGTCGCCACGAGCAACCATGATACCGTCAGAAAGCTCAAGAATTTCATCAAAGTTATCGACACCTTCTTGGTTTTCGATTTTAGAGATGATTTGAATGTTCTCGCCACCATTAGCCGCTAGTACTTCACGGATTTCTTTCACGTCAGAGGCTTTACGGATGAAAGATGCAGCAACGAAATCAACACCTTGTTCACAACCAAATTTCAGGTCATTTTTGTCTTTTTCAGACAGAGCAGGCAGGTTAACAGAGACGCCTGGTAGGTTAACCCCTTTGTTTTCACCTAAAGCACCGTTGTTCAGTACTTTACATTTAACTTCAGTTGCTGTTGTTGAAATGACTTCCATTTCAATCAAACCATCGTCGACTAAAATGGTGTTACCAGCAGAAAGGTCTTGTGCAAAACCTGCGTAAGTGACGGCAACAGTATTTTTATTACCTACAACAGAAGTATCAGTTGTAAAAGTGAACTCTTGGCCAGCAACGAGATCAACATCATCACCATTTTCAAGTTTGATGGTGCGAATTTCAGGGCCTTTAGTATCTAATAGGATAGCAAGTTGCTTACCGGTTGCTTCCATGACTTTACGGAAGTTTGCGATACGAGTGCCGTGCTCTACGTAGTCGCCATGAGAGAAGTTTAAACGCATTACGTTCATACCCGCGTTAACCAGTTCAGTTAGCTTCTCTACAGATTCAGTTTTAGGGCCAATCGTACATACGATTTTGGTCTTTTTCATGGAAAGTTCTCTCCGGTAAGTAAATTAGGATGAATTTAAAGTTTAATTTAGTGTAATGCCTAGCTTCAAAATGATCTCGGTAGCGGCAAATTTTTCTTCTCTATTGCCAAGACTCATTCACGAGTGGAACACCTTAAAGCTGAAAGTCTTTCAACGGATTTAGTCATTTTATGACTGTTTCTCCGAGGTGAAATTTCAGAAAGCGCCAACTTATCGACCTTAAAGCGGGATTGTTGGCAAAATATTTTACTAATTTCTGTAATTTATTTTCTTTTCGGGTGCGAATTCTATCATCTAATGAAGGCAATATCACGATTTAAGATTTGTCTTAGAACAAGGTTTTAGCTCTAAATATTAATTTTTTGGATCAAAATAAATGGACGCCTATGTTTCGAAGTGATTATAATTGGTTTCGAATCGAAAATATAAATCCTAATAAAATATGTCTAAACGAAACACACAAGTAAGAAGGCACGCCATTGCTTGCTTAGTTAGCGAGCAGGGAGAGGTGAGTGTTGAAGCGTTATCTATCCAATTTAAAACATCAGAAGTCACCATTAGGAAGGATCTCGCATCTCTAGAAACGAATGGCTTGTTACTGCGCCGTTATGGGGGGGCTATCGCTCTCCCCAAAGAGGTTGTGGCTGACGAATTTAATGAAAAAGTTTCGATTCGAAAGTTAACCTTGGCCAAAGCGGCTGCAAAACTGATTAAAGATCATAACCGGATTGTGATCGATAGCGGCAGCACAACCGCAGCGCTCATCCAGCAATTGAATGACAAACGAGGTTTGGTTGTGATGACCAACTCATTACATGTCGCCAATGCTCTTAATGAATTAGAAAGCGAACCAACCTTATTGATGACAGGAGGGACTTGGGATACGCATTCTGAATCTTTTCAAGGCAAAGTAGCTGAATCTGTTCTGCGTTCTTACGATTTTGATCAGCTTTTTATTGGCGCGGATGGCATTGATTTAGAGCGAGGAACGACGACTTTTAATGAATTAACCGGGCTTAGCCAAGTAATGGCGGATGTTTCTCGAGAAGTTATCGTCATGATTGAGTCAGACAAAGTCGGGCGGAAGATCCCGAACTTAGAGCTTGCTTGGCAACGTATTGATGTCTTGGTCACCGATCGCGATCTGAGTGATGAGTGTGCCAAGCAGATAGAATCTCATCAAGTTCGAGTCATTCGAGCTTAATTACATCGAGACATATTACCTTGACGCTAGCCCCCCTAATGGCCTTTGCTTGCTGCCTGAGGCTAGTTCAAAAATTAATAACATAATGGAGTTTGTATGTGTGGAATTGTGGGTGCCGTAGCGCAGCGAGATGTTGCTGAAATTCTAGTTGAAGGCTTACGCCGTTTAGAATATCGGGGTTATGACTCTGCGGGAGTCGTTGTGGTTGATGAAGAGAATCAGCTAACCCGAATTCGCCGATTAGGTAAAGTACAAGAGTTAGCGGATGCGGTAGAAGCTGCGCAAGTGTCTGGTGGAACGGGGATTGCCCATACACGTTGGGCAACGCATGGTGAACCATCGGAGATCAACGCTCACCCACATATGTCTGGTGACATTGCTGTGGTTCATAATGGCATTATTGAAAACCATCAAGTATTACGTGACCTTTTGCGTGAACGGGGATACGTCTTCGAATCACAAACCGATACCGAAGTGATTGCTCATTTAGTGAATTGGGAACGTCGGACCTCAAGCTCATTAATTGAAGCATTGCAAAAAGCCGTCAAACAACTGGAAGGGGCTTACGGCACCGTTGTACTGGATCGTAACGATCCCAGTCGAGTCGCGGTTGCTCGTTCTGGTAGCCCAATTGTGATTGGTTTTGGTGTCGGGGAAAATTTCCTCGCTTCTGATCAACTGGCACTTCTGAGCGTTACTCGCCGCTTTATGTATCTTGAAGAAGGCGATGTTGCAGAAATCACTCGCCGAGAAGTGCATGTTTTTGCGGCGAATGGAGAACCTGTCGTACGCGAGATGATCGAATCTAATGCCGAGCACGATGCTGGAGATAAAGGCAAGTATCGTCACTTTATGCAAAAAGAAATCTTTGAACAGCCTACCGCTTTGATCAATACCATGGAAGGTCGGATCAGCCACGACACCGTAATTACGGAAAGTATTGGGGTACATGCCGCAGAGATCTTAAGCCAAGTTGAACATGTTCAAATTGTGGCTTGTGGCACCTCTTACAACGCAGGAATGACTGCTCGTTACTGGTTTGAAGCTTTAGCTGGGGTAAGCTGTGATGTCGAAATTGCCTCTGAATTTCGTTATCGAAAATTTGTGACACGCCCAAATAGTTTACTTATTACCCTTTCTCAGTCTGGTGAAACGGCCGACACGCTGGCAGCATTGCGTCTAGCTAAAGAAAAAGGCTATATGGCAGCAATGACAATTTGTAATGTCGCTGGTTCTTCATTAGTTCGAGAGTCTGATTTTGCCTTTATGACTCGAGCGGGCATTGAAATTGGCGTCGCCTCAACCAAAGCCTTTACCACACAACTTTCTGCACTGCTTATGCTTGTGACGGCATTAGGCAAACAAAAGCAGGTGATTGATAGCCAAAAAGAAGCGGATATTGTGCAAGCGTTGCATGCTTTACCAAGGCACATTGAGCAAGCGCTCGCTTGTGAGAAACAGATAGAAGTGATTGCCGAAGACTTTGCTGATAAGCACCATACGCTATTTTTAGGGCGTGGTGAGTTTTATCCGATAGCCCTCGAAGCATCATTGAAGCTTAAGGAGATCTCTTACATTCATGCAGAAGCTTATGCTGCGGGTGAGCTAAAACATGGTCCATTAGCTTTGATTGATGCGGATATGCCCGTTGTGGTCGTCGCCCCTAGTAATGATCTTTTGGAAAAACTGAAGTCTAATATTGAAGAGGTTCGAGCACGAGGGGGCTTATTGTATGTCTTTGCCGACCAAAATGCGGGATTTGAGGCTGACGAAACAATGAAGATCATCACCATGCCACCCGTTAGTGAGCTCACCGCACCGATCTATTACACCATTCCGATGCAATTGCTTTCGTACCATGTTGCATTGATCAAAGGCACCGATGTTGACCAACCCCGCAATTTAGCCAAGGCGGTAACAGTCGAATAAGCGTACGGTTTATATTAAATCAATTGTAAGAGAGTAAATAAGGGGTGACTAGGATCACCCCAAAGATAGACCTCTTTAATCTACTCGATGATTTCACAGCGAACTTGAAACTTGTAACAGTTCGCGTTCTTGTCAGCAAAGCCATACGCTAACCCACTACCATTCATTTTTTGGTAGTAGTTACGATTAGGTCGTCCATAAATTGAGTTGGATTAAGCATGACATTTTCCCCTACACATCGAAAGTTGTTAATTTTTCAACAAAATCGAGTATGGGGATGAATGTAACTTTTAAATTTGTTGATTTCAGTAAATGGTAGTCGATGCTATATATTTTAAATCTCAAAAAGATATGGCCTCCTTTTTGACCTCTACGTTCTTTCATGCGGTTGCCAGATATAGCACGTATTGTCTCTTTGATGTTTGTTCGGGGAGATCTGTATAGTTATTGTAGGAAAAAGTTGGTTTTTTAATTAACAGTTTTGTTATTTTCATAACAAATTAGAGATTTATTCCAGAATGAAAAAACTTTCTCATATTACCAATGAACATCCAATATATTAGGCATCATTTGTAATCGGAATGAAAATGAACATCACCAAGCTGATACTAACATTATTCTTAGTTCTTTTTTCATCAGTAAGCCAAAGTACTATGTTAAACATCTTTGATTTATTTAAAAAAAATGAGTATGTCTTAAGCCCAGAGATCTCTGGCCACCTTACTCTTGACGGAGAGATTTTAGCGGATAGAGACGTTTATCTTGAAGGCGGCTTTCTAGATTACAGATATAATGACAAAACTAAGACAGATTCATCTGGATATTTTCATTTTGATCCAATGATTCATGCTCAGTGGTTGAAGAAATTTCCATTAAATCAGGCTTACTCTTACTTTGGTATTTACCTAGTAAATGACGAAGAGAGAATATATCTATGGCATTCAATACTAGGTTACGATGAGCCGCTTGATCTTATTGTGGACAATCTTAAAAATACAAAATGCGAGATAAACTCTATTGAATATCAATACTATTTTAAAAACCCTGTTGTTCCACATGGTGCCGATTTGATGGTACTAAGCAGATGCAGAATTAAGGGATATAAGCGTAGAGAAAAAATCCAAGAGGATTAAAATGGCTACCCTAACACCGAAACTGGCTTCGAAAATAGCAAACATCCCTTACGAGATTTACCTTGGCACAAACATTAAATTAGTAACTGGAGAGTACAAGAAACACTTTTCTTTTTCAGAGGATAGTACATTTAATGGGCAAACAGGTGGTATTGCATTATTAGATAGCATACATTTGATTAGGAAAGTCATTCCAGGCGTAATGCGAACTTCAAAAGCATTTTCGATGATTGGCATTGGCAAGGGGATATATCAAGACGAACTCGTTGTCTCTATTCGTGGCACACAAAATGCGAATGATTGGAGCACTAACTTTAATATTGGTTGCAAAGGTTCTCCTAATGGTTCAATAGCACATGCAGGATTTATTAACTCATTCAATAGTATTAAAAATCAGCTCAAACAACATTTATCTAAAAGCAATCGCACACCAAAAAAATTCACTTTGTAGGGCATAGTTTGGGGGGAGCATTAGCATCGCTTTGTGCCGACTGGCTAAAAAGTGAGTATTCTTGTCGAGTCAATCTCTACACATTTGGCGCACCACGTGTTGGCTTGGAACAGTATGCTATAAAATCAGGCAACAGAGCGGATAAAATATTCCGCTGTACTCATGGCGGTGATCCTGTCCCTATGATTCCACTTTGGCCTTTTGTGCATGCTCCCTACCAAGGGCAAGAATATCGCTTAGACAGTTCACCCCGACTCACTCTCAGCGCTCATTCAATGTCGGCAGATGACAATCCGGGTTATTTAAACACGGCAAATACGGAAGACTGGAAAGCATTAAAAATTAGGGCCAATCAATATTTGCATACGCCTGTCAGATTGAAATTTGAACACAGAAATCAAGCTTCATTTTCAGAATATTGGGCAAATAAAATAAGCTCAGCCCTGATCACTCTCTTGAAAGATGCTGGCCTTCTCGCTTCCATAGCAGCACAGGCATCTATCTCCGTCGGCCTCACATTTCCAGACATCTTGAGAAAGTCGCCAAAGCGTCGAAAATACGGGAAGTGCAAGTTCGTGGTTTGCTCGGTCATATGTTGGTTTTTGCAGGAAAACCAGTCACTGCCATTGAAGATATGACAGCCAGTTTTATTCGAAAAGTGTTTAGTGTTGTCATTGGTAAGCTCTATCTCATCGCAAAGCAGGCGATTCAGCTTGCCAGTTAAATACCCATGCTACAGAGAAAAGACTTCTTGTGAGTAATGCCAATCAGTTAAGGTGACTGGCATTTTTCTTTTTATGCGGATATTTTCGAGGCTTTGGTTTTACCCACCTTGGATAAGTTCTCTTTTCCCGCCTTGATTAGAAATTAAAGCAAAAATCTGCAGCAAGACAAGTTAGAGCAAAAATCCAACTTGTGAATGATGTAGAAATAAATCGTACTTATCCCTCTAACCAAAACTTAGCCACCTTTATTACCGCTTTGCGGATTGGGCGTGGGTTTTCAACGGCAATAAGGGGTCGGTGTGGCTGCTCAGCATTAAAAATAATAAATTCATTTTCAGATAAATCGACAAACTGTTCATCAATAATATCTTCACTAAAAGCCAGATCTCGCTCTTCTAAATAATCTTCTGCGAGGCTTTGGAATGGATGCAGGCTAAAGCCAAAACGCTCTTCCCCTTCTAACACAATCTGTACATCAAGATATTTTTTATGAATTTCTGCTTTACGTTCATTGAGTGGTTGGCTGTGATCATCAACGATAAAGAAGAAAACCTCATCGCCTTCGAGTGTGTAGCGTCCATTACTTGGGTGAGTGGCTAGGTGTTGTTTGACAGTGTCGATGACATCTAAAAGTTTTGTGGGAAGCTGTGAATACTCTGCAAGCGCAGATAAATGGCCTTTAAACATGGTTTGCCTCTTGGTGGTTTTTCGACAAAAGATTACAGGAATTGAGAACCGATTGAATGGTTTCAACGACTAATTCATATCGTTTGGCTAACGGCGCGTGGCGTTTTGTGACCAAATAAAGGGGTTCTTGAATCTCTTCTGTCACGGGTAATACCGCTAGTTTATCTTGCTCAGAAAACAAACTCACGCAGCATTTCGGAACCACGCTAAAGCCGATTCCTTTTGCCACGGGCAGCAAAACTTGATGGACCTGATTAATGTAACTTTTGCTGGGAATGGAAGTGAGGTCGAGTTTGGCTAATTGTGGATCGTTGCTGTGTGAAAGATAAGCATGAAAATAGTGTTCTAAATCCGGATGACGTACCACACCTAAGCGAGGTAGGAGTTCCGTTAAGGGGAGGTGGCGATCATAGGTACTGGGTACCACAAACACTAAAGACTCAACGCCCACGATTTGGCTATCAAAATATTTGGTACTGGGTGGCTTAGTGACTAAACCGATATCAATCGCACCTTTATGAACTTGTTCATAAATTCTTTCATTAGGCGTAGCCTCTAATTCAATGGTCAGTTCCGGGTAAGTGGTTTGCAGTTCAAGTAACGGTGAGTAGAGTAACCACGCTAGTGTGCCTGAACAACCGAGGGTACATTTCCCTTTAAAGGGTTCATCATGCCCCAGTTCTTGTAGCAATTGTTGCTCTTCTTCCAGCCATTTCTGTGCGTATTGGTAAACTTTTTTTCCGTGAATCGTTAGTTCAAACTGTTTATTAAAACGTTTGATAAGAGGGTAATTGCAGGCCGCCTCGAGCTTGGCAATATGTTGACTGACACCGGGTTGAGTCATATTGAGTTGTTCGGCAGTCTGGGTGAAGTGCCCGACATCGACCAGTGTTTTAAACGTTTTTAACCAAATTGGGTTGATCATGTGATAACCAAAAATTATTAACCTGAAAACATTTAATAATTTTTTATTTAACTTAGCAAGCGCTAGACTAGGTTTCCTAAATGGTTAAATCTGCTGATGAGAAGAGTTATGTCCGCGTTATTTGAATCTTTCCAGTTAAAATCTGTGACGTTAAAAAACCGTATTGCGATTCCTCCTATGTGCCAATACAGTGCAACGGATGGGGTAGCGAATGATTGGCACCAAGTTCACTATGCCGGCCTTGCTCGTGGTGGTGCTGGTTTGGTGATTGTTGAAGCTACGGCCGTTTCTCCTGAAGGGCGGATCACGCCTAAATGTTTAGGCATTTGGAATGAGGCTCAAGCACAAGAGTTAGCGAAACTGGCACAAACCATTAAAAGCAACGGCAGTGTACCGGGTATTCAAATTGGCCATGCTGGTAGAAAAGCCAGCGCCAACATTCCATGGCAAGGTGATGACCATATTGAAGGAGAAGGCGGCTGGGAAACCCTTTCACCTTCTGCCATTCCTTTTGGGGGCCATTTAGCGAAAGAACCTAAAGCGATGACTCTTGAAGATATTGAACGCGTCAAAGCCGATTTTGTGCAAGCGGCGCAACGGGCTTTAGCCGCGGGGTTTGAATGGCTTGAACTGCATTTTGCTCACGGTTACCTTGCGCAAAGCTTTTTCTCTGTTCACGCTAATCAGCGACAAGATGGTTACGGTGGTGATGCTAAGGCGCGTGGACGTTTCTTGTTAGAAACGTTGCAAGCAGTACGTGAAGTATGGCCAGAAACCTTACCGTTAACCGCTCGTTTTGGCGTGATAGAATTTGATGGTCGTGATGAAGAAACCTTGCAAGAAGCCATTGCCTTACTCAATGAGATGAAGGAAGTCGGGCTGGATATGGTGAACGTCAGTGTCGGCTTTTCGACGAAAGAGGCTAACATTCCTTGGGGGCCAGCGTTTTTGGCTCCGATAGCGGAACGAGTGAAAAAAGAGACGGGGCTTCCGGTCGCTTCCTCTTGGGGGATTGATAAAGCCGAAGATGCACAGCGTGTGGTGGCTGATGGTCAAATGGATTTAGTGATGATTGGCAGAGCTTATTTAGCCGACCCTCACTGGACTTATACGCTGGCGCGAAAACTGGGGGTTGATAAGCCATCTTGGACTTTACCCGCACCTTATGCACATTGGTTAGAGCGTTATGCTCTTACTGAGTGATTTTTTATACTTTTTTTTATTGATAAGCCGCACTGCATTTTGCATTGCGGCTTTATTTTATTCTCTGTGGCCTTGTTTGACTGGGCTGAGCAGAAAGGATGAAAGCGCTGAGGGTTGTGAAGTTCACTTTTTGGTTTTTGTTTTTTCGCGTTATGATTAGCGTGTCATTTCTATTTCTACACTGGTAATTATGAGCGATACCCCTCGCAGTTTTAGTCGGCGTGATCTTTTTCGAGGCATGTTGGCTCGTGGTAAATCGGCTTACCAAGAAGCGGAAAACTTGCCAAAGCGTACCATTCCACGTCCTCCGGGAGCATTAGCGGAAGGGCTTTTTCGTGAATTGTGCGATGGCTGTGGTTTATGTGTTAAGGCCTGCCCAAATTCAGTCATTCAGTTAAATGAACCGTGGCCAGAGCTTTGCGTGGATTATAATCACTGTCAGTTATGCAGCCAGTGTGCTCAAGCCTGCCCGACAGGAGCGCTTCAGCCTGCTTCACAGACAGAATTGTTACCCACCTTTGCTAACCAGTGCCATAGCCGCTTATTGGGTTACTGCGAACTGTGTGTGGAACAGTGTCCAACGGCAGCAATTCAATGTCTACCGGATCAAAAACCGACGGTGGATCCTGCATTGTGTAATGGGTGTGGACAGTGCCGAAGTACTTGCCCAGCAAGCGCAATAAGTTGGAAGATTAGAACGACGTGAATGGCTGGTGATAATGGTTTTTATTAGCGGTTAATTCTGATTTATTGTGGGTGTTACCGGTAATTCATCTTTAGTTGATGATGATCATAGGGGAAAATAGTCATCACTAATGATAATAGACCCATACATTGGAGGGTCTATGTCCACATCAATAATAAAAAAACTATTTACACGCCGTGAATTCATTCAGAGCTCTGTCGTGGCTTCTGGTGCCGCCGTTGCGGCCAGTTCAATCAGTTTGCCATTTAATGCCTTGGCGGCTAAAAGTGAAATGCCTTCGAGTGAAGAGCAGATCCGTTACAGTGCTTGCTTGGTGAACTGTGGTAGTCGTTGTCCATTTAAAGTACATGTTCGTGAGGGCGTGGCGGTCAAAATTTCCCCAGAAGATGGGGTAAATGAAGCGATTTTTGGTCAACACCAAATTCGTCCTTGCTTGCGTGGGCGCTCTGCTCGTTTTCGTACCTATAACCCCGATCGTTTGAAGTACCCAATGAAGCGAGTGGGTCAACGCGGTGAAGGTAAATTCAAACGCATCAGTTGGGATGAAGCAACCACTATTGTTGCCAATGAACTGCAACGAGTGATCAGCACTTACGGTAACGAAGCGATTTATTATCAATATGGTAGTGGGACTACGGGTGCCAATCTACAAGGCCGTAATACCTGTAAACGTTTGCTGAATTTAGCCGGCGGCTTTTTGGATATGCACAATACTTATTCAGAAGCGCAGCTTAACCGAATTCAACCTTTTGTTTTTGGTCAAGCGGGGAATATCTACGGGACCGAACAACAAACCTTATTTGCTGAGATCAAAAATTCCGATTTAGTGGTGATGTTTGGCCAAAACTTGGCTGAAACTCGTATGTCTGGCGGCGGACAAATTGCGGAAATTTACCATGCACTGGAGCAAAGCGGCGCTAAGGTTATTTTGATTGATCCTCGTCGTACCGACAGTGTGACCGCATTTAATGCCGAATGGTTACCGATTCGTCCCGGAACGGATGCGGCATTGGTGGCGGCCATTGGGCATACCTTGATTAAAGAAAATCTACTTGATGAGGCCATGCTTAACCAATATACCGTCGGTTGGAGTGAAGAAACCTTACCTGCCAGTGCGCCAGCGAACTCATCCTATAAAGCTTATATTCTTGGGCTTGGTGAAGATAAGATCGAAAAAACACCAGAATGGGCTGAAGCATTAACCGAAATTCCTGCTCAACGTATTCGTGAATTGGCACGTGAAATTGCAGGAGCCAAAGCGGCCTGGATCTCACAAGGGTGGGGGGTTCAGCGAACTCAAAATGGTGAACATGCTTCTCGTGCAATTATGATGTTACCGATCATGACTGGGCAATTTGGTCGCCCTGGCACCAATATTGGTACTTGGGGAGGCAGTGTTAACTATCCGCTGGCAGGGCTGGCGATTCCAAACCCCGTCAAAGTCTCCATTCCTTGTTTCAGTTGGCTAGATGCCATTACTTGCGGCACGGAAATGACGGCAGAGAAAGATTATGTTCAAGGCCGAGATCGATTAGCCACCAATGTGAAATTTCTTTGGAATTATGCCTCGAACGTAACCGCTAACCAGCATTCGGATCTCAACCAAGTCGATAAAGTGCTGCGCGATGAATCTTTATGTGAATTTATTCTGGTTTGGGATAATCACATGACTGCTTCAGCGAAGTATGCCGATTTATTACTACCGGATGTTTCAACCTTAGAATCCGATGAGTTGATCAATAACTCATACCAATCTGGCTCGTATCACTATTTAGTTCGTCTACAAAAAGCCATTGAGCCAATGTGGGAGAACCGTCCAACTTATGATGTGTTAGCTGACATTGCCGAAAAAATGGGCATTAAAGAGGCCTTTACTGAGGGACGGAGTTATCAAGAGTGGATCGAACATGCTTATAACCAAGTTCGCAAGCAAGAGCCTCATCTTCCTCCATTTGCAGAAACCGATGGTATGGGAGTGATTGATCGCCGAGTGGCAGATAGCAGTCAGCATATTGCGCTGAAAGCATTCCGTGATAATCCTCAGCAGCATCCATTAAAAACGCCATCAGGTAAAATTGAAATCTACTCTGAGCCGTTAGCTGAATTGGCGACGAAGTGGGAATTACTACCGGGTGATAAAATCTCCGCCATTCCGGAATACTGGCCCGCCGTTGAAGGTATTGAAGATAAGCCTATGTTAAGTAAGTACCCCTTACAGTTGACAGGCTTCCATACTAAAGGTCATTGCCACTCAACCTATTCATCGGTCGCGCAATTGAAAGAAGCTGCGCCCGATGTGTTATGGATGAATCCTATTGATGCACAAGCCCGAGGTATTCACACGGATGATTTTGTCGAAGTGTTTAATGATCGTGGTCGGTTAAGAATTAAAGCCAAAGTTTCACCGCGTATTATGCCGGGGGTAACGGCGATGCCAGAAGGGGCATGGGCTCAGACCAATAAAGAAGGCGTGGATGTTGGTGGTTGTATTAACCGTTTGACCTCTCTACGACCAACGGCTTTAGCTAAAGGTAACCCACAACACACGAACTTGGTCGACGTTAAGCGCATCTAGGAGATTTTAAATGAAACAATACGGCTTTTTTGTCGACTCATCCAAATGTACTGGCTGTAAAACTTGCCAAATCAGTTGTAAAGATGAGAAGGCACTCGAAGTAGGCCCCAAATATCGCCGCGTGTATGAATACGGTGGGGGTGACTGGCAAAAAGTAGGGAATGCGTGGAAACAAGATACTTTCAATTACTATTTGTCTATTTCTTGTAACCACTGTGCGGATCCTGCTTGTGTAAAAGGCTGCCCAACCGGAGCGATGCATAAACGCCAAGAAGATGGGTTAGTGGTGGTGGATCAAGATGTTTGTATCGGCTGTCGTTACTGTGAAATGCGCTGCCCTTATGGGGCTCCTCAGTTCGATGAGCAGAAGAAAGTGATGTCAAAATGTGATGGTTGCTATCAGCGTGTTGCACAAGGGCTGAAACCGGTTTGTGTTGAATCTTGCCCGCAACGGGCGCTCGATTTTGATGAGATTGAGATTCTACGAGCTAAATATGGGAATACCAATGCGGTTGCACCATTGCCTGATCCTCGATTAACCAAGCCAAGTTTAGTGATTAAAGCCCATGCCGATGCGCGAATGTCGGGCGATACCACCGGCGCTATTCAAAATCCTTCAGAGGTTTAAACGATGCATGAATTACCTTTAGTTTTCTTTACCGTTTTAGGCCAGACTGCGGTTGGCATGATGTTGCTAGCATGGATTGCTGGCTTAATCGGGCAAATTACGCCCTCTCAACGGCATAAAATTAACCTCATTGCGCTTATTTTATTTGTTGTTGGTATGGCGGTTGGTGGTTTGCACATGGGGCAGCCACAGCGGGCATTTAACTTACTATTTGGCCTATTACGTTCACCCATGAGTAATGAAATTGTACTCAGTGGCCTCTATTTTGGCTGTACCTTGTTGACCGTTGTTCTAAGTTTTTCTCGCGTACGTGACATGGTGAAAACACAGGCTAGGCTCACCATTTCCGACTCACTGCACCAAGGTTTAAATGGTTTAGCGGTATTACTGGGTTTAGCGTTTGCTTGGTCAATTACTCAGGTTTACCAATTAGAGACCGTTCCTGCGTGGAATAGTTACTATACCTCGTTACATTTATGGTTGACGGTGCTGATTTCGGGTGGAATGGGCGCTTTAGCTTTAGGGGTTTACCGACTTGGCAGTTTGGTGGTTATTGTTGGTACTATCACCGCTATCGCCACGCGTTCCGGATACATGGCTTTGTTGAATGAACGCGTTCCCCATTTAGTCAATGCGCAAGAGCCGTTCTGGTTTATTTACCTTGCTGCGGTTATTCTGGCGTTGCTGGTTGCTTTATTAGGCGGCTTGAAAAAACAACAAGTAAAACCTGTGCTATTGGGCAGCGCTATGCTGGTACTTGTGGGTGAGTTTGCTGGTAGGATCACCTTTTATAACCTGTGGTGGATAACCATGTAATCGCATGATAGGGCTATTTTTCAATACATAACCTATTGTGCAAAGAGTGAAATATAAAAATTCAGCCTGTGCTTAGCAATGAAAGTTGATGAGTAACAGGCTGATTGTTTTCGATAATAAAGGAGAGCTTATGTTAGCGGTGGTCCCCCGAGTTTTAGGTAGCCTATTTTACTACCCACCCCATAGCGAACCCGCTCTGTATGCACAACAAGATTTGCCGTATTTAGCCGAGCACTTTTCTTGGGCAAATCCAGTACAAATTCATACTTTGTGCCAAGCATTACCGGAGCCTCAGTTAGAGCAATTTAGCCTGTTATTTGAAGGGATCGGGGAGATGCCAGCTCCACCTTGGGGATCGGTGTATTTAGATCCTGAACGGATTGTCATGGGAGAGAGCACCCTCGCTTATCGCCAATTTTTGCAACAACATGGTATTGAAGTGCAACTCGCCAATCATGAGCCTGAAGATCAGTTTGGGTTGATGCTATTGGCATTGGCACATTTTCTTGAGCAAGAGCAAGATAGTGCAGCATTAACATTGCTAACCGATCACCTATTGCCATGGGCTGACCAATATTTACAGCAATTAAAGTCCGCTTGCTCAGAGACGGATTTTTATTATGGTTTGGCCATCATTGCAGAATGTTTTTTAACGCAGTTAAAAGCTCATGCAAGTGATAAGTCTTCATTTTCTCATGAAGGTATCATAACCGAATGCTGACTGAAGTATGCCATGGCTTGTTCTTTTCCCATATAACGTGCGAGCGTTGGCCATGGCACTTGCCGTAAATCAACCACAATGAGCCCATCTAAAGAGTCATTAAAATCAGGGTCGACATTAAAACAGACAAGCTTGCCATTGAGCCCTAGATATTGACGCAGTAAAACCGGGATCCCTTTTCCTTCATCAATACGTGCAATGACACGTGTCAACAATTGTAAATCGGCTAAGGCAGAGAGTAAGCTTGCATTCCATGGCATCGGTGTTGTTGAGCTGAGAGGGTGACTGGCTTGGACCAATTCGGCTTGTGCTTGATCATAATAGTGCAAAGTCATGGTGTCGGCTAATAGCTGACGAGTAAGTTCACTGTAGTCGCTACTGATACTCACTGGGCCAAATAGATGAGTATATTGTGGGTTTCTATGCACATAAGTTGCAATTCCTTTCCACAATAGTAATAGGGGAGCGACGCTTTTTTGATAAGCGCTGTCGATAACTGAACGCCCCATTTCAATGGATTTACCCATCGGTTGTAAAAAACGTGAATCATACTGAAACAAAGTACTGGTGTAGAGCCCATTTATTCCCTTTCTTGGTAGGAGCGTATCCACCAATCCGAGGCGATAAGCCCCAACCACAGCCTGCTTAGCGTGATCCCAAATGAACAAATGAAGGTAGTCTCGATCAAAATGATCCAAGTCCAGAGCGAGCCCTGTTCCTTCACCGACATGTCGAAAATTAATTTCTCGTATTCTACCTATCTCATGCAAGATCGCTGGAATCTGCTCTGCACTGGCGCAGTAGACGCTAAAATCTTGGTGATCTAATAAATGACACTCATCGGGAAGCTGCGTGATATCTTTCTGTAGGAACGATCTGGGGAGGGCGTCAACGACAGGAGGCAAGGTTCGATCTTGTTGTGTTTTATTACGAGAGAGGGTATCCGTGTTTTGCAGTAAATAGGTATTTAAGCGTAAATAGTTGATGAGAGTGTGGTCTTCTAATTGATGAATCTCTTTAAACGTAATCACTTCTCCGATGAACAGTTCAATACATTGCTGCTTCTTATTGAGCAATTCACGCCCCAGCAGCAGTGTCCGTAGTAGTGGGTGTATCTTTCCGGCCATATAAAAGCGTTTAGAATTTTGACCATCAATATAAATAGGAACAACGTTGGCCTGATGCTTTTTGATTAGACGACTGACTGAGTGGCTCCATTCTCTGTCTTCCAGCCGCTTCTGTTTGTGGTCAACCCATCGAGAAACCTCTCCAGCCGGAAAGATAAGCAGTACACCACCTTGAGCGAGGTGTTTGTGCGCTTGGCGTAAGGCGACCACATTGGTGTTATTGGCGGCTCCTTCGGTAAATACATCCACGCCGATGAACAGAGCATCAAGCTCTGGTACCGTTTTTAAATAGTGATTCGCTAGAATTTTTACATCGCCGCGTCTCGCCAATAATAGTTCCGCTAAGATGATGCCTTCTACACAGCCTAATGGATGGTTGGCTACCACCACCGTTGCGCCTGTTTCCGGTATGTGGGAAAGAGCACCTTTACGGACTTGGTAGGCAATCCCTAAGACATCAAGAGTGAAGCGTAAAAATTGTGCGGTATTGCATTGAGCGGGACGTTGAGTATAAAACTCATCCAGTTTACTCAGACCAGTTGCCCACTCAGCAAAATGTTCAGCAAGGCCAAAAGGTGTTTTACGGGGTAATTTAAACGGGCTGGTGGATAGCATAACGTCCTCACTAACTGTGATCGTGACGTTATGCTAAAAGTGGTTAATGTCAGTAACGCTGCATAGCGATGAAACTTTTGTGTCGCCTCTAATCACCAAGAACCAAGTACTAAGCGGTGAGCGCTAGTCTTAAAGCAAAGAGGACAAACAGCGAGCCAATGAAGGTATTAGACATTTTGGCTAATTTTTGATTTTGTTTCACTTTATTGGTAATACCAAACCCAGCAAAAATCAGCAGTGAAAGATAGAGCATGCTACATAGCTCCAGTATCGAACCCAAAACCAAAAAAGAGAGCCCAGTGCTTTCAGCATTAAAATCGATGAATTGAATAAAGAAAGAAACGTAGAAAATGATCATTTTCGGATTCAACACACTCAGCCCTAAGGCCTTTAGGTAAAGGCCTTGGTGCTTTTTGCCAACCTCATTACGTTCTATGACTTGAGCACGTTGGCGGAAGCTGTGAATAATGGTCTTCGCTCCAAGATAGAAGAGGTATGCCGCCCCCATATATTGGATAACATGGAAGAGCAGTGGTGAATTTTTAACGAGAGTCGCCACCCCTAAAAAAGCTAAAAAGATCAGTAAAGCATCCCCAGTAAACACGCCAAGAGCCGCTTTATACCCGCCTTTCACCCCATGTTTAGCACTGGCCGTTAATACAAAGATAGAGTTAGGGCCGGGGACGATCACAATCAAAAAGACGCCGACTAAATAGGCCCAAAGATTAATAATTCCGATACTTTCCAACATACCACTCTCGCAAAAATAACATCGATAAAGTCAATGCACACTACCGTGCGATGAGCTCATGTTTTCCATTGTTAGATGAACAATGATGTGAACAACATCGGTAATCCGTCGTGTATCGCCACTGAAGAAAGGGCAAATACAGAGATGTCGTGTTACTCGATGGGTTGGCATTCAAACGGAATGTCGTCTCAATGGAGTGAGCTTGTGAGTATGATAACGTCCTTTGTTATTTTTGAAATATCTGTTTAATTAATTTTGATATTATAGTTTTTATATCTAGTTAATCGCTCTATTTGTGGGTTTTAAGTTTAATTTTTATATTAAATATGAAATTATATTTTGATTTTCTCTGGCGGTTTGGATGGGTGCTGTTTTTATTCACAATTTGGATAAATCATCCTATTTTTAGACTTATATCGGTTGTTTTTTCTGTATTTTGCTAACTTTTTGGTTGTTTTGGTTTTGAATTAAATGAATTGGTAGATGAAAGGGGAGGTTTTCTCCCCTAAGCCATCAGTTAATGCTGTTTTAATACGGAAGCTAAACAGTGAGCAGCTTTCATTAGTTCTTGTTCAGTTGAATTGGTGAAATTAAGCCGCAACGCCGCAGGGGCTTCATCTGGGTCAGGGTAAAAAACAGGGCTAGGAACAACCGCAACCCCTTCAGCCAGTAGCTGTTTAGCCAGTTCAAAAGTGTCACACTGAGGAATGGAGAGCCAGATAAACATGCCGCCATCTATAGGGTTCAGTTCACAGTCTTCAGGTAATTCGCTTTTCAGAGCATTAAATAACACCTCATAACGTGCACGGTATAGTGTACGAATCTGCTCGAGGTGTTCCGGAAATTTAGGGTTGGCGAGTAAGCCATGTAGCAAGGCTTGCATAGGAACACTGGAATGAAGGTCGGCCCCTTGTTTAACTTTAATCATTGGCGCTAAATAGGATGATAAGCCTGAAACTGCACCCAATCTTAGACCCGGAGAGGCTATTTTAGAGAAAGAGCGCAGAACAATGGATTGTTCTGGACAAAAGTCAGAGACCAATGGATAGACTTCACCGGCAAAACGTAATTCACGGTAAGGGACATCTTCCACTAAAACGACATTAAATATTTTACAGAGTTCAGCTACTTTTTTACGTGTATTCAAACTCCAGCTGATGCCTGTGGGGTTATGAAAATCCGGGACAGCATAAAACATTTTAGGCTGTTGAGATTGGAAGCACTGTGCTAACTCTTCAAGGTTTGGTCCTTCAGGTGTTTGCGTAACCGTGACAATGTGAGCTTGAGCTAACCCAAACACTTGCATTGCACCTAAGTAGCTGGGTGCTTCCATAACAACTTTATCTGCAGGGTTAATATAAGCTCGAGCAATGAGATCTAACCCTTGCTGTGATCCTGTTGTTATCATGACCTCATGGCTTGCGGGCAGAGCAAACGCATTTTTTAGAAAGTCGATGAGTGGGCTATAACCTGCGGTTGCACCATACTGAAAAACGTGAGGATGCTCGGCTAGCCCCACGAGTGTGGATCGCATTAGCTCAATGGGAAAGGTTGCTTCATCCGGTAACCCTCCCGCTAAAGAGATCACCTTGCTATCACTGGCCGCCGCGAGGATTTCACGGATATAGGATGATTTCACTTGTTGTAACGACTCTGCGATGTCCATGTTTGATTCCTGTATTCTATTTTTATGCCTCGCATAGTACGATTGGTAGCATAAAATTGTTTGTCCATTTATGCTCAAATGCATCTTTATGGGTATTATTTAACCGATGAATTCACAGCATGTTTCGCGTATCAATGATGTTCTTTATTACATTCATCAAGATATTGCGAATGACTTGTCAGCAAAGAAATTAGCCGACTTAGCCGCATATTCAGAACAACATTTTCACCGTGTTTTTAAACGTGTTGTGGGGGAAGCCGTACACCAATATATCCGCCGAACACGAATGGAGTATGCTGCCAACCAATTAATGTTTGATGCACAAACTCCGGTTATTGATATTGCAAACAAATGCGGATTTAGCTCACTTTCTTCTTTTTCTAAAGCATTTAAAGCGGAATTTCATGTGGCTCCGGGTCAATGGCGGCATGGAGAGGGAAACTTGTCAACACGAGCACCTATCCAGGATAGCGATGTGGCGGAAGGCTATCGACGAGTGGCAAATCTTGTCTTACCAAGACCAAAAATCATAGAAACTCAGCCTCGCTTGACGGCTTATATCCGGCATCAAGGTTATAATCGCTCGATTCGTGACTCTTGGAATGCATTAATTCATTGGGCGAAGGAAGAACAGCGAAATATGACTCAGCAGTTTGGACTCCACCATTCAAACCCCGCTTGGGTTGAATTAGATAAATGTCGTTATGTCGCCTGCTTGGAAATTCATAAACCAGTAAAATTGAGAGGGGCGGTGAACCAGCTAACGATCCCCGGTGGATTGCATGCGGTATTTCGGCTGCAAGGCCGTTATGGCGAATTATTACCTCAAGTGAGCCAGATTTTTGAAAAGTGGTTGCCTCAATCACGTTATAAATTGCGCTCAACTCCTGCTTATGTTCACTATCATAAAAATCATTTTCTCAGCCTTGATGAACGATTTGAAATTGACTTCTATCTGCCGATCAGCATTTTTTGATAAGAGAATTCAAGTACCTAGTGGTGTTTCTTAATTGGGGTGTTGTGAATGCTACTCAGGTGATGTGATTTTGCTGGTGGATTTGGGCGGGATTCGGGGCCGGGGTTCTATGTTGATTGTGCGGGGAGGTTACTGCAGGCCTTCGCTCATAATCGATTGCTTCCCAGTTCAAGTCTGGGAGGGCCACCATATTCAGATAAGGCTTATGGAGAAATCCGTAAGTCTTTTTTCGTTCTAGTCCTTTCCATATCCGGTCTGCGATTACTTCCGGTAATCTCAGGTCCATTAGGTTTGTCAGAACTAATGGGTTAATGAATTTAAGCTCTGAAACATTTTTGCCCCAAAACGAGTCAGCGACTGCATGAGCCATTACTCTCCATGCCATCATTTGGAATATTTTTTCTAACCCAAAGTAAGGGGCTAATCTGCCTGTGAGAAACATAGATATTTAAAACCTTAGCACTCTCATAGCTATAGACTTTATGCAATCTGTTTGATTTCAATAACAACCCTTCCAATTTTGTTGTGCTAGCATCGGAAGCATAATTTTAATTTGCTCAGAGGAGAAATGCATTGGCCAGACGAGGAAGTGGTTTAAGGACGGCTATAAAGGTTGTTAAAGCTATAGATAGGGCCAGCAAACAAGCCGCCCGCGAAGCTCAGCGTAGAGAGAAAGCTCGGCAACGTGCTGAAGCTCAAGCACTTAGAGAGCATGAAAGAGGTGTGCGCGAAGCTCAGCGAGAACTAAAGCGGCAAGTAAGACAGCAACAATCCGCAGCAAAGCAAGCATTTAAAAATGCGCTATCAAATGCAAATGAAGAGTACCAAGACCGCTGCGAAGAACGAGCCGCCCTTAGAAAGCAATTCATACAAGAGGTTTTAAGGTAAACAATGGATAATAATTTACTGATATTAGCAGGCATATCTTTGTTAGCAGTTTTGCTGACCTATATAGTGACGAAACGCTCTGCGGATAAAAAAGTTGGACAGTACAAGTCAATTGATGAAGCGTTAACGAAAGCCAAAAAAGAGCACGAGACATTAAAGAAAGCAAATGAATCACTACAGCAAACTACTGAGATAGCAAAGCAGGCGCTTTCCAAAATTAACGCTGAAACTGCCGACCTACAAGCTTTGAAAGGACAAGATAACTCTCTTAAAGTTAGTATTCTAGAACAGCAACAGTCTCTTGACGCTGCCCAAAACACTCTAAATGAACTTAATGCCAATATTGAAAAAGGCGAACTGGATCTGAACGAGCTAATGGGTGGGATAGACTTGTATTCACGACTCGATGAATATACTGCTCATGGTCATTTTGAAATGCCACAATATCTCTACGAAACATCAGCTCGCTATTCTGAAGAGATCAAAGACATACGGCAGCAACAAAAAGACATGATTAAAGCGAAGACCGCAGTCACCTTCCCAGAAACGACCGTTATTTCTAATGATAAGTCTTTGAATAAAAAAATCCTCAATGGTCAAGTTAAGCTAATGCTAACTGCGTTCAATATTGAATGTGACATGCTTATTGGCAAGGTTTCTCCAAGCTCATTTGGTCGTACGCTAGAACGAATCGAGAAACTAGCAAACAATCTAGAAAAGTCGGCTGCGACACTGGAGTGTGGCTTTGATATTGACTACATCGAACTAAAATTCGAAGAATGTAAGCTTCAGTATCAATATACCCTGAAGAAACAGGAAGAAATTGCCGAGCAGAAGCTCATCAAAGAGCAAATTCGTGAAGAGCAGAGAGCAATAAAGGAGTTTGAAAAAGCTATTGCTGAAGCTGAGAAAGAAGAAAAAATGTATCGAAACCTTCTTGATAAAGCTCAGCAAGAGCTTGCTCAAGCAAATGAACAAGAACGTAGTGAAATGGAACAAAGAATAGCCATTCTAGAGCAGCAATTGGCCGAAGCTGAAGCCAAAGAAGAGCGTGCTAAGAGTATGGCGGAACAAACTCGTAAGGGCCATGTGTACGTAATAAGTAACATTGGTTCCTTTGGAGAAGATGTTTACAAGATAGGTTTAACGCGCAGGCTAGAGCCTATGGACAGAGTTAAAGAGCTTGGTGATGCCAGTGTACCATTCCCATTTGACGTACATGCCATGATTTATACTGATGATGCACCTGCACTCGAAACAGCTTTGCACCGTGAATTCCATTCTCAACGTGTTAATGCAGTTAACCTTCGCAAGGAGTTCTTCAGTGTCGATCTAGAGGAAATTAAAGATGCGGTTGAAAAGATCGCTGGAGTAGATGCTGAGTTCAAAATGACCGCTCTGGCGGAAGACTATTACGAAAGCCTCCGTCTTAGTGATGCCGCATGATTTAACAGTTTTGTCCGTCTTCGAGTCAGCCAGATCAGCGCTGGCTCACCTTTGCCCCATTATTCTCTAGTTAAATTTATCAATAGCGAGGTCGTAGTGACGTGATGACCTACTTAATCTAATCAAAACGCTATGTTCTCTTCAGTTTAAAATAATCAGCAACTGGAAGGAACATAGCGTTTTTGATAGGTGCTTTAGTAGCATTTGTTGGCATCGAGAAGAGTTGGGTTTTCTCTTGTTTGATCATTCCACTGATAACGAGCGGTATAGCAAATCGAGTTCCCTTTGTCTTCTACTTTGCCATCGGAGATGTAATCTGCTCCTACCTTGCCAATGATTACGGAAGTAACAGTAAACTGGCCTCGGTTGATGGCTCTTAGCTGGTCGGTTTGTTCAATCCATTTTTGATTGTGCGCCAAGTAACTGAGAGCCATATCCGAGTTTACCGTTTTCAGTTTTTCACTACTGATATAACTCGAGTAGGTGAAGTAGCTGGCAGCAAAGGTGATGCATATAAAACCGATGGTTACTTTGCTCATGATTAGCCAAAGATGTAAGCGACTGTTAGAGCCGACTGGTTGTTTTGATTAATTAAGTAAACAAGAGTTGGGTTTAGAACTTCTTCATCACCGGCTTGCTCGAGCTTCCATTCTTCAATCGCTACTGGTACAGCAACTTCTTTAATCCAGCGGAACATACTCAGTGGTCCACCTTTAATTGCATAGCCTGCCGATTTCTCTACGAAGGTACTCTACAGTGTTAACAGCTTCGAACCCTCCAAAGCGTTGTCATACATGTAGTAGTAGGTATTTGAAACCTCTTCATTATACTGATAGCCAGATGGTGGAGTGAACACTGTACAGTTATTACCGTAGATGTTGCGATTGCCGACTACACGGAATCGAGCCATGAGCTCCAAGAACGACTCTTCGGTTTCGACAGGAGTAGGTTCTTCTGAGCGGCCAAGTTCGTTGTATTTGTTTGCAACCAACTCAAAAATTTCTCCTTCACCGCAGCTCATCACCTCTTCAATTGTGAGATTCGTTAAACCAAATGCTTTTGTCATATGGTCAAAGGATTGTTGTTTAAGTTTGGCTTCCATAGCTTCAAAAATTTCCGGAGTAACCAGAGCTTTATCACGAATATGTACGATATTCATAAATCACCTTTGTATCATTTATCAAGTCAGTAGTTACTTTGTGATTATAAGTACGATTGATAATCAACTAGATGATATGCATCAATAATTGCAACCAAACCGATCTGTCATTTATCGAAATTGTATTCTTAATCGTTGGCGCTTTCTTTTTTTACTGCGACAATACCGCTTGTGTCCTTGCCTCAAGTATGGATATAGCTTACAACCCAAGCGCTGGTCTGTACGAGTGAAGTTGAACACTTCATTAAGTGGCTTTCCCATACCAAAAGTTATCCGTAACTTTCTAATTTAAGTTATTGCTCTAAGAAGGTTATGTCCAAAAGTAATTTATAAATTGTTTGCTATAGCCCCTGTATTAGTCATTAAAGAAGCCCACTCATTTCTGGCACGCTGTCGGCTTGCGCTAGCAAGTATTCGCACTCTGTTTGGATGAGTAACACACATAGTTCTATGTGTTCACGCTCTCCATCATCGATTCCTTGAGCTTCGGTAAGGCCAATCGCTTCCTTCAGGGCATTTTTTATAGCACCAACGGTTTCTACCATTATGGAAGCCATTTTGGTGCCTGAATAACCCAGCAGAGCGCCGAATTCAACTAAATCATAGCTGGTGATAGGGCGTTTGAAGTTACCTTTCGGCGGATTTTGAAAGTCTTCACTTTCCCAATCTCCAATCGACATTGCAAAATATTGAGGGATACTGGCGGCACGACCCTCATCAGGAGACAATTTACCGCTTCGTGAGTTGCGTTTTGCTCCCTCTTGAGCGATGGCTTCTATGTTTACTAAATCATAAAAAGGGGTCAATTCCAGGCCTTTAGGGGTGACGAAGAAGCTAATATTTTTACCATGGGCATCGTAGTTTAGCGTTACTAGATTAAAGAGCATCCATTGGGTGAGCTTTAGGTTAGTGATGACCGTGTCTATGGTTTTGACGCTCAGTAGGCGTGGGAAAGAAACGCCATCACGCATATATACGCCATCGCCTTCATCTCCATTCTGACGCTCGTATTTGTAACCTGGAGGTAAGTCAGTTGCCTGACAGCCATCAATCACATGTCTTCGTTGAACGACATCTCGAGCCTCGATATAGGCACGATCGAACCGCTCTATTATCAGTGTTCTAGTCTTCCCAATGCGAGTTAACGCAACATTAGCGACGTCCAAACCTGCTAGCTTGGCTAATGTCATGCAAAAGAACTCATTAACAGCAATACACGGTGCTCTACCGCTTTCAAACTTCAGAATGTAGTTCGAACTTAATTTGCCTTCACCAAACCCCCATTCATCACCGCGCTTAAGTAAGTTTAATTTGTTTTGCACACCAGCAACCGAAAGGCGAACCTTACCGTCCCAATATACTAATGGCGCTAGATTTCTCTCTAGTCGTTCTATTAGTTCATCATCAGGTACAGGTCTAAAACTAGTTTCTTGAGGTTCTGATTCTGGAACTCGAAAAGATAATGCGCCAGATGTTTCCGCACCAAGCTTACGAATCAGCCCGAACGTGTTGCTTTTGGAGATAGTCGTGTTTTGTATCATCTCCTCAAAGGCTTCTCCTTCAGGGAGGAGATTTCTGAGGTAGTTCTCAATACTACGTGGCGAAGCCTTATCATCGAAAGGGATGTGTGGCGAAATTGGGAAACCAGTGTGTTTCCATTCATCTTCATAGATGAATGAGAACTCGGTTTCTGTCCCGACAGGAAGAATCAAACGACCAATTTTGGTATTCGTACCGATAAACACGTCTAACTGTTGTAACTTACTCATACCAACCGTCTTCATTGCTTCTCACGCTGTTTTCAACTTGGGAGGTTATTTGGCTATGTGGACGAACAAATAGGTTTAAATCGATAAGGCGTAAAGATAGCCCTAAGATGTCCATGAGGACGAGTACATTGGCAAAGGTGACACTGGTATCGCCTTTTTCTACTTTCATGACTGTTCTACGAGATAAGTTGGCTTTTGAAGCGAGATCATCAATACGCCAGCCTCTATCGGTGCGCTTTGAGCGAATGGCGCTCCCCAGCGTTTCCATACTGAACTCGGTATTCAAATCAGGCATAGGTTGTGCCTTTACCATCTTACCTTTTCTCATAAGTGCCTTTTAATGTACTTTTGTCACTGTTGGGTTCGTCTTAATATATAAGTTCACTATAACTCACTTTTGTAGTGACTGTATAAGAAATTATCTATAAGTGCAATTTAAGTTACTTATGGTTAGTTTGATAGTCCAATCTCTCTTTTTGTTCTCTATGGGAGGTATTTATCAGCCAGAACGACACATTTGGCAACAGCGTAGTATTCGGATTAGTATTGGAAGAAGACAGAGAAGAGTGCGTGAGCGGGGCTTACCTGACCCAAAATCGTCAGGTACAAAAAAAGGTTAGTAAACACTACGCTTACTAACCTTCTAGAATTTGGTGGCCCCTCCCAGACTTGAACTGGGGACCAATCGATTATGAGTCGACTGCTCGTATATAACCTATAATGTACTTACAACAACTTCCAACAATAGTCTTGATAACTATAAGTTAAACTGTATTATTGTTCAAGTAAGTTTAAGTGTTAATCCCTTACAACTTACAACAAGAAGATGGAAGATAGTTAATCATTGTAAGCAAGAGAGGTTAGGTGAATGAAGTTCAGGAAGCAATCTTACGCTCATCCTGTTCACCATGTTACGGTAAAGCAGAAAATAAAGCTCAAGAGTGGAGTGACGAATCACTTTATCGTCCTTTACATCAAACCTCTTGGCTCAGAGAAGCCAATCGTATTTAGAGAGCTAATCAACTACTTCGAGACAAATAGTAACAGCGGGTCTTGGCAACGTCAGGTAGCCCGAGCAATTGGCTTATTCTACGACTTCTGTGTTGAGAAGGCTCCTACCTACAAGAATGACAACAATGTTGCTGACACCATAAGGGGCTTTATTCAGTGCTCATTATCTGGAGATTCTGGTTTGGGTTGGACTCCAAGCAGCGCAAAAACAGTCAGAAGGAATGTCGGTTACATTCTAGATTTCTCTCGCTACATAGGATTGAATGGCACCCTGCCTAAGTCACCTTCTAAGATACATAAGGAGTATTTCTTTCGTGCTAGCCAAGTTAAGAATAACTCGTTCCTGAGCCACGTTACAGACGTTAATAAGGTTGCTGCTAGGCTACAGGCGACTTCAACAGATCACATATTCAAGTTTTCCAAGAGTACTACCACAACCTCCAACAAGGTGTCCCAGTTCCCAGAGGATTTGATTGAGCCACTTCTAAATGAAGGATTCAAACTGCGAAATGGAAGAGAAAATATTGGTGCTAAGATGATTACAATGCTCTTGATTTTTGGTGGGCTAAGAGAGAGTGAGCCGTTCCATTTATGGTTCAACGATTTCAATATTTACCCTAGCTCGGGGAAGCTTGAAATCTCTCTTCATCACCCATCAGAATCGAGTTGTGATATCCCTCCATATAAAAATAAAAGTCGAGCAGAGTATCTTTTGGAGCGTGGCCTATTACCGAGAGATAACGAGAACAACTCTAACTCTTATTATGCTGGGTGGAAAGACTTGGCTCTTGATAAAGACTACACAACACCAATTAGATTAATTCATGAAGATGCTGAAATATTATTCGTTAAGTTGTTCAAACAGTATATGCATGAAAGAGAAATCTGTATGAGAGACTATAAAGCCAAGTATGGGTATGAGCATCCATTCTTTTTTGTAAAAACTGGAGATGTGAATGATCTTGGTGCACCGATGTCTATTAACTCTTATTTAAAAGCATTTAAACAAGCATGTAAGAGACTTCAAAAATTAGGATATTATGTTGAGTATGGTGCAAAGAACGGGATTGCACCGCACTCTATGAGGCATTGGTTTGCATCAATTTTGGAGGAAGCTGGCGTACCTCCAAAAGTACTTCAAGATATGATGAACCATAGAAGTATCATGTCACAAGAAATATATAAATCAGCGAATAAACGAGCAATCGACGAAGCTTTGAAAAATGTTGCAGGTGTATATCTATTGTCTCTAAAAGGTATGTAGGTCTAAATTGAAAATCACAAAATCAACTGTCTTAAAATACATCGAAGATACGGGCATAAAAGAGTTAAGCAACACGAAATTGATTGAGTGTTTCTTGGTGTTAAATGCTACATCATTACCAGATATTTTTTCAGAAAAACTGCATGATGAGATGCTACGCAGGAAAGTTTGCTTCTCTGAATTCTACAACTTTGCCAAGTTCAATTGGTCAGCCTCATATTTAACGGCTTTGGCTACTAAGTCTAGTCCAGATGTTCAAAAGTTTGTGGATGAATTTGATGAGCACAATTCATCTTATGGTGACAACTCTGCACCAAGACAAAAGGGAAGGCTCTTCGCTAGGCTCTATTCGTTATTTTACAAGCGATATCGTATTAAGGAATTGAAAATAGCAGATGCTCAATACCTTTTTGATTTGGTCGTGAGTAATTATGATTTATTCAAAGGAAACAGAGGCGATGAATCAAATAGCCTTACAAGGAGGGATCTTTACGGCATAACTGCTTTTCTAAGAACAATCTATGAGTTTAACGAAACTGAAGTTCCGAAAGGTATTTTAGAGAAGATTGTTCCTGACGATCTTATTAAACCTCAAGGTAGAAGTATTGCTCGTGGAAAAGTCAAATCTCTAGGCCGTCAAGAGCAGTTAGCTACATATTCTCTTCTTGTAAAGATTAATGAATCTTACATTGATACGCTTATTTTAAAGACCCAGAAGGGGCAAAATTCAGCATTTTATAACTTGCTTGATTATGTTGAGAATGTGCTGGGAATTGAGTGTATTCATACAGTCGATGAGCTAACTGAGCTTTTAGTTCAGGGACGTAGAGGTTCTCAACGTTTTCTTCACTATCTAGAGAATGAAGTTAAAGCGAGTGTTAGAGCGAAGTCCATGTACATCCGAGATATGATGCTTTGGGCGATGAATGAATATAACATTGATCCTGAGAATGGTTTCGAGCCTCTATTTGATAATTATGAATGGGATCGTATTCAGAGAGATAAGGTTTTCAAGAAAAGTACTGGTTCTAGTAAAGACGAAACACCTAAAGCGGTGATACCAATGAGAGTCCACCAACTAGCCATTGATATCTTGCTTGACGAGGAATATAAGTGGGCAAAGACGCTGAAAGATCAATATTTCATTGATGATGAAGGTAATAGTGTATTTAACCCAACCTTGAATAATTTATTGGCTTTGGTTTTTCTATTGCCGATAAGAATAATTCAGGCTCAAGTGTTAGATAGTGGTGAGGGTGACGACTATCGTTATGACTTTGACAGTTTACGATGGATACCAAACGACAGTGGTCATGCAGGTTATTGGAAATCGAGGTATTCAGTTAATCAAGACCGAGGGTTTGTTAAGCGTGACATTAGCTTAGTAAGGGAAGCTATACAGAGTAAAAATATTGATGAAAATGGCTCCCCCATAGTTAGACAAGCCTACATGTACATCAACACGAATAAGACAGCAGATAGGAGTGTAGCTTTCAGTGAGGTTAGTGGGTATACCATTCCTTGGCATCATGCAGATGCACTTGCTATATATGCACGACAGTTAGAGTTTTTGAACAAACATCATCCCGTTAAATCTCCTGCTGCTATGAAAGATCTTGATAGACCTCAAACTATCCTAGGCGGCAAGCCAACTGCTGCGGTTTTAGAAATTACACCTTCACGCTTCTATTTGTTTAGATGTAATTTGAATTCTGATGAAAAAAGTAGAGATTTCCCACCAACTAAGCTGTTGATTACAAAGATGTGGAACCAATTGATGATGGAGATCCAGTGCCGTCTTGATGCTGAGGGAGCTGATTACTCTGTAATATCTCAAGAGAAACTTGAAAAATTTAGAAATAATGTTGGCGGTGGTAACTCTTACATCAGCTATCTAACGCCGCACTGTACACGAGTTACAGGAATTACAAGGCTCGAAGAGTTTGGTGTGCCTATTCATATCATTTCTAAGTTAATCGCTGGCCACGCCAACGTAAGAACTACATACCGTTATACCAAATATGATAAGAGCTATATAAATGACAGAATTACTGAAGCTCAAGCTAAAATAAGCAGCAAGATGGAGTTAGCGCTTACAGAAGAGCTGAAGACATCGGATATCGAGAAAGCGAGACAGATTGCTTACGTCCCTGATATCTATCTAACGTCTTGGGGAGACGTTCAAGAACGTAGCTGGAACTCTAATGCATTGGGAATATGCCCGAACTCAGGGACTCTTTGTCATGAAGGTCGTGATGAAGATGCTGCACAGTTTAATGGTATAGGGAAGTGCTTGAATTGCAAATATCTAATCAGTGGTAAACCATTCTTAATTAATATTTGGGCGCATGTGAATTCTCTTCTTTATAAAGCGAAAGAACTCAATGATGATTATATTCTTCTGCAAGCTGATTATAGGAAGCTTATAAAACAGAGGAAGAGTGAGTTCAAAGCAAATGGTCGTTCAGATGAATGGGCTAGCCTTAACAAGTTGATTAAGAAAGCGGAGAATAGTATGGAAATGAACTCAGGAGATGTGAATTTAATTCTTTCTGAGGTTTACTATGGGAACTTACTATTTGAAACGGTTAGGAATCTAACTAATACCAGCGAAGATTTCGTTGAAAGTATCGGTTTTGAGGATTGTACTAACTTTGAACATTTGAACGCAGTGGTAGAGTCCGAGTCTTATTTGCCCTATTTCGAAAGAGATAAAAACTTGAAGTTCAAACGTGACACGTTTGTTGATAAAGCACTTGTTGCCATTGGTGAGCAACCAATATTTCTAAGGAACTTAAGTCATGAGGAAAAGGAGCAGGCTATATCAGCAACGGCAAAGTTGATTGAAAACGACATCAAAGCACAGGAAGGGAAGTATCTAGTTGCAGCTTTGAGATTAGAGAATTTGATGGAGGTATGCCATGCAGCATGATGTTGATACCGTTCTAAAGAGCCTTCTTAAAGATGCAAATTCAAATGTTGAAACACGCCTAAAAGCGTTGAATAAAATTATTTATGGTTTTAAAAAGAATCATGTGGATTTAACCGTACCTAATGTAGTTGGTGCATTAGAGGCTATTGGAATAAAAATGAGTGCCAGCTCAATTTATAACAAAACCGTTCGGGGAAAACCCAACCCATACAGAGTCTTATTCGATGCGTGGTCACATGATATAGATAAGGCAAAAGTAAGTAAGGCATCTGCGGATTATTCACCTGTAGACTTTACTTCAATGACAGATGCTGATTTTGCAACTATTGGTAGTGATGTTGTTAAGTTCAAAGTTCAAACCTTATACAACGAGTTGAGGTCAGCAAGAAATCAAATCAATATGCTCAAGCAAATTCATGACTTACCTATTATTGAAGATACAGGTGAAAAACTTATATATCGTAAAAATGGGCTAATCGATGATGCTGTATCACCATCTCAAGGTATCAGTCCCTCAGAGTTAAATGAAGAATACATTGAAGAATATGCAGATGCCATTCGCTATTTCTTGAATGGTAATAGTAAAATTGAATTTGATGATGAGGGTTTCTTAATCGCTAAAACAACAATCCGAAAAGGTGACATGCTTAGTGATATTGATTTTAAATCCGCAATAGAAACAGCATATAAGGTATTGATAGAAAAATAGGAAATAAATGGCGTTGTTGAAAAAATCACCTTGAAGAACAATAACACTATATATGATTAGCCGTTGGCTTCTGACGTGTATACCTAGTCCTTTATGTATAGTTTTAACATTCGCCATGATTTCGCCAAATTTAGCGTTGTAACATCTTTAGTCATAATTAATAACGGGCAGTCATTGAATAAATGTATGCCGATATTAGGTTAGCCTCACATGAGGAGGCAAGCTGCCTCCTCATGTCTTTCATATAATCTTCTCGCATCACAATCACCAACGGTGATGGAATCGCTTTTCACCCAAAATCTCTCCTTCTAGTTGCTGAAAAGGGTGATCAACCTCCTTGTATTCAACTGTATGTAATGCTTATAGTTGCTTTTTTAAAGAAAGGCCACAGATAAACTATGTTTATTTTTAAATAGGTGATTACATGAGAGACGCTTATTGTACTTTGGATGATCGCATCTGGGATGCCGATGACTTCATAGAGTTAGAGCCTCGCCTGTTAGAGGCAAAGAGACGTAACTTAGAATGTCCTGAATGTAGGGAGTTTGCTTGGTTCAATCGAGGCGTGGAAGGTCGCAAAGATCCATTCTTTAGTGCTCACCATTTGGAAGATTGTGATTTGAGAACGGAATATGTTCGAGTACCAAATGGCGAGTTTGATGAAGAAGGGATTGAACAGGGTGATGACATCATTGTTAGGCTAGATGAAGAGGTTGGCGGAGAATTGGAAGTTGCTCCACCTCAGCATCCTCATGGTAGACATCGAGAAGGTGGTGGAAGAACAGTAAGAGTCGGTGTTGCTCAACAGAACTTCGCTCAACAGTTTACATTGAGACGCATATTGCATCGATTGCGACAAAGTGAAGCGTTCAGGGACTCTTATAATTCAATCACATTCTACAGAACCAATAACGAGCCTTTGGTTCAGGGGCAAATCCGCGATGTGATTACTCATTTTGATGACATTGATGTTCACGGAAATTTTACTGATGGCGTCCAATTCTTTTGGGGACCAATTGCTTCGACGGGATACACCGACGATGGGAGACTTTGGCTAAATTCCTCTATGCGTAGGAATGACGTAAGCGTGGTCGTGTATAGCGATATCGTTGATGAATTTCTGGAGCGATTTGATGTTGATGATATTGAAGATTTGGTTGGTGCCTATGTTTTAGTTGCTGGTAATGGCTGGGTATCAGGTAACACCGATAAACCAATCATCTGGTGCGCATCAGCCAATAATATCTTCGTACGCCGTTATAACAATTAGGTATATGTACAGTTTTGCTCGTCTAGCTCACATCAATTGGATAGACGAGCTTGGTTTTTATAGGAAAACGATTTAAAACATTTAGAAGAATCCGCAGATGACTTCGATGTAGTAACTCTTACTCGATCTTACACATCCGCAGGTTAGCCACTACTAGAACATACAGTCTGCCTGCTGGTATCATAACTCACAATTGAACAGATATGAGTTAGGTTAGTGTAACCAAAATTACAAACAATCCCTCACTATAATACTTTACATTTTTACTGTTCATCAAAGTTAGAGCTAATATTCTCTTCTCTTACAAGAGCATTACCATCTCTAAATACTTCAACTATATTTACATTTTCCATATCTTCTATCAGTTCACGTGGTATGTGCTCTAGTACAATCATCTGGAAATTACTATTGTTATGTTTTTTGTCATTTATAAATTTATTTAGTAATTTAAATGCACTTTTTATTTTTGCTTGATCACTACTAGATAATTTTTTCTCTTCTTCTGACTCGTCTCCATAATAAGGTCTACTTGGTTGATCTATTATTATATAAGGAGCCACAAAAGAAGATTTGTTTTGTTCAATTACATCATGCATTGCCAGAGTGAAAAATAAATGTAAGAACATCTGATTTGAACTGCTGCCTACATTTTCTATGTAGGTTGTTCTAGGTTTTCTAAGACCTAAACTTTTATTCTTATAGTCAAATACGGGGAGATAATCTTTATAGTTTTCTAAAGAATCACCAACGGTTTCAATGTAACCAGTAATGAATTCTTCGATAGCTCGACAGCTCAACTCTCTTTTGATACTAGTATCTTCGATATAAATACTATTGATTTGTTCCTCTAGTTCACTAGTATCCCTTGACTTGCTAATTTTATTAGATTTACTAAAAATCTTTGCTTTTGTAGAAATTTCTCCCAAGAAAAAATATCTTTCTCTTGAAGTAGCAAAATCCTTAGTATTTTCTGGAAATTGTTGTAGACTTTCTGTAATTAATCTCAACTCTTTTTCTAGCTCTAATAACCTATCACCGACTTGAATGTTAAGTGGTGTTTTACTTCTTCTTTCATTTTTTATTACTAATATTTGATTGGCAAGTTGAGATGTTATCTCGTCAAATATTGATGTTTTTATAAGGTCTTTATCAATTTCTCTAAGATATTCTACAGGTTTTAATCTATTTTCTAAAGAAGAGAGTGACTTTTTATATGAATTGTACTGGTTGTTAAACAACTTTAGTTTTTTTATTTTATTTGAAATTGAGAATTGTAAATTTTCTAATTTTTCTCTTTCTGAATCGATGTTATTATCAGCTAGACTATCTATGGATAGAGAAGAAAGTTTAGTCCAGGCTTCATCTCCAGTCATATCGTTCGGTAATAGAGAATAACTCTTTGCCAATTTTATTAATTCTATTTTCTCTTCGTTAAAGATATCTGATTGGATATCAATTCTTTCATTTTTCCTTTCAATTCTTTTTAGTTTTGACTCAAGATAATCGACTCTATCTTTCTTTATTATATTCTGGATGTTCTCTATACCAACAGCAAGATCGAAAATCCTAGGTAATGCTTCTCTGTACCTATCCTCTGATTGTTTGTCAAAAAATACATCCGAGTCATTTTCTATGATATTACCTGAGATAGTGTTAAACATTTGAAAATATCTAATGGAGATCTTTGAATTTGGTGAAAAAAATCTACCTCCAAATTGTACCCTTGTGTTAGATGTTATTCCGAAGACTGATTCAAAATAAGTTTTTATTGTCTTTTTATCAGAGTTAGTGTACGGGGGGGTGGATATTTTATTTATCTCATTTGTAAAGTAATACTCATCTGAAACCTTGGATAGTATAGGGGCTTTTCTTGCAAAGGTTATTAAATCGTCATTGATTTTTATTTCAAGGCTATACCACGATGCATTTTCATTTATCGTACTCTCGGAAATTTTGCTTTTTGATGCAAAGAAGCAGTAATCAATAATGTCAATGATAGCAGTTTTACCTGTATTACTACGACCAGTTATTACGTTTACTTTATTAGGCAAAAATGTAAGTTCTCTATTTGTACCATTTTTAAACCAAATTACTATTTTGTTTATATAGTAGTTCATAGAGTAATCCTTAAATTTAAATATAGGTAGTCGGATGGTTTATTTAGTAAGTTTGAAATGCAAGTGGAAGAAGAAAAGTATTTATTTACATCTAAACCCATTTTTTTATTATATTGAATGTCTTTTTTTAGAGTTATAACACCATTGCTTATATCAATATGTTCCATTTCGTTCATATATTGGATGGCGTTGATTGATAAAGATAAAGTGCTGTAGTAAATGTTATCAAAATTAGAAAACCACTCAGGATGTTCAATTAATAGTTTTTCTAATGAATTATATATGGTTTTCTTACTTGCTAATGCACTTAGCATTGGCTTCTGATATACAAGAGGATATATCAATAACACTTTGTCAATTGACATTTTTCTAGATATGGTTAACACGGAATGTATTGCAAGAATACAGTGAGCTAAATTTATTTGACTTCTCATTTTTTATATTTTTCCCAGTCTTTTCTCCATCCAATATCTGGTGTTTCAGATAAGTAATACAGATAACCGTTCGAGATAGTTAGATCGTTTGGTAGTACGTCATATGTAATAGTTTTAGAACGCATACTATCAACCAGATCTAGAGCTAGAGCATTATGCGAGGATTCATCAAAGTTTCTATACTTCATTCGCCATAGATTTTTCCAATCTCTTAGCGTGTTTTTTTTCAGCGAATTTAATTCGATATCTGTCAATTCACCATTAGAGTACCAGTTATTAATATTTTTCTGAGCTTTTAGCATTAGTGAGGTAAACTCTATGATGGTATCTAAATCATCTTGATCAAAATCATCTATTTCTATTAGTTGCTTAATGAAGGTTAGATTTCCCATGTCGCTAGGTAGAGTTTCGTCAAATTCATAAACATTTAATTCAGAGTTTTGAAATTTTTGAAAATACTTCCTGTATTTTTTATGAAATTCATCGAAGGAGATAATTATCTTACTATTGGCTTTAATACTAATGAAATTACTTTCTTTAATTGAAGAGTCAATGAGTTTGAAAGCACTTTCTACATCTTTATCATCAATCATTTTTGCCTTTATTGCATCATGACATTTTTTTATTATATATTCTTGGTTTAGTTCGAAGCTCACGCTTTTTAAAAAATTATATAACACATCACTTGAAAGTGAGAGGATTGTTTTTGAGTACTTTTTTATATCTGTAGATTGCGATTTTTCAGTTAGCTTTCTAAATCTATCCTTAACATTAGAAGGCTCTAGCTCACCATTGGTTATACTTTCAATTAACAATGCAACGGTGTTTCTTTTAGTTTCAGATTTATTAGATGCCAGTACAAATATAGTTTTCTGGATGAATTTTAATTGCTCATTGGGAAGAGTTCTTCCAGCGTTAGGATCTTGAATAAGCTTGGCCCAGTTGAAGAGAGTTTTCCATAGATCTAAATCTAAGCTAGTGAGATTAGTTGGTTTACCAGTAGAGTTTGACTTTTGAACCGTATGTTTTAATTGATAGAGAACCTGAGTGTCATTGTCTAACTCCGTATGAACATCATCTTTGTACTCTAAGCCTACGCTCTGACCTGGCTGAAGGCAAAGAACCTTCCATAGAAAAAAGTAGTATTGATAGTCAAAGCCAATGCTGCTCTTATCAGCAGAAGTAGCATCTGATACCGTACTAACTGAACTCATCCATTAGCCCTCAAGATTAAAAATAAATATACTACTGTACCTGAAGCAAGAATGCATGTGGAACTAATTTAATATGTGAATTAAAGTGGCAATTGATGCTGTGTTGGTACGATAAAAGTGATTCTTATGTATAGTTGTTCGTCAGCTTTGTTTAGTATCTCGGTGAAGTACTCGGCTACTTTGTCTCGAAGAGTCCTACCTCCTCCAGTAGCGTTTATCCAGTAGGTGTTTGTGGAATCTTTTTTAAAGGCTGAGCACTGTGCCCAATGAGCAGCTTTTTTTCTGTAGTCCAACTTTGATAATGCAGCACCAGCCTCGTAGTATTCAGCTAGCGTATAGTCTAGACATGATCTAGCGAGAAAGATCACTAAGCCTAATGCTTGCCAAACCTGTACCGAACGATGAAACCCATTTTTATCTTATTTGAACTCTTTCTCTAGCCCCTTGAGTCTAAGGTCAAATTATTATGGTAATAAATCCCTAACATCACAGCCCAAGGTCTCCGCAATCTCGTACAACTTCTCAACCGTGAGATTGACTTCACCGCGCTCAATGCGTCCAACATAACTTCTATCTATCTCTGCGAACAACGCGAGTTTATCTTGAGTTAACCCTTTAGATTTCCTCATTTTTGCAATGCGTTTGCCCACAAGTGCCGCAAGCTTCTTGTTCATTTTTTATTTATGAAATTAATTTGCTGAACAATTGCACAGTTGCGGTATGTAACTCAACGGATTATAATCCTCAAAATCAACAATAAAGGTCACTTTTTGAACACATGAAGGTAAAGATTAGAAAAGAGTTATTTCTAGCCATTTATTACAATGAACATTTCTCTGCCAATGACTTAAAGTCCTTTCCAATAGACTGTGATGAGAAAGAATACTTATCAGATGAATACGTCGAAAAAAAATTGAAGGAAATGTCGCTTATCGGCGCAGTCCTTTCGTGTGGTTTCGATAAGCATGGAGATGAGTTGTTTTCCAAAGGTTTTATGTTTAACCATACCGACTGGGAGGTTGTTGATTACGACAATTACAGTGAGGATTCCAATTACCTTTCTCTCAAGAAAGAAAGTCTCTTGACGATTTTGCAAGATAAACAGTCAGAGCTGTCAGAGTCCTATTCTCTTCATAAAAGGGCATGGAAGCATTTCAATCGGTTGTGTGCGCAATACTCCGAGCTTAGGCCATGCATAGAGCAATACATCTCAGAGCATGACAATCGTAGATTGGATCTCAAAGCCGAAATGCTGGCAGTAGAAAATGCAATTAACTTCTATAAAAACACAGCCCACCCAGCAGAAAGTGGGAGCTAATTTGTACAATCCCATACTTTACGCACATTCCACAAACAACAACATGCTCGTGGGGCAGTTTGTCCAACAGTCGAAGACCTACTGGTCATTTTCATATTCTGATGAGTGGTTAGCATATGATTCAGCTTTCCCGATCTCGTTAAGCCTGCCGCTCGTAAAGGGAGAATGTTCATCATTTTATGCACTGAATTTTATTCACAACCTGCTTCCTGACTTGAAAGAAGAACGATTAAGTCTTGCTCAGTCGGTGGGGGTGCTGTCCAACGATGCATTCACCTTACTCTCCAAAATTGGTCACGATTGCACGGGCGGTATTTCATTTAGTGAGAGTAGGGAGCCGCCAGAGATAGGATGGAAATATCGAGAGATCTCGGCAAGTGAATTAAATGAACTCGTTACCCAGCGTAAGTCATTTCTTCAATTTTTTGGGGATTATCGTCCTTGTATTTCGGGAACACAGCGAAAAACAACTCTAACTAGGTTGAACGGTAAATGGTATGTACCTCAAGAGAGATCACTAAGTAGCCATATTATCAAATACGCAATGGATGCAATTGCGCAAAGCAACACAGTACTAGATATGAGCAGCAGTGTTGAGAATGAATTCATTTGTACTCAAATTGCCAAGAAGCTTGGTTTTAATGTTCCTAATGTGGAGATAATTACTACCTTGTCAGGAGCTAAAGCCCTGGCTGTAGAGCGGTTCGATAGATGTTTTAGTAGCAGTGTCGCGTCTCGTAGGCATCAAGAGGATTTTTGCCAGTTTTTCGGCGTTCCTGAAACTAAAAAGTATCAATCGGAGAACCAACTGGGCATCTCTAAGGTTGCTAATTTTTTGAATGCTTCTACAAAAAGCCATGAAAATACTCGTGACTTTTTTAAGTTTATGATTTTGCAGTACCTTATTGGTGCAACAGATGGTCATCTAAAAAACTTTTCGGTGCATATTGATTCCAATGGATTCCATCAACTCACACCATTCTACGATTTACTGTCTGCATATCCTGCTGTAGGTCCTAAAGGGTTGAATAAGAGAAAACTAAAGTTGTCGATGGGTCTAAAAGCATCCAAGGGATATAAATACCATATCAACAAAATTTTCTTACGACACATAGAGCAAACCGCTAATCAGTTCGGTATTAGTAATGCTGAATGCCATGAGATCATCTCAGACCTTCTTGCTCAATTCAGTGATGCATTCAACTCGATAGACAAACGATTTCCAGGGGAAGAGTTCGCATTTGTAAAGAACGCTATATTTCAACATGCCACTGAAAACGTCGAGAAGTTAAACAGATCAATCAAGTAAACGTCTTGGGTAACAATTACTACCATTTTTGTAAACTTACTCGCTAGTAATGAGGGATATATGACTGACGCTATTGCTAATGAAAGTAACACGACTCTTGATTTGAGGCAGTCTTTTGCTCTGTTAAGTGTTGATAAGAACGGTATCGTAACGATGAAGTTTGGTGATGAAGTAACGGTTCTTATGAACGACAAATGCCCTGTTATCACGAAAGATTTATTGAACGTGATTGCGGCAATAAAATCGGGAGTAGTTAGCAGTGACCAATGAGGACGATAAAATTAGCGAGCTGACAAAGCCGTCTTGTGGGAACCAGGACATCGATCGCTTTCTAGACTTACTCGAAAAAGACATAGAGCAACATCCTGATAAATTGATCGTTCCTTCTCAAGAAATGAAAGAACAATTAGACGATATTGTCGGTGAATATTCAGCCGATTTAGATGGCGAATATTAGTAGTGAGGATGGCATGGATGAAGGCAAAAATCGGCATTCTATCGGAAGAGCTTGCTCGTAAGCGCATGATTCGCATTGCAGAAAGGAAAGTAACACCTGAAGAGTCTTATCCTCTTTTTTTGTTTGAGTCACTAGCTGCGCTTTCACAACTGTTGTCGAACGAAAATGTTGAACTACTGAATTTGATGGCCTGCGAAAAACCGAACAGTCTGGATGAACTTGCTGAAATCAGTGGGCGCAGTATCAAGGATGTTACTGATGCTTTCGAAGCTCTTTCATCTAAGGGCTTTGCTTATCTGGATGTGAGGGGAATGGAATCTCGACCAATAGCGTTGTTTACGACGTTCGAGATCGTTATGGGCAGCTCTCTACTCTTTGAATCCCCTGAGAGTATCCAATTTGAGTAATTTAGTCATGAGTGGGTAAATTACTCAAATCAGGGAAATAAGTGAGTTGGCTACCTATTAGCTCTATGGCTCGTACCCTGATTACTCAAAAATTAAATACAAGAAAGCCGCATCACATGATGCGGCTTTCTTATGATGGTGCGCCCACTCGGGCTTGAACCGAGGACCTGCCGATTATGAGTCGGATGCTCTAACCAAACTGAGCTATGGGCACGAAATTCTGTATGGCCGATTCTGCATGGCAAACCATTTGTTGTCAATGAAAAACAAAAAGTTGTGAATTAACAACAAGCAAACATATTGTAGTCAGAGGCTTTAGTTAAATGTTGTAAACGAATGGGGGTTTACACCCGTTCTAACCACTGAGCTAAGGGGCCGATAGGTGTGTGATTATAGGGGAAGGCTGAGTGTCTGTCTAGCCGCAAAATAGGGTAATAGCGCTTAGTTTTTATTCACTTAGCCACTTGTGCGATAAAAAAAGGTGAGCTTTTGCTCACCTTTTTAGTTCATGCTTAACGCTTATTCATCAAGGAAGCTGCGCAGGGTTTCTGAGCGGCTTGGGTGACGAAGTTTACGCAGTGCTTTCGCTTCAATTTGGCGGATACGTTCACGTGTGACATCAAATTGTTTACCGACTTCTTCCAAAGTGTGATCGGTATTCATATCGATACCAAAGCGCATACGGAGTACTTTAGCTTCACGAGGGGTGAGGCCTGCAAGTACATCACGAGTGGCTGCTCTTAGACTGGTTGCTGTTGCTGAGTCTAGTGGTAGCTCAAGTGTTGTATCTTCAATAAAATCACCGAGATGTGAATCTTCATCATCACCGATTGGGGTTTCCATGGAGATGGGTTCTTTGGCAATTTTTAATACTTTACGAATTTTATCTTCTGGCATTTGCATGCGTTCTGCCAACTCTTCTGGCAGAGGTTCACGGCCCATTTCCTGCAGCATTTGTCGTGAGATTCGATTCAGTTTATTGATTGTTTCGATCATATGAACTGGAATTCGAATGGTTCGAGCTTGGTCTGCAATGGAACGTGTGATTGCCTGACGAATCCACCATGTTGCATAGGTTGAAAATTTATAACCGCGACGATATTCAAATTTATCAACGGCTTTCATTAGGCCAATGTTACCTTCTTGGATTAAATCCAAGAATTGCAGACCGCGGTTGGTGTATTTCTTAGCGATAGAAATAACCAAACGTAAGTTTGCTTCCACCATTTCTTTCTTCGCACGGCGAGCTTTAGCTTCACCGATAGACATGCGGCGGCTGATATCTTTGATGCGACTCACATCGAGTGAGGTTTCTTGCTCAATGATTTGCAGCTTTTGAATAGAGCGCCGAATTGCTTCTTCATTGGCTCGAATTTTTTCGACGTAAGGTTTATCTGAAGCAAGTACTTGATCAAGCCATGCTTCGCTCGATTCATTACCGGTAAAGAGTGCGATAAATGATTTTTTAGGCATTTTCGCTACTTCAACGACCGATTTCATGATCAAGCGTTCTTGAGTGCGTACGCGATCCATCGAGGTTCGAAGGGTATCGACTAGGTGATCAAATTGTTTCGGTGTTAGACGGAACTCACGGAAAATATCGAGCATTAACTCAGATGCTTGCTGAGTTTTATTACTGTCGTTACCGTGTTCATTGATCGCTAGCTGTAAGTTTTGATACTTATTACGTAGCTCGGTAAATTTCTCTAACGCTAGCTCGGGATCGATACCGGTTTCTTCTTCGGTATCATCATCGTTGCTATCACCATCTTCGTCTTCATCTTCATCGTCATCAAGATCTTTATCATCACTAAGATCAGTGCCTGTCAGCTCTGAACCAATGTGAGTAGCTGTAGGGGCTGCTGTGCCATCTTCATTCGGATCGATGAAACCGGAAATTAGGTCGGTTAGACGTAGCTCTTCTGCTTGAACTTTATCAAATTGCTCAAGGATATAAGGAATTGTGCCTGGATATTCAGCAACGGCGCTTTGAACTTGGTTAATACCATCTTCAATGCGCTTAGCAATATCAATTTCACCTTCACGAGTTAGTAGTTCTACTGTTCCCATTTCACGCATATACATGCGTACAGGATCAGTCGTTCGACCAATCTCGCTTTCTACGCTTGAAAGCGCTGCGGCAGCGGCTTCCGCCGCGTCTTCATCAGTGATCGTGTTATCATCGCTTAAAGCGAGATCATCAGCATCGGGGGCCGTTTCTACGACTTTGATGCCCATATCGTTGATCATCTGAATAATATCTTCTACTTGCTCGGAATCGACGATTTCAGCAGGTAGGTGGTCATTTACTTCGGCGTAGGTCAGATAGCCTTGTTCCTTGCCTTTAATGACAAGTAATTTTAGCTGTGACTGCGGATTTTGATCCATAGACGGTATCCAACTTCGTATCTGGTGAAGGAATAGTATGCGAAATGCAAACCACGTATATTAACAAATTTATTCGTTGCTGACTATTTAAACTGGGTTACGCTTTTAATTCTAGCATTAATGCTACTAGCTCCCTTCTTTCATCGGCTGATAAGCCGACGCTTCTTTCTTTCGCCTGCAAGTTTTCAATTTGTTTTTCTACGCACTGGGCAAGGATTTTGTCCAATGAGTCTAAAAATAGTTCTTCTTGGTTGTCTTCGACAAGGGGGATTTCCCAGCTTGCCAGACGAGACAGAAGTGTCTCATTTTTACTATTACGCCAATGTTCAAGTAATTGGCCCGTAGTGATATGGGGGTATTGTTGGCAATTTTCAAGCACCTCAACCAATAAACTCAGTCCCGGCAGGGCTAATTCTTTCACACTAGAAAGATCGGGCACCATTTCAGCATAGCTCGGATTTTGCACAAGCAAAGCGATAACTTCACGCATGGGGGTTCGCTTGATCTCTTTGTGTGGCAGAGGCCGAGCGTTCAGTGACGAGCTGCGCCGCTGCTTATGGCCCATAAACCCCGTTAATTTGTCTAGTTTTTCATCCAGTTCTTGCTGAAAACCGGGATCGGGAATCTTCTCGATTAACTCACTTGATAAAGTTCGTAGGGTCGATTTCCCTTCTACGGTACCTAAATTAATGGCGTGAGCCTCAATCAAGTTATCAAAGAGGTAACTTGAAAGCGGTTTGGCTTCTTTTACTGCTTGTTCAAAACGAGCTTTACCTTGTGTTCTGATATAACTGTCAGGATCTTCACCGTCAGGTAAAAAGAGAAATTTAAGAATATTCCCCGTTTTTAGATAACCGAGTGCATTTTCTAAGGCTCGCCAAGCGGCTTCACGTCCAGCTCGGTCACCATCGTAGCAGCAGACAACAGTATTAGTTTGTCTAAATAGCAGCTGGAGATGATCGCCAGTTGTTGACGTACCGAGTGACGCGACGGAGTAATCTACCCCATATTGCGCCAACGCAACCACATCCATATAGCCTTCTACCACTAAAATTTGTTCTGGCTCTCTATAGGCTTCTAAGACTTCGTAGAGCCCATAAAGTTCTTTCCCTTTATGAAAAATCGGTGTTTCTGGTGAATTCAGATATTTTGGGGTGCCATCACCAATGACTCGCCCACCAAAGCCTATCACTCGGCCTCTGCGATCTCGTATGGGGAACATGATTCGACCACGAAAGCGATCATAGCGATTGCCTTTGTCGTTTTCGATCAGCATACCGCCAGTCACGAGCATCTCTTGATTTTGTCGGCTTTGGCCAAAGTTTTTACGAATAAGATCCCATTCATCGGCGACATAACCGATGCCAAATTTTTGGACGATCTCGCCGGATAAACCTCGATTTTTTAAATATTCAATCGCTTGGCGGCTAGCGGGAGCTTTTAATTGTTGGCGATAGAATTGTGCAATGCTACCCAGAAGGTCATATAAGGTTCGCTTTTCTTCACTGTTGCTGCGTGGTGCTTGTTGATTAAAAGGGCCGCCGGGGCGAGTTTCTCTAGGAACTTCTAGCCCAAGTGATGAGGCAAGTTCTTCAATCGCTTCTGGAAATTCAAGCCGTTCATATTCCATGAGAAAATCGATCGCATTACCGTGTACACCACAACCAAAGCAGTGGTAGAACTGTTTTTCTTGGCTAACGCTAAAAGAAGGGGTTTTCTCATTATGGAAAGGGCAACAAGCACTGTAATTTTTCCCCTTTTTTTTAAGTTTTACGCGTGCGTCAATGATGTCGACAATATCGAGTCGAGCAAGCAGATCATCAATGAAACTACGGGGGATTTGTCCTGCCATACAACCTAAAAAAGAGATAAAAACAAAAAGTGTAGATACGAACAAGCCGTGCTTACCAGAAGATAGCACGGCTTGATGCAATTGGGTGTGGGATTAAGCGAGTTTAGCGCGAACCAAACCGCTCACTTTACCCATATCTGCACGCCCTTGAATTTGTGGTTTCAGAAGAGCCATCACTTTACCCATGTCTTGCATGCCTGCGGCTTCAGATTCTGTTACTGCACGTTCAATTAATGCTGTAACTTCTTCTTCAGTCAAAGGTTGAGGCATAAATTCCTCAAGGACGGTGATTTCTGCTGTTTCCACATCAGCAAGATCTTGACGATTCGCTGCTTCGTACTGCGCAACAGAGTCACGACGTTGTTTAACCATCTTAGTGAGCACAGCAATAATGTCGTCATCGTTCAGAGTGATCTGCTCGTCAACTTCTCGTTGCTTAATGGCTGAGAGGGCTAAACGAATAGTGCCAAGGCGCGCTTTGTCCTTGGCTTTCATCGCTAATTTTTGCTCTTCTTTGAGAGTGTCAATCAGAGCCATAACTGATTCCTTTTTGAGAGTCAGTTATTAGTACAGGCGAACGCGACGAGCGTTTTCACGAGCTAGCTTCTTAGCATGACGCTTTTGAGCAGCTGCTTTAGCACGTTTGCGAACAGTAGTTGGTTTTTCGTAGTGCTCACGACGACGCACTTCAGAAAGGATACCTGCTTTTTCGCAAGAGCGCTTAAAACGACGTAGTGCTACGTCGAACGGTTCGTTTTCACGTACTTTAACTATTGGCATATGCCTTTCACCTCAGGGGTTAATTCGTTAACGCTGGCATTTTGTGACCAAAGTAACAAGATAATCTGTTAACTAGGACGAGAACCAGCTTGATCAAAAATGGTGCCGAATTTTAATCCGATCACTATCCTTTTGTAAAGCACTTTGTTGTTTACTGTCTGCGCAAAATTTGTTTGTGACGTAAAGGCGAGGTAACATGAGCGCAATTTTTATTGATAGCAGACAGCGTGCTGAGAAGACTATGCGCATTATTGGAATTGAAACGTCTTGTGATGAAACAGGAATTGCGATTTATGACGATCAACAAGGCTTGTTGGCTCATAAGCTCTATAGCCAAGTTAAACTGCATGCCGATTATGGCGGTGTGGTGCCTGAACTTGCCTCGCGTGACCATGTAAAAAAAACCATTCCTTTGATTCAAGCGGCGATGGCTGAGGCAAATGTCACCCCTGATGATATTGATGGTGTGGCTTATACCGCTGGGCCGGGCTTGGTGGGGGCTTTATTAGTCGGTGCAACCATTGGGCGCAGTTTGGCTTACGCTTGGAATGTGCCAGCCGTGGCCGTTCACCATATGGAAGGGCATTTACTGGCTCCAATGTTAGAAGATAATCCGCCCCCATTTCCGTTTGTTGCCGTATTGGTTTCAGGTGGGCATTCTATGATGGTGGAAGTTAAAGGTATTGGTGATTATACCATTTTAGGTGAGTCGATTGATGATGCGGCGGGTGAGGCGTTTGATAAAACGGCTAAGCTGATGGGGCTTGATTACCCTGGTGGTCCACTATTGGCTCGCTTGGCTGAAAAAGGGACGCCTGGTCGTTTTAAGTTTCCTCGTCCAATGACGGATCGTCCAGGATTAGATATGAGCTTTTCAGGGCTAAAAACTTTCACGGCCAATACTATCGCGGCTAATGGTGATGATGAACAAACTCGGGCTGATATTGCTTACGCTTTCCAAGAGGCAGTGTGTGACACATTAGTGATTAAGTGTAAACGTGCATTAGAGCAAACCGGAATGACGCGTATTGTGATTGCAGGAGGTGTGAGTGCCAACAAACAACTGCGTCAAGAATTGGCCACGTTAGCGAAAAAAGTAGGGGGAGAAGTCTATTATCCTCGTACCGAATTTTGTACTGATAATGGTGCGATGATCGCCTATGCAGGAATGCAGCGTTTAAAAAATGGCGATGTGACAGAACTCAGTATTGAAGCAAAACCTCGTTGGCCGATTGATCAACTTACCGCAATTATTTAATTATACTGCGGTCACTTTTGGTGACCGTATGTTTTTCCTGCCGAAGTCGCTCTGCTAGCGGCAAAGATGTTCGTGTTGATTTAAGGTTGGTGAGCAAGTCGACTATTTAACTAAAAACTAATCGTTAGAGGGTTTACCTTCTCCCACTTTGGGCTCAGTACCAGTAAAAAGACGTTTAATGTTCTGCTGATGGCGAAGGACTATCAAACAGCAAAGCATGGCAACGGGTAAGGTATATTGTGGTTTGACCATCCAAGTGTAAAAAGGGGTCAAAAGTACGGTAATGAGAGCGGCCAGTGATGAGTAACGAAAAATAACGGCTACGGCTATCCATGTTGCCATGACCATTCCTGTTAAATCTAATCCAATGGGGGCGATTGCGCCTAATGCGGTGGCAACGCCTTTCCCACCTTTAAAATGAAAAAAGAGTGGATACATATGGCCAAGGCAAGCCGCTATTCCCACTAAACCAAGCATTAATGGATCGATATTTAAATAGTACCCACCCCAGACAGGAATAGTTCCTTTTAGCATGTCACACAGTAAAACGGCAATGGCGGCTTTTTTCCCCCCAATACGTAAGACATTCGTTGCTCCCGGATTGTGTGATCCGACTGCACGAGGGTCTGGCAAGCGTAGTACGCGACAAATCAGCACCGCACTGGATATGGAACCCAGTAAATAGGCGCAAATGATCATAGTCAGTACCAATGGCGTCATAGAACCCTCAAAATGGTGATTTCGCTAGGCGAGGTTTACAAGTCCTTGTTAACCAAGCTCAAAAATAAAAATTCTCACGTGAATTTCGCATCAAGAGGTGGTTTAGGTATATGATATCCCGATTAACCACAATAGTACGTTTTTTTACTCAATTTGGGTATCCGACCTGTGAAAAGGATGTAATACAAGCATGGATAAAGTCTTTATCGAGCAGTTAACCGTGATCACTACAATTGGTGTTTATGATTGGGAACAAACCATTAAGCAAAAATTAGTGCTCGATCTGGAGATGGCACACGATAATCGCCTGGCAGGGAAAAGTGATGATGTCGCAGATGCTCTGGATTATGCTCAAGTCAGCCAAGCGGTGATTGAACATATTGAACAGGGGCGGTTTTTATTGGTGGAGCGTGTGGCAGAAGAGGTCGCCGAACTGATTATGCATCGTTTCTCTGTGCCTTGGATACGAGTTCGATTAACCAAGCCTGGAGCCGTTCCTAACGCCAAAGGGGTTGGTGTTGTCATTGAACGAGGGCAGGCATGATCACCTGCTATATTGGTGTAGGTTCTAACCTTCAGAGGCATAAGCATATTGAAGCGGCTTACCATGAATTAACTCAAGTGGGGGAGCAACTACGTTTATCCACCATTTATGAGTGTGACTCATTGGGGTTTGATAGCCATGCTTTTTATAACCTTGTGGTTGAGTTACAAACTTCGTTGCCTTTAGCTGCACTGGTGAAAAAACTGCGTGAGATTGAACTGCGTTGGGGAAGAGCGGTCGAAGCAAAGAAGTTTCAAGACCGAACGTTAGATTTGGACTTGATTTTGTATGGCGATGTAGTCTCTGTTGACACGCCGATAATTCCACGGGCAGATATTTATCACTACCCTTTTGTGATTCAGCCCTTGTATGAATTGTGTCCACAGTTATCTATTCCGGGAGATGAGCAAACGATCGAGCAGGTATGGCTTACTGCTTCGAATTTGTCATCACTTACGCCAGTTCCATTGTGGTTTTCAATTAATCGTTAGTAGAGAAAAAAATGAATTATTTTGAAGCGTTTATGTTGGCCCTTATTCAAGGATTGACAGAATTTCTGCCTATTTCCAGTTCTGCTCATTTAATTTTACCTTCGGCGATTTTTGGGTGGGCGGATCAAGGGTTAGCCTTTGATGTTGCAGTGCATGTTGGCACTTTGGCTGCCGTGGTAATTTATTTTCGTCATGAAGTGGTGACTTTGCTTAATGCTTTTGTTGCTTCTGTTTTCAAAGGGGAGCGTGGCAAAGAGGCAAAATTGGCGTGGCTGATCATTTTAGCCACCATACCGGCCTGTATTCTCGGGCTGTTAATGAAAGATATTGTAGAGTTTTACCTGCGTAGTGCTTGGGTTATCGCAGTAACGACCATTATTTTTGGTTTACTGTTGTGGTATGTGGACAAGCGCGCTCGCTTAGTTAGCGATGAATATCAAGCCGGGTGGAAACAAGCACTGTTTGTCGGACTGGCGCAAGCGTTAGCCATCATTCCGGGCACTTCGCGTTCAGGGGCAACCATTACGGCGGCTCTTTATCTTGGTTTCACTCGTGAAGCTGCTGCTCGTTTTTCTTTTCTGATGTCAATTCCTATTATTACTCTTGCGGGGGGGTACTTAGGCTTACAATTGATGGCGAGTGGTGAGCCTGTTGAGGTGAATTTTTTACTCACAGGAATGATCACCTCTTTTGTGAGTGCTTATCTGTGTATTTTCTTTTTCTTAAAATTAATTTCACGTATGGGAATGACCCCCTTTGTGATTTATCGGCTTATTTTAGGCGGAGGCTTGTTTCTTTTTCTGCTGAGTCAGTAAATGACGATATCATGACGAAGCATTGGTGATGCTTACTCGCCTGAGTTTTGTGCTTATGGTATAAGTGGGCTCTTTTCTAATCGAACAACGCCTACTGTGCCGCTAGATATGGCGCAGTAATGGCCCATGAGAGTGGATGTAATGCGAGTATTTGCAATAACGTTATTGTTGTTATTTGGTTGGCTTCAATACCATTTATGGCTAGGAAAAAACGGAATTGCAGACTATCGGTTAGTCGCCAGTGAAATCGTCGTTCAAGAGCAAGTGAACAGCAATTTACAGCAGAGAAACCAAGAAATGTTTGCGGAAATTGATGACTTGCGGCAAGGGTTAGATGCCATTGAAGAGCGTGCTCGGCATGAGCTGGGAATGGTGAAAGAAGGGGAAACCTTTTTTCGGGTTATCGGTGAGGAGCCACGCGGATGACGTCATTGATTACGGCTATTGTTCCTGCTGCGGGCGTTGGAAAACGCATGCAAGCCGATCGCCCTAAACAATATCTTATGCTGGGTGAGCGAACGGTGCTTGAGCATACCGTTGCTGCTTTATTGGCTCATCCTCGTGTCGGTAATGTGGTGATTGCAGTCAGTGAAGAAGACCCTTATTTCTGTACTCTTCCTCTCGCCCATCACCCAAGAGTGATTCGTGCTTGTGGTGGTAAAGAACGGGCTGACTCAGTACTGAATGCTTTGCGTTTAGTCAGCCAAATAAAATTGAGTTCATGGGTGATGGTGCATGATGCAGCTCGTCCTTGTATTACTCAAGGTGATCTTACTCAGTTAATTGAGTGTGCGCAGGCACATCCTGTCGGAGCGATTTTAGCTTCTCCAGTACGTGACACAATGAAACGAGGCAATGTCACAAATACGATTGAGCAAACGGTAGATCGCGAAGCACTTTGGCATGCGTTAACACCGCAAATGTTCCCTGTTGAATTATTGTTGTCAGCATTAGAAAACGCTTTAGCTGAACAAGCCATTATTACCGATGAAGCTTCTGCATTAGAGTGGATTGGGAAAAAACCAGCGTTAGTTTCCGGACGTGCTGACAACATAAAAATTACCCAGCCAGAAGATCTCGCCCTCGCCGAGTTCTATTTCAATCGGAGTAAGGAAAAAAGATGATACGTATTGGTCATGGTTTTGACGTACATAAATTTGGGGGAAATGGTCCGATCATGATTGGCGGCGTGGCCATTCCTTATGAACAAGGTCTTATTGCTCATTCCGATGGTGATGTTGCACTACATGCTTTATGTGATGCTTTACTCGGTGCTATTGCAGCAGGCGATATTGGTCGTCACTTTCCAGATACGGATGATCAGTGGAAAGGGGCAGACAGTCGTGCTTTGCTAAGAGATGTATATCAGCGTGTCAAACAACAAGGTTACCGGTTAGGTAATGCTGATATCACCCTTTTAGCTCAAGCGCCAAAAATGGCTCCGCACATTGATGCGATGTGTCGTACCATTAGTGAAGATTTACAAACCGAGCTTGGCAATATAAATGTTAAAGCCACTACGACTGAGCGTTTAGGGTTTACTGGGCGTAAAGAAGGTATTGCCTGTGAAGCCGTCGTCTTATTGGTTAAAGTTGAATAAATACTCTCTCTGAGCCTACGTCTAAATAACGAGAATTATTAAATGAGCGATCTTCTCTCCCCGTTGGCCTATTTATGTGGTCAACCTATCGCAAAAGCAAAAATTAAAGCGTCTCCTGAGCATTTTAAAGTGGTTGAAGACTTAGGTTATGAGTTTTCTGGGCAAGGCGAACACGTCATGGTCTGTATTCGCAAAACGGGTGAAAATACCAGTTTTGTTGCCAATGAGTTGGCAAAAGCGTGTGGCGTAAAATCTAAAGATGTGGGTTGGGCAGGTTTAAAAGATCGCCATGCTGTCACCGAGCAGTGGCTGAGTGTTTATCTCCCGGATGGAAAATTCCCCAATTTAGCTGCATTTGAAGCGCAATACCCCAGTATTGAAGTGCTAGCGATGACTCGTCATCACAAAAAATTGCGTCCAGGCGATCTACGAGGTAATCATTTTGAGCTGTTATTGAGTGAAGTCAGTAATATGGCTGATGTCATGCAACGCTTACCTATGATCGCTCAACAAGGTGTTCCTAATTATTTTGGCCAACAGCGTTTTGGTCGAGAAGGGAATAATGTTTCGGAAGCTCGCCGTTGGGGGCGGGATAACGTCCGTTCTCGTAATCAAAATCAACGTAGTTTGTATCTATCTGCAGCCCGTTCATGGATCTTCAATCATATTGTTTCTCAGCGAATTCAAGCTGGGTGCTTTGATCGCTTTATCGAAGGGGATATTGCTTTAAAAGAAGGGCAAGCCATTTTGATCTCTGCTGATCAATTGGCTGAGTTTAATCAGCAACTTGCTCTTCAACAAGTACAGATTTCAGCCGCTCTGGCCGGAGATAATGCCTTACCCACCGAAAAAGAAGCATTAAAGATTGAACAGCGAGAGTTGGATGCTGAGCCTGAGCTCATGGCTTTGATTCGAGGTAATCGAATGCGTCATGAACGACGCGCAATTTCGCTTGTTCCTAAACTTTTCAGTTGGGAAGCCGAAGACCATACCATCAAACTCAAATTTACGTTAGATGCTGGTAGCTTCGCTACTTCGATCATTCGTGAATTAGTGGAAGAGATCCCCGTTGAACGAGTCTATGAGTAGAAACAAATTAAAAATATTACTAAGTAATGATGATGGTGTGTATGCAGAAGGCATACATGCTTTAGCGTATGCCCTCGCTGATTTAGCGGATATTATCATTGTCGCCCCAGATCGTAATCGCTCAGGGGCATCGAATTCGCTAACCCTAGAGCAGCCATTACGAGTGACCAATATTGAGCCGAATACGTATTCGGTACAAGGCACGCCGACGGACTGTGTTCATTTTGCTCTCAATGAGTTACTCAAAGATGATTTACCCGATTTAGTGCTTAGTGGCATTAATCACGGAGCGAATCTTGGGGATGATGTACTGTATTCAGGCACCGTAGCGGCTGCAATGGAAGGGCATTTTTTAGGTGTTCAGTCGATCGCATTTTCATTGGTTGGCAAGCGACATTTTGCAACCGCGGGGAAAATTGCTCGCCAATTGGTTTTGCAGCATTTGGCCTCACCGATTCCGACGAACCGTTTGATCAATGTAAACATCCCGGATCTCCCGATCGATCAAGTGCAGGGAATTCAAGTGACCCGTTTAGGTGCTCGACATCATGCTGAGAATATGATTAAGCAAAAAGATCCACGGGGGCATTCTATTTATTGGTTAGGACCTCCGGGGCGGGAACAGGATGCAGGAAGAGGGACAGATTTTCATGCAGTGGAACATAAGTTTGTTTCCATCACGCCTATTTTGGTTGATCTCACGGCACATGAGTCTCTTACTGCGATGTCTGAGTGGGTGAAGGAATAAATCGATGGCAAACCCGAAAGCAGATAAATTGATTGAATTTTTAATCAGCCAAGGCATTGATGATGATCAAGTCTTATCGGTTATACACACATTGCCCCGTGAACTCTTTGTGTCCCAAGCTATGGTACATCAAGCGTACGATAATAACGCTTTGCCTATCGGATTAGGACAAACTATCTCTCAGCCCTATATCGTGGCAAAAATGACCCAAATGTTAGATTTGACGCCCTCTAGTCGAGTATTAGAAGTGGGAACGGGCTCGGGGTATCAAACCGCAGTACTGGCTCAATTAGTGAACCATGTCTTTTCTATTGAACGGATTAAAACGTTGCAATGGGAAGCTAAACGGCGTTTGAAACAATTGGATATTTATAATGTTTCTACCAAGCATGGTGATGGCTGGCAAGGTTGGCCTGCTAAAGCACCGTTTGATGCCATTATTGTTACTGCCGCGGCGCAAGAGATCCCACAAGCTTTGCTTGAACAACTTAATGATGGTGGGCGTTTAGTGATCCCTGTTGGGGAGAATGAGCAGCAACTATTAAAAATTGTTCGCCAAGGAGATAACTGGATAACGGATGTGGTCGAAATGGTGCGTTTTGTTCCCTTAATCGCAGGTGAATTAGCGTAATGAATGGTGTTTGGTTTCGATATGGTTGGCTGATAGGCTTATGTAGCTTAATGTTAGGCTGCACGACGCTAACACCAGCACCTGTTTCGGGGCTAAATAAAGACTATAATTCTATTCCTAGAGGCAGCTATCGGGGAAGCTACTATGAAGTAAAGAAGGGGGATACCCTCTACTTTATTTCTTATATCACCGATAAAGATGTCAATGATTTGATTCGTTACAACCAATTGCAACCCCCTTATACCATTCATCCAGGTCAAAAAATACGCCTTTGGATCCCAGCTTATACACCTCCTGCTTATGGTGGGACGGGGGCAGGAACAGTTGCCGCGACGACTGCCACGCTTTCAAATGTGAAAAAAGCACCGCTGGTTTCACCGCCGATTCCCACTGTGAGTAAGAGCTCTAATCCGGTATCGACCTCTCAAAATAATAAAAAAGCCACAAGTTCTGTGAGCAAACCTGCAACAAAACCTATTGATCAGGGAAAAACAAAAGCGTATGTTGGCTCTGGAAGTAAAAAAAATGTTAATAACAAGGTTGTAACTAAACCTAAACAGACTAATGATAAGGTGGCTAAATGGTTGTGGCCAGCGAAAGGGAGGGTCATTAAAAACTTTTCGGCAGGTGATCAAGGAAATAAAGGTATCGATATTGCGGGGCAACGCGGTCAATCCATTATTTCTACAGCTGCTGGCACCGTTGTGTATTCAGGTAATGCGCTGCGAGGCTACGGGAACTTGATTATTATCAAGCACAATGATCATTACTTAAGTGCTTATGCTCATAATGATCAACTGCTGGTAAAAGAAGGTCAAAGTATTAAGGCGGGCCAGAAAATTGCTACCATGGGTAGTTCAGGAACCAACAGCGTTCGTTTGCACTTTGAAATTCGTTATCAAGGAAAACCGGTGAATCCACAACGTTACTTACCGTAAATTTGTTAAGAGTGATATCGCGACATTTGACGTTTTAATGTCTTGCTAGCTCGCCAGGGGAGGCGTTATGAGTATCAGCAATACAGCAGTAACTAAAGTCGAAGATTTTGATTTTGACCCAGAGGTTCTCAATACCCTAGAGTCTGACTCTGCTATTGAGCCATCACCCACCAACACCAGTCTCCGAGAAGAGTACGATGCATCAAATAAAAGCTTAGATGCTACACAAATGTACTTAAGCGAAATTGGTTTTTCACCCCTGCTGACTGCAGAAGAAGAAGTTCTCTACGCACGGCGAGCATTACGGGGCGATGATGCGGCCCGAAAACGTATGATTGAAAGTAACCTACGTTTAGTGGTGAAAATTTCCCGTCGCTACAGTAATCGAGGGCTTGCCTTATTAGATTTAATCGAAGAAGGCAACTTAGGTTTGATTCGTGCTGTTGAGAAATTCGATCCGGAACGTGGTTTTCGTTTTTCAACTTATGCGACTTGGTGGATTCGACAAACCATCGAACGAGCATTGATGAACCAAACTCGGACGATCCGTTTACCCATCCATGTGGTTAAAGAGCTGAATATTTACTTACGTACAGCGCGTGAACTTTCCCAACGATTGGATCATGAACCGACCGCAGAAGAAATTGCGGCAGAGCTGGATAAGCCGGTTGATGATGTCAATAAAATGTTGCGTTTAAATGAACGTATTAGCTCAGTAGACACACCGATTGGTGGAGATGGAGACAAAGCGCTACTGGATATTTTGCCTGATGCGAATAATTCCGATCCTGAATTTTCAACTCAAGATGACGATATTCGAGACTCGCTTGTTAATTGGTTAGATGAACTGAACCCGAAACAAAAAGAGGTGCTTGCTCGGCGTTTTGGCTTGTTGGGTTATGAGCCATCAACACTTGAAGAAGTTGGAAGAGAAATTAGTTTAACTCGTGAACGAGTGAGACAAATCCAAGTTGAAGGGCTGCGCCGATTGCGCGAAATTTTGCTTAAACAGGGACTGAATATGGAAGCCCTGTTTAATATTGAGAATGATGGATAACCTTCTCGCTCATACTAGATTCAGGCTCTCATTTGAGCGCCTGAATTCGTTGCAATGTTCTTACAGCATTTTCTTCAAACGATATAAGGCCTCTAGCGCTTGGCGAGGGGTTAGCTCATCAGGATCAAGGTTAGATAAGGCTTGCTCGATTTCACTTGGCTCAGGGATCAAGCTCAGTTGATTTGCAATATCAACATGGGCGTTTTTTCTCTCTGATGGCAAACTCAGTTGTTCTAACTGAGAAAGTTTGGCTCGAGCTTGAGTGATCACCGCTTTAGGAACTCCCGCTAAGCCAGCAACCGCTAATCCATAGGATTTACTGGCAGCTCCTTCTTGGACGGCATGCATAAACGCGATGCTATCACCATGTTCAACCGCATCTAAATGTACATTGGCTAAATGCGGTAAATGGCTAGGGAGCTCGGTCAGTTCAAAATAATGGGTAGCAAACAAGGTCAGAGCCCCAATTTTTTTTGCTAGCCATTCAGCACTTGCCCAAGCTAACGACAGACCATCATAGGTGCTGGTGCCTCGACCTATTTCATCCATCAATACAAGGCTGCGGTGAGTTGCATTGTGCAAAATATTGGCGGTTTCTGTCATTTCAACCATAAAAGTAGAACGACCCGAGGCGAGATCATCGGATGCACCAATACGAGTAAAGATACGATCAAGTATCCCAATTTGTGCAGATTCGGCGGGGACATAACTTCCAATATGAGCCATTAACGCAATTAACGCCGTTTGACGCATATACGTAGATTTCCCCCCCATATTGGGGCCGGTAATGATTAACATTTTTCGTTGTGGGTGCAGCTCAATAGGGTTGGCAATAAAAGGAGCATCCATCACTTGTTCAACCACAGGGTGCCGCCCTGCTTGAATATGCAGCCCCACTTCTTGGCTTAGTGTTGGGCGACAATAATCTAAGCTTTCTGCTCTTTCTGCTAAATTTTGTAACACATCCAACTGTGAGAGGGCAGAGGCTAAATTCTGCATGCGCTCTAAATCAGGAAGCAGTCGGTCGAATAATTCATCCCAGAGCTGTTTTTCTAATGCTAGAGCTTTTGATTTTGAGTTTAAGACTTTGTCTTCATGTTCTTTCAGTTCAGGAATGATATAACGTTCGGCATTTTTTAACGTTTGACGACGTACATAGTGCGGTGGAACCAAGTGGCTTTGTCCTCGGCTGACCTGAATATAAAAACCATGCACATTGTTATAACCCACTTTCAGGGTATCAATACCATGCCGTTCACGTTCTTCGGCTTCTAATTGTTCTAGGTATTCGGTTGCTCCGGCAGCTAAGTTGCGCCATTCATCCAATTCTGCATTATATCCATCGGCCAGAACCCCACCATCTCGGATCACAACGGGAGGGTTATCTTTGATGGCTCGCTCAAGCAGTTGGCACAGCTCATCCATCGGCTGCGCATCTTGGCGAAGTTGTTGTAAATAAGGGAGTGAGAGCGAAGATAACCACTCATTGAGTTCTGGCAGCTGTTGCAGCGCATTACGTAGGCGAGCGAGATCGCGTGGCCGAGCAGAGCGTAGGGCTAGACGAGCTAAAATCCGTTCAATATCACCAATTTGTTTGAGTATGGGGTGTAAATCGGCAAAAAGGGCTTGTTGTTTAATGTCACCAATGGCATCTAGTCGCTGATTTAAACTCTCGATGCAGCGCATGGGTTGATGAATCCAGCGCTTGAGCATACGGCTGCCCATTGGCGTTGCGCAGTGGTCTAAAATTTCTGCTAGCGAGTTGTCACTACTGCCCGATAAGTTTTGTGTGAGTTCCAAATTACGGCGAGTGGCGGCATCAAGAATCACGGACTGATCTTGGCTATCGAAAGTGAGCGAACGGATATGCGGCAGTGCGGTGCGCTGGGTATCTTTGACGTATTGAATTAAACATCCAGCAGCGCACAGCCCCAGTTTGGCTTGTTCAACGCCAAACCCGATTAAATCTCGAGTGCCAAATTGTTGATTAAGTTGCTGTTTGGCGGTATCGAGTTCAAACTCCCATATTGGACGGCGACGGTTACCTTTTCGGTTTGCCATTAATTGAACGGGAGAGAAGTCTTCAGGAAACAGCAATTCTCTGGGAGAGGTACGTTGCAATTCTGCCGTCATTGATTCGAATGATTCTGGCTCACAGAGTTGAAAACGACCTGAAGTTATGTCGAGAGTAGCATAACCAAATTTACCTTCTTGATGGTAAATGGCAGCAATCAGATTATCACTTCGTTCTGAAAGTAAGGCTTCATCGGTAATGGTGCCGGGAGTGACAATTCGTACCACCTTTCTTTCTACTGGACCTTTGCTGGTGGCCGGATCGCCGATCTGTTCACAGATGGCGACCGATTCACCAAGATGAACTAACTTAGCAAGGTAGCCCTCTACGGCATGGTAAGGGACGCCTGCCATTGGAATGGGTTCACCAGCGGAAGCGCCACGTTTTGTTAGCGAAATATCCAACAGCTGTGAAGCTCGCTTGGCGTCATCGTAAAACAGTTCGTAAAAATCCCCCATGCGATAAAACAGTAAAATATCTGGGTTTTCTGCTTTGAGCTTCAGATATTGTCGCATCATCGGGGTGTGTTGTTGCTCAGACTCTACTGAAGAAGCGCTGGATATACTCATGTTATTTGTCACTCGGTTACCAAGTCGTGTTACTGACAGTAAAAGCGTTTTCACTGTGAGAGAAAGTCGCTGGAGTCGTTGTATTCCGATCAAGGGATAATCTCTGATCAGAACTTGAAAATAGCTAGAGAGAATAACAAATTTCACTATTGCTGAGCAATCAAGCGATGCAGAAGAAAAAAGAGTGGTAAAGGGCATACCACTCTTGGGTCGATAATGGAGATTAAGAAAAGAGCCCAGAAGAGAGGTATCGATCACCCCGATCACAGATAATTGCCACCACCACAGAACCGGGATTGGCTTTGGCAACCTGTAGGGCAGCAAAGACAGCACCTCCAGAACTAACCCCAGCACAAATCCCTTCTTGTGTGGCTAAGGCTCGCGCGGTAGCTATCGCATCTTGTTCTTCAATATCGAGCACCACATCGACACGGGACTGTTCAAAGATGCTGGGAAGATATTCTTTCGGCCAGCGACGAATTCCAGGGATCGTACTTCCCTCAGCAGGCTGAAGCCCGACAATGGTAATGTCAGAATTTTGTGACTTTAAGTAGCGAGAGGTGCCCATGATTGTACCAGTAGTACCCATGCTTGAGACAAAATGGGTAATTTTTCCTTGGCTTTGTTGCCAGATTTCCGGCCCTGTAGAATGAAAGTGAGCATCTGGATTATCTGGATTATTAAATTGATCCAGTACCTTGCCTTTCCCTTCACTTTGCATCTGGAGGGCTAAGTCTCGAGCACCTTCCATGCCTTTCTCTTTACTGACAAGGATCAGTTCACAGCCATATGCTTTCATAGCATCTTTGCGCTCTTGGGTCGCATTGTCCGGCATGATTAAAATCATTTGGTAGCCTTTAATCGCTGCTGCCATGGCTAAAGCGATACCTGTATTGCCACTGGTCGCTTCAATTAAGGTATCACCGGGCTGAATTTCTCCGCGCCGTTCTGCTTGGACGATCATATTGAGAGCTGGACGATCTTTAACAGAACCGGCCGGGTTATTGCCTTCCAGCTTGACTAAGACCGTACTGGAGGTTTGTGCGGTGAGGCGTTGTAAGCGAACTAAGGGAGTTTGCCCAACATAGGCTTCGATAGTGGGAAAGTCAGCCACGTGCTTATCCTTAATACAATGATGAGTGAGTCCGTGATAGTGATTAAATAAATAAGTTAATTTCTATATTACAAGGATGTGGATCAAAGTGGCATACAATTTATTGCTAGAGTTTATTCCAAAAAGTTCTAGTAGGGGGGCTTTGTTATAATTCAATTTCCCCATACTCTACTGATTAAGCAAGCCACGGTGGCATCGTAATTATGGAGTAGGAAAATATGAAATTTATTAAATCAGCGTTAGCTGGCCTATTAATGGTGGGGTCATTGAATGCTTCTGCCGCAGATCAAACCATTCTCAATTCGTCATACGATATTGCTCGTGAACTGTTTGCCTCTTATAACCCATTGTTTATTAAACATTGGCAAGAAAAAACCGGTCAAACGGTAGAAGTTAAACAGTCACATGGTGGCTCTTCTGCTCAAGCTCGCTCTATCCTACAAGGTCTAGCAGCTGATGTCGTAACCTTTAATCAGGTGACCGATGTGCAGATCTTACATGATCGAGGCAAGCTGATTGAGGCGAATTGGCAAGAGAAACTGCCCAATGCCAGCTCACCTTATTATTCCACAACGGCTTTTTTAGTTCGCAAAGGGAACCCTAAAAATATTCAGGATTGGGGAGATCTGGCTCAAGATGGGGTGGCTTCGGTTTTCCCTAACCCCAAAACATCGGGTAATGCACGCTATACCTATCTGGCTGCTTTAGGTTATGCCCAAAAGACCTTTGGTAAAGACGATCAGGCGGCACAAGATAAATTTCTTAAACAGTTCTTAGCCAATGTTGCCGTGTTTGATACCGGTGGTCGCGGCGCTACGACTTCATTTGTTGAACGTGGTATTGGTGATGTTTTAATCACCTTTGAATCAGAAGTGAATAACATTCGTCAGCAATATGGGGTGGATGATTACCAAGTGGTGGTACCGAAAACCTCTATTTTGGCTGAGTTTCCAGTTGCTGTTGTGGAGAAAAATACCCAGCGTAAAGGCACCAAAGAAGTGGCAACCGAGTACTTGTCTTATCTCTATAGTGAAGAAGCTCAGCGTTTGTTAGCGGGCTTTAACTATCGAATTCACGATGAGACAGTTAAAGCTGAATTTGCGGACCGTTTCCCTGACGTTGAGCTGCTGACCGTCGAAAATATTGCGGGTGGCTGGGATAACGCGATGAAAACGCATTTTGCGAATGGAGCAAAACTAGACCAACTACAACGTCGTTAATGGATGCTCGCCACTTGCCAGTCGAGTGGTGATTTCATGCTTGATAGAGTTTAGAGGGCTTATGAGTCATTCTCTCATTGCTGCCACGGTTCGGCCACGACATAAAAGGGTATTGCCCGGGTTTGGTATCAGCCTTGGTACATCGCTGTTTTTTATCAGCTTGATATTGCTGCTACCGGCCAGTGGCTTAATTATGCAAACCAGCCAAATGTCATTGAGTGAATATTGGCAGGTGATTACTGATCCTCGTGTGGTGGCGAGTTATAAAGTGACGGTTGGAGCGGCATTGATTGCTTCACTATTTAATGGGTTACTTGGCTTGCTGTTAGCTTGGGTACTGGTTCGTTATGATTTTTATGGAAAGCGAATTCTCGATGCTTTAGTCGATTTGCCTTTTGCTCTGCCAACCGCTGTTGCCGGGATTACGTTAGCAACACTGTATTCGTCAAGCGGTTGGGTTGGGAGTGTTCTTGAGTCATTGGGGATTAAAGTGGCTTATACCCCAGTCGGTATTGTCTTAGCGATGGCATTTACCAGTATCCCATTTGTGGTTCGCACGGTTCAGCCAGTGTTAGAAGAAATTTCTAAGGAAGAAGAAGAGGCGGGAATGACATTAGGAGCCTCAGATCGAGCGGTCTTTGGTAAAGTGATCCTGCCGTCTATTCGACCCGCGCTATTGGTTGGGGTTGCTTTATCATTTACACGTAGTTTGGGTGAATTTGGCGCAGTCATTTTTATAGCAGGTAATATGCCTTATATCAGTGAAATTACCTCACTGATGATTTTTGTTCGCCTGCAAGAATTTGACTTTCCAGCAGCCAGTGCCATCGCCTCAGTGGTATTGATCACCTCTTTATTACTACTGTTTGCCATTAATGTATGGCAGGGCGCTTATCTGCGTCGTATTCATGGACGTTAAGGAATAAAGGATGAGTGTACATCAACCACGACGTGTCGGTGAAAGCCCTTGGGTAAAATGGAGTCTGATTGCTCTGGCGTTATTTTGGGTGACTTTGCTGTTGATCATTCCATTGGTCAGTATCTTTCAGCAAGCGTTTGCTAGTGGTTTATCCAGTTACTTAGAGAGTTTGCTCGAAGCCGATACTCGCCATGCGATTGGTTTAACGCTTTTGGTCGCACTACTTACTGTGCCGATTAATTTGGTGTTTGGTGTGCTGCTGGCTTGGGCTGTGACGCGTTTTGAATTTCCCGGTCGAAAAATATTAGTGACGTTAATTGATATCCCTTTTGCCGTTTCCCCCGTTGTTGCCGGATTGCTCTATCTATTGCTATATGGCAGCAGCGGCTGGTTAGGCGCATGGTTGTTTGAACGGGATTTACAAATCATGTTCGCTTGGCCGGGGATTTTGTTAGTCACCATTTTCGTGACTTGTCCTTTTGTGGCGCGTGAGTTGATCCCATTAATGCAGCAGCAAGGGCGCTCTGATGAAGAAGCGGCGGTGATTTTGGGGGCATCTTGGTGGCAACTGTTTCGACGAGTCACCCTGCCTAATATCAAATGGGCACTCATTTATGGCGTAATTTTAACCAATGCTCGCGCTATTGGTGAATTTGGCGCGGTGGCGGTGGTGTCGGGCAACATTCGTGGTGAAACGAATACCTTGCCACTGCATGTTCAGTTGCTCTATGAGGATTATCAATCAGAAGCGGCGTTTGCCAGCGCATCGTTACTCGCGTTTATCGCATTATTGACCCTTATTTTTAAAGCCTACGTAGAGTGGCGACAAGAGCACAACCAAGTAAAAAATAACAGTGAGCAAGAGACGGTATGAGTATACGTTTAGACAATATATCCAAAAATTTTGGCCAATTTCAAGCCCTCTCTCCGCTCTCTTTGCATATTGATGATGGAGAGATGGTGGGTCTGCTTGGACCATCTGGTTCAGGAAAAACGACGCTATTACGTATTATTGCAGGCTTAGAAGGGGCTGATAGCGGCACGATTCACTTTCGTGATCGAAATGTCACCAATGTGCATGTTCGTGAGCGTCGAGTCGGATTTGTATTTCAAAATTATGCGCTTTTTCGTCATATGACGGTGGCGGATAATGTCGCTTTTGGTTTGCAAGTGATGGATCGACGTCAAAGACCGGCACCAGCGGTGATTGCTCAACGCGTGAAACAGCTATTAGAGATTGTTCAGTTAGGGCATCTTGCCGATCGTTACCCAGAGCAACTTTCGGGTGGACAAAAACAGCGTATTGCTCTGGCAAGGGCGTTAGCGACCAAGCCTGAAGTATTGTTGCTAGATGAGCCATTTGGAGCATTAGATGCCAAAGTGCGTAAAGAGTTGCGCCGTTGGTTACGTAATCTGCATGATGAATTGGGCTTTACCAGTGTTTTTGTCACCCATGATCAAGATGAAGCCTTAGAACTGTCAGATCGTGTGGTGGTGATGAGTAATGGACGGATAGAGCAGATTGATTCTCCCGTACAACTGTATGCGCAGCCTAATAGCCGGTTTGTATTTGATTTCTTCGGTAATGTGAATGTGTTCCAAGCTGAGTGGCAAAATGAGCGATGGGCCAATGGTCAGGCGTTTATTTTACCGCCAAAAGAACAAGCCATTGACTACTCTGGTAAGCTATACGTTCGCAGCCATGAGTTAACGCTTTCTCGTAAGCCTAACAGTCAGGCATCGTTACCGTTTGAGGTTGTTTCTGTTAATCCGGTTGGTGCGGAAGTGCGTATTGAACTGGCTCCGGTCGGATGGAAAAGCGATGAACTTTGGGAAGCCAAATTAACTCATCGAGCATTAAGTGAGTACTCGATAACCCGTGGAGACCACACCTTTGCAACCCCCCAAGTCGGCTACTTTTTTGGTGAACAACAAAGTGCTCCTTATGTTATTCGCTGGCCATTTTTAGATCCTGACAGTTTGATGTTTGAGATTTAAACGCTTTTCGGTAATTTGAACATACAATGGGTACGATGATGTACCCATTGTATTTTCTCATCCTTCGAACTGTGGTAAGGGTATACGCCTAATCGGTATCCGTGGAGAAGAACATGACAACACTATTTTCGTTAAGCCAGCAAGTAGGGTTGCAATTATTACGAAGCCAACAAGTGCTAACCAGTGCCGAGTCGTGTACAGGAGGCGGGGTCGCTTTCGCTATCACGGACATTCCGGGTAGCTCTGCATGGTTTGAGCGTGCTTTTGTGACATACAGTAATGATGCGAAACAAGAGATGATAGGCGTTCAAAGTGAAACATTAGCTGAATTTGGCGCCGTTTCTGAGCCGGTGGTGCAAGAGATGGTACAAGGAGCACTGGCGCATTCACGAGCGACAATCGGGGTCGCGATCAGTGGAATTGCTGGCCCTGATGGTGGCAGTGAAGAGAAACCCGTTGGAACGGTTTGTTTTGCTTGGGCTGATACACAAGGTTGGCAAAAAATGGAGACGATGCATTTTATTGGCGATCGATCGCAAGTTCGCCAACAGGCCATTGTCCATGCTTTACAAACGTTAGCGACTTATTTATCTGCGCTTAGTTAACTTGAAGTTAAGCGCAATTTTTTTCATACAGGTCTAGACACTGTATGAATCAACAGTATAATGAGCAGCAACTTGACGATCCTGTCGACACACTATCTAAGCATTCACCGCTCACCATTTAGGTGACAGTCTGGAGAAAGTAATGGACGAGAATAAACAAAAAGCATTGGCCGCGGCGCTTGGTCAAATTGAAAAGCAATTCGGTAAAGGCTCGATCATGCGCCTCGGTGATAACCGAGCCATGGATGTTGAAACCATTTCAACGGGTTCTCTTTCTCTGGATATTGCATTAGGCGCGGGGGGTTTGCCGATGGGGCGAATTGTGGAAGTGTTTGGCCCTGAATCTTCAGGTAAAACCACATTAACCCTTGAGTTGATTGCCTCTGCGCAGCGAGAAGGTAAAACATGCGCCTTTATCGATGCAGAACATGCACTTGATCCCGTTTATGCGCGCAAACTGGGGGTCAATATTGATGAACTTCTTGTGTCGCAGCCAGATACCGGTGAACAAGCACTGGAAATTTGTGACGCACTGGCACGTTCAGGTGCCGTTGACGTTATCGTTGTTGACTCTGTTGCCGCATTAACACCAAAAGCGGAAATTGAAGGTGAAATGGGCGACAGCCACATGGGCCTCCAGGCGCGTATGCTGTCTCAAGCGATGCGGAAATTAACGGGTAACCTCAAACAGTCTAACTGTATGTGTATCTTCATCAACCAGATTCGGATGAAAATTGGTGTGATGTTTGGTAACCCAGAAACCACAACTGGTGGTAACGCATTGAAGTTCTATGCTTCTGTTCGTCTTGATATTCGCCGTACTGGTGCGATTAAAGAGGGGGATGAAGTCGTAGGGAACGAAACTCGTATTAAAGTGGTTAAAAACAAAATTGCGGCTCCATTTAAAGAAGCAAATACCCAAATTATGTATGGTCAAGGCTTTAACCGTGAAGGTGAGCTCGTTGATCTTGGGGTGAAACATAAGCTGATTGAGAAAGCAGGCGCATGGTATAGCTATAACGGTGATAAGATCGGTCAAGGTAAAGCGAACGCTTGCAAGTTCTTACGTGAAAATACTGAATCAGCTAAAGCGATTGATAGCAAATTGCGTGAAATGTTGCTGAGTCCTGAACAAATTGCGGTTGAAGAACCAGAGTTCGGTATCGTACCGGAACAAGAAGAAGAGTTATAAGCGATTCATTCGGTTTATCTAGCCCTGCTTTTGCAGGGCTTTTTTCTTATTGGAGAATTAGATATGTCTTTTGGCCCCCCGAGATCGGCTGGAAATAAGCCAAAGAGAAGTTGTCAAGAGAGCGCGTTAGGGTTATTAGCTCGGCGCGATCATGGTCAATATGAACTTGCCCAAAAACTTCTGAGCAAAGGTTTTTTGAGTAGTGAGGTTGAGCAAGCCATTTTATATTGCCAACAATACGGGTATATCGATGATTTACGCTATACCTTCAGTGTCATTCGTCAACATATAAGCAAGGGGCATGGTGAGAGGCGGATTCGTCAATCTTTACAACAAAACCGAGTGAGTGATGATGCTATTTCGACAGCTTTTACGCAAATAGATGTGAACTGGTTTGAACTCGCCAAACAGACGGCAGAGAAAAAATTTCATTCTTTGGTTGATATCGACAGAAAAGAACAAGCAAAGCGGATTCGTTTTTTACAGTACCGAGGGTTTAGTTTTGAGCAAATCCAGTACGCGTTATCCGATCAAGGCCAGAATGAATCTGCTTGATGAATGTTTTTCCAGTAAGCCATCTTACCTTCACTTATTTTTATCTCGGGTCTTTCAATTTCCTGCTTTTAATTAAGAAAACTAGTCGAAGCCTTATCCATGCTTTACAATAGCGCAAAATTCTAACTTGAGTCATTCAGGAAGAGCTGCATGTATATGAGCACCGATGAGGTTCGCCGCGCGTTCCTCTCATTCTTTGAAAGTAAAGGGCACCAGATCGTTGATAGTTCATCATTGGTGCCTGCTAATGATCCGACCCTGTTATTTACCAATGCAGGGATGAACCAATTTAAAGATTGTTTTCTTGGCTTAGAGAAACGCGCCTATACGCGTGCGACAACAGCCCAGCGTTGTGTGCGTGCTGGCGGTAAGCATAACGATCTAGAAAATGTTGGCTTTACTGCTCGTCACCATACGTTTTTTGAAATGTTAGGTAACTTCAGTTTTGGTGACTATTTCAAAGAAGATGCGATTCAATATGCATGGGAGTTTCTGACTGAAGTGCTTCAATTACCAAAAGAGCGCTTACTGGTGACTGTGTACCAAACGGATGATGAAGCGTTTGATATTTGGCATCAAAAAGTCGGTATTCCACAAGAACGCATTATTCGTATTGGTGACAAACCCGGAGGTAAAGCTTATGAGTCAGATAACTTCTGGCAAATGGGGGATACCGGACCTTGTGGCCCTTGTACTGAAATCTTTTATGATCATGGTGAACACATTTGGGGTGGGCCTCCAGGATCGGAAGAAGAAGATGGTGACCGTTTTATTGAAATCTGGAACGTGGTGTTTATGCAGTTTAACCGCCATGCTGATGGAAAGATGGAACCATTGCCGAAACCTTCGGTAGATACTGGGATGGGTATTGAGCGCATCTCAGCAATTACTCAAGGTGTGCACTCAAACTATGAGATCGATGTTTTCCAAACCTTGATCAAAGCGGCGGCAGAGGTCATTGGTTATCAAGATCTGACCAATCAATCATTACGTGTTTTAGCTGACCATATTCGTTCATGTGCTTTCTTGATCGTGGATGGTGTAATGCCTTCTAACGAAGGGCGTGGTTATGTATTACGCCGTATTATTCGTCGAGCGGTTCGCCACGGTAACAAACTCGGTGCTCAAGGAGCCTTTTTCTACAAACTTGTCACACCACTGATTGAAGTGATGGGCAGTGCTGGTAAAGAATTAGATCATCAGCAAGCGTTGGTTGAAAAAATTCTGCGCATAGAAGAAGAAAATTTTGGCCGAACCCTTGAACGGGGAATGGCCATTTTGAATGAAGCATTAGATGGTCTAGCTGGACAAGAGCTGGATGGTGAAACGGTCTTTAAGCTCTATGACACTTACGGTTTTCCTGCCGACTTAACCAATGATGTGGCTCGTGAGCGCGGTTTTACCATTGATGAAACCGGTTTTGAAACTGCAATGGAAGAGCAGCGTCAACGTGCACGCGAGGCTGGACACTTTGGAACGGACTATAACAGTTTGATCAAGGTTGAGGGTCAGTCTGAATTCTGTGGTTACCACGCAGTGCAAGAAACAAGCCCAGTGCTCGCCATGTTTATTGACGGTGAAGAAGTCAGTGCGCTGTCTGCCGGAGATAAGGCGATTATCGTACTTGAGAAAACTCCGTTTTATGCTGAATCGGGTGGTCAATGTGGCGATACTGGTGTATTAAAAACAGTGTCCGGCGTGTTTAAAGTTGAAGATACACAGAAATTAGGTAATGCCATTGCTCATCATGGTTTGATGCAAGATGGTGTCATGGCCAAAGAGGATCAAGTTGAAGCCATCGTTGATGTACAACGTCGTATTGCGATTTCACTTAACCACTCAGCCACCCACTTATTACACGCAGCCCTTCGCCAAGTGTTAGGCGAACATGTTGCTCAAAAAGGGTCGTTAGTGAGAGCGGAAGGATTACGCTTTGACTTCTCTCATCTTGAAGCAATGACCGCTGCTGAAGTAAAAGAAGTTGAGCGCTTGGTTAACGCACAGATTCGTTGTAACCATGTGATTGAAACGGCGATCATGGATATTGAAGCAGCGAAGCAGCAAGGAGCGATGGCACTATTTGGTGAGAAATATGATGAGCAAGTGCGCGTCCTTTCTATGGGAGATTTCTCAACCGAACTGTGTGGCGGTATCCATGCTTCACATACAGGAGATATCGGCTTGTTTAAGATCCTTTCTGAAGGTGGGATCGCGGCTGGAATTCGTCGTATTGAAGCGGTGACTGGTGAAACCGCATTGGATGCTTTAGAGACTCAGCAACATAAATTTGAAGAAAAACTCTCAGAAGCGGCGCAAAAAGCGAAGCTGTTAGAGAAAGAAATCCAGCAGTTGAAAGATAAATTGGCGTCGCAAGCAAGCGCAACGTTAACGGATAAAGTTAAAGAGATCGCTGGTGTTAACGTCCTCGTTGCTCAGTTAGAGAATGCTGATAATAAAGCACTACGTGGTATGGTTGATGAACTGAAAAATCAGCTAGGCAGTGGTATCATCATGCTAGGTAATGTTGCGGATGATAAAGTTGGCTTGATTGCAGGTGTAACCAAAGATTTGACGGCAAAAGTGAAGGCCGGTGAATTGGTGAACATGGTAGCATTGCAGGTTGGCGGCAAAGGTGGTGGCCGGCCAGACATGGCTCAAGCTGGAGGAAGTGATACAAAAGCACTACCTGCGGCTTTAGCATCCGTTGATGCTTGGATTGCTGAGCGTCTATAAAAAATAGTGATAAATTAAGCTCAATCAATTATCTTTTGATTGAGCTTAATTTTATTTGATCAACCAAGTGGTGTAATTGGTGCTGTTTTAAACATGGCCAATTATCCACTTGGTTTTGTTGTTTATAACTCCTACTAAATAATCAACTGGTTGACTATTTAGTAGATCAATGAGACGTTGTCTTGGGAAGGTGAATACTGGTGAAAACGCCCCTGATCGTGCAAAAGTTCGGCGGAACTTCGGTTGGCTCGATTGAGAGAATATATACCGTTGCTGAACACATCATTAAAGCGAAAAATGATGGTAATCAAGTGGTTGTGGTCGTCTCTGCGATGGCAGGAGAAACGAATCGATTATTAGGGCTTGCTCAACAAATCGATCGTGTACCGAATGCAAGGGAACTTGATGTTTTGCTCTCGGCTGGTGAACAAGTCTCTATGGCATTGTTAGCGATGGCCTTGAATAAACTTGGTTATCCTGCGCGTTCTCTTACGGGGACACAGGCTAACATCGTGACGGATAGCCAATACAATGATGCCACGATTCAATCGATTGATATTCGACCGATCAACGAATTATTGGCACAAGATTTCATTGTTATTGTTGCGGGTTTCCAAGGGGTGAATGAGAATGGAGATATCACTACGTTAGGTCGAGGTGGCTCAGATACCAGTGCTGTAGCGTTAGCAGGAGCCTTGAAAGCCGACGAATGTCAAATTTTTACCGATGTGGATGGCGTGTATACCTGCGATCCTCGCGTAGTGCCATTTGCTCAGAAGTTGGCGGTGATCGATTTTCCTTCGATGGAGGAAATGGCGCGTAGAGGGGCGAAAGTGTTGCACTTACCGTGTGTTCAATACGCTTGGAAACATCAAGTTCCATTAAGAGTATTGTCTACCTTTGATATTAATCGAGGTAGTTTAATCAAAGGTGAGGTGGGCACTGAGCATATTTGTGGTATTGCGATTCAACGAGAGATGTTGTTAGTCCGTATCGCTCATGGTGATTTGGCCATGGTAACAAAGCAGTGTCACATGCTAGGTATTGAGTTGTGGAATGTGATCGAGGAAACAGAATGGACGGCTGTGGTGATAAAACAGGATGCTTATGCGAAGTTGGATCTGGCGTTCAACGATAAAATCCGCAATAGTGAGCCTGTGAGCTTGTTAACCACCGTGGGACGGCAAGCCCCTACGTTGACAGAACATGCACGTGCATTATTGACCGAACAGGGTATTGATGTGCATTATGTTTCTACTGGTTCGCAATCATTGATGTTAATGCTTGCGCCGCACAAGGTAGATAATGCGGCCAATATTTTGCACAAGGCTTATATTAATTCGGATACTTCGCTGGCGTTTCAGGCTAAACAGATGCTTTTAGGCTGATTTAGATGTAATAAAGTTTACTGAAATATGACTTTTAGTGGATAATAGCGTAGTTGCAAGATAATACAGAGATTACTCAAGGAGCAAAGAATGCTAATTTTGACTCGCCGCGTTGGCGAAACACTGATGATCGGTGATGAAGTAACTGTCACAGTTTTGGGCGTAAAAGGTAACCAAGTACGGATTGGTGTTAACGCTCCAAAAGAAGTATCGGTACACCGTGAAGAAATTTACATGCGCATTCAAGCTGAAAAAGGTAATGGTAACGTTGCACCTGGCAACTACTAATTATCGAGATAAGGCTGGCATTGACCAGCCTTATTTATTTTTACCGTTAATTAAGAATCTTAGTGTTACTCATTTTAAATGACGTACTAAATCGCCACTTTTGGAGGTGAAGTGCAAAAACTCGACGCTTTGGTTAAATAGCCAACGGTTAACGTTTTTTTTAAATCTTTTGCCAAGAAAGTGTTTGACATATTTTTGGTAAATCGTAATATGTGCCTCCGCAAGACGGTGAGGTGGCCGAGAGGCTGAAGGCGCTCCCCTGCTAAGGGAGTATACGGTTTGTAGCCGTATCGAGGGTTCGAATCCCTCCTTCACCGCCATTCTTGCAATGCTTAGGTAATTAAGCAATAGCGCGTCCTTAGCTCAGCTGGATAGAGTACCTGGCTACGAACCAGGCGGTCGGAGGTTCGAATCCTCCAGGACGCGCCATATTATATTGAAACATGCTTGTGGTGAGGTGGCCGAGAGGCTGAAGGCGCTCCCCTGCTAAGGGAGTATACGGTTTATAGCCGTATCGAGGGTTCGAATCCCTCCCTCACCGCCATTTGTTGGCCTTTGGTCAACTTTTTTGTTTCAAAATAGTAAAGTGTGATATCTTTCACATTCTGCGCGCTCATAGCTCAGCTGGATAGAGTACCTGGCTACGAACCAGGCGGTCGGAGGTTCGAATCCTCCTGAGCGCGCCATTATTTTAAAAGTTAGTGATATTATCATTAACATCGTGCGTCCTTAGCTCAGCTGGATAGAGTACCTGGCTACGAACCAGGCGGTCGGAGGTTCGAATCCTCCAGGACGCGCCA
>NZ_SGOM01000080.1 GCF_022113815.1 Vibrio cincinnatiensis
CATTTTCAGTGCATTCGTAATGAGTTGAACCGTCATCGTCGTATCTAAAGACCAACCAACAATACGCCGTGAATGCAGGTCCAGCACCGTGGCTAGATAGAGCCAACGGCTCTTCACCCAGATGTAGGTGATGTCGGTCACCCATTTCTGATTAGGGCGCTTAGCCTCAAAGTCTCTACGTAATAAATTATCAGCTACATTGGTCATCGCTGCCACATCCTTAGTGTATTTGAACCCAATACCGTTGCGTGCTTTTATGCCCTTTTCTTTCATAATATCAGCAATATAGTTCACGCAGCAGGCATGGCCTACTTCCTTCAACTCATCGGTAATTCGCACCGAACCATAACGAGCACGATGCTTCGCAAAAGTACACATGACTAACTGCTCAAAACGGCATCGCCGCTTTGAGCGTTCACTTGGTTCTCTATTCAACCACTTGTAATAACCACTAGGAGAAACATCCAAGGCGCGACACATATGGGTCACTTTATATTCCCCAACATAACTTTCGATATACTCGTACTTCACTCTTGCTGCTTCGCGAAGT
>NZ_SGOM01000081.1 GCF_022113815.1 Vibrio cincinnatiensis
GGCGTTAGGCGATGTTCGTCCGAGAAAATAACTAATTGATTGATTTTTAATTATATTTCTTCTTTAAGTTATATTTTTCTCAATGGTTTTTGAATCCATCAAGGTAATTTCCGCAGAGAAATGTCATAAGTTTCTGTTCTCAGAGCCGGTAAAGAGCGAGTCTTGCTCGTGTTTGATAAGTTTTGTACTTCTTATTCTTCGAATCTTAAGGTTATCCTTAGCAGTTGAGTGATTTTGCGATGAGCTTGGTGGCAGTGACTTTTTCTTTGAATTAGACCATGAGTTTCGTTCTTGGCAAGTGAATATTACTGGGTTAATGCTAAGCTGACGTGTGCTTTCAAGTTGATTTTTTTAGATGGTTCTTTGGTAATGTATTGAAATTATTTGTAAAAATTGCCTAACAAACGCCTCAAGCGGGACTTCCAACGCTCGCCACTTTTGGTTTTAATGACTTTTGAGGTTGCGGCTGGTTAGTTTAAGTGCGGTTGTTTGCGTTGTCAGCCCCTTAGGCGGGCGTTATGTAACCGTA
>NZ_SGOM01000082.1 GCF_022113815.1 Vibrio cincinnatiensis
ATAACGCCGCATTAAGGGGCAAGCAACGCAAACGGCTGAACTCAAACTAGCTAGCCGTAACCTCAAATGCTCACCCAAAACAAAAGTGCCACGCGTTGATTGTCCCTCTTAAATGCTTTGTTATGTAACTTTACTAATCATTTCAAAGCATTAACAAAAACAGCATCGCCAAACACGATTTAACTTACACGAAAAGTCAGCATTGACCCAGTAGAAAAAACTCTGGCAACTACAAAAGTAACTTGATTCTGCGGATCATGACTATAGAGAAGCTGAACGCAAACCCGCTTCACCAGTAAGCGCTGAATAAAGACTCGAAGAACAAGAAGACGAAAACTAAGCCAATATAAATAAGACTGACTTTACAAACCTTATAAATAACCAATTAAAACAATAAGTTAAAATCATAAAACATGTAAAATAGAAACTAACTTAAAAATGCAAAAGTATAAAAACACTTTAACTTTCAATATATTGTGGTCTTTTTCTCTACGGTTACATAACGCCGCATTAAGGGGCA
>NZ_SGOM01000083.1 GCF_022113815.1 Vibrio cincinnatiensis
AGGACAAGAAGACGAAAACCAAATCAACAGGAATAAGACTGACTTTACAAACTGTATAAATAACCAATTCAAACAATAAGTTAAAATCATAAAATATGTAAAATAGAAGCTAACTTAAAAATACAAAAGTATAAAAACACTTTAACTTTCAATATATTGAGAGATTTTTCTTTGCTGTTACATAACGCTGCATTAAGGGGCAAGCAACGCAAACAACTGCGCTCAAACTAACCTGCCGTAACCTCAAATGCCAACCCGAACCAAAAATGCCACGCGTTGATTGTCCCTCTTGAATGCTTTGTTATGTAACTTTACTAATTATTTCAAAGCATTAAAAAAAACAGCATCGCCAAACACAATTTAACTTACACGAAAAGTCAGCATTGACCCAGTAGAAAAAACTCTGGCAACCACAAAAGCAACTTGATTCTGCAGATCATGACTATAGACAAGCTGAACGCAAACTCGCTTTACCATTAAGTTCAGAATACAGACTTGAAGAACAAGAAGA
>NZ_SGOM01000084.1 GCF_022113815.1 Vibrio cincinnatiensis
AAGATTGTGCATTGATGAGTGTTCACACAGATTGATTTGGTTTAAGTAATAAAGAGAGTATCTTAGTGTCCCGTTCGTCTAGAGGCCTAGGACACCGCCCTTTCACGGCGGTAACAGGGGTTCGACTCCCCTACGGGATACCATTTGGGTCGTTAGCTCAGTTGGTAGAGCAGTTGACTTTTAATCAATTGGTCGCAGGTTCGAATCCTGCACGACCCACCATTTCCTCCACGGGAAATAAAACATCGTGGGCGATTAGCTCAGTTGGGAGAGCACCTGCCTTACAAGCAGGGGGTCACTGGTTCGAACCCGGTATCGCCCACCACTTTCTAAATGTTCTTGGATAATCATGCCAAGCCACACAGGTTTTTGCTTAGGTGGCGAGGTTTTTGACGTCGAGAATCGTTAGAAAGTGTGAAAACACTGTGCTCTTTAACAATTTGGAAAGCTGACAAAGTAACATTATTCTTTATGAATAAAATTACTTGTAAAGTTCTCAATCT
>NZ_SGOM01000085.1 GCF_022113815.1 Vibrio cincinnatiensis
GGCGTTATGCTTAATCACCAAAAATCAGTGGTTTATGATTGTTCTTTGTTCCCTTGGCTTGTGAGTTTCGTGCTCGTCGGCAAATTGGCTTCAGCGGGCGCTGTTTTCCGGACCATTATTCTTTGGCGCTGGAAATTCAGCGAATTGCCTCATTCAATTTTCGGGCAAGCGCGAGGTTAGGGCGGTTGGTTCAATCAGAAAATTGATCTTAGGTTTTTTCGTTCTAGCTGCCAAAGTTCAAAGTCTGATTTTAAAAATCATGAGTCATTTCAGTTTTTGGTTTTTGGGTTTTGTTTGTGCATCAAAGCTGAGTTAATCTTGGTTTGGGTAAAACGTAAGTCATTGAAGCTTAAGCATAACAAACGCTTCAAGAGGGACAGCCAACGCGTGGCATTTTTACTATGCGTTGGTTTTTGTGATTACGGTGTTATGCGGAAATTTAGTAGTAGCGTTGGCTGCCCCTTAAGCGGGCGTTA
>NZ_SGOM01000086.1 GCF_022113815.1 Vibrio cincinnatiensis
TTGTGGTTCATGACTGGGGTGAAGTCGTAACAAGGTAGCGCTAGGGGAACCTGGCGCTGGATCACCTCCTTACGTAAAGATTGTGCATTGATGAGTGTTCACACAGATTGATTTGGTTTAAAGAAAAGAGACGATGCTGGGTCTGTAGCTCAGGTGGTTAGAGCGTTCGCCTGATAAGCGAGAGGTCGGTGGTTCAAGTCCACTCAGACCCACCAATCCTTCTTTGAAGCGATTGGCAATACAGTATCACACATCCGATGGGGCTATAGCTCAGCTGGGAGAGCGCCTGCCTTGCACGCAGGAGGTCTGCGGTTCGATCCCGCATAGCTCCACCATCTTTAAGTGTTCTTAAAAAAGAATCTTTAAAAATGGTTTTCGTTTTCGAAAATCTTGCTCTTTAACAATTTGGAAAGCTGACAAAGTAACATTATTCTTTATGAATAAAATTACTTGTAAAGTTCTCAATCT
>NZ_SGOM01000087.1 GCF_022113815.1 Vibrio cincinnatiensis
AAACTAAAAATGCCAAGCGTTGTGAATCCGCCTTAAACGCTTTGTTATGCGACTTTCAATGTACGCAGCTTGATTGGGAAAAGATTTCGTAATCGTTCAATGAACCGTAACGAAATTTGAAGTCCACAACCTTACAAACTTCTGTCGTTTCACTCATATAGATAATTTTGCCTTTCGCATAGGCTGTATCGCCATCTTTAAACGCTGATTCAATTTCATGACTTAGACTAGCTGAACCATTTGGTAAAGACCTCAAACCTTCAAGCGCATCAAACCATTGTTCTTTAATAGCAATTTGAGTCAACATACGCTCTGACACAAGGTTCAGCTCTTTGGGTTGTACGACATATCTATCATAGGCGAAATAACCAAGTCCGCACGCTATTATCAATATGATTAGATTCGACTTTTTCATGCATTCTCCCTAGTCGCATAACGCCGC
>NZ_SGOM01000088.1 GCF_022113815.1 Vibrio cincinnatiensis
GTGAGTGATAGGTTCAAAGCTAATTTTTATCATCTCCGCAGCCCTTATATATCAACGATCTTCATGCGGTTTCCCTGCTGTATCAATTTGTTGGATCCACTTCATACCACGATTCGCAAAGTATGGTGCCGGCTGATAACCCTCACTATTGCTTAGAAAATCAAAATTTAAATCTGAAACTTTAAAGATAAATGCTGCTTGCCCATTTTTACTCCAACCACCAATAGCGAACACTTTATCACCGACTTTCCAAACATCAGAATTGCCCCATTGAACAACATAGCTTGTGGCAGGAAAGGAACCACAGAACGCATTAAATTCATCGTAATTCATACTGTTTATCCTTGAAAGCACATAACGCCGCATTAAGGTGTGAGCGGCGCTTGGCTATACTTGAGCGAAGCGAAACTGCCAAGCGTTGCGAATCACTCT
>NZ_SGOM01000089.1 GCF_022113815.1 Vibrio cincinnatiensis
TATTTTATCAGAACATAAGGAGGTTTCTGATGTTTAAATGCCCAAACTGTGGAGAATCAATTTCAATTCTCAAAAAAGTATCGTTCAACCCATGGAAGCAATCATTTTGTGATAAATGCTCTCAGCGATGGAAGGTTTCGCCGGTTTATTACTTTTCATCTTTATTTGTTGCTGCGTTAACAGTGTCTTTTTTAATGGTTTACGGTGGCTTTGGCTTTGTAAGCGCGGTAGTTCTTGGCACATTCGTTAATTATTTAACTCTGACATTTCAACCTGTAAAAAAATCGTAGCTATAACAAACAATTCAAGCAGACCCTCAACGCGTGGCATTTTCGTTTTGCGTTGAGTTTGGTGATTACGGCGTTGTGCTGAAAGTTGGTCGTAGCGTTTCGGGCTACTTAATTGGGCGTTATG
>NZ_SGOM01000009.1 GCF_022113815.1 Vibrio cincinnatiensis
CAGTTCATCGATAAATCTTTTTGATTATCATCAACGAGTGCCCACACAGATTGATTGGTTTAAATTGTTAAAGAGCGTTCTTACCGCTTGGCTTACACCGTATCGGAAGAGGCGGTAATTTTAGCGAGATAAACGTCGGTGTCAAACACTTTTTTACGTTTATTTTTGAGGTGTTACCCTTTTAAAATTACCAACTGTTTCGGTGAGCACTGAGGCGCTTTCCCGTGACAGCGAGGCGGCATTATAGAGATCAACATCACATTGGCAAGTGTTTTTTTCTCTTTTTTTTCGGGTTAATACTGATCGGTGAAAAAACCAACACACCCCAACTAAAACCACTTCTTTTTTTTACATTTTTGCAAATTTATCACTAAATAAAGTGACTTTATCCCAGTTCGTGTATTCCACTTCTTTTGATATATCGGTTTCTCCGCCCGTTAACTTCATAATGAAGCGAATCATTATTTTGTCAAAAAAGCGATAGCGTGGGTAGTAAAGAGCCCCAGCAAACACACCGATTAAGTTAGGATGCCAAACCGATTTTTTCAAAAAAGTTTGAACATAAACACTGCCTTCTGGCGTATCTTTCTTTTGTTCTTCTTTACGGGCGGTCAAATTCACACAGATAAAGGCGGTCTTAACCTGTTTTAACTCCGTTGAATGTCGCTCGATAAACTCATACAGTTTTTGATGAAGATGCCCATATCGAATAGAGGCACCAATCAATACTTTGTCATAAGCCAATACATCCACAGAGTCGCATTGGTGAAGGTCTCGAATATCACAGTTCGTTTGGTTAAGTTTTTTTGCAATAAAGCGGAGTATCTTTTGTGTTTGTCCTTCCCTTGAGGAATACAACATCAATATTTTCACGAGATCATCCTCAGTTACGCCAAAAGGTTGGCGTTAACAATATTAGCAAGGTGAAAATCTCTAGCCGTCCAAATAGCATGGAAACGACTAAGATCCATTTAGCAGCATCATTGATATCACCAAAGTGGGCAGCGACTTCACCTAAACCAGGTCCTAAATTATTAAGTGTTGCCGCAATGGCAGAAAAGGCACTCAACTCGTCCATCCCTGTAAAAATCAACGCCAGCATACATACGACAAAAACCAGTGCATAGGCTGAGAAAAAACCCCACACCGCATCCACAACACGCTGTGGCAATGCACTATCGCCTAATTTAATGGGATAGATAGCTCTTGGGTGCACGAGTCGTTTCATTTCTCGAGCACCTTGCAAGGTAAGTAAAAAAACTCGAATGACTTTCATCCCCCCTCCGGTAGAGCCAGCACATCCACCGATGAATGAAGAAAAGAGCAACAGAACAGGTAAAAAGAGTGGCCACTCTGAAAAACTGGTGGTTGTGAATCCTGCGGTGGTTGATATGGATACGGTTTGAAAAAGAGTAACGTCAAATGCTTCATACAGAGAATCATAAGTATGATGTTTTAATATCACTAAAAAACAAATCATAAATAACAAGCTTTGAATCACGAGGAAAGCTCGGAATTCTCTATCTGCCCAATAGTATTTAGGATGAACGCCCCCACTAGTAAAAGCGGCATAGTGCAAGGTGAAGTTACAAGCAGAAATCAGCAGGAAAATAACGGTGATTAAATTTATCGCATAACTATCAAAATAGCCCATGCTTGCATCATGGGTTGAAAAACCGCCAATCGCTATGGTTGAGAAGCTGTGACAAATAGCATCAAACAGAGTCATTCCCGCAAACCAAAAAGCTGCAGCACAAGCAATGGTTAAGCTTAAATAGATGTACCAGAGTGCTTTCGCGGTTTCAGCAATCCTTGGTGTAACTTTATTATCTTTTACTGGCCCCGGAATTTCAGCGCGATAAAGCTGCATACCTCCGATCCCTAATACCGGAAGAATAGCAACGGCCAAAACGATAATCCCCATCCCACCAAACCATTGTAAAAATTGACGGTAAAATAAAATGGCTTTCGGTAAGTGATCTAAACCAACAATAACCGTAGCCCCCGTCGTGGTTAAAGCTGAGAATGATTCAAAAAAAGCATCAGGCACTGACACATTGGGATTATCAGCTAATAAAAAAGGAAGGGCACCTGCGCTACCAATAACCGTCCAGAATAAGACGACTATCAGAAAACCATCTCGGACTTTGAGTTCATGCTTATAACGCCGGTTAGGAAACCACAACAAAGCGCCCAAAAGTAGTAAAACAAAAAAGGTGGAGACAAAAGGAACCCCCGCTCCATCCCCATAGATCAAAGCGACCGTTGCGGGTATCAGCATAGACACACTAAATAGGGCAAGTAGTAACCCTACGATTCGAATAATAGAACGAAATTGCATGACAAAATAACGAAGCTTGGCTTCTGACTTCCTAAGTATGTTCTATGTGGGTAACAAGAATTTTTGCACTGCTCTTGTTCGTGATATTTTGGCTAAAAGCATCCACTTCTATACAAGGTAATTCAATAACAATCTGTACCGTTCCTCCATATTGAGCCTCGACTTGTACCGCATCATACTGCCCCATGACGGACTGAGCCAGCGCAAGTAAACTGTAGTCTAGCGTTAGCGATAATTGTGTGGTGATTTTTTTTTCATTTATTTGAAGCAGCTTAAGAGCTTGCTGAACACCACCGCCATACGCCTTCACAAGCCCACCCGTTCCTAAACGAATGCCCCCGTAATACCGAGTGACAACCGCGGTGATTTCTCCTACACCAGACCCTGAAAGCTGCGCCAACATCGGTTTTCCCGCCGTTCCTGATGGTTCACCGTCATCACTAAACCCCCAAAGGGTTGAGTTTTCTGGGCGCCCCGCAATAAAAGCCGAACAATTGTGCCTCGCGTCTGCATGCCGCTCTTTTATCTCAGCAATAAAAGCTTTAGCGGCTTCAACACTGGGAGTATGAGCTAAATATGTGATAAAGCGGCTTTTCTTGATTTCTTCTTCAAACAAAACTGGGGCCGCTGGAATCGAATAGGGCTGAAGATTCATCTCTTAATCATTAATGGTAAAAGGACGACCAGTGTATCACGAACCCCAAAAAAGGTGCTTAGGATTGATGATGAGCGCACAATGTTAAACACTTGTTTAAAAAATGTATTGAAAATAATTTATCTGCGGTACACACTAACTCTACTGGTCTAACCAGAATATGAATACAACAAAAACTCTCACACACAATCACCGATTGTATGTCACGGAGATAGACAATGATTTACCAAGCCAAAACCCTACAGGTAAAAGAATTACAGGATGGTATCGTAGAGTTAAGTTTTTGCTCTCCTGAGTCCGTCAACAAGCTTGATCTTGCAACACTAACTTCATTGAATGAAGCATTGGATGTCCTACATGCCCACTCTGGTCTCAAAGGCCTCATTCTCACATCAGATAAGTCAGCCTTTATTGTCGGCGCAGACATTACTGAATTTTTAGGTTTATTCGACTTGCCTGATGAAGAACTGGATCAATGGCTATGTTTTGCGAATAACATCTTTAATAAACTCGAAGATCTGCCCGTTCCCACTCTATCAGCACTGACTGGTTTTACTCTTGGCGGTGGTTGTGAGTGCGTCCTTGCAACCGATTTTCGTATTGGCGATCACACAACCAGTATTGGGCTGCCTGAAACGAAACTTGGCATTATGCCAGGGTTTGGAGGTACGGTTCGGTTACCCCGTTTAATTGGTGCCGATAGCGCAATGGAAGTGATTACCCAAGGCAAAGCCTGTCGAGCAGAAGACGCGCTAAAACTCGGTTTACTCGATGCTATTGTTGATAGCACTCAATTGCATAATTCTGCACTGACGACCATCAAGCAAGCCATAAATGAAAAAATAGACTGGCTTGAACGCCGTAAGCAAAAAACCGCTTCGCTGACATTAAGTAAAATTGAAGCCATGATGAGTTTTACTATGGCCAAAGGGCTCGTTGCTCAAGTTGCGGGAAAACATTACCCCGCCCCCATGACCGCCGTTATCGCAATAGAACAGGCTGCACGCTGTGATCGGGATGAAGCATTAGCGATTGAACGTCAACATTTTATTAAGCTTGCTAAATCTACAGAAGCCAAGGCATTGGTTGGGCTATTCCTTAATGACCAACATATAAAAGGGTTAGCTAAACAGTCTGCCAAATCTGCCAGCAAAGAGACGCAACGTGCAGCAGTTTTAGGAGCAGGGATTATGGGGGGAGGAATTGCTTATCAATCAGCAACCAAAGGGGTACCAGTGTTGATGAAAGACATTGCCCAACACTCTCTCGATTTAGGCATGACTGAAGCATCTAAACTACTAAATAAGCAACTGGAACGCGGTAAGATCAATGGTTTTAAAATGGCCGGAATACTCGCCTCTATCACACCAAGCTTGCATTATGCAGGAATAGAGCAAGCAGATATCATTGTTGAAGCCGTTGTCGAAAACCCCAAAGTAAAAGCGGCGGTTCTGAGTGAAGTCGAACGCCAAGTCTCTGATGATACAATCATCACCTCCAATACCTCGACTATTCCAATCAATCAACTCGCACTCTCACTCAAACGCCCTGAAAACTTCTGTGGTATGCACTTTTTTAACCCCGTCCATCGCATGCCACTCGTAGAAATTATTCGAGGAGCAAAAACCTCTGACGATACCATTAATCGTGTTGTTGCTTATGCAGCTAAAATGGGGAAATCCCCCATCGTCGTGAACGACTGCCCTGGTTTTTTTGTTAACCGCGTTTTATTCCCCTACTTCGGTGGGTTTAGTCTACTGCTCCGGGATGGCGGCGATTTTACTCAAATAGATAACGTGATGGAGCGTCAATTTGGGTGGCCAATGGGACCGGCTTACCTGTTAGATGTTGTCGGCCTTGATACCGCACATCATGCTCAAGCCGTCATGGCAGAAGGTTTCCCTGAGCGCATGGGTAAACAAGACCGCGATGTCATTGATGTGCTATATGAAGCGAATAAATTTGGTCAAAAAAATGGTCAAGGCTTCTACAGCTACAGCATGGATAAAAAAGGGAAACCGAAAAAGATATTCTCTGAATCGATTTTACCTCTCTTAACTGACGTCTGTGCAAATAAACAAGAATTTGACGCGCAAACCGTGATTGAGCGAATGATGATTCCTATGATCAATGAAGTTGTACTTTGTCTACAAGAAGGAATCATTGCTTCACCACAAGAAGCCGATATGGCTCTCGTCTATGGGTTAGGTTTCCCTCCATTCCGTGGTGGCGTGTTCCGGTATCTAGATACGTTAGGTTTAGATAACTACATCACGATGGCGAAACAACATCAGCATCTAGGGGCTATGTATCATGTGCCATCACTACTGCTGGATATGGCTGAAAAAGGGCAATCTTTTTACCCCACTCAAAAGCCTATTTCGCTCTAACCCCGTAAGCATGGAAAAGGAATAACAAAATGAATAATGTTGTGATTGTTGATTGCCTTCGTACCCCAATGGGTCGCTCCAAAGGCGGGGCTTTTCGCCACCAGAGAGCCGAAGATCTCTCAGCACATTTAATGAAAGGAATTTTAGCGCGCAATCCACAAGTGAATCCCCAAGAGATCGAAGATATTTATTGGGGGTGTGTACAACAAACGCTCGAACAAGGCTTTAACATTGCACGTAATGCCGCATTGCTAGCGGGTTTGCCTATTAACATTGGGGCCGTCACCGTCAACCGATTATGTGGTTCATCCATGCAAGCACTGCACGATGCCACTCGTGCCATTATGGTTGGAGATGCTGATATTTGCTTAGTCGGCGGAGTTGAGCACATGGGACATGTTCCCATGAACCATGGTGTTGATTTTCATCCTAAGCTATCCAAACAGGTTGCTAAAGCTGCCGGTATGATGGGTTTAACCGCAGAAATGCTGGGGAAAATGCATGGTATTAGCCGCGAGCAGCAAGATGCTTTTTCCGTCCGTTCTCATCAGCGCGCACAAGCCGCAACCCTAGAAGGGCGGTTTAAAAATGAGATATTGCCGACTGAAGGCCACGCCGCCGATGGAACACTCTTTACCTTAGATTACGATGAAGTCATTCGCCCGGAAACAACCGTTGAAGGGTTAGCTCAACTGCGCCCAGTTTTTGATCCAGCTAATGGCACGGTTACGGCGGGTTCATCTTCTGCACTTTCAGATGGCGCTTCAGCGATGTTGGTGATGAGCGAAGCGAAAGCAAAAGCGCTTGGATTAACCATTCGCGCCAAAGTGAAATCGATGGCAGTCGCTGGTTGTGATCCTTCCATCATGGGTTACGGCCCCGTTCCTGCAACTCAAAAAGCTCTGAAACGTGCGGGGCTCACCATGAATGAGATTGACTTGGTTGAATTGAATGAAGCGTTTGCTGCTCAATCATTGCCTTGTGCTAAAGATCTTGGTTTGGCGGAGGTATTGGATGAAAAAGTTAACCTTAATGGAGGGGCCATTGCCCTAGGCCATCCACTCGGTTGCTCTGGAACTCGTATTTCCACAACCTTAATTAATTTGATGGAAGCCAATAAGGCAAAATATGGCCTTGCTACTATGTGTATAGGCCTTGGCCAAGGCATTGCTACTATTTTTGAACGCCCATAAATACGCCAAAGAGCCAGCTAAGCTGGCTCTTAATTTTGTAGCCTATAAGGTTTGTAACCAATCTTGATGTAATTGCTCACTATCCCCCAAGTAATTGACCATCCATTCGATCAATTTATGATTATCATCTTTTCTCCACACTAAACAGCATTGACTCAATGGCGCATTATCTGGCAAATTTTTTTCAACTAACTGACCTGAAGCCAGCAACGGTTGTGCCATATGGCTAGGCATAAATCCAACCCCTAACCCTTGTTTTAAACACTCTTTAGCGCTGTACCAGTTCGGTAGCAGTAAACGTCTTTGTTTTGGATAATGCCCGGTATGGCGCTTTGGCAAAACGCTGGAGGTATCATCCAAACAAATAGCAGGATACTGACTGACAAACGCTTCGGTTAATACATCGACTTGAGCACAAGGATGCGTCGGAGCCATCACAAAAACCCAATCTAACATCCCCATATCACGGACTTCAAAGTCGCCGCCAACGGGTACTGCAGATGTTGCGCCGATGACAATGTCCGCTCGTCCTTGTGCAATCGCTTCCCAAGAACCATTAAATACTTCCATATTGATCTGTAGCTCAGCAAAATCAAACGTTTGGTAGAAATCCTCCACCAATGGCTTTATACGTTCTAATTTCACCACATTATCAAGAGTCAACTTAAGCGTTCTTTGCCAGCCATGCGCAGCCCGTTTCGTTTGTGCTTTAATTTCTTCCATTTGTCGTAATAGTTGCCGAGCTTCCACCATAAACAGCTCCCCCGCGCTGGTCAGTTCAACCTTTCTGGGTAAGCGGCGGAATAAAATTACCCCAAGCTCAGTTTCCACTTGGCGAACACTATAGCTGATCGCAGAAGGAACTTTATGCAAAACCTCTGCAGCAGCGGTAAAACTGCCTAACCGAGCCACCGTATCTAGCATTTCTAATGATGTTTTTGAAAACATAGCCCCTCTATCAATCAAATATTTTGCACGATAACTAATAATTTTCGCGTTTCATTTAAGTAATAATAAAAAATACAATGAATACCCTTATATAGCCTAGCTATCAATAAAAGATACAAAGAAAAAATGAATTAATTTTTTTGATGGAAATAAAAATGAATATCTCACCTTTACAACTGTTTTATCTTTCTGCGCTTTCCATGCTCGGTTTCATTGCTACCGATATGTATCTACCAGCCTTTAAAGTGATGGAGCATGATTTTGCAACAGGCCCAGAACAAATCGCCCTTTCTCTGACGGTTTTTTTAATGGGAATGGCTATCGGACAACTACTATGGGGGCTTGCATCAGATAAGTTCGGCCATCGTAATACACTGATTGTTGGGTTATCTGTCTTCACCTTCGCTTCTTGCGGGCTTGCTTTTAGCGAACAGGTCTGGCAACTGCTCGGGTTACGCTTTATTCAAGCCATCGGTGTCTGTGCTCCAGCCGTTATCTGGCAAGCGATGGTGATCAAACGCTACCCAAGCCATATCAGCCAACAGATTTTCGCTACCATTATGCCGCTAGTCGCCCTCTCTCCCGCGTTGGCACCTCAATTAGGTGTGTTACTTACTCACCACCTCGGCTGGCATAGTATCTTTATCGTACTAACAATGTTGGGAATTACGTTAATAGTTAGTACTCGCTTACAAGAAAATGTCATCGCAGAAACAAAAACAACTTCCATTACACAAGACATAAAGTTTTTATTCAGTTGCCGAGCTTATTTAGGCAATGTATTGATGTTCGCTTGTGCTTCAGCCGCTTTCTTTGCTTATTTAACCGGTATGCCAGAAATCATGGCTCAGCTTGGTTATGAGGCGAAAGATATTGGAATGAGCTTCATTCCACAGACCATCGCTTTTATGGTGGGTGGATACCTAGGTAAACGTTATGTGAATAAATATGGGGATGCTCAAGTACTCAAGCAGCTTCTGGCTCTGTTTACGGTTTCAACTGTCTGTATTTTTGTCGCATCACAATGGGAATTAGCCTCGATATGGCCTATTCTTGCGCCCTTTTGCTTAATTGCCGTCGCGAATGGAGCGCTCTATCCCATTGTCGTTAATCGCGCTCTCTCCAGTGCAAAACAGAGCCCAGCAACCGCTGCAGGGCTACAAAATAGCTTACAAATCTGTGCTGCAAGCTTAGCGAGTGCACTCGTAGCAACCCTTGCGAGTCAAGCGCAAATGGTGACCGGAATCGCCATTATGATCTGTATGTTTGGACTATGGGTTGGTTATATTGTTGCGAATAAACACTTGAGCCAACATTTTACAACACCCGATAATTCTCGTGTTGTACAAGATAAATAGCCTTAGATAGAAAAATAGCCAGCGTAATGCTGGCTATTTTTACAAAACCATTTATTTTTTTACTGGCCGTTGCCAACCTGTAATTTTCTTTTCTTTCGCACGAGTAATGACTAACTCACCTTGAGCAACATTTTTCGTTAGTGTGGTTCCAGCTCCAATCGTCGCTCCGTCGTCAATGGTAACTGGCGCAACTAATTGGCTGTCAGAGCCGACAAACACATCATCCCCAATAATGGTTTTAAATTTGTTTGCGCCATCATAGTTGCACGTGATCACACCTGCACCGATATTCACTCGCTGACCAATTTCGGCGTCGCCAAGATAGGTTAAATGGTTCGCCTTTGAACCTTCACCTAAACGAGCATTCTTCATCTCAACGAAATTACCGACGTGGGTATCATTATGTAATTCCGCTCCAGGACGTAAGCGAGTAAATGGCCCAACAGTACAGTTTTCTCCGACACATGCCCCTTCAATCACGCTATAAGGACGAATAACCGTATTGTCATCAATTTCACAGTCTTTCAAAATAGCCCCGGCACCAATGACAACATTATTCCCAATCGAAACCTGACCTTCGATTAATACATTCACGTCAATTTCAACGTCAGTACCACACTGTAATTCGCCTCGGAGATCAAAACGCGCGGGATCACGTAACATCACTCCTTGCTCAAGCAGCTTATTGGCTTGACCCGCTTGAAAAGCTCGTTCTAAGCGAGCTAATTGAATACGATCATTAACCCCTTCCACCTCAATTGAGCTTACAGGATGGACGGCTTCAACTGCGCGGCCTTCATCATGAGCTGCCGCAATTACATCCGTCAGATAATACTCACCTTGAGCATTGTTATTATTCAGCCCAGCTAACCAACGTTTTAAATCACCGCCCGTTGCAACCATTACCCCAGTATTGATTTCTTTGATGAGCTTTTGCTCTTCTGTTGCATCTTTTTGCTCAACGATCGCTACAACCGGACCATTTTTACGAACAATACGCCCGTAACCCGTTGGGTTATCTAATACAACCGTCAATAAAGCAATACCTCCCGTGGGCTGTGCTTCCAACAAACTTTCGATGGTTTGCTCTGAAATAAGCGGAACATCACCATATAAGATCAAGATTTTTTCATCATCTCGAAAATGCTCAGACGCTTGATCAACCGCATGCCCTGTTCCCAATTGCTCAGCTTGCAGTACCCAATTCACAGGTTCTTCGGCTAATGCATGCTGCATTTGCTCACCACCGTGGCCGTAAACCAGATGAATATTATGAGCTCCTAAGCCATGGCAGGTATCAATAACATGCTTGGCCATGGGTTTACCTGCCAGTGTATGCAGCACTTTAGGAATATTGGAGTGCATACGCGTGCCTTTGCCTGCGGCGAGAATCACTGCGCTAAATTTCATGAGTTACCTATGACGTTGTAAAATATGAGCCGCATTTTAGCGGCTAACACCGAGCGTGTTAATTTATTGGTATAAATTTCTGATAAAAAATAAGCAAAAAGGCGACCAAAGGCCGCCTTTTACTATTACGTACTGAAGATTATCAGCGACGCTTTCTTGTCAGCTCAATTACTCGTAGCTGAGCAATCGCTTTAGCCAGTTCACTGGATGCTTGTGCAAAGTTCACATCCCCATGATTTTCATTCAGCATTTCTTCTGCCGCACGTTTTGCTTCTGCTGCTTTCGCTTCATCTAGCTCTTCCGCACGAATAGCCGTATCTGCCAAAATCGTTACATCATTGGGTTGGACTTCAAGTATGCCACCAGAAAGGTAGATAATTTCTTCCTCTCCTTTTATGGTAACAATACGCACCATGCCCGGTCTGATGAAAGTCAGTAAGGGCATATGACCCGCTAAAACACCTAAATCTCCGCTTTCACCCGAGACTTGAATAGTGCGTGCTAAGCCAGAAAAAATCCGCTTTTCAGCACTGACTACATCCAAGTTAAAGGTTACTGATGCTGTCATAAAGCCTCCTTGGAGATTTGAGCGTTATAGCTTTTTGGCATTCTCAATCGCATCGTCAATCGTACCGCAGTACATAAACGCTTGCTCAGGAATGTCGTCATAATCGCCGGCTAATAAGCCTTTAAAGCCACGTAAAGTTTCTTTAAGTGGTACGTAAATACCCGGGTCACCCGTAAAGACTTCGGCTACGTGGTAAGGCTGAGTTAAGAAACGCTCAATCTTACGAGCACGAGCAACTAATTGCTTATCTGATTCAGACAGTTCGTCCATACCGAGAATAGCAATGATGTCTTTCAGCTCTTTATAACGCTGTAGCGTGGACTGAACGCCACGAGCGACATCGTAATGCTCTTGACCCACAACAAGAGGATCCAACATACGAGAGGTAGAATCCAGTGGGTCAACCGCTGGGTATAGACCCATTGCGGCGATGTTACGGTTAAGTACAACCGTTGCATCCAAGTGAGCAAAGGTGGTTGCCGGTGATGGGTCAGTCAAGTCATCCGCAGGAACGTATACGGCCTGAACCGATGTAATCGAACCCGTTTTGGTTGAAGTGATACGTTCTTGTAGAACCCCCATCTCTTCCGCTAGCGTTGGTTGGTAACCTACAGCAGAAGGCATACGACCAAGCAGTGCTGATACTTCTGTTCCCGCTAGGGTATAACGATAGATGTTATCGATAAACAGCAGTACGTCACGGCCTTCATCACGGAATTTTTCCGCCATAGTCAAACCCGTCAAAGCAACACGTAGACGGTTACCTGGTGGCTCGTTCATCTGACCATACACCATGGCCACTTTTGACTCTTCAGGCTTTTCAATGTTAACAACACCAGCTTCCTGCATTTCATGGTAGAAGTCGTTACCCTCACGAGTACGTTCCCCAACCCCAGCAAATACAGAAAGGCCTGAGTGTTGTAGCGCGATGTTGTTGATAAGCTCCATCATGTTAACGGTCTTACCAACACCAGCACCACCAAATAGACCGATTTTACCGCCTTTGGCAAATGGGCAGATTAAGTCGATGACTTTAACGCCCGTTTCAAGCAGTTCAGTTACACTTGATTGCTCTTCATAGCTTGGAGCGGCACGGTGGATAGAATAAATATCTTCTGCACCGATTTCTCCACGCTCATCAATCGCATCACCTAATACGTTCATGATACGACCAAGGGTTTTCATCCCTACTGGTACTGATATTGGAGCGCCAGTATTTTCTACTGCCATTCCACGACGTAAACCATCTGAGCTACCCATCACGATACAGCGTACAATGCCGCCGCCTAGCTGCTGCTGAACTTCAAGAACAAGACGTTCTTTTGAGTCCTGAACATTCAGTGCATCATAAACACTAGGCACCGAGCTCTGTGGAAACTCTACGTCGACTACCGCACCGATGATCTGTACGATCTTACCTGTAGCCATCGTTAATCCTCTAGTCTGTTAATTACCTTTGTTAAACCGCCGCAGCGCCGCCAACAATCTCTGATAACTCTTGGGTAATCGCCGTTTGACGGGCTTTGTTATACACCAGTTCTAAGTCATCAATCAGATTACCAGCGTTATCTGATGCTGCTCTCATTGCTACCATCCGAGCAGACATTTCACACGCTAAGTTCTCAACTACCGCCTGATAGACCTGTGCTTCGATATAGCGAGTCATCAGTGTGTTAAGAAGTTTTTTCTGATCAGATTCAAACATATAACTCCAAGCATGCTTAAATTCTGATTCATCTTGCGTTTTCGGCAAAGGCAACAATTGATCCATCTTTGGTTGTTGAGTCATCGAGTTAATAAACTCGTTGAATACTAGATACAAACGGTCGATTTCACCTTTCTGATACTTGGTTAGCATCACACTGATAGAACCGATTAAATCGTCTAACTCAGGTTCGTCGCCGACCCCAGTTTTTTGTGCAACGATTTTTGCACCTATACTGCGAAAATAAGAGCTTCCCTTACTTCCGATCACCGCGATATCAATCTCACTACCACGATTTGAATACTCATTCATATGAGCAAGGGCTTTTTTAAACATGTTAATGTTTAAACCGCCACACAAACCACGATCGGTTGAAACGATGATATACCCAACACGTTTAGCTTCACGTTCTTCTAAGTAAGGATGTTTATACTCCAAAGTACCGTTTGCTAAATGACCAATGACTTTACGAATTATTTTTGAATATGGACGAGGCCCTTCCATCGCATCTTGAGTTCGACGCATTTTAGAAGCCGCAACCATTTCCATTGCTTTAGTAATCTTTTGAGTGCTTTTCACACTCCCAATCTTACTGCGAATCTCTTTTGTATTGGCCATCGTTACTCTCCGTTAATTACAATTTTGGTTGTAATTACCAAGTCTGAGTTGCTTTGAAATCTTCCACCAATTTTTTCAATTTGGCTTCGATGTCATCGTTATAAGCACCAGTCTTGTCAATTTCCGCTTTGAACTCAGCGTATTGAGAATGAGCATACGACAGAAGTGAAGATTCAAAATCCAACACTTTATTCAATTCAATATCGTTCAAGTAACCGCGTTCAGCTGCAAAAATAACCAAGGCCTGATCAAAGACCGACATCGGTGTATACTGCTTTTGCTTCATCAATTCTGTTACTTTCTGACCATGATTAAGCTGACGTTTTGTCGCTTCATCCAAATCAGAAGCAAACTGAGCAAACGCCGCCAATTCACGGTAAGCAGCAAGAGCGGTACGAATACCACCAGACAGCTTTTTGATGATCTTAGTCTGCGCAGCACCACCTACCCGAGAAACAGAGATACCTGGGTCAACCGCTGGGCGAACCCCTGCGTTAAACAGTTCTGTTTGTAGGAAGATCTGACCATCTGTAATCGAAATTACGTTAGTCGGTACGAAAGCAGAAACGTCACCAGCTTGAGTTTCAATGATAGGTAGAGCGGTTAAAGACCCCGTTTTACCTTTCACTTCACCTTGAGTAAAACGCTCTACATACTCTTCGCTAACGCGAGCTGCACGCTCAAGTAAACGTGAGTGGAGGTAGAATACGTCACCTGGGAAAGCTTCACGACCTGGTGGACGACGTAGCAGTAGTGATATTTGACGATAAGCCACCGCTTGTTTTGATAAATCATCATAAACAATCAGTGCATCTTCACCACGATCACGGAAGTATTCACCCATCGCACAACCAGAATAAGGTGCGAGGTATTGTAGCGCAGCAGATTCAGACGCAGATGCCACTACAACAATCGTATTTTTCAATGCGTCATGTTCTTCTAATTTACGTACTACGTTGGCAATCGTTGACGCTTTTTGGCCAATCGCAACATAAATAGAAAAGATACCAGAGTTTTTCTGGTTAATGATTGCATCAATCGCGAGTGCGGTTTTACCGGTTTGACGGTCACCGATAATCAACTCACGTTGACCACGGCCGATAGGAATCATTGCATCAACCGACTTATAGCCAGTTTGAACAGGTTGATCGACAGATTTACGGTCGATAACCCCTGGTGCAATCACTTCTACAGGAGACGTTAATTTTGCGTCAATTGGGCCTTTACCATCAATCGGTTCACCCAAGGTATTCACCACACGACCAAGAAGCTCAGGACCTACGGGAACTTCTAGAATACGCCCGGTTCCGGTCACTTTCATGCCTTCACTTAGGTCAGCATATGGGCCCATTACAACGGCACCAACAGAGTCACGCTCCAAGTTCAGTGCGAGTGCGTAACGCCCACCCGGTAATTCAATCATTTCACCTTGCATCACGTCCGCTAGGCCGTGGATACGGATGATACCATCGCTTACCGATACGATAGTACCTTCATTGCGAGCATCAGAAACAACGTTGAAACCTTCAATTCGCTTTCTGATGATTTCGCTGATTTCCGTGGAATTAAGTTGCATTGCTCCAATTCCCCTAATTAAGACTTCATCATGTCTTTCAGACGATTAATACGACCCAGTAACGAGTTGTCGAGGATACTATCCCCTACTCGAATAACGGCTCCGCCAATAAGATTGCTGTCAATTTGGCAATTCAGCTTCACTTTACAGTCATAGCGTTTTTCTAAGTTACTGGTTAAAGTTTCAACCTGTTCATCGCTTAACTCATAAGAGGTCACTACATTCACTTCTTTTGTACCGGAAGATTCTGTAGCCAACTTTTGAAACTGCTGAGATATATCACCGAGCACCGTCATACGACGGTTTTCCATCAACACCAATAGAAAGTTACACATGGGCTGATCGAACTGCCCGCCTGCGACATCTGCATACACCTGAACTAATTGCTCTGGTTGTAAGCTAAATGCAGCTGACGATAATTCAGGTACCAACGACATTGTTTTCGCCAGTTCAAGCATTGCTGACCATTGATCAACCACACCGTGTTCACTGGCGTAACTAAATGCAGCCTTAGCGTATGGACGAGCAATCGTTGTCAAATCCGACATACAAATGCCCTCCGTTATAGCTTCGCAGATATACTATCAAGTATGTCTTGGTTAGCGGCCTGATCGACGGTGCGTTGAACAATTTTCTCAGCTGCCAGTAAAGCCAGAGAAGACACTTCTTTTTGCAGCTCATTACGAGCACGCATCATTTGCGCTTCTAATTCTGCTTTACCCTGGGCCAAGATATGTTCACGCTCTTGCGCCGCTTCTTGACGAGCTTCGTCTAAAATTTGAGCTTTGCGTTTATTGGCTTGCTCAATGATGACTAGCGCCTCTTGTTTTGCACTTTTTAGCTGATCTGCTGCATTACTTTTAGCCAGATTTAAGGCTTTATCAGCACGCTCAGCAGAAGCTAAGCCGTCAGCAATTTTTTTCTGACGTTCTTCGATGGCTCTCATCAAAGGAGGCCATACATACTTCATGCAGAACCAAACAAAAATTAAAAATGCGATTGTTTGGCCCAACAGAGTTGCATTGATATTCACACTAACTCTCCTTTATTTTGCTTCTGTTTACCCAATCATCTTTGCGCTTGGGTGACACAAAAAGGACTAGTTATGCAAACAACATGTACATTGCGATACCTACACCAATCATAGGAACCGCATCAAGAAGACCTGCGATGATAAACATGTTGGTTTGTAGAATTGGAGCCATTTCTGGTTGACGAGCAACAGACTCAAGGAATTTGCCGCCTAGGATTGCAAAGCCAATACCAGTCGCTAGAGCACACATACCAAGTAGTAGAGCAACAACGAAATAAGTTTCCATAATAAAAGTATCTCCAGGTTTATTGGGTTGTTTAAATTAAGAGTTTAATGAGAGTCATTACTTGCCATACTGAGATACACGATCGTCAGCATCATAAAAATAAAGGCTTGTAGAGTAATAATCAAAATATGGAAGATGGCCCAAATGACATGAGCGATAACACCTAAGCCACCCAGTACGACACCAGCACCGTAAGTGATTGCGATCAGAATGAAGATCAGCTCACCTGCGTACATGTTACCGTACAAACGTAACGAAAGAGATATCGGTTTTGCCAATAATGACACCGTCTCAAGAACTAAGTTGAAAGGAATTAACGCCCAATGGTTAATTGGATGTAGAGTAAACTCCTTCACAAATCCCTTGAATCCTTTGTATTTGATGTAATAAGCGATAACTAACAGTAACACGCCTATTGCCAGCGACAGAGTTATATTCAAGTTCACCGTAGGGAGAAGTTTGAAATAATCTACGCCTGCCAATTTCATAGCTTCAGGGACATAATCCACAGGCACTAAATCCATTAGGTTCATCAGGAAAATCCAGACGAAAATGGTTAATGCCAAGGGTGCGACCAACTTATCCTTGCCATGAAAAGTTCCTTTGACTAACTCATCGACCTGCTCTACGAGCATTTCGACGAAGCATTGCCATTTACCTGGAACTCCCGTGGTTGCATTTTTCCCAACACGATAAAACAACCACAAAAACAGCACGCCTAGACCCACTGAGATCAATAACGCATCCCAGTTTAACGTCCAAAATCCAGCATCCGCACAACCGTGGTTTGTGGTGATGTTACCATCGACCAAACAAACTTGAGCGCTTGAGAGGTGGTGCTGAATATATTCCTTCGGAGTATCAGCCATGGTGGTTCCCATTTTTTGCGGTAAGTAGTATTGGTGCTATCCAGAACACCAGTAAAGTTAATTTGTAACCGGACATCATGGCACCAGGGTGATGCATATCAGTTAAATTAAAAATCAACACAAACATGGTAATGGTTAACACCAGCTTCAAAGCCCACCCCACAACAATAAAACCAAGCAAAACGTTGCCGTTTGCATCGGGTTTAGGGAGGAAGGCAAACAGTGTATAGACATAGTTACCAATCACGGCAATCGCTCCACCTTTTAAGATAAAACGAGCCTGATTGGGGCCCCAGTACATATACGTAATGCCTCCGATCAGCAGTAAGAAAACAAGCTGAAGGTGAACAATTCGAAATGCCGCCTTTGCCTGCCGACTTTGCCCTGCTATAAACATCAAAAGCACCTGTTTTCTGTATCACTCACCCAGTTATATAAAGTTAAAAAAACATTACAACTCGGTGAAAAAAGCTTCGAAATTATATATATGTATCGTAAAAACTCAACTTAAAGCGGGTGAACCAAGCCACAGAAAAGAGATTCTGTGAGCTATATTCACTGTACAATCGTATCTAATTGTTTCAGCAAATGAGTCAGTTGTTCTTGATCAGAAAAATCAATGACAACTCGCCCTTTTCCACTCGCTTGCAATTGTATCGCCATAGGCGTTTTTAGTCGCTCAGCAATAGCGGTTAATTGTTGCTCTACTTCTTCAGCTAGGTCTGGTTTTTGTGGTTCTTTTTTCTCTTCATTATTTAACCAACGCTTTACCAGAGCTTCCGCCTGACGGACGGTTAAATGCTTTTTAACCATTACGTCTGCACAGGTGATCTGTTGCTCAGCCGGTAAGGCTAATAATGTGCGCGCATGGCCCATTTCAAGTTGCTTACTTTCAACCAACCGTTTGACCTCATCATGTAACTGATTAAGGCGTAAAAGGTTACTGACGGTGGCTCGTGATTTACCAATCACATCAGCGACTTGCTGGTGAGTCAGTTTAAATTCATCTTGTAGCCGTTCTAACGCTTGAGCTTCTTCAATAACGTTTAGATCTTCACGCTGAATATTTTCGATCAAAGCCATGGCGATAGCTGCACGATCGTCCACGCGTTTGATCAAACAAGGAACTTGCTTTAATCCGGCTTGTTTGGCTGCTCGCCAGCGGCGTTCACCAGCGATAATTTCAAAACCACCAAACTCTAACGGCCTCACCACAATGGGTTGAATGATGCCTTGAGAGTGAATCGAGGCGGCAAGCTCCTCAAGTGCTTCTGGCGACATATCTTTACGCGGCTGATAAATACCGGGCTTAAGGCTGGTGATGGTCAGTTCAGTCAATTCCCCATCCGCAGACATCGCTTGGCTATGTGAAGCGACTTGCTGCTTTTCTCTCGCCATAGAACTGGTAGCAAGTAAAGCATCTAACCCTTTTCCTAAGCCACGTTTAGACATGTAAGATTATTCCTTTTTCGGTGTTATGCGGGGATTTCTTCACGGCGTAACATCTCGCCAGCCAAGGCGAGATAAGCTTTAGCTCCCGCTGAGTACTTATCATAATACATTGCTGGCTTACCATAACTAGGCGCTTCAGCAAGACGAACATTACGAGGAATGACAGTGCGGTAAACTTTGTTACCGAAGTGTTTTTTTAATTGATCGGAAACTTCATTCGCTAGTCGGTTACGGGGATCATACATGGTACGTAATAAACCTTCGATCTTCAGGTTATCATTCACCACAGCCGCTAACTTACTAATGGTATCCATTAAGGCAGTTAATCCCTCTAACGCAAAGTACTCACATTGCATTGGCACCAGTACCGAATCAGCTGCTGCCATCGCATTGATTGTAAGTAGATTTAAAGAGGGCGGGCAATCAATAAAGATGAAATCATAGTTATCACGAACTGCCGCGAGGGCGTTTTTCAAGCGCACTTCCCGAGCAAAGACTTCCATTAATTTAATCTCAGCGGCAGTGACATCGCCATTGGCAGCGATTAAATCGTAATGGCCGGATGTTTTACGACATACCACATCTTCAAAAGGAGCTTCTTCAACCAGTAGCTCATATGCCGTTGCGTCAACTTGGTACTTATCGACTCCACTGGCCATTGTGGCATTGCCTTGTGGATCAAGATCGACAACCAATACCTTACGTTTAGTCGCAGCCATAGAAGCGGCTAAATTGATACAGGTTGTTGTTTTACCCACGCCACCTTTCTGGTTGGCGATTGCTACAATTTTACCCACGGTATGCCTCGCTATTATTCCTTGCGCGATAAGATTACAAGATGACGCTCACCTTCCAACTCTGGAACATTCAAAGCTTTGATGTCGGTCACATTACACCATTCTGGAAGTAGAGTTACTTCTTCTTCCGGACGCTGACCTTTCAGCGCTAAAAAGCGCCCCTGTTCAGCACAAGGCAAGTGTTGGCACCACTCTACCATATCCAGCATAGAAGCAAAGGCTCGGCTAAGAACGCCATCAAAGCCTTGCTCTGGTTGGTATTCTTCAACTCGACTTTGTACAGGAGTCACATTACAGATCGTCAGCTCATGCATCACTTGTTTGATAAAACGAATTCGTTTCCCCAAACTATCAAGTAAAACAAAGTGTTTATCTGGATTCATGATAGCCAATGGAATGCCTGGTAATCCTGGCCCCGTTCCAACATCGATAAAACGTACCCCCACTAAGTGTGGGCTTACCACTATACTATCAAGGATATGTTTCACCAACATATCCATTGGGTCTCGAACGGAGGTTAAGTTATACGCTTTATTCCATTTATTCAGTAACTCGACGAAACCGACCAATTGTTCTCGTTGATGCTCAGAAACAATAAGATCTGTTTGCGCAATAAGCGTATCGAGCCTGATTCGTAATGGATTCATTACTCAGCCTCTCCCTTTTTCAACCAACCATGCTTTTTAAGATGCACCAACAAAATAGAAATGGCTGCCGGGGTAATGCCTGAAATACGCGAGGCAATACCAACCGTTTCAGGCTTAGAGGCATTCAGTTTAAGCACCACTTCATTGGATAAACCTTTAACGGTTTTATAGTCCAGTTCAACCGGTAATTTGGTATGTTCATGACGTAAGGATTTTTCAATTTCATCTTGCTGACGTTGAATATACCCTTCGTATTTAACCTGTATTTCCACTTGCTCAGCCGCTTGAGGATCTTCTAACGCAGGAGCAAAGGCAGGAAGAGACGTTAACCGCTCATAAGTCATTTCTGGGCGACGCAGTAGATCTTCACCACTGGCTTCACGAGACATCGGTGTTTTCAATAACGCATTCAGCGCATCCACATCTTTCGACTGAGGATTCATCCACGTTTCAGTTAAACGCTGGCGCTCTTTGTGCATATTATCCACTTTCTGATTGAAGCGAGCCCAGCGCTCTTCACTGATCAGCCCCAGTTCATGGGCTTTTTCGGTTAGACGTAAATCGGCGTTATCTTCGCGGAGCAGTAAGCGATATTCAGCACGAGAGGTGAACATACGGTAAGGTTCTTTTGTCCCCATGGTAGAAAGATCGTCGATTAATACGCCCATATAGGCTTGATCTCGACGAGGGCTCCAGCCTTCCTTCTCTTGGCTGTACAAGCTGGCATTTAATCCAGCCATTAAACCTTGCGCAGCCGCTTCTTCATAGCCCGTGGTGCCGTTGATCTGTCCCGCAAAGAACAAACCATGCACAAATTTGGTTTCATAGGTCTGTTTTAAATCTCGAGGATCGAAGAAATCGTACTCAATTGCATAACCAGGGCGAACAATATGGGCATTTTCAAACCCTTTCATTGAACGAACAATTTGTACTTGAACATCAAAAGGCAAGCTAGTCGAGATACCATTTGGATACAGTTCGGTGGTGGTTAAACCTTCAGGTTCGATAAAAATTTGATGGCTATTTTTATCAGCAAAACGCATCACTTTATCTTCAATCGAAGGACAATAACGAGGGCCAATGCCTTCAATCACACCCGCATACATTGGGCTACGATCCAAATTATTGCGGATCACATCATGCGTTTTCTCATTCGTGTGTGTGATGAAACAAGGAATCTGGCGTGGATGGTGCTCACGTTTCCCCATGAATGAGAACACAGGTGTTGGATTATCACCATGTTGCGCTTCCAGTACGGAGAAATCAACGCTATTGGCATCGATACGTGGTGGCGTACCTGTTTTCAGACGATCCACTCGAAATGGTAGTTCACGCAAGCGTTGTGCTAATGCGATCGATGGAGGATCCCCAGCACGTCCCCCTGAAAAGTTTTCTAATCCAATATGGATCTTGCCACCAAGGAAGGTGCCAACGGTTAACACCACTGATTTAGCGTGGAATTTGAGGCCCATTTGAGTGACCACACCACGCACATGATCGTTTTCAACGATAAGATCATCTGCTGCTTGCTGAAATAGCGTCAGGTTCGGGGTATTTTCCAATGTATGACGAACATACGCTTTGTAAAGCGCACGATCCGCCTGAGCACGAGTGGCTCGAACTGCAGGGCCTTTGGAAGCATTAAGTGTTCTAAATTGAATACCTGCATGGTCAATAGCCTCAGCCATTAATCCACCCATTGCATCCACTTCTTTCACTAAATGTCCTTTGCCGATTCCCCCAATTGCAGGGTTACAGGACATCTGCCCTAATGTGTCAATATTATGGGTAAGAAGTAACGTACGTTGGCCCGTACGAGCGGCTGCGAGAGCGGCTTCCGTTCCTGCATGACCGCCACCAACCACAATGACGTCAAATGTTTCGTGATAAAGCATGAACGACCTCAGGTATTCATTGAGATAAACAAAAGAGCCGTATTCTACCTTCTTTCCAACAGCGAGAAAATCGGTTTTATGCTTTTTTCAGGAAAGCGATAAATCAATTATATAAAGAAAGATCTTATATAGAGATCTTCTGTTAGATCTATTATTACTGAGCACGATCTCTGTGGATAACTGATAAATGATCAATAAGATCATGCGGCTGAATAGGATCAGAACATGTGATCATCAACTGATCAAGCAGAGGATTTGCTGGGATCAAAAAGGGGAGTTATACACAAACAAAATAATGATCAAAGTTATTCTATGAATAACTATAGGTTAATCACCGGATAAAAGGGTAGTTATACACAAGAGTTTTGGTGGAAGAAAAGAAAAAAGCGGCCTAAGCCGCTTAAAAGAAAGGAGGGAAAAAGGAAAAGCGTTACTGAATACGCTCAATAAATGTATTAAGCCAGTTCTCTAAAGCTTCTTCAGGTACCGGATGTTGCTGAACATCAATGGTAAAACAGTCAGCAAGTGGCGTTGCACCAATATCAGCGAATAAATCGTGTGCGTGTTTACCCGCGGCACAAAAAGTATCATAGCTTGAGTCACCCAATGCAATCACAGCATACCGGAGCTGTTGAGTATTGGGCGGCGTTTGCTGCAAAGCAGCAATAAAAGGCTGGATGTTATCTGGGTAATCGCCAGCACCATGGGTGGATGTGACAATAATCCAAATACCTTGAGCTGGAATTTCCGACAATACGGGATGGTTATGGACATGGTTTTCAAGTTCAGCGTGCTGTAAAACATCACTGATGTGATCCCCTACATATTCAGCTCCGCCTAATGTACTACCTGTAATTATATGGATCATATCGTTCACTCTACTTCCCAATACAAAATGAAGAAAAAATTCGTCCGAGTAGATCATCGGAGCTGAATTCACCCGTAATTTCATTTAAGTGTTGTTGGGCAATGCGTAGTTCTTCTGCCAGAATTTCTCCTGCCATATAACCTTCCAGTTGCTGTTGCCCAATCATAAGGTGCTCTGCGGCGCGCTCGAGTGCATCTAGATGGCGTCGACGAGCCATAAAGCCGCCTTCTTGGTTTCCGGTAAAGCCCATGCATTCTTTTAGATGAGTTCGCAGAGCCTCAATACCTTGACCTGTTTTGGCTGAAAGACGAATCAAGGTGGGCTGATTTACGTGGCAAATCCCCAGTGGTTCACCGGTTTGATCAACTTTATTTCTGATCACTGTCATGCCCATATGATCGGGAAGCCGATCAACAAAATCAGGCCAGATATCTTTGGGATCGGTGGCCGCCGTCGTGGTGCCATCGACCATAAAGAGCACTCGATCGGCTTGTTTGATTTCCTCCCAAGCCCGTTCGATACCGATTCTTTCGACTTCATCCGAAGCTTCTCGTAGCCCGGCTGTATCGATAATATGAAGGGGCATACCATCAATATGGATGTGTTCGCGGAGTACATCACGTGTTGTACCTGCGATATCTGTCACAATGGCGGATTCTTTACCAGATAAGGCATTAAGTAGGCTGGATTTGCCTGCGTTAGGACGTCCTGCTATCACGACTTTCATCCCTTCACGCATAATGGCACCTTGATTGGCTTCCTTACGGACTGCATCTAGGTTATCGATAATGGCTTGTAAATCGCCAGAAACCTTACCATCGGCTAAAAAATCGATTTCTTCTTCAGGAAAATCGATGGCGGCTTCAACATAAATTCGTAGATGAATTAAGGACTCGACAAGGGTATGAATGCGTTGAGAGAATCGCCCTTGTAGAGATTGTAGCGCTGATTTTGCCGCTTGCTCTGAGCTAGCATCTATCAGGTCAGCAATGGCTTCGGCTTGAGTTAAATCCAATTTATCGTTTAAGAATGCACGTTCAGAAAACTCACCAGGGCGAGCAGGGCGAATACCTGGAATGGTGAGAATACGCTTGATGAGCATATCCATGACAACTGGGCCACCGTGGCCTTGCAGCTCAAGTACATCTTCACCGGTAAAGGAATGTGGATTAGGAAAATAAAGGGCAATGCCTTGGTCAAGCTCCACACCATCACTATCTTTAAAGGGCAAATATTCCGCGTAGCGAGGTTTGAGCTTTCTTCCTGTAACCTCTATGGCGACTTGCGCCGCTTGAGGGCCAGAAACGCGGATAATGCCAACGCCGCCACGCCCAAGAGCGGTAGCTTGCGCGACAATCGTATCGGTGGTCATAACATTACCTATTTGTTCATTCACTGATGATTATTGTAATCAGCAGATAGTAAAAAGGCGACCAAAAGGTCGCCTTGATGGATGAGGTTTGTACTTACTTAGAGTGTAAGCCCCGTTTCTCAAGTGACTTATAGATCAGCGTTTGCTGAATCAAGGTCACGATATTCGATACCAACCAGTATAAAACAAGGCCGGATGGGAAGAACAAGAAGAAGAAAGTAAACATGACTGGCATAAAGGTCATGATCTTCTGCTGCATCGGATCAGTCACCGTATTCGGGCTCATCTTCTGAATCAGGAACATACTTGCACCCATTAATAGCGGTAGAATGTAGTATGGGTCCTGAGCTGAAAGGTCATGAATCCAGCCAAAGAATGGCGAATGGCGCAGTTCAACGGATTCCATCAATGCCCAGTATAAGGCGATGAAAATCGGCATTTGTAGAACGATCGGTAGGCAGCCACCTAGAGGGTTTACCTTCTCTTTCTTATACAATTCCATCATTTCTTGGCTCATGCGTTGACGATCATCGCCGATACGCTCACGCATAGCTTGCAGTTTAGGTTGCAGCATGCGCATTTTAGCCATTGATGTATATTGCGCTTTAGTGAGAGGGTACATTGCACCACGAACAATAAAGGTTAGACAGATAATCGCTACCCCCCAGTTACTCACAAATCCTTGAATAAAGGAAAGCAGAGAATGCAGAGGTTTTGCGATAAACCATAACCAGCCGTAATCCACAACTAGATCAAGGTTTGGTGCTGTGGCTGCCATCTCATTTTGGAGTTTTGGGCCTACCCATAAGCTGGTTTTAAATTGTGCAGCATTGCCATCAGCGATGGTTTTATTGGGAATACGGACACCAATATCACCGAGGTTACCAATGACACGAGAATAAAGGTTGGTGCCGGGTTCATTACGAGGAATCCACGCAGTAGCAAAGTAATGCTGAATCATTGCCGCCCATCCTTCACCGTTAGGAAGAGGAAGGGATAGGTTACGTTCTTGCATATCTTTAAAACTGTATTTCTTATAACGCGTATCTTCCGTAGAGTAAGCGCCGCCACGATAAGTTGGCATCGCAAGGTTACCACTAGAATCCAGAAGATTTTGACGAAGGTGTGCATATACACCGAGCGTGGCGTTGTTACCTGAGTGGTTGACGACATCAAAGATGACGTCAACAGCATAGTTATCACGCTTAACCACAAATGTTTTGCTGTATTCAATGCCATTAGCTTGGTAAGTCATTGGAATACGCAATTCATCTTGTCCATCGGCCAACTCAAATCGATCGGCACTGACATGGTAAGTTGGGCGGCTATTGCTGCTTAAATCGATGCCTTGAGGGCCGATCAAACCACTTTGTGCAATAAATTGATGATCGGGCTCATTCTTCAAGAGTACGAAAGGTTGGTCAGAATCTAACTCATCAGAATACTGGTTGAGTTTAGCACTGACGATGTCCCCACCGACCGTATCGATGGACAGAGTCAGTACATCCGTGGTCACAGTAATCGTTTTTGCTGAAGCATTAGAGTGCGAAGGTGCAGGGTCGAATTCGTCAGCAAAAGAAGGTGTTGGTTCGTTACTGTTGGCTTGAGCCTGTTCAATCGCGGGTTGAGCTGGATTCTTTGTTGTTTGCCATTGCTGGAAAAGTAAGAAAGAAACGAGCGCTAAAGCGATTAACAGGATATTACGTTGAGAATCCATCGTTATTTATCTCTGTCTAGTTTTTTGACTGGTGGAACGGGGTCATATCCCCCTTCGTTCAAAGGGTGGCATTTTAATAGACGTTTGCCGGATAACCAACACCCTTTTATAAAACCGTGAGCTCTCAATGCTTCTATCGCATAAGTTGAGCAAGTCGGCGTAAATCGACAGCGAGGGCCGATAAGCGGACTTATTATCCATTGGTAAAGTTTAACTAAGCCAATGGTTAACCACGTGAAGGGCGAGATAGGCGATGCCATAATTTGTCGAACAAAGTAAACAATTCTTCATTGCTTAAATCTTGCGCGCTCTTTTTAGCGATCACAACAAAATCTTTGTTAGCTAGGCGATGTTGTGTGAGGCGGAAACTTTCACGAGCGAGACGTTTGAAGCGATTACGACCCACCGCCGTTTTAATTTGCTTCTTTGGGACAGCCAATCCTAAACGAGGATGAGAGAGATTATTATCGCGGGCAATGATAGTAAAATGAGGAGAGCCAGCACGATGCGCTTGCTGGAAGACGTTTTTATAATGTTCGGGAGTTAACAGACGTAACTCCCGATTGAACGCGTACGTATTCAAAATAATTCAGTAATTATTTTGACAGGCGCTTACGGCCTTTTGCACGACGTGCATTGATTACTTTACGACCGTTCGCAGTCGCCATGCGTGCACGGAAACCGTGAGTACGCTTGCGCTTTAGAACTGAAGGTTGAAAAGTGCGTTTAGACATTGTTATTACCTTTACTGATCAGTAGTTTTAGGTTCTTAAGTTAACCCGGCGTGGGTGCTTGTCTTCGAAAAGACGCCGACGCCTCTCAACAAAGAGGCGGAATTGTAATCACACTCACAAAAAGTGTCAATGACTTGGGTAGGGTAACTGATAGTTAATATTGTCGTTAACGGGTCAGCACTACCTATTCTTTTTTCGGTCGGGCGATTATACGGAGTCTTCATGAAATCTCAAGGATCGTTCATTGATCTCTTTGTTAAAGTTAATGAGAGCAAGTTTTAGTAAGGGAGATCCTGAGTTAAGATCACAGCTTATACCGTAATACCCATAGCTTATAAACCAGAGAAAAGGATAAAAAAGAGAATTTCTTTTTTGGGGATAACTGAGGGAGATCATTGAATATGTGGATCACTATGTGGGTAAATAGCGAAATAAAGGGGAGGATCTTGGTAAATCCCGGTTATAGTTGTGAATAACTCCGATCTTATTCAATACTTTGTGGATCAATCGCTGGCGATCTTACTTATCAACAGGTAGAATTGCCGATCTTTACTAGCCATTAATTTTAGAGTGAGGGAACCGTGTCATCTTCGCTTTGGTTGCAATGCTTGCAACAGCTTCAAGAAGAGCTACCAGCCGCAGAATTCAGCATGTGGGTTCGTCCGTTACAAGCGGAGCTCAATGACAATACTCTCACTTTATTTGCACCCAATCGGTTTGTGCTAGATTGGGTGCGAGATAAATACATCAACAATATCAACCGTTCGTTGACAGAATATTGTGGTCACAATGCGCCGAGTTTACGTTTTGAAATCGGCAGTCGTCGAATGGCAGCACCAAAACCTGCCCCTGTTAGAACTGCTGCGGATGTTGCAGCGGAGTCTTCCGCGCCCGCTCAGCTTGCACAACGCAAGCCTGTGCATAAAACATGGGATGATGACAATGTCGCTGCAGATATTAACCACCGTTCTAACGTCAACCCTAAGCATAAGTTTAATAATTTTGTGGAAGGTAAATCGAACCAGTTGGGATTAGCTGCTGCGCGTCAAGTGGCCGATAATCCCGGGGCGGCGTATAACCCGCTCTTTTTATACGGCGGAACGGGGTTGGGTAAAACCCACTTATTGCATGCGGTAGGGAATGCGATTGTTGATAACAAACCGAATGCTAAAGTGGTGTACATGCATTCGGAGCGTTTTGTGCAAGATATGGTGAAAGCCTTACAAAATAACGCGATTGAAGAATTCAAACGTTATTATCGTAGTGTTGATGCGCTATTAATTGATGATATCCAATTCTTTGCCAATAAAGAGCGGTCACAAGAAGAGTTTTTCCATACCTTTAATGCCTTGTTGGAAGGTAACCAACAGATTATCCTCACTTCGGATCGCTATCCGAAAGAGATCAACGGGGTTGAAGATCGTCTTAAATCACGCTTTGGTTGGGGGTTAACGGTTGCCATTGAGCCGCCTGAGTTGGAAACCCGGGTCGCAATTTTGATGAAAAAAGCCGAAGATCATCAAATTCATCTACCGGATGAAGTCGCCTTTTTTATTGCAAAACGTTTACGCTCTAACGTTCGTGAATTGGAAGGTGCATTGAACCGAGTCATCGCAAATGCCAACTTTACTGGTCGCCCAATTACCATTGATTTTGTCCGTGAAGCGCTGCGCGATCTACTTGCTCTACAAGAAAAATTGGTCACTATTGATAATATTCAGAAAACGGTTGCTGAGTACTACAAAATAAAAGTGGCTGATCTCCTTTCTAAACGTCGTTCTCGTTCGGTAGCTCGTCCTCGGCAATTAGCGATGGCGTTATCCAAAGAGTTGACCAACCATAGCTTACCAGAAATTGGTGATGCTTTTGGGGGGCGAGACCATACTACTGTACTGCACGCATGTCGAAAAATTGAACAGTTACGAGAAGAGAGCCATGACATTAAAGAAGATTACTCGAATTTGATTCGAACACTTTCTTCTTAATTTCTTCATCTGTTCGTATGATGTGATGTATGATTTTTACCCTGTTTATTCCCTATCGTTAGGTTAAGAGCACACTATGAAATTTACCATTGAACGCAGTCACTTTATTAAATCGTTACAACAGGTGTCTGGTACGCTTGGTGGGCGGGCTACCTTGCCGATTTTGGGAAATTTATTACTCAGTGTAGATAGTAATCAATTATCGATGACGGCGACGGATCTTGAGGTTGAGCTGATTAGCCGAGTTTCTCTTGAAGGCGATTTTGAAGCTGGGAGTATCACCGTTCCTGCCCGTAAATTCCTAGATATCTGTCGTGGTTTACCCGATGACGCCGTGATTACGGTATTACTGGAAGGGGATCGAGTTCAAGTGCGCTCTGGACGTAGCCGCTTTTCTTTGGCGACCTTACCGGCCAGTGATTTTCCGAATATTGAAGATTGGCAGAGTGAAGTGGAAATTTCACTCACTCAAGCAGAATTGCGTGGTTTGGTGGATAAAACCCAGTTTTCTATGGCGAACCAAGATGTTCGCTACTACTTGAACGGGATGTTGCTAGAAATTGATGGCCAGACTCTCCGTTCTGTTGCCACCGATGGTCACCGGATGGCTGTGTCACAAACCACGCTTGAGCAAGAATTTGCTAACAAACAGATTATTGTGCCTCGTAAGGGCATCTTAGAATTAGTCAAGCTACTGGATGCACCTGAGCAGCCGGTGGTGTTACAAATTGGCGCTTCCAACTTACGAGCTGAAGTGAATAACTTTGTTTTTACCTCTAAGCTAGTGGATGGCCGCTTTCCTGATTATCGCCGAGTCTTACCACAAAGTACCAATAAAACATTATTGGCGGGTTGCGATGAACTTCGCCAGGCTTTTTCTCGTGCGGCGATATTATCGAATGAAAAATTCCGAGGTGTTCGGGTAAATTTAGCGGATCAGCAAATGCGTATTACCGCCAATAACCCAGAGCAAGAAGAAGCGGAAGAAATGCTGGATGTTGATTTTACTGGTGAAGCCATTGAAATTGGCTTTAACGTTAGCTATGTGTTGGATGTTCTCAATACCTTGCGTTGTCATCAGGTGCGAATGTCAATGTCTGATGCTAATGCCAGTGCTTTAATCGAAAATGTCGATGATGACAGCGCCATGTATGTGGTGATGCCGATTCGTCTATAGAGAGCTTTTTGCCTTTATTATGCCTCTGACTCGCTTGGTTATTCAGCAATTTCGTAATATTAAAGCCTGTGATATCGCCTTATCATCAGGCTTTAACTTTCTTATTGGCCCGAACGGCAGTGGCAAAACCAGCGTTCTTGAAGCAATTTATTTATTGGGGCATGGGCGATCATTTAAGAGTGCATTAACCGGACGAGTGATTCAGCACGACAGCCCTGAACTGTTTGTGCATGGCCGTTTTTTGAACCCGGATCAATTTGAGCTACCCATTGGCATTAATAAGCAGCGTGATGGCTCAACAGAGGTTAAAATAGGCGGTCAGTCTGGACAAAAATTAGCACAACTGGCTCAGGTATTACCTTTGCAGTTGATACATCCAGAAGGGTTTGAATTATTAACCGATGGCCCTAAACAGCGGCGGGCCTTTATTGATTGGGGGGTTTTTCACTCCCAGCCGGCTTTTTTTGAGGCATGGGGGCGTTTTAAACGTCTGAATAAACAGCGTAATGCTTTATTGAAAACCGCCCGCAGTTATAAAGAGATAAGTTATTGGGATCAAGAGCTGGCTCAATTGGCTGAACATATTGATGCATGGCGTCAAACCTATGTCGACCAAATGAAAGTTGTGGCCGAAACCTTGTGCCAACATTTTTTGCCAGAGTTTGAGATAAGCCTGACTTATTATCGAGGTTGGGAAAAACAGACCGCCTATAAAGAGATTTTGCAAAATCACTTTGAACGCGATCAACTGCTTGGTTATACCTTCAGTGGTCCAAATAAAGCGGATTTAAAAATGAAAGTGAACGGAACACCGGTAGAGGATGTTCTTTCACGTGGCCAGCTTAAGTTGATGGTTTGTGCACTGCGTGTCGCACAAGGTCAACATTTAACCGAGCTGACCGGGAAGCAATGCATCTACCTGATTGATGATTTTGCTTCCGAACTCGATAGCCAGCGTCGTAAGCGTCTTGCAGATTGCTTAAAAGCGACGGGGGCTCAAGTGTTTGTAAGTTCTATTACTGAAAGCCAAGTTGCTGACATGATCATGCCGAATAGCAAGATGTTTCATGTGGAACATGGCACAATAGGGCAAGGATAATTACTGAGAGAGTAACTCATGTCGAATAATTACGATTCATCGAGTATTAAGGTACTGAAGGGTCTAGACGCCGTGCGTAAGCGTCCAGGTATGTACATCGGCGACACAGATGATGGCACCGGTTTGCATCACATGGTTTTTGAGGTGGTGGATAACTCAATAGATGAAGCGTTAGCGGGTTACTGTAAAGATATCGTCGTTACCATACATGAAGATAACTCAGTATCGGTCAGTGATGATGGTCGTGGTATTCCTACCGAAATTCACACGGAAGAAAACGTTTCTGCAGCAGAAGTTATCATGACGGTTCTGCATGCTGGTGGTAAATTTGATGACAACTCTTATAAAGTCTCTGGTGGTTTACACGGCGTGGGGGTTTCGGTCGTCAACGCCCTTTCTGAAAAAGTACTTTTAACCATTCATCGTGGTGGAAAAACGCACACTCAAACGTACCGTCACGGGGTTCCTCAAGCTCCGTTAGCGGTGGTCGGAGATACCGATCGCACCGGAACAACCTTACGTTTTTGGCCGAGTGCAGAAACTTTCACCAATATCGAATTCCACTATGAAATTCTGGCTAAGCGCTTACGCGAACTCTCTTTCTTAAATTCAGGGGTTTCGATTCGTCTGCAAGATGAGCGAGAAGCGGACAAACAAGATCACTTCATGTATGAAGGTGGTATTCAAGCATTTGTGACTCACCTTAACCGCAATAAAACGCCCATTCATGACAAAGTGTTCCACTTTAATCATGAGCGTGAAGATGGCATCTGTGTTGAAGTCGCCATGCAGTGGAACGATGGCTTCCAAGAAAACATCTACTGTTTTACCAACAATATCCCTCAACGCGATGGGGGAACACACTTAGCGGGGTTCCGTGCCGCGTTAACGCGTACTCTTAATACCTATATGGAAAAAGAAGGGTATAGCAAAAAAGCGAAAACCTCGACATCGGGTGATGATGCTCGTGAAGGATTAACAGCGGTTGTCTCGGTTAAAGTACCTGATCCTAAATTCTCTAGCCAAACCAAAGATAAATTGGTGTCTTCTGAAGTGAAAGCGGCGGTGGAATCGGCAATGGGTGAAAAACTCAACGATTTCTTAGCTGAGCATCCTTCTGAAGCTAAAACCGTGTGTAGTAAAATTATTGATGCGGCACGAGCACGTGAAGCCGCCCGTAAAGCCCGTGAAATGACCCGTCGTAAAGGGGCGTTAGATCTGGCTGGTTTACCGGGTAAGCTGGCGGATTGCCAAGAAAAAGACCCTGCGCTCTCTGAACTGTATATTGTGGAAGGAGACTCAGCGGGCGGTTCAGCCAAACAAGGCCGTAACCGTAAGAATCAGGCGATTCTACCGCTGAAAGGTAAAATTCTGAACGTCGAGAAAGCTCGTTTCGATAAAATGCTCTCTTCTCAAGAGGTCGCTACTCTGATTACTGCGCTGGGTTGTGGAATTGGTCGTGATGAATATAACCCAGATAAATTGCGTTACCATAACATCATCATCATGACCGATGCGGACGTCGATGGCTCTCACATCCGTACTTTGCTGTTGACCTTCTTCTATCGTCAAATGCCAGAATTGATTGAACGGGGTTATATCTATATTGCTCAGCCACCACTGTATAAAGTGAAAAAAGGCAAGCAAGAGCAGTATATTAAAGATGAAGAAGCAATGACCCAGTATCAAATTGCTCTGGCGCTAGATAATGCTTCACTGCATGTCAATGACCATGCTCCAGCCTTGGCGGGTGAGCCGTTAGAGAAACTGGTTCAACAATACAATGCTGCAATCAAGCTCGTTGAGCGCATGAGTCGCCGCTATCCTTATGCCATGATTAACGAGTTTACCTATATGCCTCGTTTGACTGAGGATCAATGCCAAGATAAAGCTTTGGTTGAGGAATGGACTGAACGTTTAGTGAATCAGCTCAATGCAAAAGAAGTTGGAGCCAGCCAATATCAGTTTGAAATTGAGCATAATGCTGAACTTGGCGTTTACTCACCTAAAATTATCGTGCGTACTCATGGCGTGACTTACGATTACCTGATTAGCATCGATCTACTTAACTCAAAAGAATATGGCCGTCTGGCGGACCTCTTTGAAGCCTTAGATGGCTTATTAGAAGAAGGGGCCTATATTCAACGTGGTGAGCGGACTCAACTCGTATCTAGTTTCTCTTCTGCGCTAGAGTGGCTCATTAAAGAATCTCGTCGTGGTCTTGCTGTACAGCGCTATAAAGGGTTGGGTGAGATGAACCCTGATCAATTGTGGGAAACCACTATGGATCCTGACTCTCGTCGTATGATGCAAGTTACAATTGACGATGCTGTGGGAGCCGATGAGCTATTCACCACCCTGATGGGCGATCAAGTCGAACCGCGTCGTGCCTTTATTGAAAGTAATGCACTCAGAGTGGCAAACCTTGATATCTAGTTTTTAATCATTAAAGATGATTTAAGCAGCGCTTTGGCGCTGCTTTTTTTGTCATTAAAAACATTAAAATAAAGATTTTTATCTGGTTTATCTACAATATTGGCTTTAATGGCCAACATTATGTGGGATTTTACGATTAACTGAGGTTTATTCATAAAAGACGCCATTTCCTTTTGATCCACCCTTTTGCTTTCTTTTTTTTAATCGCTATAGTCAACAGAGTTCATTTTTTAGAGGTGATGGTGGTGGTTACTTTCCTGGTTTAAACCGAGGGCTGGGTGCTCTCGGGGAACGCTCGATATGAGTCCTTAATTCAGAGGGAGGGAGTAGAGATCACTATGTTTTATCGTTTTTATCTATCATGGCTTCATGCGTTACGAATGTGGTGGCTCACCAGTGAGTTTGTTACCTATCAATCACCCATGATTTTACTGCAATTGCTGGATCGGCAGGAGAAATATAACCACACTATTTGTTGCAATAGTGCCCGTATTGGTTTGGGGGATACTGTTCATCTTGTTGATTCAAAACATTATTATCCCTTTCAAGTTACCTTAGTTCCAGATCATCGTTGCGACCGTTCTGTGGGGTATATTGCAGTGGATTCGTATTTAGGTTCGGCGTTATTTGGCCGAGCTGAACAGGATTCACTTGAATTGACTATTTTAGGTCAACGACGCCATTTCACTATCACTCAAGTGACCCGTAAATCTAATTTGTCAGCACGTGCCGATTTCACGTGTGGCTGTTTACTTTGTCAGTAGATAAGGAGAAACATTACATGAGTAAGAAAGACATGAAAAAACCGCAATTGAGCTTAAAGGAAAAGCGTAAATTGAAGCAGGAGAAAATGGTAGACAACAGTGTAGAAAAAGCACGTAAAAGCCGTAAATAAGCGTTCATGATCGAATTATAAAGTGCCTAAGCCTAATCTTACGATTAGGCTTTTTGCTCTTATAAAACTAAAAAAAATATTTTTTCCTCTTGAAAGTTATTTTATCGGCCTTATATCAGTAAATGAAGAGGATGCCGCTAGGGCCTCTGTTTTGAAATGACATACGCTCGCTAAGAGGTGTGTGTTTCAACCACTAACCCTTTGATGAGCTTAGTTCATAGGAATAAGTATCATCACTTAACGACCATCGTTAAGACTATTGCTTAAAATGAGGATAGGATTATGAGAACTGTAGACTTCACTCCTTTATACCGTAACGCGATTGGCTTTGACCGTTTATTAAATATGATGGAAGCGGGCGCCGCGAAAAATGCTCAAGGAGGATACCCTCCTTATAACATTGAGCAACAAGAAGAAAATAAATACCGTATTACTATGGCTGTGGCTGGCTTTGCCGAGCAAGAGCTTGAAATTACTCAGCAAGAAAATACTTTAATTGTTCGTGGTGAACGTGCAGAAGAAGAAAGTAAAAACTACATCTACCAAGGCATTGCTGAGCGTAACTTTGAACGTAAATTCCAATTGGCCGATTATGTCAAAGTAATGGGCGCAGCCTTGGAAAACGGCTTATTGCATGTTGATTTAGAACGAGAAATTCCGCAAGCCATGCAGCCTCGTAAAATCGAGATTAACGGAAATCGCTTAATCGAAAATAATTAAGAGGGTTAGTTTGCTTAGCCCTTAAAAGAGTGAAGAGCGCCATAGCGGCGCTCTTTGTGTTTATCCCTGCTGATAAGCGCGTTCAATCTCTTCAGCGATGATTGCAATCCCTTTTTGCATCGCTTGATCTTCTTGTACATAGTTCATGCGTAGGCATTGATGGGCATGTTGCCACTCTTGTTGCTGACCAATAAAGAAATATTCTCCCGGAACGATTAAAACGCCACGTGCTTTCAAACGTTGGTACAACTCAAGCGTTGTTATTGGCAGCTCATCAAACCATAGCCACAAAAAGATAGCGCCTTCTGGTTTATGGATACGAAAACGAGAGTCGGTAATAGCTTGCTGCAGCAGTTCAACCGCTCTTTGAGATTTTTGCTGGTAGAAAGGCTTAATGATCTCACGGCTTAGACGCAGTAAATCCCCGTGTTCAATCATATGATGTGCTATCGCTGGGCCAAGGCTTCCCGGAGCTAAGCTAATAATACCATTCATATTGGTCAGTGCCTGAGTAATGGCTTCACTGGCAATAATGATTCCACAGCGTACGCCCGGCAGGCCGAGTTTCGATAAGCTCATGCATAAAATCGTGTTCTCATTCCAAAATGGTTCAACATCGGTAAAGATGATATTGGGAAAGGGGAGACCATAGGCATTATCAATGATCAGTGGAATCCCATTTTCTTGCGCCAACTGGTCTAATTGACGAATTTCATCATCGGTCAGGACATTTCCGGTTGGGTTGGTTGGGCGAGAGGCGCAGATTGCAGCAATTGAATCATCCACCTTGAGCTGTTCAAAATCGATGTGGTATTTGAACATGCCATCTGCCAGCGTCTCTATTTCTGGTCGATAAGAGATAAAAATATCTTCATTGATTCCAGCATCGCCATAACCGATGTATTCGGGAGCCAGTGGGAGCAGAATTTTCTTATGGGTACCATCCGGTTGTTGGCCTGCGAATAAGTTAAAAAGATAGAAAAAGCCGCTTTGGCTGCCGTTGGTCAGGCTGATATTTTTTTCACTGATTGCCCATCCATAGGTTTCTTTTAATCGTTTTGCCAGTGCGCGGATAAATTTATCTTTTCCCTGTGGACCATCATAGTTGGTTAGGGCTGAGAGTAGCTCACCATTAGTGAGCATGGTGGCACTGGTTTGATGAAAGTAATCAAGCATGGCTGGGATCGCGGCTGGGTTGCCACCACCGAGCATGATGGCTCCAGGAGTACGCAGGCCATCATTTAAGTCATCCATGAGTTGGGTTATGCCTGAGTATTGATTAAATTTTTCACCAAATTTAGAGAATTCCATGTGCTGTAATACCTGATTGTGATTGCTTATGATTATTTTTCTATCATTGACGAGCATGGCTACGTGAATGGATGATATTGACCATACCGCAATGTACAGGTGAGGCAAAGAGTGAAATGTAAGGAATGAACAAAACGGGAATAAAATCAGGGTGGGTGCATGTGTTCTAAATAAAAAAGGGAAGCATTTGGCTTCCCTTACGGTTGTTACGATGCAACGAAGTTATTCACCCGTATACACAATCAAAACTTTGTCATCTTGGTATCGACGTTCAAAGGCATAATATCCCTCTTGTTGACGAGTAATATGCTTACCTTGTGCTACTGCGGGGTGGCGTTGGCGGAATTCTCCCAGTTTTTGCCAATGGCTGAGTAATTCTAAGCGCTCACCTTCAATTGCATCCCATGGCATATCAGAGCGAGTACCTTGGTGGGAGTCAGAACCTGTTGGCCCAAAATCACGGGCGATTTCATCACCGTAGTAGATCTGTACTGCACCGGGCGCTAGCATTAATGCGTTTGCTGCTCGTTTCTGATCATCAATACTGCGGCTACGAGAGGCCCAGAATAGCGCGGTATCATGAGAGGAGAGGTAGCTGAGTACGTTGAATTCAGGATCGTTGTTGATGCTCTCAGCATAGCGTTTATAGTCTCGCTCAAGGTGGGCAAAGCATTTGAGGGCTTTTGGAGCTACATCAGATTGGAATTCAAAGTTAATGATGGAATTAAACCCATTATCAAAGTAAGGACTTTTCACGACACTGTGTGCCCAAACTTCACCTGTCATCCAAAATGGCAAGTCATCTAACGCTTTATCTGGATGGTTTTGTTTCCATTCAGCCAAAGCTTGACTCGCACTTGTTTTGAGCTGATCCCACGCTTCCATTTCAACGTGTTTCGCGGTATCTACGCGGAAACCATCAATACCGTATTCTCTGACCCAATCTGAGAGCCACGTGATTAAATGTTCACGAGGCGTTTTTAGTTCATCTTGTGCATGGGTTTCTTTGTTATGGAAAAAGTTGGGTAGCCCCGTTTTCTGGGTTGATTCCGTTTTGAGATCGGGCAGATAGTTTAATGACATGGTGATATCGTTATACCCAGGGGTATCATAGTTACCGATGTCAGTTCGAATCCAATCTTTACCCCACCATTTTTCCCAAGCTTGGCTGTCTCGGTAGCTGATGTAGTCATTAAAGCTGTGCCAACTCTGTCCTGATTTTGGCTGCCAATCTGTCCATTTTTCCCCAAGAATTTTCTTCGCTTCTTTATCATCAAGATAAAGTTTACCAAACCCAAATTCTTGCATATCTGCAAGAGTGGCATAGCCAGTGTGGTTCATGACCACATCCCAAATAATGCGAATGCCTTTTTGGTGTGCGGTATCAACAAAGGTGCGTAGCTCTTCTTCGGTACCCATATTGGCATCAAGTTTGGTCCAGTCTTGGTGGTAATAACCGTGATAACCATAGTGTTTGAAATCACCTTTATCACCGCCACCAACCCAACCGTGGATCTGTTCTAGTGGTGAAGTAATCCAAATCGCATTCACTCCTAACGACTCGATATAATCAAGTTTCTTTGTTAAACCGGCTAAATCACCGCCGTGGAAGGTCGCTATCTCTTGCTGATTATCTTTGCTACGTCCATAACTGTGGTCATTTTCTGGGTTGCCATTATAAAAACGGTCCGTCATGACAAAATAGACAATCGCATTATCCCAGCTAAAAGGCGCGAGTGGTGCCGCTTCTACCTCTTCAAGCAATAAAAGACCTTGGCTAGCGGATCCTGGTTGCAGCGTGATATGACCATCACTGACCGTGGTTGTTTGTCCGGTGAGCGCATCACGCACAACACTACCGTTGGTAAAGGTTTGACTCACATTGATCGTTTTTGGCACATCACTAGCAATCGGGCAGGTTGAGGTAAAGTTTGAGGTTGAACTGGTTTTGGGTTTGATTTTAACCGTCAGTTGATTGGTTTTCGGGTTAAGTTCAAATTGATAGGTATTGGCTTTAAAAATGCGAATAGGGATGGCGGAATCTTGTGCGCAATTATCCACTTTCAATGGTTGGTTAAATTTAATTCGCTCATCTTCACTTAACGCAAAATGGGTTCCACAGGTTTGGGCGGCATCCGAGATAGAAAGGGTATAGCTCCCTTTATCAATCCGCTGTTCGGCAATGAGTAAACCTTGAGCATTAGGCTTGAAAGCGGTTTGTTGATCATTAATGGTCAGTAACAATGCTTCTTCTGGAAGCTGACTACAGGCACTGATCATCCCAATAGAAAGTGCAAGAATGGTTTTTTTCATGATGTCCTTCTCCCGAATGAAATAGTTTCTTTATAGCAAAACTGACCCTACACAATCCGAGCGGTTGACCACTTAGCAAATGATTATTACCTCTACAAAAAGTAATCGTGTTCACAAAAATAGAAAGAGCAGGAGGTGGCGGTTATTTTGTTGAAAAATTGAATATAGGAGGGTTATGAGCTTATTTGTATAATATGGTATTAAAAGTGACTCGGGTAACTTTTCAAAAAATTCCTTATCTTCTACCTCAATCCTAGTAAAGGTAAAGCTAACTTTACCGATAACGTGCTTCTTTTCCGATGTGGTAAAGCGGTACAATGCGTAAAACATTAGAGGAGGGAACATGGGACAGTTATCTATTTTAGGGTTGATCGCGATCGGGGGGGCAATCGGTGCCTGTTCTCGTTATGCGGTATCTGAATGGTGTGTGACATTGTTTGGACGCTCTTTTCCTTACGGAACATTGACGGTGAACGTGGTGGGCTCTTTAATTATGGGGTTACTGATCGCCGCAATTGAGAATGAGTGGCTTGCTCCTTACCCTTGGCGACAAATCATCGGCTTGGGTTTTCTCGGTGCATTAACGACATTTTCTACTTTCTCGATGGATAACGTACTGATGATGCAACAAGGGGCTTTCTTCAAAATGGGATTTAATGTTGTACTCAATGTCATGTTAAGCATTTCTGCCGCTTGGTGCGGTTATCATTGGTTACTCCGTAGCTGATTAAAAATCATCCTTTTTCTCTTGGTTAACGTTTCGCTCTTCTCTATAATGGCACAACTTGTCGGAGTGCCATAAGGCTGAGACCGTTAATTCGGGATCCGTTGAACCTGATCAGGCTAGAACCTGCGAAGGGAACAAGAGAAGACAATCTGGATGTCTATCTATCCTTCTATTCATCCATCTCCTATTTGTCATCCCCTCTTGTGTCGCATCTTTCCGCCAAGCATTTATCCCTAATTGTTAACCAAGGAAAATGCTATGTCGATTCGTAAACAAGCGAGACTGGAAGCTAAACAGTTTATTGAAACCCTCTCGGTACAACCGTATCCCAATTCGAAAAAAGTGTATGTCACCGGTTCTCGGCAGGATATTCGTGTTCCCATGCGTGAGATTTCACTGGCTGATAGCCTGATTGGTGGCACAAAACAAGCGCCGATTTTTTCCAGCAATGCCCCTATTCCTGTCTATGACACTTCTGGTGTATATACCGATCCCGATTATGTGGTTGATTTACAAAAAGGTTTACCTAAGCTACGCGAAACATGGATTGAAGAACGGCAAGATACGGAAATCTTGCCTGAAATGAGTTCACACTTTGCTCGTGAACGTTTAGCCGATGAAACCCTTGATGAACTGCGTTATGGGAATTTACCCGAAATTCGCCGTGCGAAAACAGGGCAACGAGTGACTCAGCTTCACTATGCACGGCAAGGGATCATTACGCCAGAGATGGAGTTTATCGCTTTACGTGAGAATATGGGACGTCGTCACTATCAGGACGAACAACTGAACCGTCAACATCCCGGACAAAATTTTGGTGCCTATTTACCCAAAGAGATAACCCCTGAGTTTGTTCGTCAGGAAGTGGCTGAAGGGCGAGCCATCATTCCGTGTAATATTAACCACCCAGAATCGGAGCCGATGATTATTGGCCGCAACTTTCTGGTGAAAGTGAACGCCAATATTGGTAACTCTTCTGTTAGCTCTTCGATTGAAGAAGAAGTAGAAAAGCTAGTGTGGTCGACTCGCTGGGGAGGCGATACGGTGATGGACCTCTCCACCGGGCGAAATATTCATGAAACTCGGGAGTGGATTTTACGCAATAGTCCGGTTCCAATTGGTACGGTGCCTATGTATCAAGCCTTAGAAAAAGTGAATGGGATTGCTGAAAATCTGACTTGGCAAGTCATGCGCGATACCTTGCTTGAACAAGCCGAGCAAGGGGTGGATTACTTTACCATTCATGCTGGGGTGTTATTACGCTATGTCCCAATGACCGCCAAACGGGTAACAGGAATTGTCTCTCGTGGTGGTTCCATCATCGCTAAATGGTGCTTGGCACATCATCAAGAAAACTTCCTCTATACTCATTTTCGAGAAATCTGTGCAATCTGTGCTCAATACGATGTTGCGTTATCGCTGGGAGATGGGCTGCGTCCCGGGTCGATTGCCGATGCCAATGATGAAGCACAATTTGCCGAGTTACATACCCTAGGTGAACTGACAAAAATTGCTTGGGAATATGATGTTCAGGTGATGATCGAAGGGCCGGGACATGTGCCGATGCATATGATTAAAGCCAATATGGATGAGCAGCTTGAGCATTGCCATGAAGCGCCATTTTATACCCTTGGTCCTTTAACCACGGATATTGCACCGGGCTATGACCACATTACTTCTGGTATTGGGGCGGCGATGATCGGTTGGTTTGGGTGTGCCATGCTCTGTTATGTTACTCCCAAAGAACACTTAGGCTTACCCAATAAAGAAGATGTTAAAACGGGTTTAATTACCTACAAGCTTGCCGCCCATGCCGCTGATTTAGCGAAAGGCCATCCCGGTGCGCAGCTCCGTGATAATGCGTTATCGAAAGCTCGTTTTGAGTTCCGTTGGGAAGACCAGTTTAACTTGTCACTTGATCCCGTAACGGCCAAAGCCTTCCATGATGAAACTTTACCGCAAGAATCGGGCAAAGTGGCTCACTTTTGTTCTATGTGTGGCCCTAAATTTTGTTCAATGAAAATCTCTCAAGAGGTACGGGAATACGCCAATAATCCGCAGCAGGTTGCGGCTGATCAAGCCATTTCCGTCACCCTGTTGGATGATCCATTACAAGGCATGGCGAAAAAATCACAGGAATTTCGTGCGGCGGGATCAGAGTTATACCATCCTGCTGTTAGCACTGAGGAGTAAGCTTGTGAAGTTACTGATCCCCTCGCATTGTATTGCGCTGACGGGAGAGGTGCAGCAAGTTTTACGGCTTGCTCAGCAACAAGGATTTGCGATTGAATCAGTGGTGTTGGGTGTAAGCCCAACGCCATCGTTGCAGCTTGTTGCTGATACCACTTCCTCTTTCTCTTGCGATCTCTTTGCTCATATTGATCAACCCCAAGGTGAGAATGAGCGTGTGATACGGTATTTTTCATCCACATCAAACCCAGAAGTGGACGAGAATAGCATTACTATTGGTGGCCATGTCCAAGGTAAAGTCGCTGATTTTTGGCAACAAGAAGGGGTTCACTATGGGCTCACCTCTGTTTCGGTTTTGGAGCCGCCACAAGCGTGGCGACACCTTGCTTGGTTAATGGCGGCATTGAGTTTGGATTTCCCTCTGCATGATGCTTTGACACTTGCGCGAGCTGCATTAAAGGTTTCACGTGAAACATGGCCGACCGAGTATCAAGATTTTCCGGTTCCTTATTTATTTTCTGCCAACGCCTTCCGAACACTCGCATTTCCACCATTACAGAAGGAGAGCTTAGGGCTATACCCTGTGGTGGATGATGTTGGTTGGGTTGATAGGTTACTGCAACTTGGGGTTAAAACCGTTCAGTTGAGAATTAAACATCCTCAGCAAGTGGACTTAGAACCGCAAATCATCCAAGCCATTACATTAGGGCGGCAGTATCAGGCGCAAGTGTTTATTAATGACTATTGGCAATTGGCGATAAAACATGGCGCATTTGGCGTCCATCTTGGGCAAGAGGATTTACAAACGGCCGATATTCAAGCGCTTGCCAAGGCTGATATTCGCTTAGGGCTATCCAGCCATGGCTACTTTGAATTGCTTTATGCTCAGCAGTTTCAGCCCAGCTATATTGCCCTTGGGCATATCTTTCCCACAACCACGAAACAAATGCCTTCTAAACCACAAGGCTTAGTTCGTTTGGCTTTGTATCAACAGTTACTCAACACCCTGCCTTATGGGGAAAAGCAAGGCATGCCAAGTGTTGCGATTGGGGGCATTGATTTGAGTAATATCCAGTCCGTTGTGAATTGTGGTGTTACCAGTGTCGCTGTGGTGCGCGCGGTGACTCAAGCCGCTGATACCCAGTTAGCGGTTCAACAGTTACAAGCGAGTTTCTCCCAAAACTTAAATTTGATGCTTGGAGCAGTGAGTCATCCATCGGAGGTCACGGATGTTATCGGATAAACAATTTTTGCGTTATCAGCGACAAATTTGCTTAAACGAAGTGGGTGAGCAAGGACAAGCGTATTTGCTTAACCGCAGCGTATTACTGATTGGGTGTGGTGGATTAGGAAATGCCGCGGCACTCTATCTGGCTGCTGCGGGTGTGGGTAAATTAGTTCTGGCGGATGATGATCTTGTTGAAGAGTCAAATCTGGCTCGGCAAATCGGTTTTAGAACGCCGCAGATCGGAATGGCGAAAGTCTCAGCATTGGCAGAGTCTTTGTCACAATTAAATCCTGAATGCAAAATTCGGACAGTGAATCGGCGGATGGATAAATCGTTATTAACCTTAGAGGTGGCGTTAGCCGATGTTGTGTTGGATTGCAGTGATAATTTTTTGACTCGTCATAGCATCAACCAAGTGTGCTATGAGCAAGGTGTCCCATTGATTTCAGGCTCTGCCATTGGTTGGCAAGGGCAGCTCATTGGCTTTGATTTTACTCAGCCAAATTCAGGCTGTTATGCCTGTTTTGCTCCACAAGAGCAGCAAATGAGTCAACGCTGTTCTGATAGCGGAGTGATGGGGCCTGTGGTGGGAACGATAGGTAACTTACAAGCGTTATTGGCATTACAGGCGTTAATGAAGATGGATAACGTTCCTTTTTCTCAGTTCCACCAGTTTGATGGACGGCATTTGAGTTGGCAGCAGTGGCTGCTCACGCCTGACCCCGATTGTTCCATTTGTTCATCACACCTAAATCATCGAGCATCCGCTCATGTTCAGCAAAAGGAGGGCTTATGACGGTGGTGATTACCATTAACCAGCAGCCACAGCAGGTGGCTCAAGGGCGAACGTTGCAGCAAATACAAGAGGAGTTGCAACTTCCCACCCTAGGCTGTGTTTTTGCCATTAATGACAACATTATTCCTAAAGGATTATGGGCAAAAACCTATTTGAATGACGGTGACCAAATCTCTCTTTTTCAAGCCATAGCAGGAGGCTAATAAACATGTTGAGCATAGCAGGAAAAACCTTTCAATCTCGCTTACTGACTGGTACGGGTAAGTTTGCAAATAGCCATGTTATGGCTCAAGCGATCCAAGCGAGTGAATCACAACTGGTGACGATGGCATTAAAAAGGGTCGATTTAAAAAGCCGTGAAGATGACATTCTTGCGCCGCTGATTCAGGCGGGTGTCAATTTACTGCCCAATACTTCAGGAGCAAAAACTGCACGTGAGGCGATTTATGCCGCGCAACTGGCTCGTGAAGCTTTGGAAACGAACTGGTTGAAATTAGAAATTCATCCCGATCCTAAATATCTGATGCCCGATCCCATTGAAACACTGCAAGCAGCAGAGCAACTGGTTAAGCAGGGGTTTACAGTGCTGCCGTATTGTCATGCTGACCCCGTGCTCTGTAAACGGTTAGAAGAAGTGGGGTGCGCAGCAGTAATGCCGCTTGCTGCTCCCATTGGCAGTAACCAAGGGTTAATCAGCAAACGCTTTTTGGAAATCATTATCGAGCAGGCGCAAGTACCGGTCATTATTGATGCCGGTATTGGTGCGCCTTCGGACGCGCTATTAGCGATGGAAATGGGGGCGGATGCCGTGCTGGTCAATACGGCCATTGCTACCGCGGCAAATCCCGTCTTGATGGCAAAAGCGTTTAAGCAAGCGGTTGAGACTGGGCGGTTAGCCTATCAAGCAGGGGTTGCTGGGCAAAAGTTACAGGCCGTGGCTTCCAGTCCATTCACCGCTTTTTTGGATGAAGAATGATGAGCTTTATTGAACGATTTAACCAACTGGATTGGGATGACATCAAGCTCTCTTTACAGAGTAAAACCCGTGTAGATGTTGAACGTGCACTGTCAAAATCGGTTAGAAACTTAGCCGATTTTCAGGCATTAATTTCTCCTGCGGCAGAGCCTTATCTAGAGCAGATGGCGCAGCTTTCTTATGCCGTAACCCGTCAACGCTTTGGTCATACCATGTCGTTGTATGTGCCGCTTTATCTCTCGAATTTGTGTTCTAACGCGTGTACCTACTGTGGATTTTCGATGGAAAATCGCATTAAACGTAAAACGTTGAACGAACAAGAAATAACGCAGGAGATAGCAGCGATTAAGGCGATGCGGTTTGATAGTGTTTTATTGGTCACGGGGGAGCATGAAACCAAAGTTGGCATGCACTATTTCCGGCAAATGCTTCCGCTCATTAAACCTCATTTTCATTATTTGGCCATGGAAGTGCAGCCGTTAGAGCAACAAGATTATGCTGAACTAAAAACACTCGGTTTAGATGCGGTCATGGTATATCAAGAAACCTATCATCCCTCGACTTACGCTGAGCATCATTTACGTGGCAAGAAGATGGATTTTGAGTTTCGCTTAACCACGCCAGATCGGCTTGCCAAGGCGGGGATGGATAAAATTGGGTTAGGGGCATTGATTGGGTTAGAAGATTGGCGAACCGATGCGTTTTATGTCGCGGCTCATCTCGACTATCTGGAGAAAACCTACTGGAAAAGTCGTTATTCGATTTCATTCCCTCGCTTACGCCCCTGTACGGGAGGTTTGCAGCCTAAATCGATTATGTCAGATAAGCAGTTAATCCAATTAATTTGTGCTTTCCGCTTATTCAGTCCGCAAGTGGAACTCTCTCTTTCTACCCGTGAATCGGCTAAGTTTCGTGATCATGCGGCATTATTGGGTATTACCAGTATGTCTGCAGCATCGAAAACTCAGCCCGGTGGTTATGCCGATCCTAAGGTTGAGCTAGAACAATTTGCGATCAGTGATGAGCGTAGCGCAGTAGAAGTTGAATCGGCGATTAAAGCGAATGGATTAGCTGCGGTGTGGCATGATTGGCATGAGGTCTATTCCGGTGTTTCACGTGAAACAAACGGCTCTACTATTTCATCTTCATCTTCATCGTTATCATATAGAGATTAGAGATAGAGTCAGCCATAGAGAGTAAACCATTACAATCATCGGCGATAGACGATAGATAATAAATGTGAAAAGAAAAAACAGAGGGGACAATTGCGTCGACCTCTGTTTTTATTTATATATTTATATCGGTTTCACTTCGAGTCATTCCATTACAGATTCTCGCTCGATGACTTATTGGCTGATTTGGAGACTAACGATGTGAAATGGGGTGTGTCGCTTTTTCCAACCATGCTTTCACTTCTCCGGTAACCAGTGGGCCAACCTCTTGCCAAACTTGTTGGTGATACTGATTTAACCAAGCGAGTTCTGGTTTAGTTAAGCGATTGACATCAATAGCTCGGGTATCAATTGGGCAGCGAGTGAGAGATTCAAATCCGAGCATAGGGTGGTCACCTTGCGTTGTTATCTCAACCACCAATTCAAGGTTTTCAATACGAATACCAAATTGCTCTGCGCGATAATATCCAGGCTCATTTGAGAGCACCATACCCGGACGCAGCGCTACAGGGTTATACACTTTACTGATCCGCTGTGGACCTTCATGAACGCTGAGGAAGTGACCAACACCGTGTCCGGTACCATGGTCGTAATCGTATCCTTCAGCCCATAAATGTTGACGAGCCAGCACATCCAGTTGGTGGCCACAAGTCCCATGTGGAAAGCGAGCGCGAGCTAGGGCGATGTGTCCTTTGAGAACCAAGGTAAATTGACGCTTCATTTCTTCGCTTGGTTCGCCGATGGCGATCGTGCGAGTGATATCGGTGGTGCCATCTAAATACTGACCGCCAGAATCGACCAAGTATAAGCTGTTATTATTGAGCAGCCCCGGCTCGGGTTGATTTTGATGGTTATAGTGACACATGGCTGCATTACTACCCGCCGCTGAGATAGTGTCAAAACTGAGATCGACGAGAGTGGGGTCTTCTGCCCGAAACGCATGTAATTTCTCTGCCAGCTGTGCCTCGTTATGGAATTTTCCGGCCGAGACTTCGCTGTCTAACCAGCAAAGAAATTTTGCCATTGCAACACCATCTCTAATATGGCACGCTTTCATGCCCGCGATTTCGGTTGCATTTTTGGCCGCTTTACTCAGTAAGCAAGGGTCCGCTTCATTAATCAGCTCGGCGCCCGCATTTTGTAGTACAAGCGTAAACCAAGCATTACTGGTGCTAGGATCGAGCATCACTCGCTGTCCTACCAATGTTTCTAGTTTGGCTTGGAGCTGTTCTGGTGGTAAAACTCGAACACCGGTGCCGACATGTTCGGCAAATCCGCTGACGATTCGATTGCTTTCTAAGAAGAAATCGACACTGGCATCATCATAAATGATGGCATGTGAAAGCAGAACGGGCAGGCATGCGACATCGAGCCCACGGATATTGAGTAACCAGCAGATAGAATCGAGCTCAGTCAGAATGGCACAGTTTGCTTTCTTTTCTCGCAAAATTTCAGCAATCGTCTGTCGTTTGGTTTGGCTATTGATTCCAACATATTCTTCATCCATTAAACGCATGTCCGAAACCATGGGAACGGGGCGATCTTGCCATAATTGATCAATGGGGTTTTCGGTCAGAGCCACTAGTTGTAACTCACCCGCTAAGGTTTGCTGGGCGCTTTGTAGCCAACTCGCTCGGTGCATGCGCGGGTCATAGCCGACTTTGCTGCCTGCAGGAAGGTGGCTAACGAGCCAGTGCAAATAAGGGGATTCAATGAAATGTTGATAGCTAAAGAGTTCGCTTGATACCTGTTTAGTGACTTGAACCGTATAGCGCCCATCAACAAAGATTGCGGCTTTATCGGCTGTCACGACAGCGGCACCAGCAGAGCCTGTAAAACCTGTTAGCCACTGTAATCGCTCATTATGAGCTGGGATGTACTCTCCCAAATATTCATCTTCGTGGGGGATAATGAGGGCATCTAAGTGTTGTTGCGCTAACCAATCACGAAGTTTGGCCATGCGTTGAGTGTAGGGGTGTGACATGGAGGTTTCCTTGTTAACGGTCCTTGATGATATTGCGATTTTATAAGCTACTCCTTTTCACTAAGGCGTGCAAATGTCCTCCTTTTTTATACCCTTCCTACTTAAAGCTGCAGGGGGGTGGCTACGTTCGTTCACCCCAATCACATAGCCTGTCTATGCTCATGGGGATTCACTCACTTGCCGCCTACCTGCAACTCCAAGTTGTTTGGGTATAGGTGCTGCTGGTTGTTAACTTTCTGCGCAACGATAATGGCTGTTTTCCTTATTAAGATTAAGATCGGTGTTTAAATCAACGTAAATGCAGTGTTTTACGCTGAATGATCTGCCGTAGCCAAGTTAAGGCGGGATCATTTTCTCGGTCTCGATGCCAAAAAAGTGTGTAAGCCATCGGTGGAAATTGTAGTGGTAAGGGCAAGACCACCAAGTCCATTTGACGAGCGACTAAGTGGGTAAAGTGGCTCGGCGCAGTAAACACAAAATCCGTATAAGTACAAAGGCTGGCTGCACTATTAAAATCAGGCACGGTAATAGCGATATCTCTTTCATGGCCTAAATCGGCCAATCGGTAATCCAATAACCAGCGATCGTTACCATCACAACGAACTTGGACATGACGCAAAGCTAGGTAGCTCTCTAAGTTCCAAGTTTGGTTAAGGACGGGATGATTTTTTCGGACCACACACATCTGAGTATCTCGGTATACCTCCTGCTCACATATGTCACTCGGAGGTTGCATCGTCAGTTTTGCATCATGAATATCAATGTCTTTTCCGGTGATACCTAAATCAAGTTCTCCAAGCTGCAATTTTTTGAACGTTTGTTCACTCCAAGTGTGAGTGCTGATATTGAGATTGGGCCCTTGGCTAAAAATCGCGGGTAAAAAGTGCGGCAAAATTAGCGGATAGACACTTTCTACTGCTGCGATATGAAATCGGTATTCACTCGTTTGAGGGGAGAATTGTTCTGGTTGAGTAATCAGTTCTAATTGATTGACTAAGATATCGAGTTTAGGTTTGAGGAACAGCATTTTAGGCGTGGCTCTTAGGCCATGAGAGCTACGGATGAATAGGGGATCTGAAAATTGTTCGCGCAGTTTCGCCAGCGATTTGCTCACCGCCGACTGGCTTAAACAAAGTCGCTGAGCCGTACGGGTGACACTTAATTCCTCACCCAGCACTTTTAGGCATACTAATAAATTGAGATCAATACGTGCCAGCTTTTCTATATTCATGCTGTTTTTCCAATTAGGAATAATGAGCATGATTATATGCCATTTTTATTCATATCAAGATAACTCTATGATCTCCCCTTAAACGTTGAAATAAAAAATGGGTAAAGTGAGTGAAGGTGAATAAACAGGTGAGTGAGCGTTGGCAGCAGATGGGATTACTCGTCTTATTGGTTTTATTTAGCCCGCTGGCGATTGATATTTATCTACCGGCATTACCACAAATTGCTCAATCGTTTCACGTGGAACATGCATTTGCACAAGATACGATAACTTGGTTTTTGTTTGCGATGGGCATCGGGCAACTCTTTGCTGGTCCGTTAGCCGACAAACTTGGACGTCGAACGGTTGCATTAGGAGGGATAGGCATCTATGCATTGAGCGCTTTATTGGCGTGGAGCGCACAAAATATTGAATGGATGTTGATGGCTCGTCTGCTACAAGGCTTAGGTGCATGTGCAACATCGGTAGCAGCCTTTGCAACCGTTCGCGATCGCTTCGGCCCTGAGCGAAGCGGCAAAATGATCAGCTATTTAAATGGTGCTATCTGCTTTATTCCTGCCTTAGCCCCGATTCTGGGAAGCTGGCTCACACAGCAATTTGGTTGGCGAGCAAATTTCAGTTTTATGGCGGGCTTTGCCGTTACCGTGGGGTTGTTGATGTGGTTACGTATGAAAGAAACCAACCCGAGTGCAGAAAAACAGGCGGTGTTTAAACTGGCTCGTTACTGGGCGGTACTGAAAACACCCTCTTTCTTATTTCATGCCTCACTATGCTTGCTTGCGATGGCAGTCATTCTGGCTTATGTGACTTCTGCGCCTTTAGTACTGATGGAGCAGTTAGGGCTCACCATGAATCAATTTACCTTTTGGTTTGGACTGAATGCGTTGGTGAATATTGTGGCTTGCCTATCGGCTCCCCGAATTATGGAAAGGGTGGGGACTCATCGTACATTGGTGCTGGGCATTAGTGCTTTGCTGGCTGCTGGTAGCTTGATGATAGCATTATCACACATACCAACGGCCTTGGCCTTTATGTTACCGATTTTCCTATCTTCGATAGGTTTTGCTTGGATACTAGGAGCCGCGGCGGGCAAAGCGCTAGCGCCATTTGGAGACAAAGCAGGAACCGCAGCAGCCCTATTGGGGTTGTTTCAAATGAGTGGCTCTGGTGCATTGGTGGGCACACTGCAACGATTGAGTTTTGAACCACAAATGTTGATTGCTTTGCATATGTGGTTAGTGGCTCCCGGTCTACTTATTCTCTTTTCTAAAGCAGGTCGTCGCTGGCATCAATGGGCATTCCATTCCTCATAAAATAGACGATGTTAGCTATTTTCTAATCGGTTTAAGGCGTGTATATTGTCCACTCTTACATTTTTGAATGATATTTTGGAATTACGATACGATGTCAATGACCACTTATGAAATGGCTCGCATTTGGGAACAGCTTGATGAGTCACCTGAGAAGGTGATGTTTGGCAAGTTACTTAATGAACTGGGCAACCAAAGTAGTGAACGTATTCGTAGTGCTGCCAAACAAGTGCCCGTGCCAGTGTTACGCGACTTGGTCTACCAGTTTCAACAAGTGATTGAATCTAGAAAGCATGAGCAAGTTGAACAAATGGCTCAAGACCTTGCTGCACAAGGTATTTCAGCTGAAGATTTATTGAAATTTCTCAATAAATAATCGCACATTTGATTTTGATAGCATGAAACCCCAACGTTAGTTTGGGGTTTATTTTTTTAAGGGTTTACGTTGCGATTGATGGGATTTTGCAGCGAAATCAGGGTTTCAGTCGATTGTACTTCATCAATGGCTTGTAGCTTATCAATCAACACGTACTGTAGCTCTTCAATGGATTTACACATCAACTTGACGAAAATATTGTATGCACCGGTCGTGTAATAAGCCTCAACGACTTCTTCTAACGCGTTAAGCTTGGCGAGTGCTGAGTGGTAATCACGCGCGGCATTAAGATTGATGCCGATAAAACAGCAAACGTCATACCCCAGTTTTTTGGTATTTACCACGACTTCTGTGCGCTGAATAATATCGGCCGCTTTCATTTTCTCAATTCGCACATGTATGGTTGCAGGGCTGACATTGAATTGCTTCGCCATTTCCGCATAGGGCGTTCGGGCGTCATCCATTAATATTTTTAATATGGCGCGATCCAGATCGTCCAATTTTGTTGAAGCTGCTTGCATGGTTAGTCCTGAGCGATAGGCTGATAAATAAAGTATTGAGACGAAATCTCATGCTCATTAGATAACATGAATACTTCCCTCTGCCAAGGCATCGTTTATGCCAATGAAAACCCCGTTCAAGCCATCCACACTCATTTTGGAGTCGAGCAATATATCGCTGTCAGAATGAAAATCCGCTACACTAGCGCTCGTTTTTATATCCCGCTTTGGAGAGCCTCTTTTGCAGCTACAGTTACTATGTGAAGCCCCTGAACGCGCTGAACAATTGGCGTTGATTGCCCAACGTTGGCAATTAACGCACTGTGAAAGCAGTCTGTTTTCTTTAGTCTTGACTGCTGAACGGTTAGAGCTGCGTAAAGTTGACGAACCGAAGCTAGGGGCTATTTATGTCGATTGGGTCAATGGCGCGGTGGCCCATCGACGAAAATTTGGTGGCGGTAAAGGTCAAGCGATAGCAAAGGCCGCTGGGCTAAATAAAGGAAAACTCCCTAGCGTGTTAGATGCAACGGCTGGGTTGGGGCGTGATGCTTTTGTGCTGGCTTCACTGGGGTGTCACGTACAGATGGTGGAGCGACACCCTGTGGTTGCTGCTCTGCTGGATGATGGTTTACAACGAGCCAAACAAGACAGTGAAATTGGCGGATGGGTGAGTGAACGAGTGACCTTGTTGCATGCCTCAAGCCATGATGCACTGCAAAAGTTAGCGGCTGATGAGCGTTTCTGTCAGCCAGACGTGGTGTATCTTGACCCAATGTATCCCCACCCAGAAAATAAGAAAAAAACGGCTTTAGTGAAAAAAGAGATGCGAGTTTTTCAATCGTTAGTTGGTGCGGATAATGATGCTGATGGTTTACTTGCTCCCGCCTTACAGCTTGCCAGTAAACGTGTCGTAGTAAAACGGCCTGATTATGCACCATGGTTAGCAGAGCAAAAACCCAGTATGGCGATTGAAACCAAAAAGAACCGATTTGATGTTTATGTGATTGCTGCAATGTAAGAGCAAAACCCGTAACGGAGAATGGAAATCTCGCTTGCCATTCCCGTGCGATCAAGCTATATCTAACTAAGAATTATTCCTATTGTTATTTATGGTTGCCTTTTTATGGTCAAGCGTTTATGTAAGCTCAACCGTCATGATATCCGCACATCAATGGGTGAGATCCAACAATGGGTGATAGAACCAAAGTATGTCTGTGGTGCTTGTGCTCGTAGTTCGTCAGATAAGAGTCACTTATGTAAACCACAAGCATTAAAAACGCAAAGCCCTCAGCGCCCGACGACGTCGTTATCAGCTACCGCACCGAGGATAGATACGCCGTCATTAATCTTGACGAAAAAAACGCGGAAGAAGCAGAAAAAATACCAGAAAAAGCTGGCGAAGGTTTTAAAAAAGCAACGCAAGCTAATGAAAAAGCAGCAAGCCTTACAAAGGCAGTTTACTGAGCTCAATTTAACCCTGCCGATAGAGGAGCTCAATTTAGCCCAGTTTCACTAATCCTTGGTAGCTTAGGGTTGACGATGTGTTTTATGACGATAATGGTGTTCAACCCGCCGTTTAACCCAGGTTTCATTGAGCCAGAGTGATAACAAGATAATCCCACCTCCCACAGATAAACGCAGCAAATCGACGTCTCGGTTCCAAATGACAATATTGATGATTAACCCAGCCGGAACCAGTGCGTTATTCATAATGGCTAAAGCCCCTGCGTTGACCTGACAAGCCCCTTTATTCCACGCAAAATAGCCCAAACCCGAAGCAATCAAACCAAGGTAGAATAGTATTCCCCATTGTAAGGTACTGTTTGGTAACTGTTGGGGGTTACCCAGCAAGAGAAAAGCGATGCTGGCCACCAGAAATGCACCAAGATAGAAATAGCCAAATAACGCATGTTGAGGGAGTGAGAGGGGTTCTTTTTCCATCACGTACTTATAGCCGACCTGACCAATAGCAAAGCAAAGGTTCGCCCCTTGGACGACCATAAAACCGAGAAAAAAGTGCTCATTAATACCTGAAAACTTAATCCATATTGCGCCGATCACCGCAATGGCTGCCGTGACTAAGTACCAAGGAGAGAAATGCCCTTTGAGGAAGTCGTACAATAAAGTGACATAAATCGGTGTTAATACGGTAAACAGTAAAACTTCGGGAACCGATAGCAGCAAAAAAGATTGGTAATAGAAGCAATACATCAGCCCTAATTGAATACCGCCAATGGCCATGAGTTTGGCCATCAACGCCTTAGGAACTTGCTTAATTTGTAGAAAAGGTAAAAAGACGACGCAAGCAAGAGCGACTCGCATCCAAACCGCAAACCAAGCATCAACCTGACCCGCGAGATAAACGCCGATCAGGCTGAAGGAAAAAGCCCATAATAGAGTAACTGCAGATAAGTAAATCATAATACTGGTCTGTGAATGAAAATTTTCTGCAGTCTAGCGGACTTTTTGCTTATCGTCAGTCGTTGAGTGGTACAACCAACATATCAACAGGTGAGCAGTTAATCAGTTGACGAGTTGATGAAAGAATTTTGCTCCAAAAATCCTGATGGTGCCCACAGACGACAAGGTCGATATTAAACTCATTAATGGTTTCACACAGTTCGTTGCTCAAATCACCGCTTCCCACGAGTGTATGGTGGATGGGGTAATTGGCATAATTGGCGAGTTCTTGTAACTGTTTTTGTGAACTCTCCATTGAATGGTGTTGAGTTTCTGCCAAATTGATATCAATAAGACCGGTATAAAGTTCTGCATAATTCACATCAATGTGGATAAAAGAGATCTCTGCATTGAGTGGTTTGGCGAGAGCCACCGCTTTATCGATCAAAATTTTGCTGTCTTCAGAAAGGTCGACTGCAACTAAAATATGTTGATAACTCATCATGCTATCTCCTTATCGATAACTGATTATAGATTAGCATTTCAATCAGCGCTTTTTTGCCAGCGTGATCTCATATCCATGGTGACTTGCCATGGTCGGATAACAATAGTGAAAGATCGTGATATAGTGAAAGTCGTTATATTAATCACTTGGAGTCACCAATGCTATCACCTGCGATGGTTGATCAATTGAATGATCAAATTAACCTCGAATTTTTTTCATCCAATCTATACTTACAAATGAGTGCTTGGTGTGAAGATAAAGGATTTGAAGGAGCGGCTGAGTTTCTACGTGCTCATGCAGTTGAAGAAATGCAACATATGCAGCGTTTATTTACGTATGTGAGTGAAACAGGTGCCATGCCTCTTATTGGCTCTATCGCAGCTCCTAAACACGATTTTGCAAGCTTAGGAGAAGTGTTTCGTGAAACGTATGAGCATGAGCAGATGATTACCCAACAGATTAATAAATTGGCTCATGTGGCATTCACATCACAAGATTACTCAACCTTTAACTTCCTTCAATGGTATGTCGCAGAACAGCACGAAGAAGAGAAGTTGTTTAAAGGGATTCTAGATAAGCTAGAACTGGTCGGTGAAGATGGAAAAGCGTTGTTCTTTATTGATAAAGATCTAGCGGCATTGGCAAAAGCAGGCTCATCTTCAGTAATGGATGCCCCCGCTGAATAATTTCAGCAAAAAGATGGACTAACACAAACGTCTTTTTCTCTGGGCATACTTACCAAAGATGTAGGGAGGAAAAGATGATCAGTGGAGATACGATTCTTTTAGCACTTATGGTGGTGACGGGAATTAATATTGCTCGATATCTAACCGCACTTCGTTCGCTTATCTACATTATGCGTGAAGCTCACCCTTTGCTTTATCAGCAAGTGGATGGCGGCGGTTTTTTTACCACTCATGGTAATGTCACCAAGCAAGTTCGTCTTTATCATTATCTAAAGAGCAAAGAATATCACCATCATCATGACCCGGTCTTTACTGGGAAGTGTGACCGAGTTCGGGAGCTATTTGTGCTGTGTTGTGCTTTGGTTACATTGACCTCTTTGGTTGCTTTTCTGCTTTGAAAGGCCGATTGGCAAGGTGATCGTTTACCGTTAGAATATTGAGCCTAGTGAGTAAGGATGTGCTGGTCGCACATCCTTTTTTTATTGCAGTTGAGTGTCGGTCATGAATGAAAAAGTAGACGTAGTGGTGATTGGAGCGGGGGCCGCGGGGCTAATGTGCGCAGCGCAAGCCGCTAAGCGTGGGCGTCGAGTGCTGCTGGTTGATCACGCCAAAAAGCCGGGCCGAAAAATTTTAATATCAGGGGGCGGTCGCTGCAATTTCACTAATTACGATGTCTCTGCGGCCAATTATTTATGCCGAAATCCTCATTTTGTAAAGTCAGCTTTATCGCAATACACCAACTGGGATTTTATATCCCTGGTCAGTAAATATGGTATTGAGTTTGAAGAGCGTGAACATGGGCAACTGTTCTGCCTCGATTCTGCCAAAGAGATCGTTCACTTGCTACTGGCCGAGTGCAACCACTCCAATTTGACTCAGCGCTATCAGGTAGAGATTCAAAAGATAGCAAAAACCGAGTCGGGTTTTTTCCTCAACACCTCGCAAGGCGATATTGAGTGTCAATCGCTGGTTGTCGCAACGGGGGGGCTTTCAATGCCAAAACTTGGGGCGACCCCTTTTGGCTATAAAATTGCAGAACAATTTTCATTACCGATATTACCAACCTGTGCCGGGTTGGTGCCTTTTACTTTACATGTCGCAGATAAAGAAGCTTTAGCTGAACTTTCCGGTATAGCGGTATCGGTTGAGATTCAGGCTCAATGTGGTAAAAGTTTTAAAGAAGCGCTGTTATTTACTCATCGCGGTTTATCTGGGCCTGCGGTGTTGCAAATCTCGTCTTATTGGCAACCCGGCCAAGCGATTCGGATCAATTTATTGCCTAATCTTGATGTCGAAGCATGGCTGACAACAGCACGAGAAGAGCACCCTAATCAAACTCTGAAAACCACTTTAGCTCGGGTATTACCGAAGCGGTTAGTGGAGGTGTTACTAGAGCGCCAGCTCTTTGTCGATAAACCGCTTAAACAGTTTTCAACTAAAGCGCTGTTGAGTGTGGGAGAGGCGCTTGAGCAATGGACTCTTGTACCGAATGGCACAGAAGGCTATCGTACCGCAGAAGTGACACTCGGAGGTGTAGATACGGATGTTCTGTCATCGAAAACCATGGAATGCAAAACTGTCCCTGGGTTATTTTTTATCGGCGAAGTGATGGATGTTACAGGCTGGCTCGGTGGCTATAACTTCCAATGGGCATGGTCGAGTGGTTTTGTGGCCGGGCAGTGGGTATAACTTCTCAGTTATACCCAGCTGGGGTTAATCATGAATGGGATGCGGGCTGATTCGAGAGGTATTCACCTCTTTGCGTCGCTCGCTCATGATGATAAGCAGGCGTTGTAAGGCGATAAAGCTGAACAGCAGAATGCCAACAATAATTTTGGTCCACCAAGAGCTTAATGTGCCATCAAAAGTAATGTAAGTTTGAATCAGCCCTTGGATCAGTACTCCAAATAATGAACCAAAAACGGTACCCACACCTCCTGAAAGCAGCGTGCCACCAATGACGACGGCGGCAATTGCATCCAACTCAACACCAACCGCAGCCAGCGGATAGCCCGCCGAAGTATAAATCGAGAAGACAATGCCGGCACAGGTAGCAAGAAAGGTCGATAACATGTAGATCCCAATGGTGGTTCGTTTGACTGGAATGCCCATCAGTGCCGCAGATGAAGCATTGCCACCAATGGCGTAAACGTTATTACCAAACCGAGTGCGATGTGCCAGTAGCATACCAAGGACGACAATAACCAACATGATGACAGCGATTAAACTGAGCCGACCACCCCCAACGATGTGCCAAGTACTGCGTGATAGCTCACGGTAAATTGGGTGTTCAATCGGAATGGATTGCTCAGAGATAAGGAAGCTGACACCCCGCAAGAAAAACATGCCTGCGAGAGTGACAATAAAGGCGGGAATTTTTAATGTATCGATTATCCAGCCCATTAAGCCGCCAAACAGAGCCCCCATCACTAATGCAATCGCCATTGCAAAGTAAGGTGAAATTCCCCAGTGACCAATAAGTGTTGCCAGTAAAACACCGGTAAATGCCACTACGGATCCTACTGATAAATCGATCCCTCCCGAGAGAATAACAAAGGTCATGCCGACGGCTAAAATACCGAGAAAGGCATTATCTGTCAGAATATTACAAATCACGCGGGTACTGAGAAAGGCGGGAAATTCCACCATACAGTAAGCATAGCCAAGTAAAAAAACGCAGATGGTAATCAATAGAGGAAAATTACGCTTTAGCATGGTTGAGCCTCCTCTTCAGTAGCTGAATAACCGCAGGGGACTGCAAAATAAGAACAGTCAGTACGACGACAGATTTAACGATATGATTCCATTGAGGCTGATAGCCAGAGAGCAGAATACCGGTGTTGATGCTTTGAATAATAAAGGCCCCAACCAGAGCTAATAGTAGGTTAAATCGGCCGCCCATCAGAGAGGTTCCGCCAATCACAACGGCAAGAATCGCATCCATTTCTAGCCACAACCCCGCGTTATTCGCATCCGCACCTCTAATATCAGCCGCAATAATAATGCCTGCGATGGCGGCCATTAAACCACTGAGAATATAGACGGACATGACTATTAGAGGGGTATGAATCCCAGCATTTTTAGCCGCTTTGATATTAATACCAACCGATTCAATAAATAGCCCCAAGGCCGTTTTTTTGGTGAGAGCCCAAACCGCAAACATCGAAACAGCAAGCAGTATAATGGGCGTTGGTAGATAAAAGAGTGAGCCACTGCCAAACCAAGCCAGCGTATCATTGGTAAAGGTGATGATCTGCCCTTCGGTAATTAACTGTGCAATGCCTCGCCCTGCAACCATAAGGATTAGGGTGGCAACAATCGGCTGAATTTTACATATCGCTACCAGAAAACCATTCCATAATCCGCACAGAACCCCAGAGAGTAAAGCACAAAGTAGAATCGTTGTAGGAGCATAACCTTGTTGTGCCATGCTAGCCATAACCGCACCACTGATGGCCATCACGGCTCCAACGGATAAATCAATACCGCCTGTTGCGATAACCAGTGTCATCCCAATCGTCAGTATGGCTACGGGAGCACCTCGGTTAAAGATATCAATGACACTTCCGAACAAACGACCATCTTGGATATGAATGGAAAAAAAGTGATCACCAATGAGAGCATTGATCACAAATAAAAGCAGCAGTGCAGAAAATTGAGGGGTTCCTTTCGGTAGTGACCACTTACTGATTATCGAATGATTGGATGTCGAGGGATTGAGTAGATTCATGACAGCGTCCTTAATTTGCAATTGCTTGCATAATGGCGGGAACCGAGAGTTGCTCTGTGGGGATCTCTGCCACCTGTTTACGGTCACGTAAGACAATCACGCGATCCGCGTAACCCACCAGTTCTTCTAGTTCGGAAGAGATCACCAGCAAAGCCAGTCCGTTTGCACACAAGCTTTCAATCAAACGAATGATTTCAGCATGAGCCCCTACATCGATCCCCCGGGTCGGTTCATCAAGAATCAGAAACTTGGGTTTGGTGAGGAGCCAGCGAGCCAGTAATACTTTTTGCTGATTCCCTCCAGAAAGAAATTCGATCGGTTGTTCAATGGTTGGCGTTTTGATGTCCAGTTGCTGGACAAAGCGGAGCGATATCGCTTCTTGTTCTTTTCGGGGGATCGGCTTAAACCAGCCTCGTTGTGCTTGCAGAGCCAGAATGATATTTTCCCGTACCGAAGCTGCCCCTATGATACCGTCGGTTTTTCGATCCTCAGGGCAGTAACCAAACCCCAGACGTGAAGCTTGTCGGGCAGAATGAACCTGAACTGGGCGACCTTTGAGCAGGCATTGGCCTGAGTCACTTGGTTCAATACCAAAAATGACTTGCGCCGTTTCCGTCCGGCCTGAGCCCAATAACCCTGCTAGCCCAACGATTTCTCCGGCATGTACTTTAAGGTTAAAAGGCGTAAGGGTTCCTTTTTTACCATAGTCGGAAAACTGAACAACAGGCTCATCACTCCGTTTGGTTTTTCCAGCACGGTGCAAGGCGGTCTCATCTAAATCGCGGCCTAGCATCATTTTAACTAATTCTATTTTAGGCAGCGTTTGGGTGACTCGGGTGCCGACTAATTTTCCATTACGTAATACGGTAATTCGATCACTCACTTCATAAACTTGGTCGAGAAAGTGAGTGATGAAGATCAAACTCACTCCCTGTTTTTTTAAGTCGAGCATGATGTTAAATAACATCTTCACTTCATTACCATCTAAGCTGGCTGTAGGCTCATCAAGGATCAATATCTTGGCCGACATGGAGATGGCGCGAGCAATCGCAATAATTTGTTGAATGGCTACCGAGAAGTTGTTGAGCGGCTCAGTGACATCAATATTGAGGCCATAACTGGCTACAATTTTTTGTGCTTGTTGTGCCATGGTTCGGCGGTCGACCAAACCCCATTTACGCGGTTCATTACCGATAAAAAGGTTATCCATGACAGACATATTGGGCAGTAGATTGACCTCCTGATAGACTGTCCCAATCCCCAGTTTTTGAGCGTGAGCTGTACTTTGTGGTGAAATTAACTGGCCTTCTAAATAGATGCTTCCTTCATCGCGCTGATATACTCCGGTGAGGGTTTTTACGAGTGTGGATTTTCCTGCGCCATTTTCCCCGAGCAGTGCCATGATCTCACCTTTGTTTAGGCTAAAATCGACATCTTGTAGAGCTTTCACGCCAGGAAAAAATTTACTGATCCCTTTGGCATCGAGCACAACGTGCTGTTCATTGGCTAAAGACATAATCGCTCCTGATAATGCCCTTCCAAGCCGCCGCTAATGAGGCGTCGAGAAAGGGCAAGAAATAATGGATTAATAACCGAGGTCTTTTTTCATTTCTAACTGCGCTTGAGCATCATCAGGTTGGAATAATTTTGATTCAGTCACGATCTTTTTCGGTGGCGTGGTTCCACTGTTTTTCATCGCAATTAAAGCATCAAAAGCAGGGCCTGCCATATTTGGAGTAAGCTCAACCGTCGCATTCGCTTCTCCATTTATCATGGCTTTAAATATATCGGGTACCGCATCAATAGAGACAATTAAAATATCACTTCCTGGTTTTAATCCAGCCTCTTTAATGGCTTGAATGGCACCAATTGCCATGTCATCATTGTGGGCAAAGACGGCACAAATATTCTTACCGCTATTTTCAGCTTTAATAAAACTTTCCATGACTTCTTTACCTTTACTCCGAGTAAAGTCGCCGGATTGAGTTCGAACAATTTGTACATTATCGGCTTGGCTAATGGCATCACTAAAGCCTTGTTTGCGATCGATAGCCACACTTGCTCCAACCGTACCTTGCAGCTCAACGACGTTACAGTGTTTACCCTGAACTTTATCGATTAACCAGTTACCGGCCACCGCCCCTTCTAAGACGTTATCTGCGGTAATGGCCGTGGTATAGAGGGAGTCGTCATCCACGGTGATCCCTCGGTCAAGTAAGAAGACTGGTATGCCATAGTCTTTTGCTTCTTCCAGCACGGGGCCCCAACCGGTTTGTACTACGGGGGCTATAAAGATTGCATCAACCCCTTGTGCGATGAAAGACCGAACCGCTTTAATTTGGTTCTCTTGTTTCTGTTGAGCATCTGAAATTTTCAGAGTAATTCCGCGTTTTTCCGCTTCCACTTTGGAGACGGCCGTTTCTGCTGCTCGCCAACCTGATTCAGAACCAATTTGTGAAAAACCAACAGTGAGTGTTTTTGCCATCAGTGGGCCAGACATTAAAATGGCAGCACTGACTGCTGTTGCTAAGGAGAGTTTTTTTAACATGATGTATTCCCTATCTTGTTTGCCTTATTTTGTTTCACTCTCAGTTTAAAAGTATGGTTATAAAACCTGTTGGCGAACGGTATTAATTTTACGCCACAGGAGGGGGTGAGAGTGGATAAATAATAGGGTGGACAAAATTTGCTCGGGTAGAGGTTAATCACATAAAATTTTATGTAGCAATAATGTCCATTTTAATAGCATTTAATTAAATATTAATTAACGTTTTGAATGAATGTGGAGAGAAGAATGAATTACCCACAATAAAATGGGTAATTCATTTTAAATAACTTCGCTTATTGATAAATAATAAAAAGAAGCGGAGTAAAGAGTAAAAATTAATTATTGGTTTTTCTGTTTATAACGGTCAAAGATAACGGCGGCGAGTAAGATAGCACCTCGAACTACGTATTGAGCAAATGGCGACATGTTCAATAGGTTCATGGCATTTTCCACCGTGCCTAAAATTAACACCCCAGCGATAACATAAGAGACTTTACCAATTCCACCTTTCAGCGATACTCCACCCAGTACACAAGCAGAAATCACGACTAACTCAAAACCGACGGAGGTCATGGGTTGGCCACTGGTCATTCGTGCAGCAAGAATGACACCGGCTAGGGCGGAGATAAAGCCTGAGATAGTGAAGATCAGCATTTTGGTTTTAACGACGTTGACCCCAGCTAGACGTGCGGCTTCTTCGTTTCCACCAATGGCCAGTGTGTTACGTCCATAAACGGTACGGTTGAGTAAAAACGCAAACACAGCGAAGGTGATGATGGTTAACCAAATCGGGGTTGGAACACCGAGTAAAGAGGAGTTACCTAGAGCGAAGAAGCTCTCTTCGGTAATTCCCACCGCTTTACCATCAGAAATGATATAGCCTAACCCTCGGGCAATTTGCATGGTTGCTAAGGTGGTAATCAAGGCGTTAATTTGTAGTTTAGCAATCACGAACCCGTTGAGTAGCCCAAAGACAACACCAGAGAGTAACCCCGCCCCAATGCCAAGGACGACGCTGCTGGTTGCGTTAATGGCAACCGCAGTAACGACTCCGGAGCAGGCGATAACGGAGGCGACCGAAAGGTCAAGATCGCCACATGCGAGGCAGAACAGCATGGCGCATGCCACCATACCACTCATGGAAATGGCTAACCCTAACCCTTTCATATTGATGAAGGTGGCAAAGTAGGGGACAAAAAGACTACAGAGTAAGAACAGCCCAGCAAAGACCATCAGCATGCCAAATCGGTCCCAAATTTTGGCAAGATTAAATCCACTCGGTTTCTGTTCGGAATTCACCATTTTAGTTGAACTGGATAGAGACATAATGTTATTCCTTTAAGTATTTAAGCCGCCGCTTTATCTTTGCCTAACATGGCCAAACGAAGGGCTGTTTGCTCTTTAAATTCATCACGTTGTAATTCACCTGATATCGCGCCATCTTTCATAACCAGAAGGCGATCAGAAATTCCCAACACTTCGGGTAAATCGCTGGAAACGACTAGGACAGTGACGCCATTTTCTGCCAGCTTAAAAATCAGTTCATAAATTTCAGACTTTGCACCCACGTCAATGCCACGGGTGGGCTCATCTAACAAAATCACACTCATATCGGTCGATAACCAACGACCAAGAATGACTTTTTGTTGGTTTCCTCCAGAAAGCTTGCCAATGGGTTGGGCGAGTGAAGCCGATTTAACGTTCAGGGCTTGGTGTTGATATTGGGCATTTTTCGCTTCCCAACTAAAATCAATCAAACTGCCGAGTTTGAGGTGCCAAGGACGGGCACTGATATTGGTATTTTCAGCAACCGACAAAATGGGGACAATACCATCGCTTTTACGATCTTCCGGACAAAGGGTGATGCCCGCTCTGATGGCATCACTGGGTTTGCGCACATGAATTCGAACATCGTGTAGATACAGTTCACCGGCGGTCGGTTTTTCTGCACCAAAAATCAGTCGAGTCAATTCGGTACGCCCGGCTCCGACCAGACCAAACAAACCGAGAATTTCTCCTTGGCGAATATCGAGTGAAACCGGGGCTGAAAGGCCTGGGCCTTGAAAGTTTTCTATCCGTAAGCCACTTTTCCCCAGCTCTCGTGGGCGGTAGTTATAGATATCGTTAATTTCACGGCCAACCATTAATTCGACTAATCGTTCATGGGTGAGTTGTGAGAGGTCGTCAAAGGTTTGTACATGAGTACCATCTTTAAAGATGGTGATGGCGTCGCACAGTTCGAAGATCTCTTCCATACGGTGTGAGACGTAAAGAATAATTTTACCGTCATCACGCAGTTCTCGGATGACTTTGAATAAGTTTTTAATTTCCCGTTGCGAGAGGCTACTGGTTGGTTCATCGAAGGCAATGATTTGTGCATTACGGCTCAGTGCTTTCGCAATTTCCACCATTTGCCATTGGCCAATAGAAAACTCTTTGAGTGGACGTGAGGGGTCAAAATCCTCTCCTAAGCGTAATAATTGTTCTTTGGCTCGGTGATTTAAGGTCTCTGTATCCACTCGGCCATTTTTGGTCGGTAGCTGGCCTAGATAAATGTTTTCCGCCACGCTTAATTCAGGAACCAAGTTGAGTTCTTGGTAAATAATGGCGATGCCTTGTTCCAGCGCTTCATTGGTTGAAGAAAACACGACATTCTCACCATTAATCACCATTCGCCCATCCGTGGGTTGGTATAGCCCGCTTAAGGTTTTGAGCAAGGTGGATTTGCCTGCCCCATTTTCACCCATTAAGGCATGGATGCTGCCAGCATTGGCGCGAAAGCTGATATTGTCGAGCGCTTTCACCCCCGGAAAGTGCTTAGAAATGTTGTGAAATTCAAGGTAAGAGGAGGTCATCGACATAACATTGTCTCCGTGTCATTGAGTGGGTGACGGTCAAGTGCCGCCACCCTAAGTAGACTTACAGTCCTTTTTTCTCTAGTTCTTGTTTGAAGTTGTCACGAGTGATGAGTACCACATCGGTGACTTCAACAAATTTACTGGGTTCAACGTCATCATTTATCCAGTGATAGAGAGAAGCGATACTCTTATAACCATGAATATCAGGGCTTGGTAGTAAAGAGCCATAGAAGCCAGTGGCCTGGGATTTCGCCAGTTCGTTGACCGCATCAACCCCATTGATACCAATGCCGATGATGTTTTGAGCTGTAAAGCCTTGTCCTTCAGTCGCTCGAACGCCACCTAATACTGTATTGTCATTCATGCCAACAATGAGCCACTGCTTCACCATCGGATATTGAACTAACAATGAGTTAGCTGCATCCAATGCGCCGGGAATATCATTGGTTTTAGTTGGAACACGGTAGATTTGACCTGCAGGGAAGCCTGCCGCTTTTAGCGCAGAGATTGAACCATCAACACGGCGACGCGCTGTATCTAGTTCATCGGCAGTAATCGCCATGACACCCGTGGTGGTGACATCCCAGCCCCGTTTTTGCATTTCTTTGTACAACTCTTGGCCTTGGCGTTCGCCAATGGCGGTTGCCGCCATCATCACTAAAGGCACATCCGTCATGGGCTCGCCTTTCGCATTGAGGAATTGGTCATCCACAGTCACGACTTTCAGATCGTAGCTTTTGGCTTTTGCCATAATGGCAGGCCCCAATTTAGGGTCAGGAGTACAGATGACAAAACCTTTAGCTCCTTGAGCGGCTAAAGTATCAATCGCATTGAGTGTTTTTTCGCCATCAGGTACGGCCATTTTAACCAAGTCAAAGCCCAGATCTTTTGCCGCCTTTTCGGCGAATGACCATTCTGTTTGGAACCAAGGCTCTTCGGGTTGCTTAACCAGATAGCCCAGTCTCATATCATCGTTTGAACCAAAAAAAGCGTTAGCAGAAGCACTTAATAAAGTGAGTCCAGATAAGACCGCAGTAGAGAGTAAGGTTTTTAGTTTCATTGTTATTCCATCCGCTGGTAGGGGTTTGTTTCGCTATCCATCTTTGTGTATCTCGATATAACTTGGAGTGACCAAAATCACACCAAAAAAATGTAGCGGTTTTGTCCATTTATTTGGCGAAACTGAACATGATGGTGATCTCAGTTATTCATGTTTTAACGGTTAATAGTGAAAGTAAGCATGAGTTTCACGCTTGAAAAATGGATTTAGTGAGGTTTTGAGTTTTGAAGCATTTATCTGACCATGAGCACGAAATGAATAGAGTGGCGTTTTTGTCCATATTTCTAGCAGGGTGGGTCATGGTTGAACGTCGGAGTGAGGGGTATAACAAAATAAAACTCACCGATATGGAGTTGTTATGGATCATTTCGCTACTCAACCTGCACATGTTATTGGTCTGGATTTTGGTTCAGACTCGGTGCGAGCTTTACTGGTGAACGCAATCAGCGGTGAAGAAGTCGCTTCTGGTGTCACTTATTATCCTCGTTGGATGCAAGGGCTGTATAACCAGCCGGAGCAATCCCAGTTTCGTCATCACCCCAAAGATTATATTGAAGCCATGACTCAGGCGGTACGTGAGGCTCTGGCGGACGTGCCTGATGATATCGCGCAGTCTGTCGTGGGCATTGGCGTTGATACGACCGGTTCTACTCCAGCACCTATTGATGCTGAGGGCAATGTATTAGCCCTGTTGCCCGAGTTTGAACACAACCCGCATGCTATGTTTATTTTATGGAAAGACCACACCTCAGTCTCAAAAGCAGAACGAATTAATGAGCTCGCCCATAGCGGTGAATTTACAGATTACACCAAGTTTATTGGGGGTATTTACTCTTCTGAGTGGTTCTGGGCGAAAGCGGCTTGGGTGAGTGAGCAAGATGAAGCCATCGCGAACCATGCTTACAGTTGGGTCGAACTGTGTGACTGGATTCCAGCGCTGTTAAGTGGCAATCAGCATCCCAAAACGCTGCGCCGTGGTATTTGTGCCGCAGGCCATAAAGCGATGTGGCATGAAAGCTGGGGTGGATTGCCTGATCAAGCGTTTCTTTCTGCAATTTCCCCGACTCTGGATGGGATTCGTGAGCGAATGTTTGATGAGGTGTATACCGCTGAGCAACGAGCGGGCAACTTATCTGCTGAGTGGGCGCAGAAATTAGGTTTGCCAGCAGGCATTGCTGTCGCCGTTGGAGAATTTGATTGTCATATGGGCGCAGTTGGCGCTGGCGCTGGGGCTCATGACTTAGTCAAAGTGATCGGTACTTCAACATGCGACATTTTGATGGTGGATGCAGAAAAAGTGGGGGATCGCACCATTCATGGCATTTGCGGTCAGGTGAAGGGCAGTGCATTGCCTAACCTTATGGCGCTGGAAGCGGGGCAGTCGGCTTTTGGTGATATTTATGCTTGGTTTAAACGTGTCTTGCTTTGGCCTCTGGAAAGCTTAGCCAAAGATTTGCCAGAAGCGGAGAAAGCTCGACAAGCATTGGATAAAGCCTTGATTCCGCTATTGACTCAAGCTGCTGAAGGGTACGACTTTAACGCTCATTCACCTTTAGCGATGGATTGGCATAACGGTCGACGTACGCCTTATGCCAACCAGCGCCTCAAAGGTGCTTTGACGGATCTCAATTTAGGTTCGACGGCTCCAGCCTTGTTTGCGGCTTTAGTGGAGTCGACGGCTCATGGTGCAAAAGCGATTGTTGATTGCTTTGTTGACCAAGGTATGGATGTGGAGCGAGTCATTGCGATTGGCGGCATTTCCCAAAAATCCTCCTATGTGATGCAGATGTGTGCCGATGTGATTGGGCGTGATATTGCCGTCGTTCATTCTGAGCAGTGTTGTGCATTGGGCGCGGCTATTTTTGCCGCCGTGGCGGCGGGTATCTATGACGATACACAGCAAGCCCAACAAGCCATGGCAAGCCCTATTCGTGAAGTGTATCAGCCAAATGATGCGGTGAAATCCATGCGTGCGAGTCGTTATCTCGGCTACCGTGAACTTGGCCAACATTTAGAACAAATGGCCGAATTCCATCAATCTCAGGAGCAATAATATGACAGCGCAAGCCGTAGGCAACTCGACCCATACACAGGCTCAGCGACTGCGTCAGCTACGTCATGAGGTGTGGCAAGCAAATTTAGATTTGCAGCGGCATAACCTGGTGACATTTACCTGGGGCAATGTCTCTGCCATTGACCGTGAGTCAGGGTTGGTGGTGATCAAGCCCAGTGGTGTCGCTTATGAAGATCTTTCGGCTGACAACATGGTCGTGGTTGATTTAGCCGGACAAGTCGTGGAGGGGGATTTGAATCCCTCTTCTGATACCGCCACCCATTTAGTGATGTATCGCACCTATCCGGAGATTGGTGGCGTGGTACATACCCATTCTCCGCACGCGACATCTTGGGCGCAAGCGGGTAAAGCCATTCCCGCTCTTGGTACCACGCATGCGGATTATTTTTACGGCAGTATTCCGTGTACCCGAGCGTTAACCAACGCTGAAATTGCCAGTGATTATGAACACAATACCGGTTTGGTTCTGGTCGAGACCATCGCAGAGCGCGATCCTATGGCCATTCCCGGCATCATCGTCAAAGAACACGGCCCTTTTAGTTGGGGAAGTGATGCGCATCAGGCTGTACACAATGCCGTCGTGATGGAAGTGGTCGCCGCGATGGCGTTGCAAACACTACAAATTAATCCAGCGGTTCAATACATCAATCAAGCTCTGCTCGATAAGCACTATCTGCGCAAACATGGCGCAAATGCGTATTACGGGCAATCAGCAGCGAACAAAAAATCATTAAGGGAAAGCGATGAAAGTATTCAATGATAAACACGTATGGTTTGTAACGGGTTCTCAACACTTATACGGGCCAAAAGTTTTGCAGCAAGTGGCGCAAGACAGTGCTCAGATCATAGCTGGGCTGAACAGCGCCAATGACATTTCTGTTCCGATGGTGGATAAAGGAACCGTAAAAACGGCTGATGAAATTCTTAACGTTTGTCGTGCGGCGAATAATGATCCGGACTGTTTGGGGCTTGTGTTGTGGATGCATACCTTCTCACCTGCAAAAATGTGGATCGCAGGTTTGTCACAGCTTAATAAACCTTTCTTACATTTACATACTCAGTTCAATGCGGCCCTACCGTGGGATTCGATCGACATGGACTTTATGAACCTCAACCAAAGTGCTCATGGTTGTCGTGAGTTTGGCTTTATCGGTACACGAATGGATATCGATCGCAAAGTGGTGGTTGGGCATTGGCAAAATCCACAAGTACATAAGCAAATAGACGATTGGTGCCGAGCCGCGGTGGGTGTGGCTGTTGGTCAACGTCTGAAAGTGGCTCGCTTTGGTGATAATATGCGCCAAGTTGCGGTAACGGAAGGGAATAAGGTTTCCGCACAAATCCAATTTGGCTACGAAGTGAATGCGTATGGCTTGGGTGAATTAACCGAAGCGGTTGAGTCAGTCTCTGATGCTGATGTGGCCTACCTGTTAGAGGAATACGCTTCACGGTATGAAATGAGTCCAACACTGCTGAGTGATGCGGCCACGCTAAAAATCATGCAGCGAGAAGCGCGTTTAGAAATGGGTATGGAGCGCTTTTTGACGGACGTTGGTGCCAGTGCTTTTACCAATACGTTTGAAAACTTGACGGGGCTAGGATCTTTACCTGGGTTGGCGACGCAACGCTTAATGGAAAAAGGCTTTGGTTATGGCGGTGAAGGTGACTGGAAAACCGCCGCGATGGTGCACATCATGAAGCAAATGGGCCAAGGTCGCCTAGGGGGAACTTCCTTTATGGAAGATTACACCTATCACTTTGGTGGCAATGATCAGGTGCTGGGGGCGCATATGTTGGAAGTGTGTCCGAGTATTGCTGCAGCCAAGCCAAAGTTAGAAATTCATCAACATACGATTGGGTTACGCTGTGAGGTTCCTCGTTTGCTGTTTAGCGGTCAAAAAGGGCCATCGCTGAATGTTTCCGTGATTGATCTCGGCAACCGCTTCCGTATGTTGGTGAACTGTTTGAATACAGTTGAGCCACCACAAAGCCTGCCACACCTTCCTGTCGCTCATGCATTATGGGAACCATTACCGAATTTGCAAACAGCGGCAGCGGCATGGATTCACGGTGGTGGCGCGCACCATAGTGCTTACAGTCAGTCTGTCAGTGTTGATATGCTAACGGATTACGCGGATATCTTAGGTATGGAAATGGTGCTGATTGACCAAGAAACGGAACTGCGTAAATTTAAGTCGGACCTTAAAATGCAAAGTGTTTACTATCGCTTAGCTTCCGGCGTATAACAAGGGGATTGCCCTCTGCATGGCAGAGGGCATGACCAAAAGAGGGAATGCATCGTGAAGGTAGAAGAGTCTTACTTGGCGGCAGGCTTCGATATTCATCATCAAGGGTGGACGCTGAAGGTGTCGGCTCACTCTCCCACAGAGTTTCAACTGCTGCATGGTCATGAATTATGTTATCAGGGCAAGTTGGAGTTGATTAATAACGGGGAATTGCTGGATGTTTCGCAGGCTGAATGGAAATTTCGTCACCGCCCTGATCGCATCGAGCAATGGTGCCAATGGCATCATACCGATAAGCTGTCGCTGAATATGAACTATTATTTTCATCAGCAAGCTCTGGTTATTGAATACTTAGCACGCAACAGCATTCCCACTCGATTAGATATCCGGCATGTGATTGAACCGTTTAACTCGGCTTTACAAGCATTCCCCTCGTCTTCTTCATCCCAAATGGATACGCAGAAAATAGATTGGCCGCGCTCACGTCATGGCCTTCCGAGCGACTTTATTCGTCAAGCTGCGAAAACCGATCTCTTTCGTGAAGCTTTTTCCGCCACTCAGTGGATCGTATTAGGAAAAGTGTGAACTCAAAAATCGCAATACTGGCTGGCTCCCCTTACACTAATGCAAGAGAAAAACTGGGTAACTGTTGGTCTATGCAAAATACCGATCCTCTTAAACCGGGGTATAATTTTGACGCTCATTTGGTCGCGGGGCTAACACCGATCATTGAAGGTGATGAGCTGGATTACACCATTGATCGACCCAATGGTATGAAAGGCTACATTATCAATTTCACCAGCAAAGGCGAGGGCACCATTTTTTCTGGTGAGCAGATGTTTCATGTGAAACCTGGCGACTTATTATTATTTCCACCGAGTGCTGCGCACTTTTATCATCGCAAGACGGACTCAGCCTCTTGGTTTCACCGCTGGGTTTATTTTCGTCCACGCGCTTTTTGGAATGATTGGCTCAGTTGGCAAGAAGAACACAACGGCGTTTACTTAACTCGTGGTTTGGATAGCCAGATTGTTGAGTACATTGAAAACCTATTTGTGGATATTGAATACACCGCCAAGTCAGACATGCCTTATCGTGACGATTTAGCCATTAATTTACTTGAGCAGTTATTGATTCGTTGTAAAACCGTGCAGCCAGATGTTGTCAGTAAGCCGCTTGACCCGAGAATCATTCAAGCGATCAACTACATGACGCAAAATCTCAATCAAGATTTTACCCTAGAAGAGATTGCCGCTCACACTTGCCTTTCTCCATCGCGGCTTGGACATCTGTTTCGAGAGCAGATGAAAATGACCATTACTCAGTGGCGAGATGATCAGCGGATCAGCCGGGCTAAGCAACTGTTGGTCACCACACATTATTCCGTTAACCATATTGGGCGTATTGTTGGTTATTCTGATCCGCTCTATTTTTCCCGAGTGTTTAAGCGTAAGGCGGGCGTGAGCCCGAAACAGTATCGAGAACAGATCACCTGATCATCGAAATCATCCGGTTTCTAGAGTGGGCGTTGTTCCAACGAATCTTTTTTGATCTTGGTTTCGTGAGGAATAATGACGCGAAGAACTGGACATTTATCCAGTGTCACCCTACCATTTTCAGTCATGATCATCATCAGCGAATCTTTGACTATGCAATGGATTATTGAACACTCTTCCCTTCTTATTGGTATGTTAGCCGCTGCTGGGCTTTCTGGTGTTACGATCGCTGGGTGGATGAAGCAAAAAATGCGGCTACAGGTTGAATTGCTCCAGCAGCAATTAACCAGTGAAACGCATTGGCATGCTCAACAAACTGCTCAATTACAACACTCTTTGCAGCAAGCTCAACAAGAGCTGGATGAACTAGATCAGCAACGAGATAAAGCCGAATTCGAATTAAAACAAGCGCATGGCAAAGTGATGGCGGTGATGGAAAAGCTGCGTTATTTCGAAGCCATTAAGCAAGAACGCCAGCAGTATGCTGAGCAACTTAACCAGATGCGTGATTTGAAAACGCAACTTGAAGTGCAACTGCATGAGCAGCAGGCAAGGCATGAGCAACAACTGGCTGCAAGCCAAGACAAATTACAGTTATTAGAGCGGGCAGAAGAGCGGTTAAAGCAGCAGTTTGAGCAGCTCGCAAACCAAGTGTTTGAGCATAAGACGGCGAAAGTGGATGTGCAAAACAAACAGAGCTTGGAAGGTTTGCTTTCGCCGCTTAAAGAGCAGTTGGAAGGGTTTAAAAAACAAGTCAATGACAGCTTTAATCAGGAAGCCAAAGAACGTCACACCTTAGTGCATGAGTTGCGTAACTTGCAGCAGTTAAATGAACAGATGGCCAAAGAGGCATTGAACTTAACTCAAGCGTTGAAAGGGGACAATAAGCAGCAAGGGAACTGGGGCGAAGTGGTGCTTGCGCGAGTCTTGGCTGAATCGGGTTTACGAGAAGGGCATGAATATCAGACGCAAGTCAGCTTGCAAAATGAAGCGGGTAAGCGGTATCAACCCGATGTGATTGTTCATTTACCTCATGATAAACAGGTGGTGATTGACTCGAAAATGGCCTTAGTCGCTTATGAGCGCTACTTTCATGCCGAGACTGACCCCGAACGAGATCAAGCATTGCGAGATCACTTACTCGCTTTGCGTAACCACATCAAAGGGTTAAGCCAAAAAGATTATCATCAACTCAAGGGCTTACACTGTTTAGATTATGTACTGATGTTTATCCCGGTTGAACCTGCTTTTCAGGTCGCCATCCAAGCGGATCCAAGCTTAGTGAAAGATGCAATGGAACAGAATATTATTTTGGTTAGCCCAACCACTTTATTGGTTGCACTGCGCACCATTGATAATCTATGGCGTAATGAACGTCAGAACCAGAACGCTCAAATTATCGCGGAACGAGCCAGTAAGTTATACGATAAGCTGCGTTTATTTGTGGACGATATGCAAGGGCTGGGTGGGGCATTGGATCGTGCGAATCAAAATTATCAAGCTGCGATGAATAAATTAGCGACAGGACGAGGCAATGCCATTCGCCAAGCTGAAAGTTTTAAGCAGCTAGGGGTTGAAGTCAAACGCTCGATAGCCAGTGAATGGATAGAAAAGTCACAGCGTGAGTCGGATACCGAATTTGCCCCTTTAGTAGAAAGACATCCCGCTGAGGATAAAGTAAACTAACCGCCCGCAGTTGCAGTTTTCGGTGTATGGCTGCCTAAGAGGAACGAGAATGACGGATATCAGCGCACAAACAAACCCAGTAGAAGATAATGAAACCACCCATTTTGGGTTTTCCACCGTTGCTAAAGATGAAAAAGTCACAAAAGTGGCACAGGTTTTTCACTCTGTGGCGGCCAAATACGACATTATGAACGATTTAATGTCAGGGGGGATTCACCGTCTATGGAAGCGATTCACTATTGATTGTGCAGGCGCTCGCCCTGGCCAACGTATCCTTGATTTAGGTGGCGGGACGGGGGACCTTACCGCAAAATTCTCTCGTATTGTGGGAGACAAAGGGCATGTCATTCTGGCGGATATTAACAATTCGATGCTGAATGTTGGGCGGGATAAATTGCGTGATCACGGTGTGATCGGCAATGTCCATTATGTTCAAGCTAACGCAGAAGAACTGCCTTTCCCTGATAACTATTTCGATTGCATTACCATCAGTTTTTGCCTGCGCAATGTAACCGACAAAGATAAAGCCTTGCGGTCGATGTTTCGTGTCTTAAAGCCGGGTGGACGTTTGTTGGTATTGGAATTTTCTAAACCCGTTTTAGACCCCCTCTCTAAAGTTTATGATGCTTATTCCTTCCATATCTTACCGAAAATGGGCCAATTGATTGCCAATGATGCAGACAGTTATCGTTATTTAGCTGAATCCATTCGCATGCATCCCGATCAAGAAACGTTAAAAGGGATGATGGAAGAGGCGGGATTTGAGCAAACCCGTTATTACAACCTCACTGGTGGTATTGTTGCTCTGCATCGTGGTTATAAATTTTAAGGGTGACTTATGCCGTTTCAGCCACTGATCACTGCGGTGATGGAAACCGCACTGAATACCTTCATTCAGGACGACCCAGAACTGGGGCGTCGACTGGCTCGCTTGAAAGGGCAAGTGATTCAGCTCCATATCAAAGAACTTAATCAAACCTTCACTTTTGTGTTTAGCCAACAAATTGATGTGTTGGCGCAATATGAAGGAAAAGCTGATTGCTACCTATCTGTTCACCTTTCGGTATTACCTGAGTTGCGTGAACAGGCCAATATTACTCAGTTGATTAAGCAAGATCGCTTAATGGTGCAAGGGGATATTCAGCTCGCACAAAAATTTGCTCAATTGATGAAAGATTGTCAGCCAGATTTAGAAGAGTGGCTCTCTCGAGTCACAGGGGATGTGGTTGCTCATACTCTGGTGCAAGGCGCTAAAAAGATGGGCCGTTTGGTGAATGACGGTGTGGATAAGCAGCAACATCATTGGGCCCAAATTTTAACGGAAGAGTGGCGTCTTGCTCCTCCACCGTTAGAAGTGGCTTATTTTTGTGATCAAGTGGATGACGTAACCAGTCAGGCAGCGCGAGTGGAAGCTAGATTGAATCGGTTACTGGAAAAAGTATGACTCTGGCAGAACTTAAACGCTTGTACCGCATCATAAAAGTACAACTGGAATACGGTTTAGATGAATTGTTACCTGAGCATCAGCTCACTAAAGCGCCGATCTTAGCTCGTAAATCTCTGTTTTGGATCCGTAATCAGCATCGGGATAAGCCATTAGGAGAGCGATTACGGCTCGCCCTGCAAGAACTGGGGCCGGTATGGATAAAGTTTGGGCAGATGATGTCTACTCGTCGCGATCTCTTTCCTCCTCATATCGCGGATCAATTAGCATTACTGCAAGATAAAGTCGCTCCTTTTGATGGTAAGCGGGCAAAACAGCAGATGGAAAAAGCATTGGGAGGGGCACTGGAAACGTGGTTTGATGATTTTGATATTCAGCCGCTCGCCTCAGCCTCCATTGCGCAAGTACATACGGCAAAGCTTAAGTCGAATGGGCGAGAAATTGTATTGAAGGTCATTCGCCCAGATATTCGCCCGGTCATCGATGCGGATATTAAACTGATGTACCGTTTAGCTCGAATCATCGCCAAAGCGACGGATGAAGCTCGTCGGCTCAAACCGGTTGAAGTGGTTCGTGACTATGAGAAAACCTTGCTTGATGAATTGGATCTCCGTCGAGAAGCCGCCAATGCTATTCAGCTCAGACGCAATTTTGAGCAGAGCGAAGAACTCTATGTTCCGGAAGTGATTCCTGACTTTAGTAATCAAACTGTCATGGTTTCTGAGCGAATATATGGCATTCAAGTTTCCGACCTAGCCACATTGCACGCCAATGGGACGAACATGAAATTACTGGCTGAACGCGGTGTCAGTGTTTTCTTTACTCAAGTATTTCGAGACAGTTTTTTCCATGCAGATATGCACCCGGGGAATGTTTTTGTTAACCCCCAGCATCCAGAAAATCCGCAATGGATTGGGTTAGATTGTGGCATTGTGGGCACCTTGAATGCGGAAGATAAGCGCTATTTAGCGGAAAACTTCTTAGCTTTCTTTAACCGAGATTATCGTAAAGTTGCCCAATTGCATGTGGATTCCGGTTGGGTGCCGCATGATACCAATATTGATGAATTTGAAGTGGCGATTCGCATTGTTTGTGAACCGATTTTTGCTAAACCTTTGTGTGAAATCTCATTTGGTCACGTATTACTGAATCTGTTTAATACCGCAAGGCGTTTTCAGATGGAAGTTCAACCTCAGTTGGTTCTATTACAGAAAACATTGCTTTATGTGGAAGGATTAGGTCGTCAACTTTATCCTCAATTGGATTTATGGCAAACAGCGAAACCGTTTTTAGAGCAGTGGATGATGCAACAGGTTGGTCCACAAGCCGTGGTCCGTGCGGTAAAAGAAAAAGCTCCATTGTGGGCTGAAAAATTACCGGAATTGCCCGAGCTTCTCTATGATAGTTTAAAGCAAGGGAAAAACTTGAACATCCGGATGGAGCAGTTCTATCAAGGCTATCGAGCTTCAAAGCGGCAGCAATCCACTGGGCAGTTTTTATTTGGTGTTGGAGCAACTTTAGTCGTATGCTCAGCACTATTACTTACTCATTATCCATCACTCGCAGTAGGCAGTCTCTTTGCTGGCGCGGTCAGTTGGTGGTTAAGCTGGCGGGCTTACCGTCAATAAAGTAGATTATTTTTGATTATCAATCATTGTGTAACACATAACCCGAGGTAAAAAGCATGGGTGGTATCAGTATTTGGCAACTTCTTATTATTGCAGTTATCGTCGTCCTATTGTTTGGCACGAAAAAATTACGTGGCATCGGCAGTGACCTCGGTAGTGCAGTGAAAGGCTTTAAAAAAGCGATGTCAGAAGAAGAGACAACGAAACCAGAGCAAGATGCTGACTTTGAACAAAAAAACTTGCAACAAAAGAAAACTGAGTACTCCAGCGAGTCTCAAAAAGACAAAGAGCAGGCATAAATTGTGTTTGATATCGGTTTTTGGGAACTGATATTAATTTCGGTGGTAGCACTGGTGGTGCTTGGCCCAGAGCGGTTACCCCATGCTATTCGTAGTGTGGCGAAATTTGTTGCTGCGGCGAAAGGGATGGCAAACAGTGTAAAGGATGAGCTGGCTCATGAGCTGAAGGTTCAAGAGTTGCAGGAGCATTTACGCAAAGCTGAGCAGTTAGGAATGAAAAACTTATCACCAGAGCTACAAGATTCTGTGGATAAGTTAAAGCAGGCGGCACAAGATGTGCAACGTCCTTATGCTCCTACTGCTGATGCCGCGAAGAGTGATGTGTCCTCTGGCGAGATAAATGAGTCACAGCCATCATCCACTACGACGGTGGAGCCTGCAGTAAAAGCGGCGAAACATCACACCGATTAATTCAGAGATTGTATTTATAAAGAGTGATAGCTTGAAACTGTCACTCTTTTTTCAACATTTGTTGAGGTCAGAATGTCATCCGTCGAACAGACTCAGCCGTTAATTAGCCATTTGCTGGAATTGCGTGATCGTCTTTTACGCAGTATTGCAGCGGTGATTTTAGTCTTTATCGGCTTAATTTACTTTTCAAATCATATCTATGAGTTTGTCTCTCGGCCACTGGTCGAACGCTTACCGGAAGGGGCAACCATGATAGCCACCGATGTGGCTTCTCCCTTTTTTACCCCACTCAAGTTGACGTTAATTGCAGCGGTTTTTTTGTCGGTACCCTACATTCTTTATCAGGTCTGGGCTTTTGTTGCCCCTGGCTTATACAAGCATGAACGGCGGCTCATTTTTCCGCTACTCATGTCCAGTTCTCTGCTGTTTTATTGTGGCGTCGCTTTTGCTTATTTTGTGGTGTTTCCGCTGGTCTTTGGTTTTTTTACCGCGATTTCTTTAGGTGGGGTTGAGTTTGCGACTGACATTGCCAGCTATTTAGATTTTGTACTCGCATTATTTTTAGCTTTTGGTGTCGCGTTTGAAGTGCCTGTTGCGATTATTCTTCTGTGCTGGACAGGGGCGACAACCCCGAAAGCCTTAGCTGCAAAACGTCCGTATATTGTGGTTGCTGCTTTTGTCGTCGGGATGTTGCTCACTCCTCCAGATATCATTTCACAAACCTTGTTAGCGATTCCGATGTGCTTATTATTTGAAGTGGGGTTGTTTTTTGCTCGCTTCTACGGTCAAAGAGAGCGAGCTGAAGAGCAAGAGGTGGAATAAGTGAGGGTAAAGAAAAATCGGTTCAACCTATAGATTAAATAAACGTTTAGCATTTATTGTCGTCAGATCATTGACTTCTTGAAGCGAAATCTCCCGTAATTCAGCAATACGTTGAGCCACCAAGCGTGTATAGGCGGGTTCGTTTCGCTTTCCTCTATGCGGTACAGGGGCGAGATAAGGGCAGTCCGTTTCTAGTATCACATAGTCGAGATCTAAATGTGGGATAACCTTATCCATACCACCATTTTTAAAGGTACTCACGCCACCTAAACCAAGATGAAAGCCGAGGCCATTGATGGCTTGAGCTTGCATAACACTTCCGCCAAAGCAATGAAAAACGCCACGGAGTTGGCCATTTTGTTCTTGCTTGAGCAGCGCTAACGTTTCTTCAATCGAATCACGAGTATGGATAACCACTGGAAGGTTGAGATCTTTCGCCCATTTCAATTGAGTAATAAAGGCCATTTCTTGCTCTGCGCGGTAGGTTTTATCCCAGTAGAGATCGATGCCAATTTCTCCGACGGCGATAAAGTCCCGTTGGCCGAACCACGTTTCGATAGAGGCTAAGGTTTGTTCGACGTCACGATTTACATAGCAGGGATGGAGCCCCATCATTGAGTGGCATAGTGTGGGGTAAGCGGCTTCAGTGGCGAGCATGGGGGCAATAGAGTTGAGATCGATATTGGGCAGGAGTATGTGTTCAATCCCTTGCTCAATCGCACGTTGAATGACGAGATCTCTATCACGATCAAATTCGCTAGCGTAGATATGGGCATGGGTATCTATCATAGTTTTCACTTAAATAAGAAGATGTCATTCGGGATAAATAGTATACGTGAGTGCACGCAAGAGATCATTTTTTGTATTTTCATCGATTGATCCTAGCGTGTAATAGCCAGAGTGATATGATTTCAGCAATACTTCCAATCATGTCCGTTATCGCAATAGCTTGCAGGTTGGCGGGCTACCAATAAGGAGAGTCGAGTGTCAGTATCCATTCAAGGTCAGTTTCCTGGGCGTCGTTTACGCCGCGTGCGCAAACATGATTTTAGCCGTCGTTTAGTGGCAGAAAATCAACTATCGGTTAATGATTTGATTTATCCAATGTTTATTCTCATGGGTAAAGATCGTCGAGAGCCTGTAGAGTCAATGCCTGGTGTTGAACGTTTGTCCATCGACTTACTACTAGAAGAAGCGCAGTACTTGGCCAAGTTAGGTATTCCTGCCATTGCTCTCTTCCCTGTTGTGACTCAAGATGCCAAAAGCCTCGATGCATCGGAAGCTTATAATCCAGATGGTTTAGTGCAGCGAGCGGTTAAGCTGCTGAAAGAGCATGTGCCACAAATGGGGGTCATTACGGATGTGGCATTAGATCCATTCACCACTCATGGGCAAGATGGCATTATCGATGAAACCGGTTATGTCCTGAACGAAGAAACGACGGAAGTACTGGTTAAACAAGCGTTGTCCCATGCGGAAGCGGGCGCTGATGTTATTGCACCTTCCGATATGATGGATGGTCGTATTGGGCGGATTCGTCAAGCGTTAGAAGATGCGGGACATATTCATACGCAAATCATGGCTTATTCAGCGAAATACGCCTCTTGTTATTATGGGCCGTTTCGTGATGCGGTTGGCTCTGCCAATAATTTGAAAGGCGGTAACAAGAAAAATTACCAGATGGATCCGGCGAACAGTGATGAAGCCTTGCATGAAGTGGCGATGGACATCAATGAAGGCGCTGATATGGTGATGGTCAAGCCTGGAATGCCTTATTTGGATGTGGTACGACGAGTTAAAACAGAACTGCAAGTGCCGACATTTGCTTACCAAGTTTCGGGCGAATATGCGATGCATAAAGCAGCGATTGATCATGGTTGGTTAAAAGAGCGAGAAACGGTGATGGAATCGTTACTGTGTTTTAAACGTGCTGGGGCCGATGGCATTTTGACTTACTTTGCTAAGCAAGTGGCAGAATGGTTATTAGAAGAGCAGGCACAAGCCGTACAACATTTACGTGAAAATAAATGATTGAGTTCAATGATGAGAGGCTGACTATTTTTTCAACCAACCTCTCAGCTTGTTTACCCTTTTTTACGAATGTAATTAGCCAAAACATTTACCATTCGAATCTCTTTTTTATCAAATGATATTTTTTATCATTTAACTCTTGACTCTGTAATGATAATGATTATTATTAACCTCGTCTTAGGGAACAAACATCGTTAACTCATCGGTTGCTTTCTCTTCTTGAGGGGGACTTCAGGTTGTCGTTAGCAACAGAGAAAACGTGAATTTGTTCTTTTTGACACGACATTGCTCACATTGCTTCCAGTGTAATATTTAGCTTTATGGTAGGCTGATCATCGATTGAATGAGCTTTACCTGTTATCGCTAGGCGACATCTTAGGATGTCGCTTTTTTTATGCTTGCGACATATTTTTATGTTTCGGGTCTAAATCACCAAAAAAGCGCCATCCATTTCAGTTTCTTTTGGAGGATCTCGAACTGGGTAAAAGAGCATCGTGTATCTTTTCCACAGTTCATGATCGCAAAAGGATCATTGGTGTTTTTATCGATCTTGTTTAAATTACTTAAAAAACAGTATCTTAATTTTGATTCTTGTCTGTAGTAAGATTTATTTTGTTTATGTGGATAAAATGTATAAACAGACTTATCCACAGAATGGTGGTTCATTAAGCAGGATAAGAATGACATCGGCGGAGCTCGTTGTGTTGTCAGCATGGAAACCAATCGGTAGTCGTGGCATCCTAAGCACTTATTGTTGCTGATCGGATAACAAAACTATGGCTCGTATCCCTGATAATCCTCTTATTTTGATTGATGGCTCTTCCTACTTATACCGTGCATTCCATGCCTATCCTGGCACGATGAGCAATGGTGAAATCCCGACCAATGCCATTTATGGGGTAGTGAATATGGTACGAGCAATGATGCGCCAATTCGCTTCCGATCGCATTGCTGTTATTTTTGATGCGAAAGGTAAAACCTTCCGTGATGAAATGTATGATCAATATAAAGCAAACCGCCCTCCTATGCCGGATGATCTCCGTTGCCAGATTGAACCTTTACATCAAATTATCCGAGCGATGGGGTTACCCCTTCTTTCGATTGAAGGCGTTGAAGCGGATGATGTGATAGGGACGCTAGCTCATCAGGCATCGCAAGCGGGCATGCCTGTACTCATTAGTACCGGTGACAAAGATATGGCTCAGTTGGTTGACGAGCATATTACCTTGATCAATACCATGACCAATGTAGTGATGGATCGTGAAGGAGTGATCGAAAAATTTGGTATTCCGCCAGAACTGATCATCGATTATCTCGCTTTGATGGGCGATAAAGTGGATAACATTCCTGGCGTACCGGGTGTGGGTGAAAAAACAGCTACCGCCCTTTTACAAGGAATCGGTGGTTTAAGTGATTTGTATGACAACTTAGATAAAATCGCTGAATTAGGCTTCCGAGGTTCTAAAACCATGGCGAAAAAACTGGAAGAAAATCGTGCTAATGCTCAGCTTTCTTATCAGCTTGCGACAATTAAGCGCGATGTTGAACTGGCACACACACCGGCATCTTTACTCAAAACCACGCCAGACCGAGATGCCTTGATGGCGCTGTATGGCAAGCTTGCATTTAAATCATGGCTAACAGAGTTATTAGACGGTGGTAGTGGTGTCGTGGAAGCGGTAGAAAGAAGCGGCTCAGTGGTTGAACATTCACCATCCAGTATTGCCAGTGAATCTCCGGCAATAAAAATTGATCGTAGCCAATACGAAACCATTTTGGACGAGCAGAGTTTTTATCGATGGTTGGAAAAACTGAAACAGGCCGAAGTTTTTGCCTTTGATACCGAAACCGATAGCCTTGATTATATGGTCGCCAATTTAGTTGGGGTATCCTTTGCGGTTGCAGAGGGGGAGGCGGCTTATGTGCCTGTTGCGCATGATTATCTTGATGTGCCTCAGCAACTTGATCGTGATTGGGTTCTGGCTCAGTTAAAACCGCTATTGGAAGATGCTCAGCAAGCAAAAGTGGGGCAAAACTTAAAATACGATGCAAGTGTATTGGCGCGTTATCATATTACCATGCGTGGTATTGCCCACGATACCATGCTGGCTTCCTATGTTTATAACAGTGTGGGTGGCAAGCATGATATGGATAGCTTAGCGTTGCGTTTTCTACAGCATAGCTGCATTTCGTTTGAGCAGGTTGCGGGCAAAGGTAAAAATCAGCTGACCTTCAACCAAATAGAATTAGAGCAAGCTTCTCCTTATGCAGCAGAAGATGCCGATGTCACCTTACAGCTGCATCACCGTTTACAAACGTTATTAAACGCGGATGAAAAGCTCAACACAGTTTATCGTCAGATAGAAGTTCCATTGGTTCCGGTTCTTTCTCGTATGGAACGGACAGGCGTGTTCATTGATGACCAATTACTCGGTATCCAGTCACAAGAAATTTCACAACGCTTGGTTGAATTAGAGCGTAAAGCGTATGACATTGCTGGGCAAGAGTTTAACTTAAGCTCTCCGAAACAGCTGCAAACCATTTTATTTGAACAAATGAAATTACCTGTGGTGAAAAAAACACCGTCTGGTACGCCTTCGACCAATGAAGAAGTGTTGCAAGAATTAGCTCTGGATTATCCACTGCCTGCTGTGATTCTCGAATATCGTGGTTTAGCCAAGCTCAAATCCACTTATACCGATAAATTGCCAAAAATGATCAACCCTGAGACAGGGCGAGTTCACACCTCTTATCATCAAGCGGTCACGGCAACGGGGCGTTTATCTTCTACCGATCCAAACTTACAGAACATTCCAATTCGTAACCAAGAAGGGCGTCGTATTCGTCAGGCCTTTATTGCGCCATCGGGATGGAAAATTATGGCAGTCGACTATTCACAGATTGAACTACGGATTATGGCACATCTGTCGGGCGACAAAGCGTTGTTGGAAGCTTTCCAACAGGGCAAAGATATCCATGCTGCGACTGCTGCCGAAATATTGGGTATTAGTATTGATCAAGTCACGAGTGAAGAGCGTCGTCGGGCGAAAGCCGTCAACTTTGGGCTTATCTATGGTATGAGTGCTTTTGGATTAGCCAAACAGTTGGGAATTCCTCGTTTCGAAGCTCAACACTATATGGATAAATACTTTGAGCGTTATCCTGGCGTGATGCAATATATGGAAGAGACGCGTAGCACCGCCGCGGAGCAAGGTTATGTTGAAACCATTTTTGGGCGTCGTCTCCATCTACCGGAAATTAAATCGCGCAATGGGATGAGACGTAAGGCAGCTGAGCGAGCGGCAATTAACGCGCCGATGCAAGGCACGGCGGCTGATATTATAAAAAAAGCCATGCTACTGGTGGATAATTGGATTGAAGCAGAAGGTCAGGGACGCGTGAAGTTGCTGATGCAAGTACATGATGAACTGGTCTTTGAAGTGGAAGAGTCCGCTTTGTCCGAAATTGAAAGTAAAGTACAGAAATTAATGGAATCAGCGGCAACACTTAAGGTGCCTTTAGTTGCGGATACGGGGCATGGAAATAATTGGGATGAGGCACATTAAGCCTAAATAGCCCTTAAAACTCTCCAAATGTATGAGCCAGCGCACAGTCGCTGGCTTTTTTTTACAAATAAAAAAGTAAACGCGTTTCAAATGCTTATGTTATTTAACAAAAAATTAATGAAAAAAAACTACAAAAACAGTTTTCATTTCTGACCAATTGTTGTACATTTAATTCCGTAGGGTACAGAGGTAAGATGTTCTATCTTTCAGACCTTTTGTTTCACGTTATTGGATTAGGCTGATTCAGCCGCCCCAGTCACCTTTTGACTGGGGCGTTTTTTATTGGGCTTCCTTTCATTTTTCCTCGTTTTTCTTTCCTCAATAGATGTGCAATATCCTTCAATAAAGCTTTCGGTTGCTGATCAACACAAGATGGGCTCCACTGTCATTTTTGTAATTAAACACCAATCACATTTCTCATTTTTTCTAGAAAAAAACTAAGTGCTCTTTTTTGTGTTTTTAATTTAATTTATTGAATTTGCTTGAAATATTTTTTCAAGATAAAAAGCGGAGAGATAAAATTCGTGAGCTAGGGATGTTGTAATCTGGGCGAGTTTGGGGAATGCTAGAGGCATAATAATAATTACCTCCTATTTCTCTCCCGTTGCCCCACCAGGATGGTGGGGATTTTTATTTCTAGTGGAGTGTATTTACCTGAGCTTTATTCAGAAGGGGAATCTTGGCTCTCTGTTTGTTGTGCTGCGAGTTGCTGTAATTGTGGCGCAAACCAATGATCGAGTTTCTGACGCAGCGTATCGACACCAAGCCCATTTAATGATGAAAAGACATCAACGCTGACATCACCACCAAATGTTAGTGCTTGCTCTCTAATTTTCAGCAGTTGTGCTTTACGAGCCCCACTTTTTAGTTTGTCGGCTTTAGTGAGCAGCACCTGAACAGGAATTGCACATTCTACCGCCCAAATAATCAATTGTTGGTCGAGGTCTTTCATCGGATGGCGAATATCCATCAAAACGACTAACCCTTTTAGGCAAGTACGCTGTTGCAAATATTCCCCCAACGATTGTTGCCATTTTTTCTTCATTTCGAGCGGGACTTGGGCGAATCCATAACCAGGTAGGTCTACAATATGACAGCCATCGGTGACTTTAAATAGGTTAATGAGCTGAGTTCGACCGGGGGTTTTACTGGTTTTAGCTAAACTCTTTTGGTTTGTTAATCGGTTGAGAGCGCTGGATTTCCCAGCATTTGAGCGTCCTGCAAACGCAATTTCGATACCTTCATCTTCAGGAAGATGGCGAATATCTGGTGCACTGGTAATGAAATGCGTGTTTTGGTAATGAATTTTTACGCTCACGGTTCTGTTAACTCCATCTCGACTTTTTTGTAGTCAATTGATTACTTTTTTGTGAATTTGTGTAAAATAAATGTGCTCGGAACGAGATTGCTTATTGTACCATGAGTGGTACTGGAAGCTTGATAATTATAAATGGAATGTCATGAAGAAATTAGCGCTAATCTTGAGTATTTTAGCCAGCAGCTCTGTGTGGGCGCAAGGCAGTATTGAAGCAGGTCAAGCAAAGTCGGAAACCTGTGTTGCCTGCCACGGTGCTGATGGGAACGGTATAATGACTACCTATCCTAAAATTGCTGGCCAACATGTGACTTACCTAGAGAAACAGTTGAAAGATCTAAAACTGGGCATGGTAAGTAGCGGGAAGCAAGGGCGATATGACCCCGTCATGAGTGCGATGGCCATGCCATTGAGTGAACAAGATATGGCAGATCTTGCTGCGTATTATGCCTCTTTACCGATTTCAGAGAATGCGACACCAGAAGAGGTGGTTGAAGCCGGTAAGGTGTTATACAGCGCCGGTGATCTCTCTCGTGGTTTAACTGCGTGTATTGCTTGTCATGGGCCTCGAGGTAATGGAACGGAGCTTTCTGGCTTCCCCAAAATATCAGGTCAACATGCCGATTACATTAAGCTTCAGCTAGAAAAGTTTCGTGATGATAGCCGTAATAACGACATGAATGCCATGATGCGTGATGTTGCGAAAAAACTCACCGATGCTGATATTGATGTCCTTTCGAAATATGTTGGTGGTTTGCACTAACGTCCGGAGATGGTTCATTTTTGAATTAAATATCCAGTGATAACCCTTGCTCATCAGGCGCAGGGGTTGCACTGCCATTGTTCTTTTCTTGCCATGATTTCACATGTGTTGTCCTATTTTTTTCAATATTGATGAAATTTTAACCTTCTCCTCTCCACTCTATCGCTCATTTCTGGTATGTTGCGCATCCCCAAGTGGAGGAACGTTTGTATGCAAACTTGTACCTTATGTCACAGCCATCATGTTGAGGCTTATTTTGAAGATAAGCACCGCAACTATGTGCAATGTCAGGTGTGTCAATTGGTCTTTGTTCCTGCGGCCGAACGGTTGAGTGCAGAGCGTGAAAAAGCGTTCTATGATTTACATGAAAATAACCCTGATGATTTTGGGTATCGCCGCTTTTTATCACGGCTTTGTGAGCCGATGTTAGATAAACTGAACCCCCAATCTATCGGGTTAGATTTTGGTTGTGGTCCTGGGCCAACATTATCGCTTATGTTGGCAGAAGCGGGGCACAGTGTTGCATTGTATGATCACTTTTTCTATCCACAGAAAGAGGTGCTCAATACTTGCTATGATTTTATGACTGCCAGCGAAGTGATTGAACATTTGCATGATCCTTATACGGTCTGGCAGCAATGGCTGAATTTAGTTAAGCCGGGAGGCTGGATTGGTCTGATGACCAAACTGGTAAAAAACGTGGATGCGTTTGCTGGATGGCACTATAAAAATGATCTCACCCATGTGAGTTTTTTTAGTCGTGAAACCTTTCAGTTTCTGGCCGAGCGGGATAAGCTCGAACTTGAATTTATCGGTAGTGATGTAATTTTACTGAGGAAACCCCAGTAATGTCTCGAGAAAAGAAAACCAAAACAGGTATCAACGGTGACCTTGTTTTTGCTCGTAAACATAATCGTACAAATGCGGAAATTGAAGGCCGTGAACGCAAGAAACAGAAAAAGCGGAAAGGGTTAAAAAGTGGCAGCCGTCATTCTGATGGTAGTACTGCCAGTGAACGTGCGGTTGCTCAAGCGCGAGATCCTCGTTTAGGTAGTAAGAAAAAAATTCCACTCGTAGTTGAAACCAGCAAAAAGGCCAACAAACAAGCTCGCCGTTTAGATGCAGAGCAAGAATTGAAACAGTTGGAAAATGATGCACAGTTGAACGTCCTGCTTGACCGATTAGATAACGGTGAAAAGCTAGGTGCCGGTCTACAAAAATATGTTGATGAAAAACTGGATCGAATTGAAACCTTGATGAATCAACTTGGTTTATTGACCGATGAGCAAGAGGATGAAGGTGACATTGAAGAAGCTCACGCTCCGGCCAAACCAGTGCAGCGTAAACCCGCTTCGGATGATGAGTTATTAGCTCAGTTTGAAAAATTGGATCTAGACGAATACAAAGGATAAGACACGCACATGAATGTCACTTTATTCGCCGTTATTGGTGGTGCGCTGATTCTCGCTTTAGCGAGTTATGCCGCATACTTACTGTGGAAACTGAGGAAGCAGACTCAGTTACAGCAGCAACATCAAGCGTTAGCCATAGAAAAACGTAACGCGAATATTTTTGATAGCGTGAATACACTCTGTCTCGCAGGAATCCAAGGTCAGTGCGATTTGTCAGAAATTGCGATTCGCGTTTACTGCATTATGGATTATGTACAGGGTGCTCAGCGGGTTGATTTTGAACAAGAGTATCCAGCGTTGAGTGAGTTGTATCATATTGTCAAAGATATGCCGCGAGGTGAAGCTCGTCAGCAAATGATTAAGCAAGAGCGTATGCGACAAAATCTTACCCGACAAAAAGCGGAAGTTCGCTTAAATGATGCTATTGTTTCTGAACTCAAAGTACTACAAAAACGCGTGAAGCCGCTGAACCAGCAAATCCATATTCAAATGTTGTAATGGAGACTTACTCTAAAGAGGGAGTGATCCGGCTAGCAGTTTAGAATATTTTATCCGCAGATTGCTTTTTGCCACCCGACCTCATGTGCGTCGTGTGGCAAAATAGCGCGTTACAAATTCATAACGGAAAGAGTCACTATGTTGTCGCCAGTCGAACCCAGTCAACAAATCGTGTGGGATCAAGCCATTCTAGACAAGTACAACTACTCAGGGCCTCGTTACACTTCCTATCCAACAGCACTGGAATTTCATGAAGCGTTTACCATTGCTGAATACGATATGGCTTGTGCTCGTTATCCTGAACGACCGCTTTCTCTCTATATTCATATCCCGTTTTGTCATAAGCTTTGTTACTACTGTGGCTGTAATAAAATTATTACCCGCCATTCTCACAAAGCCGATGAATATCTTGATGTCCTTGAGCATGAAATTCGCCAGCGAGCTTCATTATTACAAAACCGCTTAGTCTCTCAATTGCATTTTGGTGGTGGTACGCCAACATTTCTGACCGATAAGCAAATCAGTCGCTTAATGAATTTGCTGCGTGAAGAATTTCAGTTTCAGCCAGAGGCTGAGATCAGCATTGAAGTTGATCCCCGTGAAATTGAGCTGTCGGTATTAGATCACCTCCATCATGAAGGCTTTAACCGGTTGAGTATTGGGGTTCAAGATTTTAATAAAGACGTTCAGAAGCTGGTGAATCGTGAGCAAGATGAGCAATTTATTATTGATTTAGTCGCACGAGCTAAAGAATTGGGTTTTCGTTCCACTAACCTTGATTTGATTTATGGCTTGCCTAAACAGACCGTGGCCAGCTTTCATCAAACATTAGAGCAAGTGGTACAAATGAAACCGGGGCGTTTGTCAGTCTTTAACTATGCCCATATGCCACAGCTCTTTGCGGCACAAAGAAAAATTAAGCAAGATGAATTACCTGTTGCCGAAGAAAAAATGGCAATTCTACAAGATAGTATTAATACGTTAACCGCGGCAGGCTATCAGTTTATTGGTATGGATCATTTTGCGCTGCCTGATGATGAATTAGCGATTGCTCAGCGTGAAGGCGTTTTGCATCGAAATTTTCAAGGTTATACCACACAAGGAAACTGTGATTTAGTGGGGTTTGGGGTGTCAGCGATTTCAATGGTTGGGGATGTGTACGCACAAAATCAGAAAGAGCTAAAACATTACTACCGCCAAGTGAATGAAATGCGACATGCTTTATGGAAGGGCGTCTCTCTTGATCAGGATGACTTACTGAGAAGGGAAGTTATCAAGCAGTTAATTTGTAATTTTAAACTCGATAAATCAGCGATTGAACAGCAGTTTTCGATTCAGTTTGATTGCTATTTTCAACCGGATTTATCGCTGCTAAAAACCTTCATTGATGATCAACTTGTGGAAGTGGATAAGCACTCCATCCAAGTTACATTGCGAGGCCGGTTACTAATTCGTAATATCTGTATGTGCTTTGATAAGTATTTACGCCAACGAGCGCGCCAGCAGCAGTTCTCTCGGGTTATATAATCTGGTTTCTTTAAATCGCCTCCCATCGTATTAGGCGGGAGGCGATTAATTTCCTTTCTTGGGTTAAAAAATCTAACCTGTTACTGTATTTTTGTATCTTCCAGCAGGGATAACGCTTTTCGGGTTACATCATGTGCGGCTTGTGGGCGATGTTGTTTATCTAAAGCTTCCGCTAAATAAGCGTAATCCGATAAATCTGGGCGAACAGATAGCGCTTTTTCGAGATGATGCTGCGCTTCTTCCCATTGTTGGTTACGTAGAAAAAGTTGGCCTAATGCACTGTGAATGTCAGCGTTATTGCCGTCTTGGCGTAATTGCTCTTGCAGTAAAACCATCACCGGATGGCGATCACTGATATTTAATTCTGGCAGTAGGGCATACAGTTCTGGTGCTGGGCGTTTTTTCAGCCCTTCTTTGATCAGTGTAAACGCTTGATGATCAGCTTTACGCTTAATGAGCTGCTCGATGAGTGTCACCATTATCGCCGGTTCATGCTTAAGCTTTTTGGGCAGTCCAGACCAGTGTGCCAATACACCTTCGCTTCCTTTTTGGCTTGCCACCGTCACGATTTGACCTTGTTGAGCTTTTAATGAGAGTTGTTCTGCTTCTGTGCGAGTGAGTTGTTGGGTTTTGACGAGCTTAGGAAGTAAATCAAGCAATGGCTGCCATTGCTCAAGTTGTAGATAAGCCTGTTTAAGCAGTTTAAGAATGATGAGATTGTCAGGGTAGTCAGCTTGTAATTGAGTGAGCGTGTGAAGGGCAGCAGACCAGTTTTGTTCACTTAGTTGTTGTTTGGCTCGGGTTAATTCCACCACTAGGGTCGCATCTTTTTGTTCCGCCGCTAAAGCCAAGTAGTGATCGCGTTTTTTAGTATTTCCCATGCCGTGAGCTGCTTCTGCGGCGACGAGATAACAAAGCTGTGGCATATCATGGTAGTTGGCCCAACGAGTGACCTTACTTTCGGCTTGTTTCCAATCACCTTCCAATAATTTCAGAATACCTTCATTGGTATAACGGCGTGAATGGCGTTGTTTACGAACACTGAACCAGTTCCATGTTGTGCTACTGGCTCGTAGCAGCTTTTTGACCAGATATTCTAGGAAAAATAGCCCAGCGAGGGCCGCAATAATAAAGATAACTAACGTGGTCACACTCATTTCAAGGGTGGTGTTAGCAATAGAAATCAGCACATAACCTTGTTGGCCTGCATATTGGGTTCCTGCAAATAACCCTAGCCCTAAAACGAGAAAGAGGAAAAGAAGACGAATCATTGAGTATCCTCCTTCGTGGTCATGGTGGAGACTGAGCGGCGTAAGCGATCTCGAATCACATCTGCCAGTGGTTGTTGGCTGGTGAGGGTTTGTGGGTAAGTGACTTCAATGTTTTGATCTGCCAGTGTGACGAGGCTTTGATTAAAGGTTTTTACCTGATTGTCTTGTAAGTTAAAGAACGTCTCTGACCATTGTTTTGCTGTGGTAAGGGCGGTGTGATACACCTCTTGTTGTTCACCATAAACTGCTTTGATAGCGGTTTCTAATTTCGCTTTGAGGTTTTCTCGCAGATAAAAATGCTGCTGGGGTGAAAGTAGGGGAACTGCCTGTCCGTCTCGGACACGGAAAGTAATAAAATTCTCACCAAATGCTTTTAATGAGGACATTAAATTACTTTGCCAATCGGTGATGTCTTTTGAAACAGAAGCTTGTTCGGCTTGTGCTGTTTCAGGAAGAATGGCGTTCGCCAGCGGCAGTTGGTCGACCCATTGCTGTAAGCTGATCAATTTTAAGACAAGCCCATCTTTATCGATGAAGGGAATAGCTTTAAGTTGGGTGATGTCATGGGCCATGGCTTTACGTAATGGCGTTAAGCTGGGATCATTGAGCTCAGCAATACGTTGATCGGCATTTTCCATCAGTAAAGTGGCACTTTCAGCGTCTTGCTCTAGAAATAATTTACGCCCTGCCAATTTCACCAGATAATCCGCTTCCGCGAGGAGCCAATCGTTAGGGCGGCGTCCTTTGATGTCCGCAACCGCTAATTGTAAACTTTCGATACTTTTATGTTGTTGATTAAGTTCAACTTCTGAGCGAGTGGCGATGTCTGTGGCAGTACGGATGACTTCTTGTTTTGCTGTATCGAGATCCGTTTGTAAGCCTTGGCGAGCTTGGTTAAGTTCTGTACGTAGTGTATCCAACTGAGCTTGATACAACGCTTGCTGCTGCTGAAAGTGCAACGTGAGTCCACCGCTGAATAAAATCGTTAAGACGATGGCGATAGTGGCTAATTTTGTTCCTCGCTGAGTCGAGGTGTTTGCCTGCGTTGGTTGAGATGACGGTTTGCGATTGTTACGCGATGGCGAAGCGGAGGAGGCCATTGTTTTCTGTTCCTGTTTTATAGTCTCAGCTTGAGACGAGGCATCAGCGGAAGCCGAGAGGAGGGATGCTGTTTTTTCAGGTTCCTGCTGTGGATTATTTTTTTTATCTGTCATGGCTAGAGTCCTGTGTTAAGGCTGGAGAGCCGCCACGAGATCGTGGTTTGCTGCACTTCCTGTTATCACGATATGTTGAAAGCCTAAAGCTTGTGCTTCTCGGCCAATGCGTTCACTGGGCACAAGTAGACGCTGTTGATAGGCCCAGGCTTGTGCATGGGCGGTCAATTGCGACATAAAAAACGTCAGTTGATGGAGGCTGGTGATCACCAAGGTATCCACCTTAGCTTGTTGCCAGAGTGGTAACGCCTCTTGCGCATGAAACGGCAGTTCAATACGACGATAGACTTCTCGACAACAGACTTGTGCTCCTCGCTGGGCCAGAGTGTGAGAAATCAGTTCTCGTCCACCATTGCCTCGTAGAATGACCATTCGTTTTTGATTAACTTCCTGCAAAACAGGCAGTTCCAAAAAATGCTCACTGTCGCTGATCTCTGGGTAGTGTACTGGTTGTTGGCATGCCTTGCTTAAAACTTGTGCGGTTTTTTGACCAATGGCAAGATAAATCGCATCCGTTGGCCAAGATAACCCTTGTGACTGCAGGTATTGCTGAGTCAGATTCACCGCAGGTTGACTTACCGCTATGATCATATCGAACTGAGCCAGCTCTGCACTGAGCTGTGTCAGTTCGCTGCCTTCAGCAATGGTAATTAATGGATGATGCAGTGCGTTATATCCCCGTTGAGTTAAGTTGTGGCAAAGTTCAATGCCATCTTCTCCGGGGCGGGTGACTAATATTGCCATGGCTTACTCGTGTTCAGCATACAACTTAGTTAAGATTTCCTGTGCTCCTTGTTCAAGCAGTTGATTGGCGAGTTCAATACCTAGCTGTTCTGCTTGTTGACGGGGGCCGCGAATTTCACCACGGATGATTTGTGAACCATCCGGTTCTCCCACCAAAGCTCTCAACCAAATGTTGTCACCTTCTAAAATGGTATAGCTACCAATAGGCACTTGGCATCCGCCCTGCAAGGTTAAGTTCATGGCTCGTTCACAGCGTACGCGAGTAGCCGTATCGGCATGATTGAGTGGCTCCAGCAGAGCCAGTAAGCGTTGATCGTCTAAGCGGCACTCAATACCGACGGCTCCTTGTCCAACGGCAGGAAGCGATTGTTCAGGTTCAAGAAAGCTGGCAATACGCTCTTCCAGTTTCAAACGCTTGAGCCCGGCGGCAGCCAGCACAATAGCATCAAACTCTCCGGCATCCAGTTTTGCTAATCGAGTGCCGACATTACCACGTAGATCTTTGATAACAATGTCTGGCCGTGCTTCTTTGATCTGACATTGACGGCGCAAGCTGCACGTGCCCACAACGGCACCATGAGGAAGTTCATCAAGGGATGAATAGTGGTTAGAGACAAAAGCATCTCGAGGATCCTCACGTTCACAAATGGTAACTAAGCCTAACCCTTCTGGAAAATCGACGGGAACATCCTTCATAGAGTGAACGGCTAAATCAGCGCGATTTTCAAGCATGGCTAATTCCAGCTCTTTGACAAATAGGCCTTTGCCACCAACTTTTGCAAGAGGGGTATCGAGCAAGACATCTCCACGGGTGACCATAGTAACCAGTTCCACTTCAAGCCCTGGATGCGCCGCTTGTAAGGCGTCTTTGACAAAATGAGCTTGCCATAAAGCGAGTGGGCTTTGACGAGTGGCGATACGAATTGGCGTTGTGGTGGTCATAATCATCCCATAAAAACAGTCAACAATATTGGCATCCTAACATTGTGGACGAGAAAGTATTACTACTAGATGGTCAGCAGGCGATTTTGTGATTAAATTGATGAATCTTCGCTAAAATAATGTGATTAATCTCTCGTTTGTGGGTGGATAAACTAGGAGAAAAGCGACCTTCGAGATAACACTAATTCTTTCTTTCGTTTCATTATGCCGATGAGTAAATAGGAGAAAAATCGCTCCGAATCACGCTGCCATGCTGCGAAAGTTAGCTAACATGCTGATTTCTTCATAGCGATACAACTTTAGTCGAGTGGCAAGGGCAGATTGCTTTACCAAATCTGATTAAAGTGTTAAATTGATCACGTTTTGTTGGCGCTTTCGCGTGAAACATAACCAAAGCGCGCATTAATGTTTCAACCAAGGAACCAACCTTGCAGGCTTACACAACGACCTTAATTCAACGATTAGATAATCTGAACCGGCAACGCACTGAGCGGGCGCTGGCGCTTATGGATTTACAAGGTCAGCGTGTTTTTCAACTGATTCCTGCACTTTTGCATTACAATCATCCGTTAATTCCAGGCTATTTAGATCAGCAAGTGCCCCATGGTATCCACTGTTTTGAGATGAATGCGATTCAACAGCAATTAGTCGAAGATACCGAACTGGCGTTAGGTCTGCCGCTTCACTCCCCCAAACAACCAATGATTTTAGGGCTCTACACCATGGGGAGCACATCATCGATTGGGCAAAGTTCATCCAGTGATTTAGATATTTGGGTGTGTGTACCAGCCACAATGGGCTGTGATGATCGAGAAAGTTTAAGTAATAAGTGTTTGCTGATTACCGATTGGGCAAAAAGCCAAGGTATTGAAGCTAACTTCTTTATTATGGATGAGCAGCGTTTTCGGCATAATCGCTCCGATAAAATGACCGGTGAAAACTGTGGTTCCTCCCAGCACCTCCTACTTTTAGATGAATTTTATCGCTCGGCGGTTCGTTTGGCCGGTAAGCGTTTACTATGGCAAATAGTGCCGCCAGAGATGGAAGAGTGTTACGACGAGTATGTTGATCAGCTGTGTGCCAATCAATACATTGACTGTTCTCAGTGGATCGACTTTGGTCGTTTAAATCGTATTCCAGCCGAAGAGTACTTTGGTGCCAATTTATGGCAATTGTATAAAAGTATCGATTCTCCCTATAAATCGGTACTTAAAGCCACCCTATTAGAAGCCTATTCGTGGGAGTACCCACATACTCAGCTCTTAAGTATTGATACCAAACGCCGTTTTTTTGCCCATGAGCCGGATTTGTATGGGATGGACGCGTATTACTTGATGCTTAAAAAAGTGACTCGCTACCTGCTTCAGATTGGCGATCATGCTCGTCTGGATCTCGTGCGTCGCTGTTTTTATCTGAAAACCCATGAAAAATTATCACGTGAACCTCAAGCTGATTCGGTAGCGTGGCGACGTGAAGCGTTGGGGCATATGGTGCATGAATGGAAATGGGATTCGACGTTGTTGCAAGAATTAGATAACCGTCGCCATTGGAAAGTAGAGCAAGTCAAAATTGTGCATCATGCCTTACTTGACGCTTTAATGCTGAGTTATCGCAACCTGATTCAATTTGCCCGCCGTCATGATATTACTTCGGCTATCAGCCCGCAGGATATCTCGATATTAGCGCGTAAGCTGTATGCGGCGTTTGAGGTTCTGCCGGGTAAGGTCACCTTATTAAATCCACAAATTTCACCGGATCTGCATGAAGCGGATTTAACGTTTATTGAGGTTCCGACTGGGCGTGTGAACCCTTCGGGCTGGTATCTCTATAAACAGCCTCCAGTTGCAAAACGAATGTTCAGTCAGCGTTATTTAGAGCGTAACGAATATTTGAGTAAATTGGTGGCTTGGGCCTTTTTTAATGGGTTGATTACGGAGTCGACGAATTTACATTCGGTGGTTCGTGGTGCGCACTTAGACATTGATAAGTTTTATCAGATGGTGAGTGATTTACGTAATACTTTCTCTCTTCATAAACGTCGCCCAACCATGATGGCGCTGGCCAGCCCTTGTGAAATTAGCCAACTAGCGATGTTTATTAACTTTGAAAATGATCCGACTGTGCAACTGGCCGGAAAATCGTTAAAAGTGGATTTAAAAACGCTGGATATTTTCAGCTTTGGCTGTGAGCAACAGTGTTTGGTTGGCAGTGTCGATTTGGTTTATCGTAATTCATGGCAAGAAGTACGAACCCTTCATTTTAAAGGGGAAACCGCAATCTTGGATGCGTTAAAGACCATCTTAGGTAAAATGCATCAAGACGCTTTACCACCAGAATCGGTCGATGTGTTTTGTTATAGCAAAAACTTACGCGGTGTTATGCGTAATCTGATCTATCAGCTCTTAGCCGAGTGTATTGATTTACGCCTTAAACCGGTTGAACAAGAAAAACGTCGCCGCTTTAAAGCATTACGAATCGGTAAACAGATGTACGGGCTGTTTTTTGAACGGCGAGGCGTTTCGGTACAACGGTTGGAAAATTCAGTCGATTTTTATCGCAGTATCTCCAGTAATAAGCTGAAAGGTTCACCACTGCTGATGTTAGATAGAGAGCAGGATTACCAATTGCCAGAAGTGGTGGATGGGTTTGCCAGTGAAGGGCTTGTTCAGTTCTTTTTCGAAGATACCGAAAAAGGCTTTAATATTTATGTGTTAGATGAAGCGAACCGGATAGAGGTGTATCACCAGTTTAGTGGTGAAAAAGATGAGATGATCGCTAGTGTGAATAGTTTCTACACTTCGGTGCGGGATGATAACCAAATCGCCTCTAAACTGATTAATTTTAACTTGCCACAATATTATCAGATCATTCACCCAGAAGAGGGAGAAAGCTATGTGGTGCCTTACCGTAATGATTCCTCGCTGTATTCTCGCCCGTCTAAAGCTGTGAATGGATATTAAGTCGATGGGCACTAAAAAGAGCACCACTGTGCTCTTTTGTTGATCATGATGGGGTAATCGGCTTCAGTTATTGCCAATCGATTGCTTCTCCGGCGTGTTTTCCGCATTCTTGCTTTACCATCTCCAGCAGTTCGACTCCGGTTTTAGAGCAAATCCACTGCTCATTTTTCCACTGGAAATGAAACCCGCCAGATTTTGATGCCAGCCAAATTTCTTTCATGGGTTCTTGGCGGTTAATAATAATTTGGCTGCGGTCATCAAACTCTAACGTCATGACGTTACCGGATGTTTCATAATCAATGTCGGCTCCCGCCTCATCAATGGCTTGTTCAATGAGTTGCATCTGGCTATCCGCTTGCTGATGAAATTCAGTTTCGTTCATCTTATCTATCCTATTGCTTTTCTTGATTGTGGTGCGATTATAGGAGGCATTGATTCAATAATCACGATATGCAAAATGAAAAAGTCCGTCACCGCACTGTTTTTGTTGTCTGTACTCGCCTTAGCGGGGTGTGGACAAACTGGCCCATTGTACCTGCCTGATGATGCTCAGCAGAGTGAACAAAGTCAGTAGATTTAAGCAATTAGATTAAGGGAAAGAATTTTGGATTACTTCAATTATCAGGAAGATGGTCAACTGTGGGCAGAAGACGTAGCGTTGTCAGATTTGGCTGAGCAATACGGTACCCCGCTTTATGTTTACTCCAGAGCTACACTGGAAAGGCATTGGCATGCCTTTGATCACTCTGTGGCAGGGCACCCGCATCTGGTCTGTTATGCCGTCAAAGCCAACTCCAACTTAGGGGTGCTCAATACCTTAGCTCGGTTAGGATCGGGATTTGATATTGTTTCTGGTGGTGAGCTGGAACGTGTTATTGCCGCTGGGGGCGATCCCAGTAAAGTGGTCTTTTCTGGGGTGGGGAAAACAGCCCAAGAGATGCAACGAGCATTAACACTAAAAATTAAGTGTTTTAATGTTGAATCTGAGCCAGAGCTCGCGCGGCTGAATGAAGTAGCGGGAGAGCTGGGTGTCAAAGCGCCCGTTTCTTTGCGTATTAATCCTGATGTGGATGCAAAAACACACCCTTATATTTCTACGGGGTTACGTGATAATAAATTTGGTATTGCGTTTGAACGTGCGCCGGATGTTTACCGTTTAGCGCAACGTTTACCCAATATTGATGTGCGTGGTATCGACTGCCATATCGGATCACAGCTGACAGAAATTACGCCGTTTATTGATGCCGTCGATCGCTTACTGGCTTTAATTGATTCACTGCAAGCCGAAGGTATCACGATTCAACATCTTGATGTCGGCGGTGGGCTTGGCGTTGTTTACCAAGATGAGCAACCCCCTCAACCATCAGACTATGCTAAAGCACTATTGGCGCGTTTAGCGAATCATCAGCATTTAGAGTTGATTTTTGAACCTGGACGAGCGATTGCCGCCAATGCGGGGGTGTTACTCACACGGGTTGAGTTTCTTAAACATACCGAACATAAAAACTTTGCCATTATTGATGCTGCGATGAATGATTTAATGCGCCCAGCTCTGTATCAAGCTTGGCAAAATATCGTGCCTGTTTCACCTCGTACAGGAGAGGCGGTTGCTTATGATTTGGTTGGGCCTGTGTGTGAAACTGGTGACTTTTTAGGAAAAGATCGTTGCTTAGTGTTAGAGCAAGGCGATCTGTTAGCGGTACGCTCGGCAGGCGCTTATGGCTTTGCGATGTCATCCAACTACAATACCCGTACTCGCGCGGCAGAGGTGATGGTGGATGGTGACAAAACCTACCTCGTTCGTCAGCGTGAACCTCTTTCCAGCCTATGGGCATTGGAAAGTCTTTTGCCAGAGTAAAGTGATTTCTTATGCATTTCCATTTTTCTAAAATGCACGGTTTGGGTAATGATTTTATGGTCGTTGACTGCATTACCCAGAACGTTTTCTTCTCTCCAGAGCTGATTCGGCGTTTGGCGAATCGTCATACTGGGGTTGGTTTTGATCAACTGTTGGTAGTGGAAGCTCCGTATGATCCTGAAACGGATTTCCACTACCGCATTTTCAATGCGGATGGCAGTGAAGTTGAACAGTGCGGTAATGGTGCGCGTTGTTTCGCCCGCTTTGTGCGTATGAAAGGGTTGACCAATAAATATCAACTCAGTGTTAGCACCAAAAAAGGCAAAATTATTCTTTCTATCGAGGAAGATGATCAAATTACGGTCAATATGGGTGAACCGGAGTTTGAACCGAGCAAGATTCCATTTCGCGCCAAACAGGCAGAAAAAACGTACATCATGCGTGTTGATGAGCAAACCTTATTTTGTGGAGCGGTCAGCATGGGGAACCCACATGTTGTTACGGTTGTTGAGGATGTGACGACAGCAGATGTTCAAACGTTAGGGCCTTTGCTGGAATCTCATGAGCGTTTTCCTGAACGGGTTAATGCGGGTTTTATGCAAGTGATCGATCGTCAACACATTAAACTTCGTGTTTATGAACGAGGCTCAGGTGAGACTCAAGCATGTGGCAGTGGGGCTTGTGCAGCGGTTGCGGTTGGTATTGCCCAAGGTCTTTTAGATAATACTGTAACCGTTCAATTGCCCGGTGGTCATTTAGAGATCCGCTGGCAAGGCCCGGGTAAACCTCTGTATATGACCGGGCCTGCTACTCATGTGTTTGATGGTCAATTATCTTGCTAAATTAAGGATGTGTTTTGTTACAACAACAGGCTGATGCTCTGACCGCTGAAGTGGTGGCCGAGTATTTACGAGATCACCCTGATTTTTTTCTCCACTACCCTCAGTTGGTTGAATCATTATCATTGCCTCGTTCCGATGCGGGAGCGGTTTCCCTTGTCCATATCCAGATGGCTCGACAACGGCAACGTATTGAGGAATTAGAAGAAGAAATCACCACTTTGATGTCGCTCGCAGCGAATAATGATCGAACCTTCCATGAATTTATGGAGTTGCAAGAAAAAGTGTTGCAGTGTGGCTGCTTGCGTGAGGTTTTTCGAGCTATTGAAGGCACGGCGCAACGGCTTGGGTTAACGGCCTATGTGCGTTTGATTGGCTCGCCGATGAGTGAGTATGCAATGACACAAGAGCAATGGCAGCGCTTTGCCACTAATCACTTTAATGGTAAGTCTGCTTATTTAGGGCGTTTACGACAGGCTGATCGTCAACAATTGTTTGGTGAGCATAACTTAACGCCAGAAATGGGGTCTTATGTGATTCTTCCGCTAGGCGCTTCTCCACCACAAGGGATTTTGGCCTTTGCAAGCCGTGATGGTGGGCATTTTCAACCTTGTATGGATACCTTATTTTTGCGTCATTTAGCACTGGTGCTGTCTCATTTAATCGACTTACTCCCTTGGCAACGTTATGAGCATGAACGAATCCATTCCCCCTCTGCCTAGTGGGTTAACTCAGCCGTTACTGCGCTTCTATGAATATTTACGCAGTGAGAAAGGGCTGAGTCTCCACACTCAACGTAATTATCAGCAGCAGTTACAGGCGATGGCCTCGCATTTAAACCAAATGGGGATCACTCAGTGGCAGCAAGTGGATGCGGCTTGGGTGCGTCAGCTTGCCAGTAAAGGCATGCGTGAGGGAATGAAAGCCAGTAGCCTGGCAACGCGTCTTTCTTCTCTGCGCAGTTTTTTCGATTTCCTGATTCTACGAGGTGAATTAGCAGCTAATCCTGCTAAAGGGGTATCAGCACCCAGAAAGCAGCGTCCGTTACCGAAGAATTTAGATGTGGATGAAATGGCTCAACTGTTAGAGGTTGAGGCGGATGATCCACTCTCCATTCGTGATCGTGCCATTATGGAGCTCATGTATGGTGCAGGGTTACGGTTAGCAGAATTGGTGGCGATTAATCTTAAAGACATCAGTTTTAGCCGTGGCGAAATTCGTGTGATCGGTAAAGGGAACAAAGAGCGTAAAGCTCCGTTTTCAGGTCAGGCTAAAGAATGGGTCAGTAAATGGTTAACGGTACGTTCAGCCTTGCTAAAAGGGGATGAACCCGCTCTGTTTATTTCCAAATTAGGTGGGCGTATTTCTCATCGTAATGTACAAAAACGATTGGCAGAATGGGGACAGAAACAGTCGGTTGCTAGCCATATCAGCCCTCATAAACTGCGCCACTCTTTTGCTACTCATATGTTGGAATCGAGCAATAATTTGCGTGCCGTTCAGGAATTACTGGGGCATGAGAATATTTCGACGACACAAATCTATACCCATCTTGATTTTCAGCATCTTGCTCAGGTGTATGATCAAGCTCATCCACGAGCCAGAAAAAAAACCAAGGAGTAGGGATGCATTTTTATCGTCAGCTACAACCGATTCAAGCGATGACCTTTGATTTGGATGACACGTTATACGATAACCACCCAGTAATCCGGCATTTAGAGCAACAAATTGCGCAGTGGCTCTATCAGCATCACCCCGTGACAGTCACTCAATCCATGGCATGGTGGAATCAGTTAAAGTGGCAGTTGGCTCGCGAAGACCCTTGGTTAAATCATGATGTAACACTATGGCGTTTTGAACAGATCAGACAAGGTTTACACCGGTTAGGTTATTCACCAAGCCAAGCTAAGCAAGCCGCCGAAGAGACCATCGAAGAAGTCTTACGACTCAGAAATTTAGTCACTGTCCCGCCATTAACTCACCAAGTGTTACGGTCGCTTGCGCAGAAAGTCCCTTTGCTGGCAATAACGAATGGCAACGTGGATGTTGAGCAGATTGGTCTGAGTCGCTATTTTCAATGGGTTCTCAAGGCGGGTCCCGATGGACGAGCGAAACCTTATCCCGATCTCTTTTGTAAGGCGCGTCAGTTCTTGCAACTTCCTGCTTCAGCCATTTTGCATGTGGGCGATCACTTAGTGACGGATGTACAAGGAGCCAAGGAAAATGGGTTCCAAGCTTGTTGGTATAATGATCAAGGTCACACATTGCGTGCAAATTGTGATGCAAAAGTTTTGCCGGATGTTGAGGTCAACAGTCTCTCACAACTAAGTGCACTGATTTATTGAATAAAGATTGTGATTTTTCAAGATAATCATTAACGTAGTTTGCAGATGGTATACGGTTTTATGCCGAGTGATGGCATAGTTGCAAGATGAGTTACAGGAAGTATGTTTACGACGTCTTTATTCCTTTCTGAGCATCAGTCGCTAAGTGACATAACATGGGATGTCGCCTCGTCTGATCCCGGCAATAAACTAATTCAACTTATTTCCAGTCAGCCGGTGGAAAAAGTGCAGGCGTTAGCGGATCAGCTACTTGCCCGATACCCTGATGCCCAACTGGTTGGTTTTAGTGCCAACCAAATGATTCACCAAGGTGAAATTTGCCATGTAGGCACTTTGATTATTGTTAGCCATTTCGCTCATAGCCAGCTTACCAGTGCCGTTCAAATCAACACTGCGTCAGGCAAACAAGATACTGAGCAACTACTCGATAGCCTTTCTCTACAATCTAATACCCAATGTTTACTCTGTTTTGTCGCTCAAATGAAAATGGATGATCAGGAACGCTTTCGAGCCTTTAATTATTTGGCTCCGGGGGTTCAGGTTGCAGGAGGGGCAGCAACCGCAACTCAGCATGGTGTTTGGGTCTTACACGGCCGACAATTTTATGATGATGCAATGGTCTGTGTCGCAATTCATGGGGATAACTTGAATGTACAAACGGGAGCTTATACCGAATGGAATCCACTCGGACGTAGTTTTCGTGTCACGGCCGCTCAAGGCAAAACGGTATGGCGGCTGGATGATATACCTATCCGTCAGGTGTATAACCGTTATTTAGGGGACGGCCAGCACGTTCCATTAGAAATGCTGCATAACTTTCCGTTAATCAAAGGTGAGCTAGCGCTGCAAGATGTGTACGTTCCGCTGTATGAGGAGGAAAGTGGCTTAGTCTTTAATGAGGCTTTATCGGTGGGTGATGAAGTGCGTTTCTGTTTTGACCATCCATCATTAACGCTTGAGCAAGTGCAATTAGGCGCGGAGCAACTGCGTCTTTTTCAGCCAGAACAGATCTTTGTTTATAACTGTACCTCTCGGTTAGATTTTATCGAAGACAACCAAGAGTTGCTGCCGTTTCAGTCGGTGGCGTTAACCTCCGGAGGGTATTGCTCAGGAGAACTATGGCACGATGGGCAGTTACAGCGAGTGTTGCACCACAGCATGACCTATTTTGCCATCCGTGAAGGCGCGCCCAGTCAAGAGCAGCGTCCTCCCTTTAATTATGTTCGCCATGATGAGTTAGCTCCCCTATTTAGCCTTATTCGTAATGCCTTAGACGATTTGGATGAGATGAACCACGATCTGTCCCAGAAGATCCAAGATCAAGCCTCTTTGCTGACGGCAAGCTATCGAGTGGATCGTCGCACAGGGCTACCAAACCGTGTTGTCTTGCGTGAAAAATTATTGCGTATGGCGACCAATGAGCATTTATTGGCTTTAAAGCTGACTAACTTTAACCAAATTAACGAAAAATATGGTTATCAGGTTGGAGATAAATTACTGCTAGATTTAACGGGGCATTTTCAAAGCTACCTCGCTGAACGCCTTCCCGAGAAGAATTCTCTCTATGCGATTGGGGTTGGCGAATGGGCTGCGATACTGACGGTGGATATTGAGGAAGAAGCCATTCATCGTACCTTTTCCCAATTTGTTGAGCAGCTTGAGCATGTCAATTTTGAACCATTTGGTTTACCCGAAATTGATTATGTGTCGGTTTCCCTTTGCGCTGGGTTAGTCAGTCGTAAAGAGTTTCCAGAGCTGGATGCTGATGATTTATTGCTTCGTGCGATTGAAGCGAGGCGACATGCTTTTCAGCGTAATCGTCATTTTTGTAGCGCCACTCATTTACGAACGCATGATCAGCTACGTCAACAGCGGCTGGTGTGGTTATCGTGTGTTAGCCGAGCGGTATTGGATGATAACGTATTGGTTTATGCGCAGCCGATAGTACATGCGCACAGCCACCAGCTCGCTTCTTACGAATGCTTAGTTAGGATTGAAGATGAGGGAGAAATCATTTTACCCGGGCGATTCTTACCCATTATCGAAGGGAGTCACCTTTATACTCGCTTAAGTCGGCAGATGATACATCGCACTTTTGAGCTAATGCGAGATCGTCACGAAGACTTTTCGATTAACTTGTCTCCGCAAGATTTGATGAGTGAAAGAACACTACAGTGTCTTGAAAGTGCGATTCAATCTTTGGCAAATCCAGCTCGAGTCGGGTTAGAAGTGCTAGAAAATGAGCAAATCAAAGACTATGGCCACATGATTGAGGTCTGTGAACATTTTCGCCGCTTAGGGGTGAGAATTATTGTGGATGATTTTGGTAGTGGTTATTCAAACATTGATGAAATCATCAAGCTAGAACCTCAAGTGATTAAACTGGATGGTAGTTTAATTCGAAATATCGACCAAGATATGAAACAGCGAAAAATTGCCCAGCAATTGGTGAAATTATGTCAGGTGTTAAATGCCAAAACTGTGGCTGAATTTGTACACAACGAGACGGTGTGCCAGATCAGTGAAGATATGGGGGTCGATTATTTGCAAGGTTTTTACCTAGGTCAGCCGCAGAGTTTATGTTCTTTGCTGGATATTCCACGTCAATCAAGGTGATCAGCCAGTGCGTGCCCACTTTTATCGGCTTGCAGGGTACGCATAAAGCGGTTGAGAAAAGCGTTTAGCTGCTGTGCATTCTCTGATTCGTCCAGTGAGTTGAGTAAAGCTGCCCCCACTTCTAACGTGCATAAGTGTCCCGCTTGTTGGTGACGTCTTAGCTGATAGCATGATTCACCTTGTACGTTGATGTTCACATGGGGCACGGTTAACCAAGGGCTTTTACGCAACATCTTCTTGGCTTCCTGCCACGTACCATCGAGTACGATAAAATGCATTTTCTTGCCCATCGCTTGTGCATTTTGATGTTCGAGTGCCACGGGAACACTTTGTTCACTGGGATAGACTAATACAGAATGATAATCAGGTTCTGCCATTCGCTGTAATAGCGCTGTGGGAGGCAATGTTCGTTGCCAAGTAAACGCTGCGCAGTTAGGCAGTGATTGGACTAACCACTGCCCAGTGTTGGTTGCTCGTTGGTATTCATTTTCATGGGTGAGCAGTGATAAAAACAACGCACTGGATAGCTGAGGTATCGCTGAACATAAGCATTGGTGGCGAAGGCCACAGCTTGGGCAAGGTTGCATTAGAGTTTGACTCCAGTTCGAGGTGATAACCCATCAGCAAACAAACTTATACCACTGATTTCACTGGCGTGAGCTGTCTTCGCTTTTTTGATACTTACCGGATAACTGATGCCATTGTATTGCAGTTGGTGTGCTGTCATCGCTTGATCTGTATTGATAGGAAGCATCAGATCCTGCCAGCCATGCTGTGATGCTTTTCCTAGCCGGAAGGGCGTCTGTACCCCATTGATTCGGCTATTAAACTGCCACTCTCCATTTTTGTGCTCAAAAATGAGCAAAGTACATTGTGTGTCATGGCACCAATCGAGCTGTACTAGCAACTCTGGGTGTTGATTGCCATTTAAATCATATTTCAACCAACGGTAATGCGTCTGAGTCGGGCTGGTTTTATGCAGTGCAAAATATCGGCGTACGGCTTGGTCCACGTCTTCATCGTACTCATCGCGGGAGGGAATGTGCTGCACAGTTTCACTCAGCGTTATTTTTTCTGTTACTGGAGGTTGGTTCACCTGCTTGGCTTGGAAAAGGGTAATGCCATTATTGCTGATGGGGTAGACCACGTTGCCCACTTTTTCTTTGTCTGCATGCAGTTGATAACCATGCCGAGTGAACACTCGCTCAGAGAGTAAATATTGCTGCTGATGCAAAGTCATAACCACTTGAATTTGATCTGGGTTGAGCTGCTGCCAGAAGCCTTTTTCAACTAATTCTCGTTCGCCATTTAAATACCGGTAGCGGGTGGTTGCACTGTGATCGGAGTTAAGTTCTAACGTTACGCCAAAGCCTTGCTGCTTTGTTGCGCTGGCAAAGTAGGTGCCTACCCACTCTTGTGTCGTATCGAGGTTGCTGAGTATGGCACAGCCTTGGTAGGTCTCATCGTTAAGGGTTAGCACAGAACGCCAACTGTATAAATTCTGGCTCATGCCATCGACGCATGATGCTCTTTCCAGTTGTAGATGTCCTTGCTCAAACTGATCCGTTCGGTGGTTTGCAGAACGTTGGCTGCTTTGAATTGTCAGTACCTGTTTATGGCCACCTAGTGGTTGAAATTCTAGTCCTTGCGGTGAAAATTGTATTGACCAAAATGGCTCATTGCCAAATGCACGGGTGGGGCTAGTGGGGTGTTGACACCCTTTATTATTCTCAGCACTTAATTGATTCACCTGCTGAACGACAAACCGGGCCATGTAGTCGGCATTAAATCCTGTTTGGCTTGGAGGAAGCAGATAACCAATCATTTCCCCATAGAGAATTTGATAAGGGGATTGATTGAGTTTCAGGGCTTGTTGGGTCTGTTCTGGCGTCCAGTCTAACCAATATTGCTGGTTACTTCCGCAGGGCGTGAAAGAGCGAACCTCAGGTCCAACAACGACTTCCCCTCGCATAATAAAGGTTTGGGGAACGACGGTTGCTGGATTATCCAGCGTGGCATTTACCGGCACGATTTGGTTTTCGGTCGGCTGGGATGATGAACACGCTTGTAGGGCGAGTAGTGCTAGGATGGCCGCTGGGATTTTCAGCTGCTTCATGGTATCTCTTCCTCGTGACAAAAAACGCAACGAACTTCAGGGCATTATGGCATATCGTTGGTTTAAAACAGAACCTACGGCCAGTTCTATTGACACTTTACGGACAGAAAAGGTTTCCCTTGGGAAGAAGTTCTCAATTATGGACTTTAAGAGGGTGGATATGGTGAAGAGAGAGTTTGGAGGGGTATAGCAAAACGCCCCAAGCAACGTTCAGCTTAACGGATGGGGCGATAACCGAAAATGGTCGCAGCTTATGAGTGGCTTACCGATAGCGGTAGGTGATCTTGTAGATAGTGAGCGACTGCATCATCGGCATGACTGCCAATCACTTCGTTATTGGGTAACGCTCGTAGCACTTTTTCATGTGCTGTTTGCATAACTAAGCCTTTACCTGCCATGGTGAGCATTTCAACATCATTCATTCCATCACCAAATGCGATACAGTCAGCCAGTGATAGCCCTAATGACTCGGCCACAACTTGCAAAGCCTCCCCTTTCGAAACACCAGCTCCCATGACTTCTAAACACCACGGTGTAGAAAAGGCAACACTAACTTGGCCGGCAAAGCGTTGGTTGATCAGCGTTTCAATATGTACGAGCTGCTCGTGATCTTTGCTTTGATTGGTAAAGAAAATTTTTGCGACTCCGTCGGTGGGCGCATGATCCACATCGAAAACCTGATAGGTAAAACCGGAATCTTTATGGAAATTGCGGAGCACTTCATCTTCACGATTCAGTAGCCATTCATCATTACGGTACATATGAATGTAGATGGAATCATCCCCTTTAACCTGATCAATGATTGCTTGAACTTGTTCAGAAGGAACGTTCTTACTGTACATTTCTTGATTGTTTTGGTCATGCACTCTCGCTCCATTAGCCGTGATCATATAGGCTGGAATTCCTGCGATTTCTCGAATTCCCGCGACATCGACATGATGGCGACCTGTCGCAAAAACGAAAGTAAAGCCTTGTTGATGAAGATCGTTGAGTGTCTGTTTTGAAAATGCACTTAGTTGATGATTGGGTGCTAACAATGTGCCATCCAGATCGGAAGCTACAATACGAAATGGTACCGTTTTTTGTTCAGTGGTCATATAACCCTCGTTGTCGCAGGTAAAGTCGCCAAGTAAACGATCTTGGCCAAATAGTGTAAGGGATAATCCGCGAGAAAAAGAGGGTAAAACTCTGGCAGCGCTTTTTCCTCTATTTCGAAGATTGCGAATTAAAGTGAGCGAATAGGGCATCTAATGCCTGATTTCGGTAGCAATCACTCTCAAACAGTAACTCATGCTTTGCTCCATGAATCAGCTGAATTCGGCTATTCGTGTTGGTTTGAGCGAGCTGGGTGATAAAACGAGTTTGAGAAGCATTGCTGACGATCGTATCGCATTCGGCCTGAAGCAGTAAGGTCGGAATGGTCAACTGACGGGTGTCTTGTAAGCACTGCCTAGTGGCTTTTAATCCTTGCCATACCCAGCGAGTACTTGGCCCTCCTAATTTAAGCGCGGGTTTTTGCTCATATAATTCACGAAACCATCGGTAGCGAACCTCGCTATGAGTGAGCGGATTAATGGCAAATGGTTTGGCATAGTAAGGGCCATAACCGGGAGCATAGTGAGGTGTACGGTAGCGGTAAGTGAGCATCCGAGAGAGTGGCTCTGCAATGGCACGTAACTGCCAAGGCATCTGAATACCAAACATTGGAGCGCTTAACACAACGGCATCAAAAGCATGATCCGCATGAGTTTGTAGGTAACGAGTAGCGATAGCCCCTCCCATGGAATGGGCCAATAGATAACGTTGTGCATAGCGCTGTAACTGAAAATGGGAGACCAAGGCCGCTAAATCACGGACGTAATCATCAAAGGTATCGACATGACCTATTTCTTTGTCCTTGAGTAGTCGATCCGATAAGCCTTGCCCTCGGTGATCAAATGAGTAAACGTCATACCCTTGCTGAAAGAGATCATAAAATAGTTCTTGATATTTCCATACCGATTCTAGCCGACCATTCACCACTACGATGGCTTTGGTATGTTGTGGTGAGGTCATCGCACACCAATACAATTGCGTGTTGTCCCATGCTGGGTAGTACGCTTGATGACGGCTCTGCTGCCACCATGGGGTAATGGTTTGTGACATGACTTGTGGAAAGTGGGTTTCTTGGCTGTATGTGTGTGGCATGAATTGGTCTGATCTTCTGACTAAGTTTGGCTCTCAGCGCGATGCTGAACTTCGTTAGAATAAGCGAGTTGCCGAAAATTGCAACGAATAGAGAATCGAGGCTGTGAGATCCCTGAATTGATATTGATTGAAGTTAAGAATTGGCGAAAAATAACCAGAGTTTGGTTTAGTGTTGAGGTATCGGTAAGGTATGATAGGCACAGCGTAAGATCTGAGAGTAATAGGGGTATAAAACAACCATGTTTGAGGGGGCGATGTATACCACCTATGTTGCAAGGCAACCGATTTTTAATGCTAAAAAGCATACACTCGGTTATGAACTATTGTTTCGTGATGGAGAGCGTAATGCGTTTCCTGGCCAAATCGATTCTGATCGTGCAACGTATCGCTTAATTGTTGAAAACTTTCTCGCTGTAGGTACCAACCCTTCGATTGAATACTCCCGTTGTTTTATTAACTTTCCCTATAAAAGCTTATTACGACGCTTGCCACTGACGCTGCCTAAAGAGCAAATTGTGGTGGAAGTGCTTGAAACTTGCCCACCCAGTGATGAATTGTTTGCTGTCATTCAAGACTTAAGCACGCGTGGTTACCTTATCGCATTAGATGACTTTGTTTACAGCCCGGATTGGGAACGTTTCCTACCTTATGTGCATATTGTTAAACTCGATATTATTGCCATGGGGATTGAGCAAGCATGTCACATTGTGGAGCAGAGACTTGCAGCGGGCAGTAAGCGACGATTTTTAGCCGAGAAGGTTGAGACACAAGAACAGTTTGATATGGCCCGCCGTGCGGGCTTTAGTTTCTTTCAAGGGTATTTTTTTAGTAAACCTCAAATTATTAAACAGCGTTATCTCAGCCCAGAACAATTGATTTCGATGCAACTATTTCAAGAGGTGTGTCGTCCCTCTGTCGACTTTGAGCGAGTTGAACAGATTATTTCGCAAGATCTTGCCTTGTCTTATAAATTGTTGCGTTTTGTGAACCGCTTGTCGCCTCGGCTGGCTGTGCCCATTTCCTCTTTTCGCCAAGCTTTGGTCTATCTTGGGCAAGATCAACTGAAGATTTTTGTCTCTTTGGCTGTCGCGTCTTACGTTTCGGTCAAAAAGCCACAAGAGCTTTATAATTTATCTCTGCAACGGGCGCAATTTTGTCAGCTAATGTCTAAGCGAAGACCGTTTAATGAACATAAAGAACAGGCATTCTTAATTGGGTTGTTTTCCGTACTGGACGCTTTACTCGATACGTCATTGGATCATTTGCTTGAGCAGTTACCAGTGGCTCAAGCAATCAAACAAGCACTGAATAAGCGAGAAGGCCCATTTGGTGAATTGCTCAGCCTTGAAGAGTGTTTTGAAAAGGCAGATTGGCAAGGGGTTGAAAACCATTGTCATACTTTAGGTATCGGTGTGGATGAGGTGACGCAAGAGCTCAATGCAGCGCAACGGTGGAGTCAAGAAGTGAGACGTAACCATTAAGCGGAGGGCGGCTGACGGTAAAGAGCCTGTCTTTGGGGAGCTTATACCGCCAGCCTAATGATTAATGATCATTAATCAGTGAAGATGGATTTATTGCAGCCAAGCATTTAGCATCCAAACCAGTTTTTCTTGTTCACGGATATAGTCACTCATTTGAGCACTTGTCCCTTCATCACCCACTTCTGCTGCTAGTGATAAAATAGTTCGTTGCTGAGCAATCAATGAACTAAAGCCATCTAACAAGCCTTGCATGGTGCTTTGGCCATCGGTGGCATTGGTATGTTCTTTAATTTCTGTGGTTGCTAGGTAACTGCTGAAACTGTGCAGGGGTTGTGCACTCAAGGTTAAAATACGTTCAGCCAGTTCATCAATTTTTACTTGTAAGTCGGTATAAATCTCTTCGAATTTGGCATGCAATTCGAAGAATTCTTTACCTTTAATGTTCCAGTGATAACCACGAGTATTCATATAAAATACTTGATAGTTAGCCAATAAACGGTTCAACGATTGAGCGAGTTGTTGGCTTTGGTTGTTGTCTAGGCCGATCAGATTAGTTTTCATACACTCACCTCATTTAAGATTTAAGTTTTTTAAATTAAGTGGATTTCTTTGAAATCGTGTAAACATCATATGCCTGTCATTGTCGACTTTAAAGGGGGTTATGTGCATTGTTTCAATAGGCAATAACTATTAATCTTTGTCACAGAGTAAGAGTTGACGTTGGGCTGGCGATGTTTTTACACAAAGGCCAGTGAGATGGGGTATGGTCGCAGAAGACAAATAAGAGAAAGATTCATGACAAAGCGCGTAATTTTTTTTGACTTACTCCGCTGTGTGGCAGCGTTTGCGGTGATTTCCATCCATGTTCTCGCTCCTTATCGCTACGGATTAGGAGTGATCCCCGATAGCCAATGGATGACAGCAGTAACCATCAATAGTGTGAGCCGCTGGGCTGTACCCGTATTTATTCTAATTTCGGGGGCTTTGATGCTCAGTGATCCACGACCTTTTCAGTGGCGTTATTACCTTCAGCGGCGGCTAGGTAAAGTCTTTATCCCCTTCTTCATTTGGTCGTGTTTCTATGCTTACCTTTCTGGTTGGAGTGCCCGTGGTTTTGACCTTGCTACGGTTTGGCGAACCTTAGTCGCCTTGCCTGAACATGAAACCTATTACCATCTGGGTTTTTTCTATTATTTTATTCCACTGTATTTCATCATTCCTTGCTTACATTGGCTGGTTCAGCGAGTTGATGATGGGTTCTGGTATGTATGGGTGGGAGCGTGGTTGCTAACTACATGGCTGTATTTGTGTGGGATTGATGGTATTTGGAGCCAGCAGTGGTGGCTATTTAGTGGATATTTACCTTTAGGCTACCTACTGTATCAAAAGTTACCCATTAATAAATTTACCGTTTCCGTGGCTATTGGGCTTGGCATCGCCGCACTAGGAATCACCGCGTATTCAGTGATTCAGCTTAGTTTGCAAGAGGCCAGTTATACTGTCGGTCGCTGGTTATCTTATAAAACCCTTAATGTGGTTTTGGCGGCGGTGATGGTTTTTGTCGTTTGTCGAGCTTGGGCTGAGAAACTTCCGTTTGTTCTTAAGACGTTTGTGCGTTTGATCAGTCAGCACAGTTTAGGGATTTATTTATTACACCCTATTTTTCTTTGGCCGATGAAAACTTACGGTTGGTATCAAGGTGATCCACTTTGGGTTATCCCTCTGTGGGTTATTATCAGTGGCGGTGGCGCCTTAGCTATCAGTTATTTGCTCTCTCGTAGTGCCAAAACACGGTGGCTTCTCCCTTAGCGTGTTAATGCAAAATGGAGGAATTTTCGCCCTTGGTAAGTGAGTTCGCCTTGATCTCCCGGGTTTAAGGCATGGAAATAGTGAGGGCCAACTTGGAACTCTCTTTTCGGGCCTAGTGCTCCTTTTTGAACATAGATCCAGTATTCTTGATTTTCTTGGTCTGGTAACGGGTGTGATATTTCGATGATTTGCTTGTCTAAAATTGTGACGATGGCTCGACGTTGTGGAGCTTTTTCACCTTGCATATGACGACGAAAAAATTGGCTAAATAGCCATAATCCGACAATGAGTAAACTGATTAAGCTAATCAATAGTAATAATAGTGGGGACATGGCTTACTCCAACTTGAAGGTTGTAGAAAATCGTTAGCCGTATCTTATGGGCAGTTTGCTGAAATAATCTGTATAAGTTGTCATTATATGACGATATTTTTCGGTTGATCTCACATTTCTCTGTTGATCTTAGGGTTTAATTGGCAAGAAAGTAGCACTTATCTTAATGGGTGGGTGAAAATACCTTAATAGCGTGAGTCGTTAAGCAAGGAGGCAGCAATGTCAGAGATAGAACAAGTCGTATTACGAACGCGAAGACTAGAAACCTTGCTTCGTCAGCAATATCATGCCCAAGGAAAGGGATTACACCAACTGATCTCAAGCTGTGAAGAGCGGTTACCCCACGATATTATCGCAAAGTTAAGATACGTGGCGACTATTCGGAATAAAATTGTGCATGAAGATCATTACCACTTAGAAGATAGGAAGGCATTTTTTAACGTGTGTTGTGAGTGCGAAAAAGTTCTGACGCCTCGCAGCAGCCGTTTTGTATGGCGAGCTGCCCTTACTTTGGTTGCGCTGATGACATTAGCGGCAATGCTTTTTTATTATATTCATTGGGATGAAGTATCAAAGTACCTTCCTAATTCCCTGTAAATCTTGGGGAAGCATGACGGGTGAATGAATCTGTCGATCGTGATAATAAATAAACAAAAAAGGACGCTTTTGCGTCCTTTTTTGTTTATTTACAGCAAATTAGTAAAGTAACGGCAGTGTCATTAAGCCTACGATTACTGCAATCATTACCAATCCCTGTTTTTGAGATGAAGAAATCATAACACTGCTCCTCTGTTTGTTGTCTCATCCTGTTTTGTCAGAATAACACTACTTTATCGCAGTGATCAAGAGGATCGGACTTAAGTCCTTAAAAAATACATTTTGTAGTCGATAATTGTGAGGTTCTGCTAGAGTAAACTATTGATTATGAGCTGTTTATCTCTTGTTCTTTTTGCGTAATTTCAATGCGGTTTTTATTTAACTGGTTGATTTTATTTGGTTTGTTTTGGTTAATTTAATGTTTATAACTTGCCATTATTTGGGTTTTGACCAATGGCTTGGGTGGGTTGTCATTTTTTAGTAAATTCCCATTTTTTAAGAAAATAATCGTTGAATTTCATTCGATCTCATTTTTATTTCTGGTCAGATCAGTTGGTTTTGTTTTTATTGTTGTTTTTATTTTTATTATTCGGTTATTTAGGTATGAGTATTTAAAATTACTACAATATATTTTTAACTTATTGTTTTTTAAGTTTTATTTTTATTTTTATTTTTATTTTTATTGTGTTTTTCTTTGTTTTTGCCATTTTTTGTGTGTTTAAAACGGTGTTTTTAATGATTTTTCTTGTTTTTGCTCTGTTTTGATGGGGAGGTGGGTAAGATATGGTGTGGTGGGGGAATAAAGGAATAGGAGCGATGTAGATTCGCAATCCAGATCCAATTTTTGCAGTTCGTTTCTGGACTTCATCGGTGACAAGCCTACACTGGCGGCAGATTTCACAAGAGGTATCGGCATGTGGAGCTGGATTTCTGTCGCCTTATCGGGGTTTATCAGCATTTCTGCGTTTGAAAACCATAAAATAAAGCAAGCGTTGTTGTTTAAAAATATGACTTCCGCATTATTGCTTATCATGCTTGTCGAGCGAGTTCCCACTTGGCCGACCCCGACAATTTGGGTGGCGCTGGGGCTGATGGTTACTATGTTTGCCGATAGCCTGCATCTACTCGATAAATGGCCAAAAGTCTGTTTTTTTGCATTTTTATCGGCGCAGCTTTGTTATAGCAAAGCATTTTGGATCCAGATCCCCGGAACTATCGTGTGGTGGCTACCCGCCCTGTTGTTGGCGACCAGTGTTGTGGCTTTTTTTCTATTATTACCTCAACTCGATACGTTGATCTTCCCTGTGACCATCATGGGGGGGGTTCTTGTTCAGTTAGCGTGGGCCTCTGGGGAAGTGTGGCTTAAGTTGCCTTCGTGGGGGTCATTAGTGGGTTTTTTGGGGAGCCTGATTCTTATCTTATCCGCTTTATTATTGGCGATTCATGATTATCGGCGTTCTTTACCTTATGGCCAGTATTGGATTTCGGGTAGCTATTGGTTGGCACAAGCTCTCATCGTGGCATCTGTACTTTAACCTTTGTTTACCCAATCACACTTTATCTTGGTGATTGGGCGTGTATTTTGCTTTCAGCTTTATCTCGTGTTACGGATAAAAAGGCGGTAACAGACTTGTCCTGCAATCTTCTCTCTATGTAATTGCCAAGATTCGGGGAAGGTCGTCAGCATTAACTCTTTTTCACTTTCGACGTAAATGAGCGCCTGTTCGGCTAACCAACCTTTCTCTTCTAGCAAGGCGATAGTTTGCTCCAGTAATCCCTGACGAAAAGGAGGGTCAATAAAGACAATGTCAAAAGGGTGTCCGTTTTGTTGAAGATAGGCGACCGCATCGGTATTAATGGCATGAATATTGGTTGCCTTTAAGGTTGCGATGTTGTGGTTGAGCTGGGCATAAGCGGTTGGATTTAACTCCAGCATGGTGACTTGCTCGGCTTGTCGAGAGGCACATTCGAAGCCTAGCCCTCCAGAGCCTGCAAAAATATCCAGACAGCTTGCATGAGCAATATCCTGTGCTAACCAGTTAAACAAGGTTTCCTTTACCCGATCCGTGGTTGGGCGGAGCCCTTGGGCATCATGAACGGGGAGTTTCCGTCCCCGCCAAAGGCCACTAATAATACGAACATGGCCGCTTGGTGAGCGTTTTTGTGATAGGGTTTGCTGGCGAGGTTTTCGCATAGATTTTTTGACCGCTAAATAAGTGTTATTATAGCCAATCTGCTGGTTTCTTAGCGAAAAGCAGAAAGCAGGATTAAATAGAGTGACAAAGTCTACCAAGTGAAGCAAAAAATTTTCACTGCTTTGTCATTTTTCTTTCTCTGGCCCGCAATAATTCGGTTAGAGAAACATTATCGCTTAGTCAGACTCAGGATATTCCCAAATGACGGAAAAAAAGAAGCGTGGCTTATTGTCATGGCTCGGTTTTGGTGATGAACAGCCGAATCAGAATGTATCAACCCCATCAGAAACAGAAGCGACATCGCCCAGCGAATTGACCGAAGAGCCGTTGCCTACCGAGGTTGAAAGTGGTGAAAGGGAAGAACAAACTCTATTAGCCGAAGCCGAAGCCGAAGCCGAAGCCGAAGCGCCAACTCCACGTGTTCAAGAACAAGAAAAACCAACAGAAAGCTTCTTTGTGCGCTTAAAGCGTAGCCTTAGCCGGACGAAAACCAACATTGGTTCTGGTTTTTTTGGGTTGTTTAAGGGCAAAACCATTGATGGCGATCTGTTTGAGGAGTTAGAAGAGCAACTCTTGATGGCCGATGTTGGGATGGAAACCACCCTAAAAATCATTGCCAATTTGACAGAAAAAGCAACGCGTCAGCAATTACGGGATGGTGAAGCACTTTATGCATTACTTAAGCAAGAAATGGCTGAGATTCTGACACAAGTCGATCAACCTTTGGTGATCGATAAGCAAGCAACACCGTATGTCATCTTGATGGTTGGCGTGAATGGTGTCGGAAAAACGACAACCATTGGTAAACTGGCGAAACAGTTCCAAGCTCAAGGCAAGAAAGTCATGTTAGCGGCTGGGGATACCTTCCGGGCAGCCGCTGTGGAACAACTGCAAGTGTGGGGCGAACGCAACCAAGTGCCTGTGATTGCTCAACATACAGGAGCGGATAGTGCTTCTGTGATTTATGATGCCATCGAAGCGGCAAAAGCTCGTGGTGTTGATGTGGTGATCGCAGATACTGCAGGGCGTTTACAAAATAAAGCAAACTTGATGGAAGAGCTGAAAAAAATTGTCCGAGTCATGAAGAAGATCGATCCTCAAGCACCGCATGAAATCATGCTGACATTAGATGCAGGGACTGGGCAGAATGCGATTAGCCAAGCGAAGCTCTTCAGTGAAGCAGCCCCATTAACAGGTATCACTCTGACTAAATTAGATGGAACGGCAAAAGGTGGTGTGATCTTTGCTATTGCCGATCAATTCACGATTCCTATCCGTTATATCGGTGTTGGGGAAGGGATAGATGATTTACGCCCATTCTCAACCCAAGAATTTATTGATGCTTTATTTAGTCGAGATGAATAATACGCAGCGAGAATTTTAGCAGTAACTTTAACCTTAGCATGCGAGCAATCACGATGATGTTCTCATGTGCTTAATAGGGGAATAACGGGTGATTAAGTTTCAACAAGTCAGTAAAGCCTATCGAGGTGGTCGCCAAGCGCTTCAGAAAGTTGATTTTCATTTGCGTCGAGGAGAAATGGCTTTTTTAGGTGGCCATTCAGGCGCAGGGAAAAGTACCTTACTGAAATTGATTTGTGCAATTGAGCGGCCAACCGATGGTAAAGTCAGCTTTAATGGGCACGATATCACCCGTATTCCGAATAAAGACATTCCCTTCCTACGGCGTAATATTGGTATTGTTTTTCAAGATCATCGACTGCTGATGGATCGTTCAGTTTTTGATAATGTGGCACTTCCGATGCGCATTGAATCTATCTCAGAGCAAGATGTGAAACGGCGCGTCTCTGCGGCTTTAGATAAAACCGGTTTACTCGATAAAGCTCGCTGCTTACCCAGCCAGTTATCAGGTGGAGAACAGCAACGTGTGGGGATTGCCCGAGCGGTAGTTAACCGACCAACCTTATTGCTGGCTGATGAGCCGACCGGAAACTTAGATCCTGAGTTATCGAATCGTATTTTACGTTTATTTGAAGAATTTAATCGAGCTGGCGTGACCATTTTACTCGCCACTCATGATATTAATTTGGTGCACTCTCGTCCCCAGTACCGCCATATGGAACTCAACCAAGGTTTTTTGAGTGAGGTAGAAGAATATGGCCTCTAAAATAAAAATGAGTAAAGCTAAAGCGAGTAAGCCGCGTGGGCAACAGAGAGCACAGCGAGACTCGTTTTTTTCTATTCATGTAAAACAGTCCAAAGCTGCTTTTTCGGCATTATGGCAACGCCCACTAGGAAATATTTTAACCTTAGCGGTGATCTCGATGGCATTGGCTCTACCTGCCAGCTTGTACTTACTGACCAAAAACATCGCTTCCGTGGCGGTAAATGTAGCAAGTCCATCACAAATCAACCTGTACATTCAAGAAGGAACGCCTGAGCCTCGAATTATGGTGTTGAAAGACCTAATTGAAAGTCGTCGTGAAGTGGCAACGGTTGAGTATATTTCGCCCCAACAAGGGCTGGCTGAGCTCAGCCAATACGCCGGTTTTGATCAAGCAATCAGCTTATTGGATGAATACGCTTTACCTGCCGTATTGGTTATCTCACCGAGCGTTGATGATAATCAGCTTATCAAGCAGCTTGCTCAAACTTTGCGGCAGGAGGAGAACGTCACAGATGTTCGTTTAGATGAAGACTGGCTCGCTCGCTTGGATGCGATTCGACATCTTGCCATCATTGTGGTCGTCAGCCTTTCATTATTAATGTTTTCATCGGTTTTTCTTATTGTCGGCAATACCTTGCGTTTTAATGTGCAAGCCAATAAAGATGAAATTCAAACCATGAAGTTGATCGGTGCAACCGACAGCTATATTTTGCGGCCTTATCTCTATTCTGGAATGTGGTTAGGCCTATTGGGGTCATTATCTGCATGGTTAATGACCGCTTTAATTACCGTTGTACTCAATGGGGCTGTTGCTGAATTAGCCGCTTTGTATGATAGCCGCTTCCGGTTAATTGGCTTAAATTGGGATGAGTCATTACTGTTATTGATGCTAGGCACTTTTTTAGGATGTATTGCTGCACACCTTTCTGCGAAACGGCATTTAAAAGAAATTGAACCTGTTTAAATGGATAGGGTCTACTTATAGCAGTAAAAATACTTGCTATGTGCGTGTCTGCCATTTTTATTGAATGGAGAGAGGCTTACAGAAGTTGAGTGTTTTTTCTTGAGTGTGACTTGCAAATGATCGGTAATCAACACTTGAAACCTGTTCATTTTGAGTTCAAGATTGATAGGTTAAAAATAACTCCAGATCAGAGATTGATGAGGATTTGAATGACTAACCAAGCGTATCCAATGGCTCTCGTTTCACAAGATAGCTTAGATAGCTACATCCGTTCAGTAAACAGCTACCCAATGCTGAGTGCTGAAGAGGAGCGTGAACTGGCTGAGCGATTACATTACTCAGGTGATCTTGAAGCGGCGAAAACACTGATTTTATCGCACCTTCGATTTGTTGTTCATGTTGCTCGTGGTTATTCCGGTTATGGTTTGCCAATGGCTGACTTGGTCCAAGAGGGCAATATCGGTTTGATGAAGGCGGTAAAACGTTTCAATCCAGAAGTTGGCGTTCGATTAGTTTCTTTCGCAGTTCACTGGATTAAAGCTGAAATCCATGAATATGTACTACGTAACTGGCGTATCGTAAAAATTGCGACGACGAAAGCACAACGTAAACTGTTCTTTAACCTACGTAAGTCGAAAAAACGCTTAGGTTGGTTTAACAATGGTGAAGTGGAAACCGTAGCCCGAGAGCTAGGCGTTGAACCGTCAGACGTTCGTGAAATGGAATCTCGTTTAGCGGCTCAAGATGCAACGTTTGAATTTTCAGCTGAAGATGATGATAACCCGAATGCTTATACTGCACCGATGCTGTATTTAGAAGATAAGCAGTCGGATATCGCTGAAAATATTGAAGCCCAAAACTGGGAAAATCATACGAATCAGCGTTTGAGTTTTGCTCTGGCGAGTCTAGATGAACGAAGCCAACATATTGTACGTTCTCGTTGGCTAGATGATCAAAAAGCAACCTTACAAGAGCTTGCAGATCAATACCAAGTTTCTGCTGAACGTATTCGTCAGCTAGAGAAAAATGCGATGAAAAAACTCAAAGAAGCGGTAGGCGAGTTTTAGTTTAAGCGTTTCGCAGTATCATCTTCATAAAGCCGGGATCGAGAGATCTCGGCTTTTTTATTACTCGATCCTAAAGCAAGATCGTGAGGTGAAATTTTCTGTGGATAACTCTGTGACAAAATTATTTGCTAACTGTCATCAATAGGGGTAAATAAAGGGCTGAACGCTGTTTTTTATTTGGGGATATGTTTTTGTTACTCACAGTAAAGTAAAGATCATTACAAGATGTTGTGGATCGAATTTTCTCAATACACCTTATCAACGCAATCCACAGAATTATCCACAGTTGGTGGAAAAGCGATCAGTGGTGGATAACCTTAATCTCTCTGTGTACTTGTTACATGTGAGTTAGGTTACAATGTGCGCTATAAAACAAAGGCTCAACGAGAAAAATTATGGACCAATTTCAACATATTGATGTGATGGGTGCGCAGCGATTACTGGAGCAGTTAACGGTAAGACTTGTGGATATCCGTGATCCGCAATCTTTTGCGCTCGCTCATCCACCGCAGGCATTTCATTTGACGAACGATTCAATGATCAATTTCATGAATGAAACGGATTTTGAACAACCTGTTTTGGTGCTTTGTTACCATGGAGTGAGCAGTCAAGGCGCTGCACAATACTTGGTTAACCAAGGTTTCGAACAGGTGTATAGTATTGATGGCGGTTTTGAAGCTTGGCAACGGGCCGGTTTACCGATAGAAACGAGTTAATCTACGATGATAAAATTGATCACCCTGAATAATCCCCGTATGGCACAGTCTTTTATTGATTACATGGCTTCACGGCAGATTGATGTAGAGATGAAGCTCGAAGAGGGGGATCAATTTTCTTTATGGTTGGTGGAGGAGCAGCATTGGGCGGAAGTTGAAAGTGAATTAAAGCAATTTTTACATTCTCCTCAAGATAGAAAGTATCAAGCCGCCTCTTGGCTTGTCGCAGAGACGCGACGACCTCAATTTTCTTACACCTCTCCTAGCCTTGTTTCATTAATTAAAGCTAAAGCCGGCCCAGTTACCTTATTTGTGATGCTGGTTTGTAGCATTATTTTCATTTTTCAGCAGTTCGGGCTCGCTCAACAGGTTTTTTCTGCTTTACATTTTCCTGCCTTTGTCGGGCAACAATGGCAGTTATGGCGTTGGTTTAGTCACGCTTTGCTGCATTTCTCTGTTTTACACATCGCCTTTAACTTACTGTGGTGGTGGCAGTTGGGAGGGGATATTGAAACTCGACTGGGAAGTGGAAAGATTCTCCAACTCTTTTTGATCTCTGCGGCTTTATCTGGTGCTGGACAATACTGGGTGGAAGGCGCGAATTTTGGCGGCTTGTCTGGGGTTGTGTATGCGTTGGTCGGCTATTTGTGGATTCTAGGCTGGCGAGCTCCAGAGCTTGGATTAAGTATGCCTAAACCTTTAATCGCTTTTATGTTGGTTTGGTTGATATTGGGATTTGTGCAACCTTTTATGGCGATTGCCAATAGTGCGCATCTTGCTGGGCTGGTGAGTGGTGTCTTGTTAGGGGTGTTAGATATCGAACGATTGAGAAAGTCTCATCAAAAGCATCAGTAGCCTGCTTTTGATGAGTGAGTGTGCTTGAGTCTACTGGTAGATATACTTAGTAAACAGTAGGTCTGCGATAAGCGTGCGCCCAGTTTCTGGTAGTAAAATATTATTTAACTGCTCAACTAGGGTTTTACGGATGTTTTCTCGTCCTGCCAAAGATTTAATGGAGTCTTCACTCTGTTTGCCCAGCAACTCGATAACGGCATCTCGAATCAAGGGTTGATGCAGCTCGATTAAAGGAAGATCTTCATTATTAGCGACCATGATATCAATTCTGACTTGGATATAGCCTAACCGCTTACCTTTGGTATAGAAGTTAGTGGTAAGATCTGGCTCAAGAGTAAAGTAAGCCAATTGGGGTTTATTTTCTTCTGTTGCCGAAGTGGGGTAAGAAGTTAGCAGGCCAAAGGCTAGCATTGTTGGGACTAAATAACGTTTAAGCATATTTGTGCCTGTTCTTTGTTCTGTTCACGATATTCGAATCGCCTGAGTCTTGTTACAATAGCGCATCTGATTGTAAATAAAATGCTTAATTAGAGCTTAAACACAAGTCGTGTCGCTGTATTCGAGCGTTATTGTATGATGGTTAAGCATTATATTGAATACTAGTATGAAGAGAATAACTCCGCTCTATCTTTCTGCGTTACAGCAAGTAAATTGGAAAATGCCGACAGAATTTCGCTATCCAAGTGAGATAGCAAAGTCTTGGCTACTCGAACAGGGCTCATTATCTCACCTGATGAGTCAGTACTGTCAAACGTTACAAGTCAATTTTTGTCAGCATCAGTGGGCTGAACCTGAACGGCTTGAGGTCGATGAACTCGCTTTGCTGTCTCAAGAGCGTTGTTTATTACGGCAGGTCGTGTTATCGGGGGATGGCTTTCCTTGGGTTTTCGGCCGAACCTTGATTCCTCAATCATCATTGCAAGATCAACCTATCGATCTCACTTTACAGGGAAAGGTTCCTCTTGGCTTAACTGTTTTCAGTAGCGACAATGTCGACCGTGATGCATTACAAATCGGTTGGGCGCAAACTCACCAAGGGCCATTGTTGGCTCGTCGCTCACGCTTGTGGATGAATCATAAACCGATGTTAGTGGCTGAATTATTTCTTCCGGATTGCCCGGTATACACTAAGGAGAGTGTGTAAATGACCGTAGCAAAAGCTCGCGCCTACTGGCAGCTAATGCGTATGAATCGGCCGATTGGCTCGTTGTTATTATTATGGCCAACGGTATGGGCATTGATTTTGGCAGCGCAAGGGATTCCTGACATTAAAGTGTTACTGGTATTTATTGTCGGAGTGTTTTCCATGCGCTCAGCTGGCTGTGTGATTAATGATTTTGCTGATCGTCATGTGGATGGGCATGTCAAACGGACAGCTCAGCGACCTCTGCCTGCGGGTATTGTGACCGCTCAAGAAGCTATCATTCTTTTTATTAGTTTGGTTTTATTGTCCTTTTTATTGGTTTTGACCATGAACCCGCTCACGATCAAGCTCTCTTTAGCAGGAGTCGTGTTGGCGTTTATTTATCCTTTTATGAAGCGGTATACGCATCTTCCCCAGTTTTTTTTAGGGTTGGCGTTTAGTTGGTCTATTCCGATGGCTTGGGCTGCTCAAGCCAATGAATTACCTATGGTCGTTTGGTTTGTGTTTACCATTAATGTCATTTGGACCATTGCGTATGATACTCAATATGCGATGGTCGATCGTGATGATGATTTAGTGATTGGAGTAAAATCTACCGCTATCTTATTTGGTCGTTTTGATAAAATGATCATCGGCTTTTTACAACTGCTGACCGTTGTTTTGCTGATGATGCTCGGTTATTACTACCAGCTGGGGCATAGTTATTACTGGGCGATTTTAATTGCTTGCGGCTTATTTGTTCATCAACAACACTTAATTCGACACCGTGAGCGTATGCCGTGTTTTCAAGCCTTTCTGAATAACAACTACGTTGGTATGGTGGTTGCGGTGGGGTTATTCTTTTCTTTTTTATAATCTTACTTGACTGAAAATGACTAAGGCATCCTTCTGGATGCCTTAGTGTTTCGGTGTACACTTATTTTCGATTACCACTCAACTTGATAGATACTTTCTTGAATAGTGAGCCGAACTTCTGGATAAAGCATGGCATATAAAGCCTGTGCAAACTGCTCAGTTTGTTCTAAGTGGCAGTGTCCGTCACTTTCTAGATAGCCTTGCTGAGTTAACGTTACAAAAAGGGCAGAGAACACGCCTTTATCAAAAAACTCAGGCGCATTAATACCGTGTAATCGGCCTAGACGTTGAGCGATCTCTTGGCTCTTGCTTTCTAAGTCGGTTTTATCCAGTTCAGGATTTGCCACCAGTAGGTTTAAAGCAATAGCGTAACGCTGCAATGTTTCTAGAATGGTTCTACCAAGCAGCATCAATACTTGCGTCTGCGCTTGGTTAATCGTCACCATTTTGTCCTGTTGGCTAATCATTTGTTGAGCTTCTAGCTCCGCAAGATAGTGTTCAACCACTTGGCCGAGTTCCTCTTCTTGGTAACTTAAAAAGAGTTCTTGCTTAAGGAATGGGTAGACTTGTGCCACGTTATGTTGGATAGCCTCTACTGACATCTGCTGTTGACGGATCAGCATCTGAGCAATTAACGAAGGCAGAGCAAGTAGGTGAATAATATTGTTCCGATAGTAAGTCATCAGAATTGATTGATTTCGATCGAGGGAAATAATGTCTCCCATAGTATCGGTTTCAACTAAGAACTTATCCAAAGATTCTGCATGTAAGACCAATTGCTCCGCACTTTCATTCGGGACAGTGAAGGTTTTAGAGTACGGTACATGACGCAGTAGCGATAAATAACAATCTATCTGCTTAACTAGGTTATCCCTTGCAAGCGCTCGTTGGCGAGAAGCCAGCAAGGCTGTTGCACATAAGGTCATTGCGTTTGCGGCGGCGGCATCGTTAATGTGAGTCATCATTTTGGTTGCCAGTTGATTAACCACAGGGGTCATCCATTGTGGTTTACTGGCTCCCATCGGGTCGATCGCTTGTGTCCATTCTGGTACTTGCTCATTCAGAAACTGATTAAGCGGAATCGGTTCACCAAAGTTGACGTAACCTTGTCCAAAATTACGTAATTTACGCAAAGTGCGGAAAACTAGCCCCGCATTCTCTTTCTCTTTACGTTTGCCTCGTAGCTCTTTTGCATAGGTGCCCACTTCCATGACGTGCTCATAACCGATATAGACTGGAACCAGCGTGACAGGGCGGTTCAGGCCACGTAGCATGGCTTGAATGGTCATTGCGAGCATACCGGTTTTTGCTTGGAGTAAACGCCCCGTTCTTGAACGGCCACCTTCACTGAAATATTCCACGGAATAGCCTTTTGCAAACAGTTCTGCCAAATATTCGCGGAAAATGGTGGAATAGAGTTTGTTGCCTTTGAAGCTACGACGGATAAAAAAGGCACCACCACGGCGGAAAATGGGGCCAGCAGGGAAGAAATTTAAGTTAATCCCAGCTGCAATGTGAGGGGGAACCATACCTTCGTGATAAAGCACGTACGAGAGTAGTAGGTAGTCCATGTGGCTTCGATGGCAAGGCACATAGACAATTTCATGACCATCTTGCGCCAGTTTTCGTACGGTGGCGGCGTTATTAATGTTTAAGCCTTGATAAATACGGTTCCACAACCAGCCCAGAACTCGGTCACCTTTTTTGACTAAGGAATAGGAGAAGTCAGCGGCAATCTCATCGAGCATGTTATGGGCTTCTTTACGAGCTTTTTCTATGGAAATCTTTTTACTGCTCGCTTCATCGGTAATGGCTTTCTCGATAGCGGGGGAGTGCATTAACCGTGCAAATAATTGATGACGCTGGGGAAGATTAGGCCCTGAAGCTGCCAGCTTTTGACGAGAAAAGTGGATCCGAGCGACGCGTGCCAATTTATGTGCTATCGAACTATCAGTACCGTGAGTATCGGCCATATAGCGCAGTGAAACCACAGGGCTAAAACGCACTAAGCAATCTCGACCTGCCAGTATGACGGCTTTGGCTTTTTGTGGGCCATTCAACGCCTGTAAATACGGTTTCTCACGTCCTTCTTTGCCCGGCTTACGTCCCCATAAAACGGTGGCTGGAATCATCTGAACATCCAGCTCAGAATCTAGCTGATGCAGGCTAAGGAGTTCCGTAAACGTTGTGATTGATTCACTGGGGACGTGATGATCATCTTGTAATAAAGTAGGGCGCGAGGAGATGAAAACATAACGTTTCAACGGGTGCCCATTGATAACCAGTGGTTCTAAAGGATCGGGTAAGCCTGCATGGCGAGCATGGGTCTGTAATGTGAGCAAGTCAACATTAGAGCGAAATGGCAGTGCATAGACGACAGGTTTGTTAAGGTCGATCGTCAAGTCATCAACAGGGTTTGACGGAATAGCGGTTCCCTTAACCAATACCGAAAGTGGTAATTTCAGTAGGGAGCGTGAAAATGAGTGTCCGGAAGACATAAGAGTTCAAGGCCTCAAGAATACATACAAACACTTAAACGGTTCACTTTTGTGCTGTAATTCGGTGACAGTGCAAAAGGAAGGCGTTTAAGTCGGTGTCTTTTTTGAACCGCAAGAATACCAGAAACTGGTCAAACCTTTTAATAATATTGCTTAACATAACGTCATTTTATCGATGTAGTGATGATTTCTGTAGCTATCATCTGAGAGAGGGAAGGTACGCAATAGCAAAGGGGGCGGTTGGAATGAATCAAAAAATCATCAATCTGGATTGCTTTTCAATAATTACTGGATATACTCACAGTTAACTGTATAAAAAGACAGGTGAATTATGAAGCCGTTAACGCCACGCCAACAACAAGTTTTCGATTTAATCAAAAGTAAAATTGAAGATACAGGCATGCCCCCCACTCGAGCTGAGATTGCTCGTGAACTGGGTTTTCGTTCTGCTAATGCGGCGGAAGAACACTTGAAAGCGCTTGCTCGCAAGCAAGTGATTGAAATTATTCCGGGCGCATCACGTGGCCTCCGAATTTTGTTGGGAGCGAATGATGAGGCTCAGGAGGAAGGTTTGCCACTCATTGGTCGTGTCGCTGCCGGAGAGCCTATTCTAGCGCAAGAGCATGTTGAAGCACATTACCATGTTGATCCAAGTATGTTTCGCCCTCAAGCTGATTTTTTGCTGCGTGTTCAAGGCGAAAGTATGAAAAATATTGGGATTATGGATGGCGATCTCCTAGCTGTTCATAAAACTCAAGATGTTCGCAATGGGCAAGTGGTTGTGGCTCGGGTTGAGGATGATGTAACGGTCAAGCGGCTAGAACGTAAGGGCGCGAAAGTTTTTTTGCATGCAGAGAATGAAGCCTTTTCACCCATTGAGGTTGATCTCACTTGTCAGGAATTGGCTATTGAAGGTGTGGCGGTCGGTATTATCCGTAATACAGACTGGATGTAAGCTCCTTTTCCTAAGTCAACACGCTTGCCAATCTAATTGATATTCATTATCATCTTCTTTGTGGTGTCATAAGGAAGATGATCATGCCCTCTAAAAAGACAGATTCATCCGGTTATCAAGTTCCTCCTCGCTTGCTGCAACCGCTTTGGTTACGTAGCCGAGAAAGCTTGGTTGACGATGGCTTGGTTTATGATCCCATGGCCACCAGTGCTTGTCAGCGTTGTCATTTAGCCCCTGAGTGTTTGGCTGGTGATATCCACCAAAAACAGCTGTTACACGTCACATTAACGCGTCTGTGCGATCAACAAATTCACCAATTCCTTAAACATTACCCCGATGGTTGGATAGTCAACGTTGGTGCTGGGCTTGATACCCGTTTTTACCGCATTGATAACGGTCGTTGTCATTGGTTGGAAGTGGATGTGAGCGAACATCTTCTCTGGCGACAAAAGCTGTTTCACCGTAGTGAACGTTATCAACATTGCTGCGGCAGTGTGGAGAGTATCGATTGGTTGGAATCTTTACCGGTTCCTGAATCGGCTCCTGTTTTTATCTTATGTGAGCAAGCGTTATTAGATTGCCATGCTCAGCAAGTCGCGCGTTTTATTCGTTCGATTGGACTGCATTTTGCCCATGCGCAGGCGTGCATTATTTTAGCTGGGGATAAAACGGGTTCGCGCTTAGGGCAAAAAATGGGGTCGGACATATACCAACATGGGTTTGTTCACCCAGAACAGGCGGTATTACATTGTTTACCATGGGCAGATAATGTAACCATGCTTTCCCCTCTCGATCGTGATTGTGGGCGTTGGAAATTATGGCAACGTTTTGTGAGTAAGATAGGTTATCTAAAACAGCGTTTCACTCCCGTCGCTATCCTTGTCCGTTGGTAGTGCTTTCATAGCTGCCACGGTAAATTTTCGTTACACTGATGCCTTCCTTTTCTGAGGGCTATGGCGTGCAATCCATCATTCAAATATTGTCTAATCGTTCGCTTCATCGGCAGGTTTTACTGCTGTCTATTCCTATGGTGCTATCAAACATTACTATTCCGCTGTTAGGCCTAGTGGATGCGGCGGTGATCGGCCATTTACAGCATGCTTGGTATCTGGGTGGGGTGGCTTTAGGCAGTACCTTGATCAGTGTTACGTTTTGGTTGTTGGGTTTTTTACGTATGTCAACGACAGGATTAACGGCCCAAGCGTATGGTGAGGAGAATACACAGCAATTGGCACGAGTCTGGTTGCAGGGCACTCTGATGGCATTGGGGTTTGCAACGCTATTTTTACTTATTCACCGTGGCTTAGGTACGGCTATTTTTTCGTTTAGCGATGCCAGTGAACAGGTAAAAACTTATGCACAGCAGTATTTTTTTATTCGTGCTTGGAGTGCTCCGGCAGCATTAATGAATTTTGTGTTATTGGGGTGGTTACTGGGAACGCAAAATGCTAAAGCACCGATGTGGATGGTGATTATTACCAACCTTACCAATATTGGGTTGGATGTGTTGTTTGTATTGGGGTTCGGTTGGAAAGTGCAAGGGGTCGCCATTGCATCCGTGATTGCTGACTATGTTGGAATGAGCTTTGGGCTGTTATGTGTTTGGCGATATTGGTGCGCGAAATCTTTGCCATCACCATGGTCTTTGTTGGCGAAAGCATCACAGGGGATGAGTCGCTTTATTCGCCTTAACCGTGATATTTTTCTCCGTTCGTTGTGCTTGCAAGCGGTGTTTAGTTTTATGACTTTCCAAGGGGCTGCATTCGGTGATCAAGTCGTGGCCGCCAATGCGGTATTAATGAGCTTTCTGATGATGATCTCCTATGGCATGGACGGTTTTGCTTATGCAATGGAAGCGATGGTCGGCAAGGCGATCGGAGCCAAAAGCCAGCAACAACTTAAGGCCTCTATTATCGGTAGTACTTTCTGGAGCCTGATGATTTGTTTAGGGTTAACGTTATTATTTTCAGTTGCAGGGGCATGGCTGATTAGCCTGATTACGAGCATTGAAGAAGTGCAGCAAATGGCGAGGAATTTTCTACCTTGGTTAGTAGCGATGCCGTTAATTTCGATGTGGTGCTTTTTATTGGATGGTATTTTCATTGGGGCAACAAAAGGAAAGGAAATGCGTAATAGTATGTTCGTTGCTGCGCTTGGCTTTTTTCTCCTCTTCACTCTACTTTCTGATTGGCAGAACCATGCTTTGTGGCTCTCAATGTTATCTTTTATGGCGTTACGTGGAATGACACTAGGCTGGGTTTTGATATGGCAGTGGCGACAAGGGCACTTTTTTGCAAAAGGATAAAGACGACTCCCCCGAGCGATGTAAGAACGCTCGGGGAACCTTCGTTAAAAGAGTCGATTGAGGCCATTGAGCGCGGCAACACGATACGCTTCTGCCATGGTGGGGTAATTAAACGTAGTATTGACGAAATACTCAATGGTATTGGCTTCTCCTTTTTGCTCCATTATCGCTTGGCCGATATGAATGATTTCTGCTGCCCGCTCGCCAAAGACGTGAATGCCTAAAATTTCCTTTGTTTCTCGATGGAATAAAATTTTCAGGCTCCCAATATCTTTACCTGAAATTTGCGCCCTAGCGAGGTGCTTAAAAGAGGATCGGCCAACTTCATAAGGAATTTTGGCGGCAGTGAGTTCTTGCTCGGTTTTCCCCACTGAACTGATTTCAGGAATGGTATAAATTCCGGTTGGAATATCTTCAATTAATTTATTACTGGCATGCCCTTGCGTGATGGCTTGCGCCGTAAAGCGGCCTTGATCATAGGCCGCGCTAGCAAGGCTTGGATAACCGATCACATCACCAACGGCGTAGATATGGTCGATATCGGTTTGGTAATTATTGTTAACGGTTAACTGGCCACGTGAATCTGGGGTTAGCCCAACAGAAGAGAGGTTCAACTGGTCGGTATTACCAGTTCGTCCATTGGCATATAACAGGCAATCGGCTTTCATTTTTTTACCAGACTGCAAGTGAACAATGACGCCATCACTGGTACCTTCGACTTTCTGATAGGTTTCATCGTTACGGATGACAACACCACTGTTCCAGAAATGATAAGAGAGAGCATCTGAAATTTCATTATCTAAAAACGCGAGTAATCGATCTCGTGTGTTCACTAAATCCGTTTTCACCCCGAGACCTCGGAATATGGAGGCATATTCGCAGCCGATTACCCCAGCACCGTAAATAATAATATGTTTGGGATCATGCTTGAGATTGAGAATCGAATCACTGTCATAGATACGAGGGTGGCCAAAGTCAACATCACTGGGTTGGTAAGGGCGAGAACCCGTTGCAATTACAAAGGTATCAGCTTGGTACTGTTCCACACTGCCATCCTCTTTACTGACAGCAACGGTATGAGGATCAGCAAATTGAGCGGTTCCAAAAATGAGAGTGCAGTGATTTCGATCATAAAAGCCCTGGCGGAGCCGGGTCTGTTTATCGATCACCGATTTTGCATGGCTAAGAATAGAGGAAAAGTTAGCAGAGAGGCTGGTGTTGTTTTTGCAAAAGAGTGGGTTACGGTTGAATTCAATAATTCGACTGACAGCATGACGTAATGCTTTTGATGGAATGGTCCCCCAATGTGTACATCCGCCGCCAACACTGCTCTCTTTCTCGATAATGGCGACATTCATTCCCGCTTTTGTTAAGCCCATGGCGGCCCCTTCTCCGCCGGGGCCACTGCCGATTACGATGACGTCAAAGTGGTGATTCTGTGCCATAAGTGGTCCTTGTTATCAAGACTTGGTATTACTGTAGCAAGATTGTAATGGATTGACTTGATAGGTAAATCTAATTGCTTTCATAGAGTGCCAAGGATCACGTGCTTTAATAAAAAAGAGCAATCGACACCGATTTCATTCGATGAAATCCGCTTATGTTAAAGAGGTGTATGGTTGTCGAACTGATGGAGGTGCGCGCGATGAGTGTGGTTAGTGATATGCAGTCAATAGAAGGTGATGAGAGAGTCGACAAGACTTTGTCTTGCGTTATAGTATTGAGTTGACTTTTCCTTGATAGAGAACGGAACCAGCATGAAAACCACGGGAATTCGCGCACAACAAAAAGAAAAAACTCGCCGCTCGTTGATTGATGCTGCTTTTCGTCAATTGAGTGCGGATCGGAGCTTTTCTAATTTGAGTTTACGTGAAGTTGCGCGTGAAGCGGGGATTGCCCCTACCTCTTTCTATCGACATTTCAAAGATATGGATGAACTGGGATTAACCATGGTGGATGAAGGTGGTTTGCTATTGCGTCAATTGATGCGCCAAGCTCGCCAACGTATTGTCAAAGAGGGCAGCGTGATTCGTACTTCGGTTGAAACCTTCATGGAGTTTATTGAAAGTAGCCCCAATGTTTTTCGTTTATTATTGCGAGAGCGTTCTGGGACTTCTTTTGAATTTCGTGCTGCGGTGGTGCGAGAAATTCAACATTTTTCGGCAGAGTTAACGGAATACTTAATTAATACGGGTATGTCACGTGAAGAAGCGGTAGTCCAGGCTGAGGCCTCCGTAACTCTCGTATTTAGCTCAGGGGCTCAAGCTTTGGATCTAGAGCGACAAGCTCGGGATGAATTGGCGGAGCGTTTGATCATGCAACTTCGTATGATGGCAAAAGGTGCCCTTTGGTATCGGAAAGAGCGTGAACGTAATCGATTGAAAGGAGGGATAGATTAATGACGAAGGAAATTCACAATGTTCATCAAGGCGCTGAGCGTAAAACCTTAGTGTTGGCGTTGATTACCGGGATGTCTGGTGATGCACTGTTGTCGTGGATGACGATGAGTGAGGTTTCATTTTCCATCTTCCCTTTAATTGCTTTAGTTTTAGCGGTACAAGCACTGTATCAAGAATATTTGCGTAACCCCGTGGCTGAAGATATCCCGCTGGTGAGCTTGGCCTGCTTTTTTGTGGGCGCATTTGGCCACTCGGCTTTCCTTAAAGCTCAATATCCGGATACAGGCTCAAATTTGCTTTCACTCTTTATTGTTTTAGTCCTTTTACTGTGGATTGGGAAAAAACTTGGGTTTATTGGCCGTCGGCACTGATCGTTAAACGCATATGATTTCCCTTCTACTAGAACAAAAAACGAGCCCAATGGCTCGTTTTTTGTTCTCAATCTTTTACCACTACGCTTTGCGCTCTAGCAGTACACCCGCTTCCATATGGTGGGTAAATCGAACCCTGAATCTTGTAGCGTCTTCTGAAATCCAGTTGCGTGTTTTAATTTATTGTTTTTATTTGAGTTTTAATTGTGTGTTGTCCAAGGATGTCTTTAGTCGTACAATGAAAACTCGTCTTTTCCCGTACCCCACGCCGTACCCAGAGCCGTACCCAGAAATGCAGAGGTTTTTGAACCATGACCAAGCGAATTAGCACCAATGCCACGTTGCAATCATTGAAAGCACAAGACAAAGAATACTTAGTTCCAGATAAAAAAATTGAAGGATTGAATATTCGTGTTCGCCCGACGGGCACAATGACTTGGATCTTTCGCTTTCAGGTCGGCAAAAAACACGAAAAAATAACCATGGGTCGGTATGTTAAGTTAAAACCGGAAACGGGGATGACGCTTGAACAGGCTCGAACAGAAGCAGGGCGTTACCGCAGTTGGTTGGAAAATAATAAGAATCCGAAGCAGGAACTAGCGCGAGAGCAGCGCGAGCAAGAGGAAGCGAAAACCTTTGACGATGCTTTTGCCAGTTTTGATGAGAAGCGTTTATCTAAGCAGCTGCGGGGAGAACAGGCGAGGGCAATCTACATCCGGGATATCAAACCATTTCTTGGTCACATCAAACTAGAAGAGTTGGGAATTCATGATCTTAATAAAGTATTTGATGCCAAGGTTGATGAGAATGGACAGAGAAAAGCGGGTGCGATTAGTGCATGCCATAGAATTATCAATCAGGTGATCAACCATGCGCTAGCTTTGAATATGATTGGTGCACACCCTGCACCACATTTGAAATCCAAGGATGTCGGTGGTGGTTCTAAGGTCACAAAACGCAATTTGAGCTTTTCAGAATTGAAAACACTGCTAACAAGCTTGCCTTCTTGGCGTACAGAGCCCTCAAACGTCCGGCTAATGCAGTTTTTGCTCGGGTGTGGGCAACGTATTAGTGCTGTGCTTGAAATGCGTTGGAGTGAGATAGATTTGCAAGAGAAAGTATGGTTGTTGCCAGCCAGTTCAAAAGAACGTCACACCAAGAGTCAGGAGAGCCGAAAAGTACCATTAAGTGATTACCTACTGGAACTTCTTAAAGAGCAGCGTGAGAATGTACCAAGCAAATGGAAACTTGTTTGGCCTCAGCTTATGGATGACAAACTTCAAGAACCCGCAGCAGTACGTACGCTAATCAAACGTAATTTACCGGAAGATTTTGAGCGTTTTTCGCCACACGATCTACGCCGCACCTTTATCAGCCGTTGTAGCGAAATGGGGTTAGATATTGTGGCGATTGAAAAGACGGTTGGTCACCAGCTACCAGGCATGTTGCGGGTATACAACCATCACGATTACTTTGAAGAGCAGTTAGTGGTATTACAAGCTTGGGGCGAGAAGTTGCAAGCTCTGACGGTTGCCAATGTAGTACCTTTATTAACGACGAAATCTGCATAATGCTTGAGTGGTCAGTTTTACTCAGACAAAAAATAAAAATGGGAGCTTAAGGCTCCTTCTAGTCTAAATAGGCTCAATAATAATGCTTTCGGAGTTTCCTCTGCTAGGTTATTTGAGTTAGTTCTGGTCAATCCAAGCTTTTCGGGATTGATCCAAAGACAAAATCAATGGCTACATCATCAATATATTGTGGAATAACATATCTAAGCGTGATTGCGTTTTGATCTGGTCTAAAGGAGGTATACGCAGTCACAATGGTATCTATAAATCACTAAGGCTCTCTCAGAACCGTAACTTAATGATATTAAAAGATTGAACATTGGTTAGTATAAGAATTACCATTATGCTCATATTTGTGTATGTCAATTTTTTATTCGGCGAGTTTATATGCGGCTGCTGAAGAGAGGATTATATGATTTTTGATAGGATCAATGTTAATAATCTGCTGTTGGATTTGGATAACTCTAGGTTCCCAAATCAACCTGAGAACCAGCGACAAGCGATAGAGTTTATGCTTAAACAGCAGGGAGATAAGCTGTTTAAGCTAGCAAAAGATATCATTGAGTTCGGCGTTGATCCATCAGAGCGACTCGTTGTAGTTAAAGATGAATCAGAGAACTACGTTGTAGTTGAAGGGAACCGAAGAGTTACTACTCTGAAGCTTCTTCAAAATATAGATATTGTTGATGAAGATAAAACTGTTCGTAAGATCAAAGGGTTATTGGCTTCGAATCCTGACATTCCTCAAGCTGTGGAATGTGTCATCTATCAACAAGATGATGAAGGTTATGAGCACTGGGTTAACTTAAAGCATACAGGTGAGAATGATGGTGTAGGCCGAGTTCACTGGAAAGGTCAAGAGGTTGATCGCCATAGAGCTAAGCATGGTGAAACATCATTCGGCAACCAGCTAATCACTTTTATTACCAAAGAATCGAATATCAAGAGTTCGATAAAGAGCAATACCAACAAGCTAAAAATCACCAACATCACTCGTCTATTGGGAGACCCTGCTGTGCGTGAGAGGCTCTCTCTTCATATGGTGACAGGAAGTCTGTTTTGTAAATGCCCAAAAGAGCAATTTGTTGAGCGTATCACTAAGCTACTTGATGAGATGCTTGAAACTGATGACAACGGTAAGATTCAATTCACAGTTAACCGTATCAAGAAAAAGGATGATCGCAAAGATTTCATGAATCAATTGGGTATTGTTACTCCAGAGCAAGTATTATTGAGATCTTGGAAGCTGACAGACCCCGCTAGCTACTCATCAAAAGCTGATGGCAGTAGGAAGAATATTGATGCGAAACCTAGTGGTATAGAGAGTGAAGATCTTTCGTCATCACTAGAGGGTAAACCGAAAGGTGAAACAGATCCTCAAACTACTACAGACAAGGAGACTGAAAATGGGAAGCCTAGCGAGGGGGCAGATAAACCAAAACCTTCAAACGGTAAAGGCAGTAAGCTCGCACCAAACCCTAACCGGAATATGCTTATTCCTGCTAGCTGCAAGTTAACTATTAGTGACAATAAGAAGTGCTCTGGATTGTTTAGAGAGTTGAAAAGTAAGCTAACTTTTGACGATCACCGATTTAGTATATCTGTTCTTATTCGTGTTTTCCTCGAAATGTCAGTCAGTCATTACATGGAGAAGCACCAGATCCAGCTGCAAAATCCTAAGAAAACAGGACTTCATGACAAAGTTGTTGCTGTAACTGATTGCTTGCTTGGTAATAAGAAGATCACTGGACAAGAAGCAACTTCTTTGAAAGCCAACTCTAATAACTACTTTAAAGCTAGCGGTGCAGGCCAGCAATATGTTCATAATTTGCACATGATGCCTGACAAAGTCTCAATTAATACCATGTGGGATAACTTGGAGCCTCTTTTCAAAGGAATATGGCAAGATTGATAAGAATGGCCAAATTGGTAATAGGTTGCTACTATCCGCCCGCAGAAACAAAAGAATGAGTAGCAATTATGGCGTTTTACACACCGCTTCGTTATCCCGGAGGTAAGGGAAAGCTAGCGTATTACCTTAAAGCATTGATTGAAGAGAATGGACTACATGATGGTCATTATGTAGAGCCGTTTGCTGGCGGAGCAGGAGTTGCGCTTGAGCTAATGTTTCAAGAATATGTTCGACATATTCATATCAATGACCTAGATAAGGCGGTGTACTCGTTCTGGTTGTCTGTAATTGAGCATACAGAAGAATTGTGTGCTCTAATTCATGATACTGCTGTGACTATCGAAGAATGGGAACGTCAGCGAACTATCGTTGCTGATAGCGAAAACAGATCTCCATTACAACTAGGATTTGCAACATTCTTCCTTAATCGAACTAATAGATCTGGCATACTTAAAGCAGGGGTTATTGGTGGTAAGGCTCAAGCTGGTAAGTGGAAGCTTGATGTTCGCTATAACAAAGATGAGTTGATCAATCGCATTCAACGTATTGCAATGAATCGGGATAGGATTCATGTATATAATCTGGACACCGCTGAGATGTTGAAAAGCAAGCTCGATCACCTTCCTCAAGACACTCTCATCTATCTAGACCCACCTTACTATCTCAAAGGGCAAGGACTTTATCGGAATTTTTACAATCATGATGATCATGTTCAGATTAGAGATATTCTAGATGGCATAACAGATAAGCCCTGGGTTGTTTCTTACGACAATGCGCCAGAAATCTCGGATATCTATGCTTTATATCGTCAGAAAGTCTTTGATCTTCAGTACACCGCTCAAACTAAACGAGTCGGCTCTGAGATTATGATTTACTCGGATAATATTCGAATCCCTGACCTGAAGTTAGGTAAAAAATAGGATAAGGATATTTTTTGCATAGTATAGCTGTTAAATCATTCTAACTGTAAGTATGAAAAAGTCAGGGATTAGTGACAATAGAAGCGAAGGAGATAGTGTGGCATCGTCAAATATTCAAAAACAACGCTGGGCGAGAAATGTCTTCTCTCGTTATGCTAAAAATCATCGAAAGCGACTCAGAACAAGAAAGAAGTCTTTCACAACTCGCCGGATTCCTTCATCACAAAGTGATGGTTTAAAAAGCGCTAAGCCTAAAACTGAGAAGTTTAAGCTTCTATCTAATGTGTTGACGGTTGCCCCTATGTATCCTGAATACAGGGATAAAACTCTTTCTTTTTTTAAGGATATTGGTTCTTTTTTAGATTCTTCTGAGCAGAGTAACTTTTACGGAACAGTGCTCTTGAATCTAGGAAAGGTAGAGAAGGTAGATCCTAGCGGGTGCGCTTTCTTGTTTTCTTACATTGAAATGTTTCAAGAGCTGTACCCAAGAGTTAATTTCAAGATTAAATATCCAAATCAAATTAAGCCTCATGTCGGTAGCTCCGTTGAGACTATCCAACCAAATCACGTTTTTAACCACCTAGAGTTATATAAACAGTTAGGTAGTCCTAAAGCCCCCCTTTGCCATACACTTCCCCCTCCTAAGCTTAAGGTGTGGGAAACGGAATCTTTTGCCCAAAGTGACTCATCGTTGGTAGGACAAATACTCGAAAACGTATGTAGGAAAGTACCAGATGTTTCACGTGAGCAAATTCCTAAAATATATAAGATACTAATAGAAGCGGTTAACAACTGCCCAGAGCATGCTTATGACGCATCATTCATGAATGAAAAAGGCTTACAATATAAGAAAACTCGTTGCTTGTTTGCTACTATGGAGGGTCGCCTAGTAGTAGTTGTTGCAGACCTTGGAGTTGGTATCCGTTACACTTTAGAGCATGGTAAGGCGAAAGATTCGTGGGAGCTTTTTAAGCGATTCCAACGGTTAGTCAGCAGGAACAAAGACTTTTCGTCTAGAGATAGCGAATGCTTACAAGGCATGATTAACATTAAAAATGTTCGCGAAAGAAGCTCAAGACATAAAGACTTTGACAATAGGGGCTACGGTGGAGTTGACTTACAAAAGGCTATTAAAGAGTTAAAAGGTCGGCTTTTGATTATGTCGGGCAAAGGCTCTCTTATGCTAGATGCATCAAACCCTGACTCAATGGATGTTGATCCTAAAGACTTTAATACGAGCTTGAATGGCACATTGATTTCCATGTCTATCCCATTAACAGTTAAATGATGAGTAATCGCATGTTCGATTTAAAAGTGACTGACTTTACGAAGTACCCTGGACCAAGGTATATATCCCTTGGTGACAATAGTGGTGAAGAGTTTCGTGAACAGTATTTGATAGAGGCGCTTAAAGATGACCCGGAAGTTTCAGTTAACTTAGATGGAGTTCTTGGTTATGGTTCTTCATTCTTGGAAGAGATATTTGGTGGTATAGTCCGAGCTATGCCTTCCCATCCTGCAACTATACACCCAAATGGCGAGCCAATAGTTAAGCACGATTTTATCACTTTAGAAATGATTAATTTTATTGGTGACAACTTGGTTTCTAATGATGATCCTTCAGTTATTCAGGAAGTAAATAGTTATATCAGTCGTCAGATAAATGAGATTGAGGGATAATTAGAATGACTTGGTGGATAGCTTTCATCATTGCTGTGTTAGGTTGGTATTTTACAGCTACCCAGAATGCCAAGAACAGTACACGAGCATTGATTAACCAAGAAATAAAAGAAGCGAGAGCTAAACTACATGATCTTATTGTGTCTTGCTCTCACGAAGACTGCCAATTTCCTCTAAGAGCAAATGGTGAGGACTTTGTGAAGATGCAGACGTATATCGTGTCAATTCAAGAGCTTGATAAGTTATATGTCTCTTATAATTCGCCTTATTTTAAACATATTAGGGCCATCAGTACTTGTATATCTTTATTGACTAAGCTCTCTGAATACCAATGCCTTAGCAAGGCCAAAGAGTTTATTCGTCATTGGTTTATACCACAATCACATGCGGCTTCTGAAAGTCATTACTCGACCTTTGAGTTGTTAGGACATACTTCGACTATTCGTCAGTCTCTAACCAGCGATGCAGAAGATATGAATGAAGAAACACGTCTTGCTATGTTAAACCTTGAGTATAAAAAACTTTGCCTTTCTTATCAGTTCGTTAGTTAGACTGTATGGTAATTCTAAAAAGTCTTTCAAAGCTAAAATGGCTTAACCTCGGTTAAGCCAGTGCTTCTATGTTTTTTAGCCAACTATCAAACAAAGGGCATTTCTCACGCATAGTATCTAGGCCTACTTCTAAAGCTGCCAAAGTTCCTAAAAGTGGTTTTTCATAGCCGAAAATATGGCTTTCGATGCGCTTACTTGGTGCTGTTTGCGGGCTGTTGTTGATATGTTCTGGTGAGTCGAAGCTGTTTGCGATCTCGGTAAATACCCTTTCTAGTTCTACTCTATCCATACCTTCAGCCATCTTTATCGGATCGCTGAAGAGCAGTGCTTCAAACTCGTACATCTGCACGTAAGGGATAAACCGACGCATAGCGTTCGCACCGATTTTCTCAGTCAATTTTTCAGCGAATGCGTTTTGTAGTGTTTGAGCCTTAACAGCGACAGGTGCATTGGCATCGACGGCATTCTTACCAGGGAAGCTCTCTGGTAACCCGTAGAAATCAAAGAAGGTGGTGCAATAGCATTGTTGATCTGCCAGCAAACGCTTTTCGATATCAGGAGCAAGCCGTTCAAACTTGAAGTTTCCTCCTTTATGGCCTGGGCGACCGATAAGCCCTGGCATCAAGTAAATGCCTTTAAGGGAGAATGGCTCCACCAGCAACTCTTTCACAAAAGCTTCTTCTGTTTGTCCTTCACAAATTACATGCACTATGGTCATTTTGATGGTCTCCCACCAATGATGTTTTTCTCCCATAGCTCGCCAACCGAATAATCATCTAGCCAAGTACGGAATTTATCAGCATCTAAGCGTTTAAATGTCGATGCGCCTTCTTCACGCTCTACAACGATAAGATCATCCAACTCAAATTCATTAAGCAGTGGAACGGATTGCGTAGATACGATCACCTGCATCCGTTTTGACGCACTGCGTAACAATGCCCCTAATAGCGTTATCGCATAAGGGTGTAAGCCTAGTTCTGGCTCATCGATGATGATGGTCGATGGTGGGTTAGGTTGCAATAAAGCTGTGACCAAACAAATAAAACGGATAGAGCCATCGGAAAGCTGACTTGGCCAAAGAGGGTAGTCACTATCGGCTTGTTTCCACAGTAAGCGTATTTGCTCTTCACCAGAAGCAAGCTGAATAGGTTTGAGAACGAAGTCATCAAAGAATGGTACAGCTAAACGCACGGTTTTGCAGATTTGTGCATACACCTCAGAGTTTTCACGCTGTAGCTTAAATAAGTATGCGGCTAAGTTGCTCGCATCTGAACGTAGATACTCGTTATCATGAACTGCCCCAAGGCGCTTTACTGCTGCTGTGTCGCTCGTATCATGGAAATGAAAAACCTTCCAAGCAGAAATCGCTGAATAACAGAAAGAGGCCACTTTTGATGACGTGCCTGATTGCATCTCTTTCTTTAAGTTAGACTCCTTGTGTCCGGCTCCTAAGTTGGGCTCTGTAACCCCAAAAAATGGGCCGTCAAAATAGAGCTTCTCACTCGAAAAAGTGAAATTATCGTCCGTGGTAGGCTCTAAATCTGCCGAATAGCCATTCACCCCAAAACGTATAGTGGTATGAAGTTTCTGAGTCTCTTTGACGCCATATGACAATACACGATCAGCGCCACCTTGTTTGCTCGTCCAAACTTGCAAACGACCTTCAACTAACTCATGCAACATTCTAAAGTAACTGACAAAGTTACTCTTACCGACGCCATTTGCACCGATAAGAACGTTTAAGTTGTTGAGCTGTAGCTTATCCAGCGAACGGATAGACTTAAAACCCTGGATGGTTAACCTGTCTATCTTACTCATTGGCTTCCTCTTTTCTGATTACGACGTATTGTTGATTGAATGGCTTGTTGATTTAGCAGAACTAAGCGTATTTCGATTGATGGACGATTATACCTCACAACCGTCACTTTCTGCGCTTTTCTCTTTGTTTTCTCCATCAAACTCTGACGGTCTTAAAATTGTGCATCAAGTCTAAGATGAGAGTAGCACACAAATCCGCGTCACTTTATAGCTGAAAATACCACGATTTGCCGTTGCTGCCCCATAGCAATCAAAACAATTTCAGATAGATATCATCTTCGTGCATACCTCAACGGTTTCATTTTTAGGAGCTTTTTATGCGCGAAAATAACTACTATTTTGATGGTCCTGTTACGGCGGACAGGGTGCTCGACGCGGCCGCAGAAATCCTTGCTGCACGCGCCCTCCGAGGCGATCAATATTGCAATCCTGAAGCAACAAAAACCTATTTATCTTGCAAATTAAAACACCATGAAAGAGAGGTGTTTGCGGTGATGTTTCTAGATAATCAGCATCGCCTTATTGCCTTTGAAGAGCTGTTCTTTGGCACAATTGATTCGGCAAGTGTTTATCCCCGAGAAGTCCTCAAAGCGGCTTTAAAAATCAATGCCGCCGCACTCATCTTTGCTCACAATCACCCTTCTGGCGATGCCACTCCTTCCCAAGCCGATAAACAAATTACGCAAAGGCTTAAAGAGGCTTTAGCGCTGGTGGACATTCGAGTTCTTGATCATATCGTGGTTGGTGATAGCGCCATCTCTTTTGCAGAAAGGGGGCTACTATGATCCAGAAAACATCGGGTGAACTGGAACTGTTGGATGGCTTTCATCGAGCATTGCTTTTGGTAATCCAACGTTATTCGATTCCTCCACAAGCAGAGCGAATTGTCCTGAACTGTCGACAAAGACGCTATTACCAGACGGGGCAGGGGCTTCATCCCATTGAAATACAATTTCGTCGAACATCGGCCAGTGAAGATTGGCAGGTCGTCTGTTTAGCGAGTTTTTCTTATTCGGAAAGTAAACCGAGTGAGATGGAGCCTGAACTCTACTTTCATCTCTTCAATCTTTGGTGTTATCAACCAGATAGCGGTGCTGCAAGTCTCGCACACCCGCAAGTGAAAGCGCTGTTAGATACTTGGCTGAACGCGCTCTCTCGACACCTTACTCAGTCCCTCTTTGATGACATTCAGTTATCGATGATTCAAACCTTCGATGAACACCACTCATGATCACGTTTTAACCTCGGCCACTTTTAGGAGATCTAGCCATGTCTATACTGAATTTTACGCCGTCAGTGCTGCCTGTTTCTAATAAGCTTCTGACGTTATTAAACCAACATTGTCATGCCTCGATGGAATCAACACAGTCCACCAGCCATGCCCTCTCTATCCATTTTCGAGACAAAAGCTATAGCGCGGAAGAAGGGGGATATCATCCGGTTGAGGTTGGCCTCAACATTGTGAATGGTAAAACGGTTGATATTCTCTACATTACCGATTTTGCGTATATGGGGAACTATTATCCGGAGCTAGAGCGATGCATTGATTTTGACTTTGGCAATCAAGTCGCTTTTACCGTCGCCACGGGATGGCAAAGCATTCGCTCTCCAGGTATCGATGAGCTGTATCAAATGTGGGAGCAAAACTTTCTTCAGTACGTCGAATGGGAGTGTTACGACGACATTCAGACTTCTCATTAACTTTTTATCAATCTAGCCAGACTTCCACTTGTTGCTTTGCTTCTTGCTTATGTTCTTGTTTTACATGCGCCCCTACTGAAGCCAAAGCCGCCATCAACACACCAATGTCATCACTATAGCCAACCCCGACCAATACATCGGGTATGGCATCAATAGGTAAGACAAAGTAACCCAGCGCACTCAGTATTGCGGTTTTCGCCCAACGTGGCGTATCGCTGTCTTTCGCACAGTAGTAAAGGATCAAGGCCGTTTCAATAACCTCACGACCAGCTTTCTTGGCGTAGCGTTTGAGCTTATCCCAAAAGGATTGCTCACGGTAATGTTCTTGGTGTTGAGTGTCTTGCATGAGATGCCCCTCTGTTGAGGTTTCAGGATACTGGCTAGCTCGCTCATTTTTAAGACAAACCTTATCCGGTACGACATAAGTTAACGCACCAATTCGTACTATGCATGGGAATTGACCACTTAATAAGAAGGATAACCAAATGGGATTTTGGGACAACGTTGGAAAGCTTGCTAAAGCAGGCGCACAAGCGGGAGCGAAGGTGGCTTCTGATACGTACGGTGATATGAAAGAAGCGCAAGCGGATGCTGCTCGTAAGAGTGATGATCAGTTAGCGCGCACTATTGCCAATCGTTCAGGCGGTACATGGGCCATTGGGGCTGCTCGCCAGGAGCTTAAAAGTCGTGGCTATAGTGACGATGCCATTCAAAGCTTGGTGAATCGTCACCGTTAATGATGGTAAGGGGACACGGCAAAGCGCCGTGTCCGCTGCTTTCTTTATTCCCTCGCAAACTGCTGCGACATAAGTCAACGCAGCGCCTCGTAAACTCTCTTCAATCAATCCGTTAGCTCATTGTCTTTACTCAACTCTTGTGTGGGTGAGGGTTCGTGCGCTTAAAAATAAAGCCATCTATGAACGATACAAAGCTTAATCGCTCTCAGCATTACATCCAGCTGGTTCTTGAGATTTATAAGCGCATTCCAAACAGTCGCAAAATCACAGCCAAAGAGATCCAGCAGCAACTGAGTGAAGTGGGCATTGTGCGTTCAGAGCGAACCATTCAGCGCAATCTCACCGATATCGCTCAGTTTTTTGATGATGTCGACGTGGATATGCGCGACAAGCCTTTTGGCTATAGTCGTCGCTCGCGCCATTTGCTCTCACACGGTCCACAAGAGGCGGTCTTATTGAGCTTGGCGGAAAATTATCTGCGTTATCTTCTCCCTGTGAACTTGATGAAAACTCTCGACACGGTTTTCAATGACGCCAAGCAACACCTATTTCCCACCACCAGCAATGTGAAAGAGCGTCAATGGCTAAAGAAAGTGCGCTTTGTTAGTGAGGGCGTACCGTTGCTTCCTCCCCACATCGACAATGAGATTTTTGAGAAGGTCAGTTACGCTCTCTTCCACAATCGTTATTTGTCCCTTTGTTATACCAATGCCAATCTAGAGCAGAAGAGCAAAGAGGTGATGCCATTGGGGTTAGCGCAACAAGGAAGCCGTCTTTATCTCGTGTGCCGTTTTCGCGGTCACACCAACGAGCGTTCTTTGGCGTTGCATCGTATCCATAAAGCAAACATCTCTACGTTTGATTTTGCTTATCCAAGTGATTTTGACTTGGAACGGTATGATTTAGATGGGCGTTTTTACTTTGGTGAAGGGGAGGAAATACGACTGTCGTTTTGTATTGGCAGAGAAAGCGGTTATCACTTACTCGAAACGCCGCTGTCGATGGATCAGCACGTGGAATTAATTAATGGAGGATATCAAGTGACGGCAACGGTGATTGACTCGCTTCAGCTCGAACGATGGTTACGCGGGTTTGGTGATGAGGTCTGGAGCATTACCAAAGAGGAATGCCCACCAAAAATTGCTTAAGCCACTGCCTCTTGTTCTAGCATTGGCAAACCCAATCGCTCATCTCGTTCTGCCACTCTTTCTAATATCCAGTCTTGGACTTCACTTTCTACCCAAGCCACGCTGCGAAAACCCAGTGATACCGATTTAGGGAACTTACCCTCTGCCATGAGCTTGTACATATACGCACGGCTCAAACCTGTATTATCCAGCACTTCTTTTAGTCGAATTAGTCTCATTTTTCTGTCCTCATGATTTGTTCGTCATAAGGAGGTAGCTAGTTGTAATTTTTCCGGACGCTAACTAAGGAGCGCTTATGTCCGAACAGCACGATCTTTTCACTACGCTTGAAAGTGAGATACGCCAGGCATTCCTCAATGAACGTACTCGCACCAAGTTACTCGATAACCTCAAACAAATGAGAGCCACCGAGCTCAACATTCTCATTACAGGAGCCACCGGAGCAGGAAAAAGCTCAACGATTAACGCTCTCTTTGACATGAGTGTTGCAGAGGTGGGAATCAGTTGTGAGCCGCACACTCAGGGTGTTACGCAATATCGTCTGAACAATCTTATTCTTTGGGATAGTCCTGGTCTGGGGGATGGCATCGAAGAAGATAAGCGCCATGCCCGCTTATTGAAAAACACGCTGAGAGCGAGAGATGAGCAGAACCGTTTCGTGATTGACTTGGTACTTGTGATTCTTGATGGTAGCTCACGCGATTTAGGCACACCTATCACCTTGATTAACGATGTGCTTATTCCAGTATTAGGCGAAGACGCACAGCACCGTTTAATTATCGCCATTAATCAAGCCGATAATGCGTTAAAAGGAAATCAAGCCTGGAACTACGAAAGCAATACACCGACACCTGTGTCGAAAACTTATCTTGAAACCATGGTGCGCTCGGTTCATCGACGCGTATTACGCGCAACAGGGGTTTATCTAAAGCCCGTCTACTACGTTGCGGGGCACAGTGATGGATTGGCCAAGCAACGGCCCTATAACCTTTCCAAGTTGCTGTATTTGATTGTTGAACGTTTACCAAAAAATAAACGGCTCTTACTGGCGAATCGCACGCTTTCCCCTCGACATGATAATTGGAAAGACAACGATGCCAGTGATTACAACAAAAAAACCAGTCTTAGTTTGTGGGAGGCAATCTTCGACACGACGACTCAAGGTGCTCAATACGGCGAAGAAATAGGAAGTGTGTTTGGCACGACAGGCAAGCACCTGGGCAAAATTATAGGCGGTACGCTAGGGGCATGCTTAGGCGGTTTACGCTATCTCTTTGGCTGGTAGATAAGCGCCGCTACGGTTACATATCTCAAAGCCAACCTCTCTTCGACATAAGTTGTCGCAACTACCTTTTAATATCAACTCATTGAATAACTGTTCAAAGGATACTTCTCATGAAACCAATTGTGCTTACAACGGCACTGTCAGTGCTATTGGCCTTTAATGCGTCTGCTGAAGGCTACAAAGTGGAATACAAAGACATCAATACTCAATGGGGAACCAAAACGAAAATATTTGTGACCTCTCTGTTTGATTTCACCACTATCTACAAAATTGAGGTGAATCGAGGCAACTGCGAAGTTGCCTGGCCAGAGGTACCGAAGGTTACTGTTAACAAGAATAAATACAGCCAATCAGATGAGTTACTGAAAAATCTCAGCAACCCAGACTATAAGAAGCCCTCAAGCAGTAACACAACGAGTGGTATGGCACCCATACCCATCTGTTGACTTGGAGTATGGTGACTCAACAGGTTACGTCACTACAACGCGCTGTCGCGTGTTAGAGATTGATATCTACTCTAGCGAAGGAGAGTACCGCTATACGACGGATTAGGTGACAGAAAGGCCCCTGCGGGCCTTTCTTTTTTGTAAACTCAATAGCGACTGTAATCGAAGCTTCTTCCGTTACCAGGTAGTTTACCTTCTTTTTTAGCAAAGTAACTAACACGGTAAAAGGCTTGATTGTATTGATTCTCATAGATCTCTTTATCGCACCTGTTATTTATTTCACACGTGCCGTTCTCAGCGAAATGAACCGCACTACTTACTTGTTCAACCGAAAGACCAGTTGCACTTGCCCAAGCTTTAGCAATCATCCCTGAAACGTATTCTCCCGTAACATCATTGTAAGGCCCCATTCCTTTAAAAACATCACCGTTTAGCAACACAGCAACGTGATAGTGAGGGTTCTCTGAAGTGACGGCCTCTTTGCACCAAATAAATCGTGGCTTAGAGTGGCGGTTGTGCGTCTTACGTTTTAGGTAAGCACACATCATCGCTTTGAAGGATTCTTGAAATTTTGTGATTTGCTTACTTGATACTTTCTCGCTTGAAAAACCTTTGGGGTATCTCAAATCGATACGAAGTAGCAACGTTCGAGGGTATTGCTCTAGAGCCCTATCAAAAGTGCTTTTAATAGCTAAAAGGCAGGAAGGTATTAGAGGTCCTTTCTTGGAGTATACCGGTAAGTCCATATCATCAATGGTGAGTATTTCTGCATGTTCAAGATAATTGTTCATTTCTATCATTCCTATTGGTTAGTGTTCTCAATAGGTAGATAGGTTGTTGTAATTAATTAGATAAGATTCATATAAATACTATTATTACCGACAGTTTTTCACTTCCTTCCTCCAGCCACGTATCTTTGTTCAACAAGGCTTCCTGTAGCTTCAAAACTTGCAAAAGTTACTCTGATAAAAAGTTAGGCCCCCGTTTGAGAAGGAGTCTCTGATTTTTCTCATTGATACCAATCGCAAATTGCTTTCCATCAACAACATCAAGGGCTCTGATTGTACGTGCTAGGTCCAATGCACGATAAGCAAGAAATTCGATTAACTTATTGACTTTCTCTTTTTCAAGCTTAAGTGTTGCCCAGGCAAAGTGTTCACGTATAACACGCTCATACCACTCAATGTCTGTACAAACCTTTCCTTCGACATTGATGAACTTAATGATTTCACTTTCAATAAAGTAATCTATGTGTTCTGCAAACTCTTTATTGCATTTTACGTCAGCAACTTTTTGAAATAATAAAGGTATTGTGAGGTTGTAAACGGGATTCAGCGCTCCAGACGATTTTAAATGGGCGATAAAGCTGTAGTAGCTTTGGTCATGATCGTACATTGATAAGTTCAGAAAAATTATTGACTTTCTTTTCCTTAGAACAGAGTGGCTGAGACCTTTGATATACCCCTTGATATAACCAAGTCTCCTAAGCTTGCTGAACATTGCTTGAGCTTTACGTTCAGTACATCCCATAAATCTGCATAAATCTCTAAGGCTTATACTATCAACAGTCCCAGATTCCGTAGCCTCACTTAAAAGATGGGTAAGCATTAAGCGATTTGACAGCGTCAACTCTTTAGCATGCTGATTACTATACCAAAGATGATTCATCCACCTCCTCATATAGATGGGGCGTTGTTCAAACTGACTACTCAACTCATCAAAATCAATGCCTGTAAGTTGATAGCGTGTGACTGGTCTTCCTCGTTTTCTAGGTGCTTCTTTCTCAGGTATCAAGAGAATAACTTTTGCCTCTATCAATAAGCGTAGACAGCGCCTTATAAGGCGTTCTGAGGCTTGGTATTTTCGGGCCATATATAGAACAGGTTTTCTGTAAAAATTGTCTGATTCGGCATCCAAATACATAAGCAGCAGTAGCATTCTAGCTTCAGCGTTTAGTTTATCATTCTCTTGGAAAGTCCAGTTTACAATCATAAAATCACATTTATATTTATTTATAAGGCGTTTTGGTATGTATATTACATGGTTTTTCTTTCTATGTCCTTGGACTACGTCCAAAGACATAGGTATAGTGTGAAGGATGCCAACTATATTGAAAAAGCTGGAAGCTAGAGTGATATGAGTGAGAAAAAAATACGTCCATTAGAAGGTTTTAGCTTCAACAATGAATCTCATGTGAAATGGTTAAATACGTATCTAGCAAAAGCCAAAACTAATCCAATTGTCGAAAAGCATTACTTTGGATTGTTTCAGTTATCAGCATCACCTAAAAAACGACTTCAAAATTTTTTTATAGATTGTAAAAATTCAGCTGATGGTAGAGAGATCTGGTTGCTTATGCATGGAGCTTGGGGGAAAAGGTCGAGAAGAGAAAAGCAAAAGCAGAAGGGGAAAAAACAGTATAATTTTGAACTCACTATAGAATTTGGTCAAAATCTTCAAGCTTTAGCCACAAAGAGGGGACAGACTCAGCAGAAGGTTCTTGAAGGGCTTGTAAATGGTTCATTAACATCAATGCTCGAAGTTCGAAAGTTACAAGAAACTGATAGAATTCTATCACTAGAAGCTACAGCCAATACCACGTTAGAAAAGGAGTTAGGCTCTGCTCGAAAAAAAATTTTAGAGTTGGAGTCAAAAATTGCGACTCTTAAAAAAGAGAACCTTCACAAGTCCTCTCAAAGCGACAATGTTTCTACTAACCATCATGCAGATGAACCGGTACAACTGACTCTAGAAAGAAAAGGTCGTTCAATTATTCACATGCAGCCAAAGGACAGTGACCAAGACTAAGCATCTTTACGCTATAAATACCACTAGTAGAGCTGGTGGCTAGGCGCTTGGTGTGCTTAATGTAAGGAAATTGTCTGCTTATGCATGTGAGCATGTAACGCGCTGGCTATTCACATGAACATGTTGCTTATTTTTGCGAACTAGCATCTAACAGTGAATAAAATCACTGTCTTTAAATACAGCGATGGTTTACACTTTTTGCGTTATATCAACCGGATTATGTAAACTATTTGGACGAAATTGGAATAAAAAATGAAAGCATATCACACATACAGTGCTGTAGACGTTGCATGGAGCCTGCTCAAGCATGCGAAAGAGCAAGGTAAATGCTTCTCCAATTTGCAGCTACAAAAACTTACCTATGTTTGTCATGGTTTATCATTGGCACACTTCCAGCGTCCTCTCGTCGTAGATGATGTATTTGCTTGGAAGTTTGGTCCAGTGGTGCCATCTGTTTACTTTCGCTTTAAATCTTATGGTAGTAGTGTGATCACTGAACAATGTGATGTAGCACTAGACCAAGAAAGTGAGTCTATTGTTAAAGATGTAGTCTCTAAGCTGGGCCATTTGACGGGGCCTCAACTTGTAGATTTAACTCACCGCGAAGGAAGTCCATGGCATCAGGTATGGGATGGCACACACCAAAAAGTGATTCCGGACCATTTGATTCAAGCCCATTACACTCAAATCAAACAATCTGGACGAACAGCTAGCCTGTGAGTAACAAAGAAAATAGTGTCGTCAGTTTTTACATTGACGACACCCCCACAGCTGAACAAGCTTCAAAAACCTTCCAAGACGACTACGAACTGGACTTTCAAGATTTTATAGAAAGAACGGTAAATGAAAGTGCTGCTGAAGACTTCTCGTACTCAAATAATGGAGTAAAGAAAGCTGGAAGACGGCTTCGCAAGAGAGAGGGCGACCTCAAGTCAGCTACTGCTACAATCCAACAGTTTCGAGCCGCACACGAAAAGCCATTAAACACTATCGCATATCTTGTTGGTCGCTGTTGCCGTGAACTGGGTATAGATGTTAAACCAGTTACACGGTTAAAGCGCTTAGAAACAATCGTAGATAAGTTGCAGCGTAAATCTCTTGATGGTGAAACGGCAAATGCTACTTGTGTAACCAATATGAATGATATTGGCGGCTGCAGGGCGATTTTTCCGGATTTAATTTCATTGGAGAAGGTGAAATCTCAACTGCAACTTACAGTTGAGAAGGTAGGCCGAGTTAGAATTAAAGATATTGATGACTATATTACTAGTCCTAAACCTAATGATTGTGGTTACCGAAGCTTGCATGTGATTTATCGCTATGACCATGCTAGTGGTAAAAGTTTTAACATTGAGGCTCAGCTACGTACTCGACTTCAACATCTTTGGGCTACTACAGTGGAAATTGTCGACATCCTAGAAGGTACCAAGATTAAGACACACTCTCACAGTTCAAATGAAGGCAAGAGCAGTTTACAGGTTCAATGGGAAGAATTGCTTTCGATAATGAGCCAGTACATTGCTGATGCTGAAGGGGCTATAGAGCTAAGTGATATCGATAAAGCCAATTTTTCAAAGCGTCTGGTCGTCTTGGACCGCGAAATCAATGCGCTGAATCGGTTGAGTAGTTTTAAAATTTTATCTGAAAAGGTTAATTCTTACTGTGATAGTTCCATTGAGCACGTATTGCTAGTTATTAACGAAACTTCACGAGAATTGATCTTTAGTGAAGAGTTTGAAAATTACAGCCAAGCAATTTCAGTTTATAACGCAGCTGAGAAAGTCACTCGTAGCTACTCACGAGCAACCTCGAGACTCAATACCCTTCTCATATCCACAAAAAATATGGGCCAACTTTCGGAAGCCTACCCTAACTATCTAGGCGATTGTGCCTCATTCATCACTCTGCTTGAAGACGCAATGCTGTCTGGTGAAAGTTAAATACAAACCTTTCTTGTTGTTATTGACCCTTGTATCTAATCCTGCTTGTTAAAACGTGCACCAATCTGTCATTGAACTTGGTATGTGTAAATATGACTTCTTGTGATGGCTTGAGGGTTAGACTTTATTGTCCCCGTACCCCAAGCCGTACCCAGGACGTTTTTCGCTAAAGATAAAAACCTTTCAGGTCCTTATTTAATGCGCTCTAGCATCACGCCCGCTTCCATGTGGTGGGTGTAAGGAAATTGATCAAATAGTGCAAAGCGAACCACGTTATGGGTCTGGCTTAGGACATCCAAATTTTCTTTTAATGTTTCTGGGTTACAAGAAATGTAGAGAATACGATCATAGCCTTGTACCATTTTGCAGGTATCTTTATCCATTCCTGAGCGTGGAGGATCGACAAAAATAGTGTTGCAATGATAGCTTTTTAGATCGACTCCGGCATCTTTCAAGCGATTGAATTCACGTTTGCCTTCCATTGCTTGAGTAAATTCTTCGGCTGACATACGGATAATTTGTACATTATCTATTTTGTTTGTTGCAATATTGTATTGTGCTGATTCGACCGACGGTTTGGCTAACTCTGTTGCTAAGACGCGGTCAAAATTTTGCGCCAGCGCAAGAGAAAAATTACCATTGCCGCAATAGAGTTCTAAAAGATCACCTTGACTGTCTTGAGTGCAGTCCACAGCCCATTCGAGCATTTTCTCGGCTACTTTACCATTGGGCTGAGTAAAACTATTTTCGACTTGTTGATACAGGTAAGGTTGGTCGTTAACGTGTAGTTTTTCTATCACATAATCTTGGTCGAGTACGATTTTCATTTTGCGAGCGCGACCAATCAAATTAAGGTTGAACCCTTCATCATTCAATTGTTGCTTTAGCTTATTGGCTTCAATGGTCCATGCATCGTCTAACTGACGGTGATAAAGCAGTGAAACTAACACTTCACCGCTTAGGGTGGATAGGAAATCCACTTGAAATAGCTTGCGACGTAAGGTGTCGTTTTTTTTCATTGCATCAAGCAGCAAGGGCATTAAATCATTAATTAGTCGACTGGCTGCAGGGAATTGGTCAACGCGATACTTTTCTCGTGTGGCTTGGTTAAACATAATGTAATACATCTCGTCGCCTTCATGCCAAACACGAAATTCTGCACGCATACGGTAATGTTGCTGAGGTGATTCAAATACTTCCAGCTCAGGGACTTGGTAGGGCTGAAACATTTCAGTCAGACGGGTGATTTTCTCAGCCAGTTGTGCTGAATAGTGTTCCGGATTTACGTCAAGCGTCGCCATGGTATTACCTTTCAATGGGTGCATGTATTTCAAGAGCGCAGATTTTATTCAATCTACAACACATGTCCAGTTTTGTACGAAATAGAAAGAAAATCAGGTTTAAATCATTACTGGTTCACTTTCTGTACTAGACAATTAAGGTTTTGCTGAATACTATCCACGGAGTTGGTGATATTTAGCCGTCTAGGTTGCTAAATGTCTGAAAAGGGAATCTGGTGAAAATCCAGAACTGACGCGCAGCGGTAAGAGAGAACGAACACTCAATAAAGACACTGCTTTTGGTGGGAAGTCGAGTTAGTAGGTTTCATGCTCTTAAGTCCGAAGACCTGCCAGCAACTGAGTATAGCAGTGGTATCTCTGCTCAGTAGGATTTACGCGACTTAGGATAATATAATGAACAAATCTTTTCTTAGCGTGGCAATGATGTCACTGCTTCCTTATGCCTCTTTTTCCGTGGCGCAAACTCTCTCCGCCGATGAAACGATGGTCATCACCGCTAACCGATTTGAGCAAGTTCATGCTGATAATTTGTCACCCACGGTCGTGGTGACAAGAGCGGATATCACTCGGATGCAAGCCAAGAGTTTAGTGGATGTTTTTCGCACTTTACCAAGTATTGAAATTGCTCAATATGGAGGGCGTGGGCAAACCGCTTCGATTCATGTTCGAGGTGGAAGTTCCTCTCAGGTTTTAGTGTTGGTTGATGGTGTTCGTATGCCTAAAGCCATGATGGGAGAAGTTGACTTTAGCCAAGTACCGATAACGGGAATTGAACGTATAGAATATATTCGAGGTGCAAGAGCGGCTATCTATGGCTCTGAGGCTATCTCTGGAGTGATCAATATTATTACTCGAGCTGATATCCGTGATTCAGCGATAAAAATTCATGCTGGGTTTGGTAGCCATCAATATCATGTTGCGGATCTCTCCCTTTCTCAGCCTGTGAGTGAAAATGGTCATATAAAAGCGGTGATAGGTTATGAAAAAACGGATGGCTTTAATGTTAAGCCAATGAGCGGTATTAATGATGGGGATGAGCATGGGTTTGAATCTTTTCATACTCAATTGGGCTATCAACATCATTGGTTGGAGTCCATTCAACTGTATCTAGGCGCTACGGCTTACAATAATGAATATGATTATGACCAGAGTAGTTATGCGAATGCAGACTGGAAAATACCTGATATTCACCTGAAAAAGACGGGGAGAGTCGAATATCGAGGTGTTAATGCTCATCTACGGATTAAAGAGCAACAGTGGGTTTCAGAATTTGGTGCAGCATATGGTAAGCAAGATAACTATGACTTTAATGCAAATTCGGCTAAGCGTTCTGGGGATTATATCGAAATTGAACAAACTAACGCTTCATGGTTGAATTCCTATCAATTTATGTCTGGGTTTAGTTTGGGAGCTGGTGTCGATTTTCGTAGAGAAAAGCTCATGAAGGGTTATACCTATGGTTCTACCTATAATCCATCCGAGAATCCTCGTGATAATGTTGGAATAAGTATGCTTGCTCAATACCATCTCAATAATTGGACGGTTGAAGCGAGCGCGCGTTCTGATGATAACAGCCAGTATGGCCGATTTAATACTTGGCAAGCAGGAATCGGTTGGCAGTTTTTAACGGATTATAAATTAGTATTGAGTTATGGAACGGCTTTCCGAGCCCCTAGTTTTGTCGACTTATATTATCCAGGAGCAGAGGTTCCCACGTTAGAACCAGAAGAGTCGAAAAATATTGAAGTTTCTCTTACTTATGATTATGAGTGGTTTAATTGGGGGGTGACGGCTTATCAAAACACGATTAACCATATGCTGATTTGGGATAATAATGCTGGAAGTTGGGGTGCGATGCAAAACATTGGTGAAGCTGAGATAAAAGGCCTTGAGTTTGCATTAGGCCTTGAGTCTGGAGCGGTTCACCATCAATTTTATTTAGATTTTAAAGACCCAGTAAATAAATCTGGAGAGGAAAATGAGCGGCTTGCTAACCGAGCCAAGCGTAATTTTAAGTGGAATGCTTCTATCGATATAGAAGATTGGACGCTTGGTACGCAATATTTGTATCAAAGTGATCGACTTTCTGGTGGTACAACTTTAGGGGGGTATAGCTTGTGGAATTTAACGGCTGAGTATGCGTTATCGCCTCAATTTCTTATTCAAGGAAAGGTTGATAACGTATTTAATAAAAAATATGAAATGTATTCAGGTTATGCTTCACCTGAAAGAGAATATACCCTTTCTTTGCGTTATCAGTTCTAATTTCAACACCGCCTACGGGCGGTTTTCTATTGAGGGTGACAGCTTTCATGGATGAGGCAATAAAGCAGTGCATACAATCTCATTAGCAGGAGAGTTGCCTAACGTGAAAGAGGGAGTATGATCGGTGCGTTTTTATTACTCGGTGTTCAGTATGTCGCAACAGTCTCAGCCAAATATACTTATCTTTGATTCTGGTGTTGGTGGTTTATCGGTCTATCAAGAAATTCAAGCTAAACTTCCACAGCTGAACTATACCTACCTCTTTGATAATGCAGCGTATCCTTATGGAGAGTTAGCGCAAGATGCATTACTGCAGCGCGTTGAACATTTGATCATTCCATGGGTTGAACAGCAACTCTTTGATATTGTCGTTATTGCTTGTAATACTGCGAGTACTTTAGTCTTGCCAAGTTTGCGAGAAAAGCTTTCCATTCCCGTGGTTGGTGTCGTGCCTGCGATTAAACCCGCTTCCTCATTAGCAAATAAAGCTATTGGATTGATCGCTACACCTGCCACAGTAACTCGTCAATATACGCGCGATCTCATTCGTAATTTTTCCAGCAATAAGAGTGTAGAGCTCCTTGGCTCGACCCGTTTGGTGGATATGGCGGAAGAAAAACTACGAGGAAGAGCACTGAACTTAGATGAACTGGCGACTATCTTAAGCCCACTCAAAGACCAAATAGATGTAGCTGTACTTGGATGCACACATTTTCCCCTCATCAAAGAAGAAATTCAGAATGTACTTGGGGAAGCCGTTACACTGGTTGACTCTGGACAAGCCATTGCTCGTCGAGTTCAAAGCTTACTGGGTATAGAAACTGGAGAAAAAAGTGGACAGGCACACACCATATTTTCAAGTGCGCCTCCTTGGGAAGAAGGCGCTTTGAATGAAAAGTTGAGAGAGCTAGGTTTTACTCCTATTCGTCCATTTCCTCTTCAGGATGTTTAGGATCATTCGCGATTCGAACCTTCAGTGTTCGTTGCATATAATCTGTTTCATTCAGCGCATCGATAGCGGTTTGAGCATGAGAAGCCGAGATCACAACAAAACCGAATCCTCGTCGTTTACCGGTACGCTTATCTTTCATTAGCCGAACTGCAAACACCTCACCATATTTAGCAAAGAGATCTCGAACATGAGATTCATTAGCTTTGTACGGCAGGTTTCCTACGTATAAGGTTTTTGTTGCTTGTGATAAATCCTCTGAAGGAGCGTCCGAGGAGGCTTCTTGTTCTGTATTATTCAGGCGTAATAAAATAACAGCTGTAAAAGCCACGCCTAGAACAAAACTCACAGAGGAGTGAATAGTAAATAGAGAAAAAATGAATGCACCAATAACAGCTAGTGCAACGAGAGACAATAATGATTTCTTTGAGTTCATATCAAAATACTACTTATCAGAATAAAAGTAAGAGGCGTATCTAACATTAACAAAATAGACACATGAATCTTACGTATATGTGTAGTATTTTTCCAATCTATTGCTGTGACCCTCTTCAAATGTTGGAATTTTATTCAAAAATTAAGCGTTTGATGAGTTTTTGAGCGAACAAATGATTTGTCTAAAAAAAGGCTTGCCATAATTAAATCTCCCCCTATAATTCGCCCTCACTGACACGGCAGACGCCGCAAGGCTTCAGGCAGTGTTAGGCGAGGAAAAGCTTCTAAAAAAAGAAAATTGAAAAAGTGTTTGACACGCTCAGTTATCTCGCTAGAA
>NZ_SGOM01000090.1 GCF_022113815.1 Vibrio cincinnatiensis
GTTTTGTGGTTCCTTTCCTGCCACAAGTCATGTTGTTCAATGGGGCGATTCTGACGTTTGGAAAGTTGGTGATAAAGTGTTCGCTATTGGTGGTTGGAGTAAAAATGGGCAAGCAGCATTTATCTTTAAAGTTTCAGATTTAAATTTTGATTTCCTAAGCAATAGTGAGGGTTATCAGCCAGCCCCATACTTTGCGAATCGTGGTATGAAGTGGATCCAACAAATTGATACAGAGGGCAATCTAGACGAAGATCTTAAATATTATCTCTCTGAATCTTATCGAATCGTTGCTAATGGTTTAAGCAAAAAGAGGCAGGTTGAGCTAGGTATTCTTTGTCAATCTGAAAAACGCACATAACAAACGCCTCAAGCGGGACTTCCAACGCTCGCCACTTTTGG
>NZ_SGOM01000091.1 GCF_022113815.1 Vibrio cincinnatiensis
CAAATTGAGCATTGGGCTAAAATCGGCGAAATGATGGAAGACAATCCAGATCTGCCTTATGAATTTGTGAGACAAGCCATTATTGCTAAAGCTGAAAAAGAAGCAGGTAAACTTGAGGCTTACAACTTTGGCTAAAATAACACAGGTTCTTCAGACTCCATCATTCAAAAAAACAGTCAAAAAACTGCACCAAAATCAAAAAGTGGATCTCGATAATGCCGTCAAAGCACTGATCGAGAACCCGCTTTTAGGCGAGCAGAAGAAAGGCGATTTATCCTTTCTTAGAGTCTATAAATTTAAGATGGTAAAACAATTGACTCTGCTCGGTTACAGCTACCAAGATGGCACCGTTACCCTCGAATTGATAGCGCTTGGTTCACACGAAAACTTCTA
>NZ_SGOM01000092.1 GCF_022113815.1 Vibrio cincinnatiensis
CGCATGTCTTTCATGGTCAGCATTACGGCTTCACCGCTTTGTGAACCAATTTGGAACGCTTTAGTTTGGAACGTACCGTTTAATAGTCGGTTGCCCGCAAATGATGTGGTTTCAGCGATACGGTTTAATTCTTTGTTTAGAGCGCCAACTTCTTCTTGAATCGCAACACGCTCAGATTTTGAGTTAGAGCCGTTTGCTGATTGCAATGATAGATCACGCATCCGTTGTAGGATGTTCGTGGTTTCGTTCATTGCGCCTTCAGCAGTTTGCGCCATTGAGATACCATCATTGGCGTTACGGACTGCAACATCTAAACCACGGCTTTGAACATTCAAACGGTTAGAAATTTGTAGGCCGGCTGCATCATCTTTTGCACTGTTAATTTTAAA
>NZ_SGOM01000093.1 GCF_022113815.1 Vibrio cincinnatiensis
TAGTGTACCCCACGAAAAGTGGACACAACATAACTACACACTTTCAAACACCACTGGACTCACATAGCCCAACGCTGAGTGCTTCCTATTTCGATTGTAATAGATCTCGATATATTCGAAGATCCCCATTCGAGCTTCTTCAATATTTTGGTAGTCTTCTGCATATATCAGCTCGACCTTTAGTCGGCTGTAGAATGACTCCATCACTGCGTTGTCCCAACAATTGCCTTTACGGCTCATGCTTGGCACTCCGCCATGCTTGCGCATGAAGTCCTGATAATCATGTGCCCTGTATTGTACACCACGATCTGAATGGATTATGACCCCCTTAGGCGGCTTACGTGATTTGAACGCCATTTTCAGTGCATTCGTAATGAGTTGAAC
>NZ_SGOM01000094.1 GCF_022113815.1 Vibrio cincinnatiensis
TAGCCTAACGCCGCATTAAGGGGCTGGCAACGCAAACCACTGCGCTCAATTTAACCAACCGAAACCTCAAATGCCAACCAAACCAAAACTGCCAAGCGTTGACTGTCCCTCTTAAATGCTTTGTTAGGCGATTTTATAAACCATTTCAATCCCTTACCAAAGAAACATCAGAACAAACCAAATGAAAACAACATGTGAGTTTAACATTGACCCTGTAATATTCACTTGCCAACAACGAAACTCATGGTCTAGTTCAAAGAAAAAATCACGACCACCAAGCTCATCGCAAAATCACTCAACTGTTAAGGATGAACTTAAGACTCGAAGAACGAGAAGCACAAAGCTTATCAAATATGAACAGACTCGATCGTTAACTTTTATGAG
>NZ_SGOM01000095.1 GCF_022113815.1 Vibrio cincinnatiensis
AATCACCTCTCAATTAGACCCTAGATCTAACTTAGTAAAGTGTCTACTAAACGTGGGGTACTCGGAGTCATAACGCCCGCCTAAGGGGCTGACAACGCAAACAACTACACTAAAACTAACCAGCCATAACCTCAAAACTCATTAAAGCCAAAAGTGGCGAGCGTTGGAAGTCCCGCTTGAGGCGTTTGTTAGCTTCCCCTTTCACACATTTCACACATTTCACACGATTTAATCATATTGACCACTTCATGTGATAAACTATACTCCAATTAGATTTAAGACTGTGGAGAATAGCCATGCATACATTAACAGCAAATGACGCTAAACGAAATTTTGGTGAATTGCTTCTAAATGCTCAACGTCAAC
>NZ_SGOM01000096.1 GCF_022113815.1 Vibrio cincinnatiensis
CACCGAAGAGTTCCGCAAAGAAGCGGTTCGTCTTGCCAGTCTTCCAGGCCGAACAGCCGTCTCCGTTGCTAGGGAGCTGGGCATTAGTGCCCAGCAAATCCGGAACTGGAAGCGCCAGTTCACACGCCTATCTGATAAACAGTTTAACACCTTAGACGGTGTTGACTACTCGAAGAAAGAGTCTGAAGAGCTTCGCGCCCTTCGGCGCGAAAACAAGCGTCTACGAGATGAGATGGAATTCCTAAAAAAGGTGTCGGCGTACTTCGCGAAGCAGCAAGAGTGAAGTACGAGTATATCGAAAGTTATGTTGGGGAATATAAAGTGACCCATATGTGTC
>NZ_SGOM01000097.1 GCF_022113815.1 Vibrio cincinnatiensis
TCTTGTTCTTCGAGTCTTTGCTCTGGGTTTTAATGGTAAAGTGGGTTTGCGATGAGCTTGGTGGCAGTCACTTTTTTCTTTGAGCTAGGGCTAGCAGTTTCGTCGTTATCACGCAAATTCTACTGGGTTACTGCTAACTTTTCATGTAAGTTAAACGATATTTGGCAATGTTGTTATTTGTAATGCTTTGAAATGGTTAGCAAAGTTACATAACAAAGCATTTAAGAGGGACAATCAACGCGTGGCATTTTGGGTTTGGTTGGTATTTGAGGTGACGGCTGATTAGTTTTAGTGCAGCTGTTAGCGTTGCTTGCCCCTTAATGCGGCGTTAGCT
>NZ_SGOM01000098.1 GCF_022113815.1 Vibrio cincinnatiensis
GGAGCGACACACGAGGTTCGAACTCGTGACCTCAACCTTGGCAAGGTTGCGCTCTACCAACTGAGCTAGTGTCGCATTCAAGATGATTATTCATCTCTACTTTAATGAATGGTGCCCCGGGCCGGACTTGAACCGGCACGACTCGAAAGTCGAGGGATTTTAAATCCCTTGTGTCTACCAATTTCACCACCAGGGCACACAAATTTATTTTGATGCTTTTTACATCTCAGTACCGCTTTCGCCATACTGTTTATTCTGGAGCGACACACGAGGTTCGAACTCGTGACCTCAACCTTGGCAAGGTTGCGCTCTACCAACTGAGCTAGTGTCGCA
>NZ_SGOM01000099.1 GCF_022113815.1 Vibrio cincinnatiensis
GTATAGTTTTTTACTTTACGTAAATGAGTTTGAGCTAAATTACTCAGCTTATATTGTTTATGATGCATATTGCGTATTACAGCTCACTCAAAAAATCTTTACCATCAACGATATTACCTTTTGCTAAGTCATCTTTAGCCGCGTTGAAGCAGTATTTGAGGTATTCGGCTTTGATCATTTCAAGCTCTTTGTAGTCATGTATAGACATCACGACAACAGCATCTTTACTGTTTTTACTGATTTTAATTGGTTGACGTTGAGCATTTAGAAGCAATTCACCAAAATTTCGTTTAGCGTCATTTGCTGTTAATGTATGCAT